>CAYUET010000039.1:0-21150 GCA_964443875.1 uncultured bacterium | reverse complement strand
TCCCATCTCGGCAAGGACAACCGCTGCAACGGACAGAAAATAGGCATTCAACATATCGTTTCTCCAAGTGTTAATGAATATGAAAAACATTTACACTCTTCAAATCAGGAAGACAACAGATAAAAGGGTGAAAACAGAGTCTTTAAGAGATTGACTAATCGTTTCATTTGGCTTATTCTTACACAGCCCTCTTAACTCCTTTAAAATTTATTCTTTCCGTCTTTTCTATTCGGGAATACTTCAGAAAACAAAAAAAGGAGAATCGAATGAAAACAATTCCATGCATGACCCTATTCATGATGCTTATTTCAGTGTCCCTGGTGAATGCCGGAGATTTGAATAATAAACCCGGCTCCCATGAAGAAAAAATTTTAAAATTGCAGACCGAATGTCCTGTCCTTGGCGGGGCTATAGATAAAAGTTTGTTTGTGGATTACAAGGGTAAAAGGATTTATGTCTGCTGTGCAGGATGTCTGGAAACCATCAAGGCTGATCCTGAAAAATTTTTAAAAATTTTAGCGGATAAAAATGAATATGCTGAAGAGGTTTCAAAAGAAACCGTCAGCTGACATACAGGTTTGTATGCTTAACCGGATTGTAAAATATTTTCTCGAAAACAGGCTGGTGACTTTCATCCTGTTCGCTGCTTTTTTAACAGGAGGGCTGGTTACCGCACCCTTTAACTGGAACTTAAAAGGTTTCCCGCGTAATCCGGTTCCCGTGGATGCCATTCCGGATATCGGAGACAACCAGCAGATCGTAGCCACGGAATGGATGGGACGCTCCCCCAAAGATATTCAGGATCAAATCACCTACCCTTTGACCACCTCTCTCCTGGGTATACCCGGAGTTAAAACAATACGCAGCACCTCGATGTTTGGCATGTCTTTTGTGTATATTCTTTTCAAAGACGAAATTGATTTTTACTGGAGCCGTTCGCGCATCCTTGAAAAGCTCAATTCTCTGCCTGCCGGCACTTTACCTGCCGGAGTACAACCCTCGCTGGGTCCTGATGCTACTGCCCTGGGTCAAATCTTCTGGTATACCCTTGAAGGTCGAAACCCCAAAACAGGCGAGCCGAATGGCGGCTGGGATCCCCAGGAACTCCGCACTCTGCAAGATTTTTACGTGAAATATGGTCTGACGGCTGCTGAGGGGGTATCGGAAGTGGCCTCTGTCGGGGGCTTTATCAAAGAATACCAGGTCGACTTAAATCCTGACGCCCTTAAAGCCTACAAGGTGTCGGTCATGGATGTGATGAATGCCGTTCGAAAAAGCAATCTCGACATCGGCGCCGAAACCCTTGAGCTGAACAATGTGGAATATATCATCCGGGGGCTTGGCTATGTTAAAAACCTGAATGACCTTGAAACCTCCGTCATTGCGGTCCGCAACAGCATTCCGGTCAGAATTAAAGATGTGGCCAACGTTGCCTTTGGTCCGGCGACACGGCGCGGAGGACTTGATAAGGGCGGAGCTGAAGCGGTAGGCGCTGTTGTGGTTGCCCGTTATGGTTCCAACCCCATGGAAGTCATCAAGAATATCAAAGAAAAGATAAAGGATCTTGAAGCGGGTCTGCCCCAGAAAACTCTGCCTGATGGCAGTCTTTCAAAGGTAAGCATCATTCCCTTCTACGACAGAACCGGACTGATAAAAGAAACCATCGGAACTCTTGAATCCGCTCTTTCCCATGAAATTCTGATCAGCATTCTCGTGATCATCGTTTTACTGATGAATCTCAAAGCTTCCTTTATCGTATCCTTTTTGCTGCCCATCGGCGTGCTGATGACCTTCATCGCCATGCATTTTTTCGGGGTGGAGGCCAATATCGTCGCTCTTTCGGGAATTGCGATTGCCATAGGCGTCATGGTGGATATCGGAATAGTGGACGTGGAAAACATCATCCGTCATCTTGAAATGTCCGGAAATCATCATTTACGGGGAAAGCCCCTGCTTCATGAAATCTACCTTGCCACAACGGAGGTCAGGGCTGCGGTCGTTACTGCACTCTTAACCACCCTTGTCAGTTTCCTTCCTGTATTTGCCATGGAAGCCGCTGAAGGAAAATTATTCAGGCCTCTCGCCTTTACAAAAACCTTTGCCATAACCTCCTCTTTCATTCTGGGAATGGTGGTGCTGCCCTCTCTTTCTTATCTGATTTTTTCCATTCACCTGGACTCCGGAAAACTCCGAAAAATCGCCAACGCTTCTTTTATCCTGGGGGGGATCTTAAGTGCCATCCTGTGGGGAACGTGGCCCGCACTTCTATTCACCGTGATTGGCATGGTCAATTTATCCGAACCGTATCTGCCTGAAAAATATTCATCGGCTCCTGACTTCATCAATACCGGAGCCATCGTCCTCACTGCCCTGTATTACCTCTCCATGGAATGGCTCCCATTGGGGGCTCATAACAGCCTTTTTGAAAACTTTTTATTTGTCACCGAAATTGTCGGGCTTCTCCTTACAGCGTTAATGTCCATGGTTCATTTTTATGAGCCCTTGATCCGCTGGTGTCTGGATAATAAGGGGAAGTTCTTATTGATTCCCGCCTTGACTTTGTTGTTTGGAATGATGTCATGGCTGGGATTCGAGCCTCTGTTCAATGTTTTCGCACTGGGCTTTGAAAAAGCGGGATGGAAAAATTTCAGGCAGACCTCCTTCTGGCAGACGGCAGTCAAGACCTTTCCGGGAACAGGAAAAGAATTCATGCCTTCGCTTAATGAAGGTTCCTTTCTGCTCATGCCCACCAGCATGCCCCACTCCAGTATTGAAAAAAATCTTCAGTATATTCAAATACTCGATAAGCGTCTTTCTGAAATTCCTGAAGTGGAGGTGGCTGTTGGCAAGTGGGGGCGGGTTAATTCTGCCCTTGATCCTGCCCCTGTTCAAATGTTTGAAAACACCATCAACTACAGACCGGAATATCTTCTGGATGAAAACGGACACCGCAGGCGTTTTAAAACTGACTCGCAGGGGGCCTTCCTGCTTCAAAACGGAAAAACCTATGATCCCGGAAAGGAAGGTTTCAGGATTGTATCCCCCGAAAACCTGATCCCTGACAACCAGGGAGAATATTTCCGCCAATGGAGGCCGGAAATCAAAAAGCCTCTGGATATCTGGAACGAGATTGTCAAAGTGACCCATATTCCGGGTTTGACGTCGGCCCCCAAATTACAGCCCATTGAAACCCGTCTTATCATGCTTTCGACCGGAATGCGGGCGCCCATGGGATTAAAGGTCTATGGCCCTGATCTGAATGCCATTGAAAAGGCCGGCTTAGCCTTTGAAGAAGCCCTCAAAAATGTGCCCTCCGTAAAAGCGGAATCCGTCTTTTATGACCGCGCTGTAGGGGCTCCCTATGTTGAAATCAATCTGAACCGAATGGCCATGGCCCGCTATGGAATGACCATTGATTCCGTACAGGAAGTCCTGCAGGTGGCTGTCGGAGGAATGACGCTCACCACCTCCGTGGAAGGCCGTGAACGCTTCCCCTTAAGAGTCCGATATGCCAGAGAGCTTCGTGATAATCCGGAAGATTTAAAACGTATTCTTATCCCTTCTATGAACGGAGTGCAGATTCCCTTAAGCGAAATTGCTGAAATAGGCTACACAAGAGGCGCGCAGATGATCCGCAGTGAAAACACCTTTCTTGTCGGATATGTGATTTTTGATAAGCAGGAAGGCAGGGCCGAGGTGGATGTTGTCGAAGAAGCGGAAAGCCTATTGCAGAAAAAAATTGAATCCGGCCTGTTAGCACTGCCCGCAGGTGTTTCCTATACATTTACCGGCAACTATGAGCAGCAGGTCCGGGCGACAAAACGACTGTCTGTGGTCATCCCCCTTTGCCTGATTCTGATTTTCCTGTTGCTGTATTTTCAGTTTCAAACCATTACCGCCTCCTGCATTCATTTTTCCGGAGTCCTTGTTGCGTTTGCCGGCGGGTTCATCATGATCTGGCTGTACGGGCAGGAGTGGTTTCTCAACTTTTCCATCTCCGGCGTCAACCTCCATAATTTATTTCAGATGCATACCGTCAACTTAAGTGTTGCCGTCTGGGTTGGTTTTATCGCCTTGTTCGGCATTGCCACAAACGACGGCGTCATTATGGGAACCTATATTCACCAGGTTTTTGAAGAACAGAAGCCCTCCACTGTTCATGAGGTCAGGGAAGCGGTCATCACCGCAGGAAAAAAACGTGTGCGTCCTGCCATGATGACTACTGCCTGTGCGGTTATTGCCCTTCTGCCTGTCCTCACCTCCAGCGGAAAAGGGGCGGATATCATGATTCCCATGGCCATTCCAACCTTTGGCGGCATGATCATCCAGGTCATGACCATTTTTGTAGTGCCCCTGTTCCAGGCCATCTGGAGAGAAAATGAAATAAAACGTCATAACACAATACCCTCCCCATAAAAATCGGATCAAAACAGAATGAACCCGTTCATCCAAAACTTTAAAAAATTCATGTTGATCGTGGCCATCATGCCGGGCCTTTGCTCTGCAGACAATCTTGCTGCTCCAGAAGATCCTCTGTACAATTATCTGGAACTGGCCTCAAAAAACAATCCCGCCGTGCTTCAGAAATTTTCAGAATATGAGGCTTTCCTGCAAAAAGTACCTCAGGTTGGAAGCCTGCCTGATCCGGAGCTGACTTTGGGGGTGTTTCTCGAACCCATGGAATTGCTGGGAGGGGAACAGGTGGCGGATATCCGGCTGATGCAGATGTTTCCGTGGTTTGGAACACTTAAGGTGGCAAAAGATGAAATGAGCCTTATGGCAAAGGCAAAATATGAGTCCCTGAGGGATGTCAAGCTGAAGGTGTTTTTTGATGTTCAGCGCACCTGGAATGAACTCTACAAAATTACCCAGGAAATCCGTCTGACTGAAAAAAACATACAAATCCTCAAAACCCTCGAACGACTTACCCTGGTAAAATTCAAAACCTCCTTTTCCGGAGAGGGGAGCAGCACATTTTCCGGAGCAGGATCATCAAACGATGAGATGAAAAACAATCCGGTAGTTTCATCAGGAAGCGACAGTATGGGAGAGAATCCGGGAGACAGCACTCAAACCTCAAGCTTCTCTATGCAGAAAAATGCAATGGGCACACAGACAGGGGGAGGGGGCCTCTCTGATTTATACCGTGTTCAAATCGAAATCAAAGAGCTCGAAAACAATATCTCCATGCTCCATAACCGGAAGAATTCTGTTATAGCAAAATTCAACAGCTATCTGAACAGACCTGTGCAATCCCCGGTTTCATTTCCGGAGGCTTTAAAAGCTGACACATTGAATGTACCCCTCTTTTCTGTTTCGGATATTATACTCAGCAATAACCCCATGCTTTTAATGCTTCAATATGAACAGCAGTCTTTGGAAGCTAGGCGTAAAATGGTTACACGGATGGGCTACCCCATGCTGGGGGTCGGAGTCAATTATTCTCTCATCAACAAAAGCGAAATGTCCACCTCTTCGATGAATGGAAAAGATATGATTATGCCCATGCTGGTAGTCACCTTACCTGTTTATCGAAAAAAATATAAGGCCATGCAGTCTGAAGCGGTTTTATTAAAAAACGCTAAAACACAGGAATACAATACTGCGGTTAATGATTTGCAAGCGGAATATTATGAAGCCCTTGCGCTCTATCAGGATTCCGAACTTAAAGCCGGACTCTATTCCGAACAATATCTTTTGGCCAACAAAACGCTTGATATCATGCTGAAAAGTTTTTCAACTTCAGGGAGTGGATTAACGGACGTTCTGCGTATCCGTCAGCAAACCCTTGATTACGAGCTGAAGCAGATTAATGCCATGGCTGATCACAATACGGCTGTGGCATGGTTAAAACGATTGATGGCCTATTCTCAAATCCCGTAAATGTGAAAGGTATATGCTATGAATAATCCCTGGATGCCTAAATCTATCCGATACGGATTGTGTCTACTGGCCGGTATTTTTATAGGGTGGCTTTTTTTTAATTCTTCTCCTGAAAGAGAAAATGTATCCCCTCAAAAATCAAAAGATATTCCCTCGGACATCTATACTTGCTCCATGCACCCTCAAATAAGAATGCCAGAACCCGGCAAGTGCCCGCTTTGCGCCATGGATTTGATTCTGATTAAACAAAATAATAGTGCCGCTCATGATTCTGAAGCCCTGCACTTAAGCAAAGAAGCCGCTCAATTAGCCAATGTGATGACCACCGCCGTGACATCCGAAATGCCTGTAAAAGAGATCCGCCTTTACGGGAAAGTTCAGGCGGATGAACGGCTTTTACAAAGCCAGGTCGCCCATATCTCCGGACGCATTGAAAAACTCATGCTTAACTTTACGGGAGAGCCGGTCAGCAAAGGCCAAACTTTGGCCCTGATTTACTCTCCTGAACTTGTCACAGCTCAGCAGGAGCTGCTTGAAGCGGCGAAAATAAAAACATCTCAGCCTGAAATTTATGAAGCGTCCAAAGATAAACTCCGGCAGTGGAAACTGACTGACGATCAGATTGCTGCAATTGAAAAATCCGGAGCTCCCCAGAACAATTTTGAGGTCATCTCCAATACCAACGGCATTGTCACTGCACGCCGTGTTAGCAACGGCGACCATGTGGCCCAGGGAACCGTGCTTTATGAAATTGCGGACCTTTCTCATCTATGGGTCATGTTCGACGCCTATGAAAGCGACATTGAATTTCTAAAAACCGGAGATCCCGTTTCATTCACGGTTCAGGCCCTGCCCGGCAACCTGCTTGAAGGAGAAATTCTATTCATAGATCCTGTTCTGGATCCTGTCACCCGTGTTGCCAAAGTAAGGGTTGAAATTACAAATAAAGACGGCAAGCTGAAACCTGAAATGTTTGCCACGGGCATAGTTCATTCTAGCTTGCATCAATATGAAAAATTTCCGGTTATTCCGTGCTCTGCTGTTTTATGGACAGGCAAACGCTCCCTTGTCTATGTCAAACTACCCGATAGGGATGAACCCGTCTTCAAGCTTCGTGAAGTTGAACTGGGTCCCATGCTGGGAGACAGTTACATCGTAGTTAAAGGACTCAAGGAAGGAGAAAAAATTGTAACCCAGGGGGCCTTCAGTGTGGATGCTTCTGCTCAGCTTGAAGGTAAACCCAGCATGATGAATTTGCCCGAGAAAAAACCCCACGCCTCCCTTAACCCGGATATTGAATGAAAAATAAAATCAGATTCTTTTAACGCCAGATGATTCAATCCTTCCAGACCCAAGTTGCATCCCCGGATATTTGACGCTTACGCGCAAAATTCCGGTTAATGAAGGGGAGGATTCTTTTTCTCCGACTTTTCCTTTTCCATTTTTGACGCCACATTCGGATACAATTTTTTGATGCACTCCGGACAGATCCCATGGCTGAAATTGGCTTCACTGTGCTTTTTAATATATTCTTCCACCTGTTCCCAATATCCATTGTCATTTCTTATTTTTTTACAGGAGGCGCATATGGGAATAAGACCTTCCAGAGTCCGGATACTGGAAAAAGCATCCTGAAGATGTTTGATCAGTTTTGTCTGTTTTTCATTTACGGTAGTTAACTCGTGGGTCTGGTTATCAATAATCTCCTGAAGTTGTCGTGTGTACAGGTTGATGGTCAGCGGAAAAATCAAAACGATAAGAAGAAGAATAAGGGAAATCTGAACAATCATCATCCAGAAAATCGTGCCTTGAATGATCTCCTGCATGATAAAATGGGGAGAAAAGGACACGTAAAAAGTTTCTCCGGGAAAAAATCCGTTTTCCGTGATTTCCAGATAACTGTCCTTCTGGGGATCTTTATGAATCCGGACCTTTGCCGGAAGAACTTTAGACGCCATCTGCATGATTTTGGACATTCTCACTCCAACAACCATGGCCGCATCGGGACTTATCAAAAGCCCGTTATCGTCTGCTATATAAGAGTAGGCAACCAGAAAGATTTCATTCTGAAGATTAAGGATGGAAGTCCAGACCTTTGACCGTGTCCCGGGATTTGCTTCACATTTCTTCTTTTCCTCTTCATAGGAGTTCCTCATCTCCTTATTCATAAGGTCTTCAAAAGTCCTGTGACGGATTGCGTTAATTTTCTCCTCACTCTCTTTTGTTGAAAACGTATCATAAAAAGCAAACACAAGATTCCTGTTCATTCCGTGAATTGCCATAAAATCCATCAGATAATCATTCTGAAGTGTTTCTCTGTAATCAATAAAAGCAGATTCTATCGCCTTGTCATTTCCCTTAAGAATATTGTCTGATAAGAAAGACCAGTTGGCATAACCGTCAAGGCCGGTAATAAGCACATCTTTTCTCTGTTCAAAATATTGATTCCAGGACACCCGCAATTCCTCCTGTCTTTCTCTTTCCAGAACCTCAGAAGCATAACGGGTAAAATAATGGGAAAGCCCGTATTCCAGCCCCAGGAAAAGGATCATAAAGACAAAACCCGTGAGTAAAATTGCCCGGGTGATCTGATGTATTTTCATGATGGTCATTGCCATACCCTATCATGATCTTATTTAAAAAAAAAGTCTTATCCTGACCGGATTGTTTTTTCCTCATCGTCTGTGCTGTTTAACCTCAGCCCGCATATTGCATGAAAAATCAGAAAAAAATCCATTCGAACCCTGATAAATCAATCCTTCCAGCCCCACTATGAACTTCAATCTTTGGGTACAAACTGTACCCAATCATATATTCCGACAAAAAACAACATTTTGTCTGCGCAAGCCTGTTTTGACTGGGTCAAACAGGCATTGCATCCCGAATATTTGTCGCTTACGCGCAAAATTCGGGTTATTCGGGTTAAATGCCCCGCGGTAAGCGGTGGAATTCTTCATTTTTATAAATCTTCATTTTTTGCTTGAAAAATCATTTAATGAATATTATAATTTATTTATGAATTGTCATTCATCATTTTAACGGAGGTATATTGGTATAATGGAAACCCTTAGCAGAAAAGAAAGAGACAAGCAGCTCAGACGCTCGGATATTCTTAAAGCGGCTGAACATGTTTTTGCCAGCAAGAACTATCATAACGCAACCATCAAAGATATTGCCCTTCAGGCTCAGTACGCGACCGGCACGGTTTATCTCTATTTCAAAGACAAGCAAGCCCTGTATAAGGCCCTCCTGGATGAAAAATTGAATGATCTTCTTTTAAAAATAAAAACAACCATCAAAAACATCCAGAATCCCATGGATCAGCTTAAAACCTTCATTTCAATCAGTATGGATCATTTCAAGGTTAATGCGGACTTTTTCCGTATCATTCTGCTGGAAGAAAACAAAAACATCGCCAATGACTGCAAAAATTCCCCTTCCCAGGCGGAAGATCAGTTCCTGAGCATTGTCATTCCTTTCATTCAAAAGGCTCAGAAACTAAAAGTCATTTCCAGCAAATATGATTCTTCTCTTCTTTCTTCCCTGTTCATCGTTACTATCCGGACTGTCATTACCCATTATATCCATAACAGTGCTGATCCTATAAATAAAAACCTCGATTTGTCCTCGGTTGTTTATGACTTTTTCCTTAACGGAGCGGCTAATAAAGGAATGGAATCCAGATAACGTCTGTCCGTTCATATCACACCCCTTTCTTTTTTGTAAAAGAAGGCAGCTAGATGACACAAATTCTCTCAAAATTCAAAAAGATCAAAAAAAGGATTGACAATCATAATATGAATTAGCTACTTTAAATATGAACCGCAATTCATTTTTAAGAATTAAAATTCACATTTCAGATATAAAGCTTAATTTTAACGATAACCGGAGGATTCCAATGAAACAAAACAAAACGTTATATTCCCCTCTTCAATGGAGCATGGTCCTGGGCATCCTGTCAGGCAGTCTTATGCTTGCAGGCTGCAGCCCCAAACAGCAGGCCATGCCTTCAATGCCTCCGCCCGAGGTTTCGATCATGAAAGTGGTTCCCCAGAATGTCCGTCTGACCACTAAACTTCCCGGCCGTATATCTCCGTTGCTTATTGCAGAAATACGTCCTCAGGTCAGCGGCCTCATCCTGAAAAAAGCCTTCAAAGAGGGGGAGGATGTGAAAACAGGACAGCTTCTCTACCAGATTGATCCGGCCCCGTTTCAGGCCGTCCTGGACTCTGCCATGGCCGCTCTTGCACGGTCCGAGGCCAACCTGTCGGCAACGCGTTCCAAAGCTGAACGTTTCGCTGAATTGCTCAAAGTCAAGGCGGTCAGCCAGCAGAATTATGATGATATTGCCGCTGGCCTGAAACAGCTCGAAGCCGATATTCAATACTATCAGGCGACCGTTGAATCCGCTAAAATCAATTTAAAATACACCCAGGTAACCTCCCCCATTTCAGGCCGTATCGGAAAATCGAATGTAACAGAGGGCGCGATCGTTGGAGCTTATCAGGCGATTCCCCTTGCCACGGTTCAGCAAATGGATCCTATTTATGTGGATGTTCCCCACTCCACTTCAGAAATTCTGGATCTGAAAAAACGCCTGGATAATGGACAGCTCAACCCCGATGCCGCATCGCAGAATAAAATTAAACTTATCCTGGAAGACGGAACACCCTATCCCCTGGAAGGAGTTCTTCAATTCAGGGATATCACGGTGGATCAGACAACCGGATCTGTAAACTTAAGAATTCAATTTCCAAATCCCCAGGGCGATCTGCTGCCGGGTATGTATGTACAGGCCCTTGTTCCGGAAGGCAATAACGACAAGGCGCTCTTGATTCCCCAGCAGGCGGTATCCCGGGATGTCAAGGGCAATCCCCTGACCTTCATCATCAATTCCCAGCACAAGGTAGAGTCCAGGCCTCTCACCCTTGACCGCGCGGTAGGCAACCAGTGGCTCGTCCTTTCAGGTCTTAATCCGGGTGACCGTGTGATTGTCGAAGGAATGCAGAAGGCAAGGCCGGGGGCAACCGTGAAGGCCGTCTATTTTGACCAGGATGATGTTCTGAATATTCCGGCGGAAAATCCTGCGCAGCCTGCGGCAAAAAAGAATTAAAGGAGATATAATACCATGTTATCAAAATTTTTTCTGGACCGTCCGGTCTTTGCATGGGTGATTGCCATCATTATGATGGTTCTGGGTGGCCTGGCCATCTATACCCTTCCTGTCTCCCAGTTTCCGCCTGTTGCCCCTCCCTCTATTGCCATTCAGGCTTCCTATACCGGGGCTTCGGCAGAAACGGTTGAAAACAGCGTGACCCAGATTATTGAACAGAAAATGACGGGATTTGAAGACCTTTTATATCTTCAGAGCACAAGTGATTCCTCCGGTTCCTCCCGTATTGAGCTGACTTTCAAGCCGGGCACTGATCCGGATCTGGCCCAGGCCAAGGTGCAGAACAAACTCCAGATGGCCATGGCCAGTCTTCCGGAAGTGGTTCAGCGTTCAGGAATTTCAGTGAATAAATCCACAAGAAATTATCTGATCATGGTCGGTCTCATCTCCGAAGACGGCAGCATGTCGGGAACGGATCTCAGGGACTATGCCAAATCCCAGCTGGAAAAAATTCTGGCCCGTGTTCCGGGAGTCGGCGAAGTTGAAGCCTTCGGAGGACAATATGCCATGCGAATCTGGCTGGATCCCAACCGCCTGACCAAATACAGCCTTACCATAGAGGATGTGACTCTGGCTCTCAAGGCCTACAACGTCGAAGTGTCTGCCGGTCAGTTCGGAGCGGGCCCCTCCCCGGAAGGACAGAGACTGAACGCGCCCATCCTAGTGCAGAGTCTTCTTAAAACGCCTCAGGATTTTGCCGACATTCCCCTGCTGACCAGGCCTGACGGTTCCATTGTCCGTGTGCGGGATGTGGGAAGAACAGAACTGGGCACTGAAGTTTATGATATTGAATCCTTCTATAATGAAGGCAAGCCCAACGCCGTTCTGGCCATAAGGCAGGCTGCAGGAGCCAATGCTCTGGATACCGCCACGGCTGTCAGAAAAAAAATGGAAGAGATGAGCCGCTATTTCCCCAAGGGGGTAAAGCTCATTTATCCTTATGATACAACCCCCTTCATACGCGTCGCCATTAATGAAGTGGTAAAAACCCTTTTTGAAGCGGTCCTCCTGGTCTTCCTTGTCATGTGGCTCTTCATGGGAAATTTCCGGGCCACCCTGATTCCGACGATTGCCGTTCCGGTGGTGCTTCTGGGAACCTTCGCTGTTTTAGGGGCTTTCGGCTTTTCGGTCAACATGCTGACCATGTTCGCCATGGTTTTGGCCATAGGTCTTCTGGTCGATGATGCCATCGTGGTCGTTGAAAACGTTGAAAGAATCATGGCCGAAGAAGGGCTTACTCCTTATGAAGCCACAGCCAAATCCATGGAACAGATCACCTCTGCTTTAATCGGTATCGGTCTTATCCTTTCAGCCGTATTCATGCCCATGGCCTTTTTTCCGGGGTCTACCGGAGTCATTTACCGGCAGTTTTCCGTAACCATTGCCTCGGCCATGCTTCTTTCCGTCGTCGTGGCCCTGATCCTGACCCCTGTACTTTGTGCCTCCCTTCTCAAGCCCGTCCCCAAAGGACACGAGCCTGCTGAAAACGCCATTTTCTTTCTGCGCCCCTTTTTCATCTGGTTTGACAAAATCTTTTTCCTTGTCAGAGACTGGTATGTCAGACTGGTCGGCCGGGCGCTGGCCCGAAAACTGCGTTACCTGATGATCTTCCTCGTGATCGTAGGCGCCCTGGGCTATCTGTTTCAGCGCATGCCAACCTCCTATATTCCGGATGAAGATCAGGGAATTCTTCTTGCCCAGGTGATGCTGCCCACAGGCTCAACCCTGGAGCAGACAAAGGCAGTCGCTGACGACGTCCGCAACTATTTTATGGAAAATGAAAAAGAGGCCATAGAATCCTGCATGGTCATCTGCGGTTTCGGTTTCTCCGGAAGAACTCAAAGCAATGGAATGGTTTTTGTCAAACTCAAGGACTGGCATCTTCGCGACCGGACCGACCTGCGGGTAAAAGCCATTGCCCAAAGAGCCATGGGGTATTTCATGAAAATCAATAAGGCCCTTGTCTTCGCGTTTGCTCCTCCCGCAATGGTTGAACTCGGAACAGCCCAGGGCGTTGACTTTCAGCTGATTGACCGGGGCGGACTCGGCCATGAGGCCCTCATGAACGCCAGAAACCAGCTTCTCTATATGGCTTCCCAGGACAAGCGTCTGAAATCCATCCGCCCCAACGGCCTGGAAGATGTTCCCCATTACCAGCTGGATATAGACTGGAAAAAGGCGGGGGCTTTGGGAATTTCCGTTGCCTCGATCAACAATGTTATCTCAGCTTCGTTCGGAGGGACCTATGTCAACAACTTCATCCAGGGAGGACTGGTGAAAAGAGTTTTCATTCAGGCCGATGGTGCATACCGCACAAACCCTGAGGATCTGAAAAATTTTTACGTCCGTAACAATACCGGAAAAATGGCGCCTTTTTCCTCCTATGCGACAGCCCACTGGACAAGCGGTTCACCGCGGCTGGAACGTTTTAATGGTTTTCCCTCCGTAAATGTCTGGGCGGAGGCTGCTCCGGGGGTCAGTACCGGAGAAGCCATGAGAGCCATGGAAGAACTCACAGCCAAACTCCCCCAGGGAATAGGCTGCGACTGGAGCGGTCTCTCCTATCAGGAAAAGCAGGCCGGAGCCCAGACCGCCCCGCTCTACGCCTTTTCCGTCCTTGTTATTTTTCTCTGCCTTGCGGCCCTATACGAGAGCTGGCCCATCCCCTTCTCGATTCTGCTGGCTCTTCCTCTGGGTATTATCGGAGGAGTGATAGCTTCCTCCTTCCGGGGCATGCCCAATGACGTGTATTTCCAGATCGGACTTCTGACCACCATGGGACTCACAACCAAGAACGCCATTCTGATTGTTCAGTTCGCCAAGGCCCGTGTGGAAGAAGGCATGGGAATTATTGAGGCAACGCTTGAAGCGGCAAAGTTAAGATTGCGTCCCATTGTCATGACCTCTCTGGCCTTTGGTTTTGGAGTTTTGCCCCTGGCTATAAGCACAGGAGCAGGAGCAGGAGCCATGAATGCCATCGGCACTTCCGTGCTGGGCGGTATGATCGGAGGCACAGTCCTTGTCCTTGTGTTTTCTCCGCTTTTTTATGTCCTGATCGAAAGAACATTCGGCATTAAAAAATATATACCCCAGCCGGTTCCTACAACTTCACATGAGGATCAATAAAATGAATAAAACCTTTTTCATTCTTTTAACCGGAATCTTGTCGCTGTCTGCAGGCTGCACCCTGATCCCGAAATACAATCGTCCTGAAACGCCTGTCTCCAATACCTGGCCGGAAGGAAAAGCCTACCCGGAAAAATCCGTCTCCGCGGATTTTTTTGATCCCTCACAACTCACCTGGAAGGAATTCTTCACGGATGAAAAACTACAGCAGGTCATTGATACAGCCCTGACAAACAACCGGGATCTGAAGCTTTCCACTCTGAATGTCGATCTGGCGCGGGCCATGTATGGTATAAAAAAAGCGGAAATCTTCCCTGCCTTTGACGCTGTGGGAAGCGGAAACAAATCCCGCGGCTCAAACGACCTTACACGTCCCGCGGAATCCCGTACCAGTGAGTCGTATAGCGTAAGTCTCGGCGCCCTTTCCTGGGAAGTGGACTTCTTCGGACGGATCCGCAGTCTTAAAGAACGGGCCCTGCAGGAATACCTGGCAACGGAACAGGCGCTCCGCGGGGCTCAGATCCTCCTGATTTCCTCTGTTGCCAGCGCCTATCTGGCTTTGGCTGCAGATCAGGAAAATCTCTCCCTAAGTGAAAATACCTTGAAGAATCAGAAAAATGCCTTTGATCTGATCGATGAGCAGTATAAAGCCGGCATCATTACTGAACTCGATCTGCGCCGCTCCCAGACCCTGGTCGATTCCGCCCATCTGCAGGTGGCAAGCTATACCCAGCAGGTGGCAAAGGATAAAAACGCCCTGAACCTCCTGGTCGGCTCGAATGTCCCTTCCGAACTTTTACCTTCAAAACTCTCTGACGTTAAACTGACCCGGAAGATTACTCCCGGTCTTCCTTCTGAAGTTCTTTTGCAAAGGCCGGATGTCCTTCAGGCTGAAAATGCTCTGAAAGCCGCCAATGCGGATATCGGTCAGGCCCGGGCTGCCTTTTTTCCGCGCATCTCCCTCACAGCAACCCTGGGCTCGGCCAGCAATGAGCTCTCAGGACTCTTTAAAACCGACACCGATACCTGGGCTTTTACACCGGGTGCCGTAATGCCCATTTTTGATTCCCGTATATGGCAGGCCCACAAGGCCGCCAAGGTGCAGCAAAAAATGGCGCTAACCCAATATGAAAAGGCCATTCAAAGTGCCTTCAGGGAAGTGGCCGATGCTTTGGCCGTTCGCGGGACAATTGATCAGCAGGTCTCTGCCCAGGAATCTCTGGTGAACGCCCTTTCGGAAACATCCCGTTTGTCCAATGCACGTTACTCCCAGGGAATTGACAGTTTTTTAAGTGTTCTTGACTCGGAAACTTCTCTCTTTGCCGCACAGCAGGGACTGACCAATCTTCATTTGGCCCAGCTTGCCAGCCATGTGAAACTTTACGCCGTACTGGGCGGAGGCGGCGAAAAAACGGGGGAAACCCGGAAATAATCATGAAAAAAGATAAAGAAAAAAACCTATGCCTTTTTTGATCGGTATTCAGAATAAGAAAGAGCGATTCTCCAGTCTTATCAGTGATTTCCAATGTTCAAAAAAGGATTTCTCTCTTTTTGAATCCAATCACTCCATCTCAACAGGCCTGCTGTTCCGGGGCTGTATTTTCGGTCTGACCGGAAATATAAAGGAAGCCCGAATGTTCCTGAATGCGTTCTGGAACAGTACGCATCGCTATTCTCTTTCCCTGGAAGAAAACTGGAAAACGTTTAAAGACTTCATTTCCGTTTATAAAGATCATACGCCCCAGGGTTTTTCCATGATTCTTTCCACAAGAATTTCCGGCATTCCCCAGCTCTACCTCTACACTTCCAAAGACCAGTCCTTTACAGAAGTCCGGGACTCCATCATCACGATAGGCAGCAGAAAATCTGTTTTAGATCCCGTGATTCTTCAGGCTTATAAGACCATCGATCAGATGATTTTTAAGCAGTGCAATAATCATCTGATTTCTTCCCAATACTATTCCTTCTTTATCTGTACCTGGCTCATGGAAATCTCCTCCAGACTTTCTTCCGGAGAGACAAACCCCTGTGAAAATCTTTATTATTTTTACAACCAGAATTCTTTTCAGGAAAAACGTCAGGATCCCGCCCTTTACAGTCTCAAAGATTCCAAATCAAAAGACTCTCTTTACCGAATAAGCTTTGTGGACAATTTTCTCATCTATGAAAATCTTCATGAAAAAAACAGCCGGAAAATCATCCCCTTTATGAATTCAGACTTTATCACGCCGGAACTGATTGATGTGATCAACACCATGGCGGATCATCAGGCGCAATATCTCTTCCATGGTGTGGCGGATCCGAAACGTAAGGATTCCAAGCCATTTACCTTCAGCCTCATGAATGAAAATGGAACAGCACATCTTCAGAAAAAAAATCAAAGTCTGAAACTGCAGAATAAGATCTGGTCTGAAAAACTGCGTCAAAAACAGGATTAAATTCCTGCAAGTCCAGCCTTGTGGTATCATTTCATCCGGAATTTTTAATTCTTTTACATTCGCAGAACTATGCCTCATTGATCAGCAAAAATCATTTTTATAGTTCTGTAAGACTCCGGGGATATTCATTTGCCATCTTAACATCTTCTTAACAGCTTTAACCTGATTCTTAATATCTTCTATATTCTGATCTTCACTAATCCTCCTTATAATAGAATTGAAAAACAAAGGGTTATATCAGGGAGGTTTTATGGAATTAATTTATCTCGCGATTGCCGCCTTATGCATTATTCTGTGCATAGGGCTTGTTAAGGGGTGCAACAATCTCATGGAGGATAAATCATGAACATTCTCTATCTGATTGCAGGAATCCTGACCTTAGGGATGCTGATCTATTTAATGATCGTTCTCTTTAAAGGAGAAAAGCTATGATGGTGGATATTTCATTCATTCAATTTGCTGTTTATCTAGCGGTTTTAACACTCAGTGTCAAACCCTTTGGCACCTATATGGCCTGCATTTATGAAGGGAATATACCCGGCCCCATGCACTGGTTAAAAGGCATTGAAGGGTTCATCTGCAAAATATCCGGTTTTCAGAAAAATGAAGAGATGTCCTGGAAAGAATATGCCTTCGCCTTGCTGGCCTTTAATGCCCTTGGTCTTGTATTTTTGTATCTTTTACAACGCCTTCAGGGTTTTCTTCCCCTGAATCCCCAGGGATTAGGAGCTGTCAGTCCGGATTCTTCTTTTAATACGGCTGTTTCCTTCGTCACGAATACGAACTGGCAGGGATACGGCGGTGAAAGCACCCTGAGTTATTTATCACAAATGCTCGGGCTTACGGTTCAAAATTTTGTTTCTGCCGCCACGGGGATGGCTGTTCTGGTTGCTGTCATAAGAGGATTCAGCCGCAAAAAAATGGAAACACTCGGAAACTTCTGGACCGATATGGTACGTTCCATCCTTTACATTCTCCTCCCTCTGTCTGTGATCTGGTCTGTAGTTCTGATTTCAGAGGGTGTTCCCCAAACTTTCAAACCTCCGATGAAAGCCGCTCTTTTGCAGCCCTTCAAGAACTCTTCCGGTCAGATCATCACCGAACAGACCATTCCCTTAGGCCCCGTTGCCTCGCAGATTGCAATCAAACAGCTGGGAACCAACGGCGGAGGATATTATAACGTAAATTCCGCTCATCCCCTGGAAAACCCGACCCCTCTCTCCAATTTTCTGGAGATGCTGGCGATCCTTCTGATTCCGGCAGGCCTCTGTTACACCTTCGGAGTCATGGTTCATGACCGCAGACAGGGCTGGGCCTTATTTACTGTTATGATTATTATTTATTGCTCTTTTCTGCTGCTTTGTTATTCGTTTGAATCAAAACCCAATCCCCTCCTGACGAAAATGGGAATCAGTCAGCCCATGGGAAATATGGAGGGCAAGGAAACACGGTTTGGAGTCAGTGAATCGGTTCTCTGGGCAGTTTCCACAACGGCGGCTTCCAATGGTTCCGTTAATTCCATGCATGATTCTTTTATGCCTCTAGGCGGTATGGTTCCGCTGGTGATGATGCTCTTTGGCGAAGTCATCTTCGGGGGAGCCGGATCCGGATTATACGGCATGATCGCCTTTGTCATCGTCGCGGTATTTGTGGCGGGGCTCATGGTGGGACGCACACCGGAATATCTGGGTAAAAAAATTGAAGGCTTTGAAATAAAAATGTCTCTCCTGACCTTGCTCATCACCCCGCTGCTTGTCCTGGGGTTGACGACACTGGCTCTTATGATTCCAGCGGGTAAGGCGGCGATCTTCAATTCCGGGATTCACGGATTCACGGAAGTCCTCTATGCTTTTTCCTCCGCAACAAACAATAACGGCAGTGCCTTTGCCGGACTGGGAGCCAATAATCCTTTTTATAATATCACCCTTGGAATCGCTATGTTTTTCGGCCGCTTCTGGATCATCATTCCCATGCTGGCCTTGGCAGGATCTCTGGTTAGAAAACAAAAAATTCCGGGAAATTCCGGGACACTGGCCACCCATACCCCTTTATTCATCGGATGGTTGATCGCCACCATTTTTCTCCTTGTTGTTCTCAATTATGTTCCTGTTTTAGCCCTGGGGCCTGTTGTGGAACACCTGATGCTGAATCAGGGAATGATCTTTTAATGAAAACTGAGCAACTTGTCTGCTCTGGTGAGAATTATCCCCTTACGGGATAAGAACGGAGTTTATAAATGAATGATAAAATTTCAAATCTTCATAACCAAACCCTGACTGGAAAAATCTGGCTCAGAGCGCTTGCGGAAAGTTTCAGAAAACTTGATCCCCGCTGTCACTTTCGCAATCCTGTCATGTTTACAGTCTATGCCTATACTGTCCTGATCCTGTTTCTTTTTATTCTGTCCCTTCTGGGGAAAGGGGAATCTTCAGCAGGATTTTCAGGACAGATTTTCGCCTGGCTTTTATTTACACTCCTGTTTGCCAATTTTTCAGAAGCACTGGCTGAGGGAAGAGGTAAGGCACAGGCGGACTCCTTAAGGCGTACGCGAAAACAGACTCAGGGTAAAAAACTGGATAACCCCGAATATGGTGCCCGATACTCTTTTGTCTCCTCCGCAGACCTGAGGGCCGGGGATACGGTACTTGTTGAAAAAGACGATATTGTTCCTGCCGACGGAGAAGTGATTCAAGGCATTGCCTTTGTAGATGAAAGTGCCATTACCGGAGAGAGCGCTCCGGTCATAAGAGAATCCGGAGGAGACCGCAGCGCTCTTACGGGAGGTACACGGGTGATTTCCGACTGGATGATTGTCCGTGTAACCGCAAGCCCCGGAGAAGGATTTTTGGACAGAATGATCAGCCTTGTCGAAGGAGCTAAAAGGCAGAAAACCCCGAATGAAATTGCGCTCTCCATTCTTCTTTCAGGATTAACCCTCATTTTTTTACTGGTGTGTGCGACATTGTTGCCTTTTTCTATTTATGGGGTTCAAATCATGGGGAAGGGAACCCCTATTACAATAACCGCGCTGGTGGCCTTGCTGGTTTGCCTGATTCCAACCACGATCGGGGGATTGGCTTCAGCCATCGGTATTGCGGGTATGGACCGCCTGCTTCAAAGGAATATCATCGCTCTTTCCGGTCGGGCTGTGGAAGCGGCTGGTGATGTCAATGTTCTGCTTCTGGATAAAACCGGAACCATTACTCTCGGCAACCGTGAGGCAGTAGAATTTTTTCCTTTGGGAAATTTTACGGCAAACAAAGTAGCTGAACTGGCACAGCTTGCTTCACTGGCCGACGAGACTCCGGAAGGACGAAGCATTGTTGTGCTGGCCAAACATCAATACGGGTTTCGCGGGGAAACAGATGAAGACCATAAAAACCTCCATTTCATTCCCTTTAGCGCGGAGTCACGCATGAGCGGTGCGGATATCAGGGGAATGAAAATCCGAAAAGGCGCATACGAATCAATCATCAGACATGTGGAGACTTTAGGAGGAACTCTTCCGAATAATCTTAAGGAAACCGTTGAAAAAATTTCAAAAAGCGGAGCCACACCTCTTGTCATCTCGGTAAATGAACAAATTGCGGGTGTAATCCATTTGAAAGATGTGGTGAAAGGGGGAATCAAGGAGCGGTTCATTCATTTAAGAAAAATGGGTATAAAGACCATCATGATTACCGGGGACAATCCTTTAACGGCTGCTGCAATTGCTGCGGAAGCCGGGGTGGATGATTACCTGGCTCAAGCCACACCCGAAGACAAGTTAAAACTCATTCGCGGCTATCAGTCCAGAGGTGAGATGGTCGCCATGGCTGGGGACGGCACAAATGATGCCCCTGCCCTTGCCCAGGCGGATGTGGCGGTTGCGATGAATACAGGGACACAGCCCGCACGGGAAGCGGCAAATATGATTGATCTCGACAGCAATCCTACCAAGCTGATTGAAACCGTTGAAATCGGAAAACAGCTGCTCATGACCCGGGGCGCGCTGACAACCTTCAGTATTTCCAATGATGTAGCCAAATACTTTGCCATCATCCCGGCAGCCTTTGCAAGCACTTATCCGGCATTGAATATTTTCAACATCATGCATCTTTCAACGCCGGAAAGCGCCATCCTTTCAGCCATCATTTTTAATGCTCTGATTATTATTATGCTTATTCCTGTGGCCTTGAGAGGGGTTCCCTACAAACCCCTCGGAGCCGCAGAACTTTTACGCAGCAATCTTCTGATTTACGGGGGGGGCGGACTGATTGTTCCTTTCATAGGAATCAAAGGCATCGATATGCTTTTAACCGCCCTGAAAATTGTTTAATGAAAGGACTCCTCCATGTGTAAATACCTCATGCCTTCCTTCAGAATGTTGTTTGCTTTAACCCTGCTCACAGGGCTCATCTATCCTTTGATTATCACCGGCATTGCTCAAATCGTTTTTCCTCAAAAGGCCAACGGCAGCCCGGTGATGCAAAACGGGAAGATTATCGGATCAGAATTCGTGGGACAGTATTTTAATGATCCAAAATATTT
>CAYUET010000038.1:0-26178 GCA_964443875.1 uncultured bacterium | reverse complement strand
TCGGGGAAACCCGCTCTCTGCTTCAATCCGAAGCACGGAATATCGCCGAGGAATTGAAAAAATCAGGAGTGATTCTGTAACTTCCCCCCCCTGAATCCGCCCTTACCGGAATTCTTCCCTGATCTTGGTTTTTTAATTTGAGAAAAAGGGGGAAACAGAATATACTTTTTAAAATCTTTAAAAAAGGAGTCACGGATTATGAGCGAATGGCTTTACAAAATTCAGCCTTTGAATGTCAGCAGCGATTTCATGGTGGCTCAGGCCGATATGGATCAGATCACACAGGAAGGATGGGAAATATTCGCGGTCTATAACCATCCGGTCATGCTGTTAAGAAAGAAAAATGACGGAAGCACGGAAGAGACCTTTACCGTCAAAAAAACAGAGCCTAAAAAAACCGCTGAACCCGTTAAGACGTCTTCTCCCGGAACCCCGGAAAACAAAACCAGGACTGCCTCCGCACAATCCTCAAACACCCAGGCCGCCGTGCCCTTTTACCACAAAGGCACCTCCCTTTTAAGCCAGGAAAAATTTCAGGCCGCCATTGAAGAATACAACAAGGCCCTGGAACTTGATCCCAATTTCACCATGGCTTATATTTTCAGAGCCAATGCAAAACTCAAAACCAAAGACTGGGACTCTGCGATTGAAGACTTTAACAAAGCCCTTTCCCTCAAGCCAAATGACGCCAGCTGCACCATCAACAGGGGCATATGCCGATACGAAAACGGAGATATCAAATCCGCCATCGAAGACTTTAACACTGTTATCCAGGTGAATCCCCAGAATTCCATTGCCTATGAATACCGGGGACAGTCCTTTAAAAAACTGAAGGATTATGAAAATGCCGTGAAAGATTTTTCAAAACTGATTGATGATTTTAAGGACCCCCTGGGATACCTTCTCCGCGGGGATATAAAAATTGAAACCAAAGACTACCAGGGAGCCATGGAGGACTACTCGGCCATCATCAAGCACGACGCTCAAAATGCCATGGCTTACTTTAAACGATCCAAAGCCTATAAACTTCTGGGCGATGAAGAAGAGGCTAAAAAGGATCTGAAAAAATATAATGAACTCTTTGCCAAAAACGCCCAGGCCAAAGAAGTCACCTGGGGAGAAGCCGCCCCGAAACCGCAGGGTGCGCCTTCACAGTCCTCAGAAAACAAGGGAGGGGACGACGAACTGGAAGTGGTAGAATAAACGCTTATTTAAGCCGAAACCTGAGACTGACCCTCAGAGGATTTCAAAAAAACTGCCTGAAAGGAAATCGTTTTCTGATACAGATCCAGAAGGGTTTCCGCATCATGGACAACGAGTTTGCCCCCACTGCCCATTTTGGAAAGGAATAAGCCCTGCCCCAGATAAATCGCATAATGATAAGGGATGAAGTCAGCCCCTGTTTTTAGACCTATCCTGACCGTCCTGCCGGTTTGAAGCGCATTCAGATTTTCTATATCCGCAGATTCCAGATCCATTTCCCCGATACTGGAATCAAAACCATTCATAAACGCCACAAAGCCATAACAGTTGAAACCCCAGTCCGGACTTGAGCGAAGATAGGTAATCAGCTTCTCTCCCAGAGAGACGGGTAAAGAAATCGGAGTATCCTGCCCTTCCCCTTCGATACTGAAAAGAACTGAACTGAAATTGCCGTTTAAGGCTTTTTCTTCATAAAGCTGATGCTTTCCCGCCCAGTCTTTGTATTCTACAACTCTCGATGAGTTGACATTTTTTGAGCGGCTCTCACGGATATTCTCTTTTTTAATGACCAGAGTCAAAGGCTTCTCCCCCACTGTATCCAGCTGGGATCGGGCAGACAAAACCCAGTAATCCCCCTCTGCATAAGAGGATAGAGATAAAACAAGAAAAAGAATGGCTATAAAGAACGGCATATCTTTTTCTTTACCTTATAAAAAGGCATGAATCAAGGGGGAGGGAAGTTTTTCTGAATGAAAAGAGACGGTTTTAATGTGTCCCGTTTTCACCCCTCCTGCAGGATATTTCCCTTATTCAAATCCGAAAAATCACAGGGGGATTCTATGGATTTGTCTTGACTAAGCAGAACAATACCACTAAGAAATGTTTTATAAAATAAAAGAAAGACCCTCCCATTACTGCAACCGAAACAAAAAAAATAGTTTCTGTAAATACCGACAGCCATCTCGTATGGATTGACATGGAGATGAGCGGCCTCGATGCGGAAACCTCCGTTATTCTGGAAATCGCAACACTGATCACAGACAACAAGCTGAACATTCTTGCCGAAGGTCCGAATATCGTGATTCATCAGCCCAATGTGGTGCTCGATAACATGGATGACTGGAATAAAATTCATCACAAGGCCTCAGGCCTGATTAAAAGAATCAAAGCCTCCCATTTTACCCTGAAACAGGCCGAGGAACAGACGTTTGATTTTATTAAACGGTACTGTCCTGAAAAAAAAGCCCCTCTTTGCGGCAACAGCATCGCCCAGGACAGGCGCTTCCTGATTAAATATATGCCGAAACTTGAATCCTGGCTTCACTACAGGAACATCGATGTGAGCACCTTTAAGGAGCTGATTGCCCGCTGGTATCCTGAAAAATTCAATCCGCCCAAGAAAAAAGGCAGCCACAAAGCGCTCACCGACATTCATGAATCCATTGAGGAACTGATTTACTACAGAAAGAATTTTCTCACTCCTCAATAAATCCCTTTTTCAGGATACAGTCCTTAAGCCCGGAAATCATCTGCTCAATGGTTTTTCCCGTGGTATCATAGACAATATCATATTCCCGGGGATCATAGGGATTGAAGCTATACCAGGCCATGTAGCGCCTGACTTCACTCTCTTTTCTCTGACGGATCGCTTCTTTGGTTTTTTCCAGTGAATCAAAGGATTCCTCCGCCCTCAGGGCGTTAAAAATACGCCTGGCCCGTTCATCCAGGTCAGCGGTGATAAAAATCTTCAGGGCATGGGGAATAAAATGCGCGGACAGGCGGCCGTCAATAATGAACCGGTCTTCGGTTTTTCCCAGGCGGACCTGCCTCTCGTCCAGCTCCCTGTCAATGGAAGGATCCGTCTCCGCCAGAGACGAAATCTCCGCCAGGGAAAGCCCCCGCTCCGCAGCCATCTGACGCATCAGATCCCCGGAGGAATAATGTCTGATCTGAAAAGTCTTGGCTATGCCTTTTGCGCAGGTGCTTTTTCCGGAGCCTGCTTCCCCGGACAGTGTGATAATCATTTTCAAAAATCTCCCTAAAATTTGAATATTTCTATATTTTTTTAATCCCTTTGGAAAGACCGGACTTCACAGAAGTTCTTAAAAATAATGGTGGACATAAAATATCAGGCTGATTAAAGTTATTTTTTTCATTTTTATAATCATACGCAGGATAAGGATAAACAGATTATGAGCGAACGCACTCTGATTCTTTTTAAACCCGATGCCCTTCAGAGACAAATCTGCGGTAAAATTCTGCAGCGCTATGAGCAAAAGGGGCTGCAGATCGTGGCTTTAAAACTCCTCGCCATCAGCCGTGAACAGGCTGAAAAACACTATGAGGAACATAAAGACAAACCCTTTTTCGTCCACCTGGTGGAATACCTCATCAGTTCCCCCTTTATCGCCATGGTCTTATGCGGCAACAATGCCATTAAGATCGCCCGGATGGTCAACGGGGCAACCGACCCGGCTGAAGCCCTTCCCGGAACGATCCGCGGGGATCTGGCCATAAATAAACGTTTTAATCTGGTTCACGCTTCAGACTCCCTTCAGGCAGCCGACCGTGAAATACAGATCTTTTTTAAGCCCAATGAAATCTATCATTATTCTCTTCCAGTACAACAATGGTTTTAACGGAGACACCCATGAGTCAGAACGATTATTCCATCGCCACAAACGGCGAAACAACAATTCAGAATTACAATAACCAGAAACCCTTTTCCTCCTTTTTCCCCGGAGTCGCCGGCCTGACAGGCATCCCCTTATGGGTCTTTTATGTCAACCGGGGCCAGGGCATTGCCTCCTTCGGAATTGAAAACAAGGACAAGTCCATTCTGGAATTTTTCCCGGCCAACCGTTCCTATCAGCTTACCCCGGTCCTGGGTTTCAGAACCTTCATTAAAATCAAAAGGGGAGATAAAATCCTTCACTATGAGCCTTTCCGCCCTTCGGAAGACAACACTGAAAATCCCCACAGAATGATCTTCAATTCCTCCCGCCTGATTCTGGAAGAGGAAAATCAGGCCTGCGGAATAAAGGTAAAAGTCACCTATATCACCGTCCCCCATGAAAATTTTCCGGGTCTTGCCCGTAAAGTCGAAATCACCAATCTTTCCGGGGAGTCCGCCTCCCTTGAAGTGATCGACGGGTTACCCTCCATCAATTCCTACGGAACCAATTCCTGGGTGCAGAAACACATGTCCCGCACCGGTGAAGCCTGGGTGCAGGTCGTCAACCTTGAAAAAAAAGCGCCCATCTACAAACTGAAGGTAGAAATCAATGACAAGCCTGAAGTGGAGTATATCCACAGCGGTCATTTTTCCTTTTATTATTCCAATGAAAAAGTTCTTTCCGCCATTATTGATCCCCAGGTCGTTTTCGGAAGCAATACCAGCCTGGATTACCCACGAGCCTTCTACAGGGCCGACTCCTTTGCCCTTCCGGATTTTCAAACTTTTGAAAACTTCACCCCCTGTGCGATGAGCCATCAGGGCTTTGCGCTGAACGCCGGGGAAACCGGAAAATTTTACGGGGTCTTCGGGCATCTGACCAACGTCTCCCTTGCCGATTCCATTGTGGAAAAAGCCTCTAAAAACGGGTGGTTTGAAAACAAAGAAGAGGAAAACAACCAGATCATTTCCGGGCTTCAGAATTTTATCGCCACTTCCTCCTCGTCTGTGGTGTATGACCAGTACTGCCGCCAGACCTTTATCGACAACCTTTTACGCGGCGGGTTCCCCATAACCCTTCCTTCCAAAACTGGAAAAAAGAATGTTTTTCACGCCTATTCCCGGAAACACGGAGACCTGGAAAGAGACTACAACAACTTCTGTGTTCAGCCCTCCTATTTTTCCCAGGGCAACGGAAACTTCAGGGATATCAACCAGAACCGCAGAAATGATATCTGGTTCAATCCCGATCTCATGGAAGGCAATATCAAAACCTTTTACAATCTGATGCAGCTTGACGGCCACAATCCCCTTGTGCTCAAGGGGGCTCAGTTTTACGTGGAAAACACCGACAAGCTGAAGGATAAACTTCAGGGGGCCTTTTCAGACCCCGGCTTTATTGACTCTTTATGCGCTTTTGCAGGAAAGCCCTTTACTCCGGGCTCCCTTTTATTTGAGCTTGAAAAAAACAACGTTACGCTTAATATTTCCAAAGAAGATTTTCTGGCTCTGGTTTTTGATGAATCCTCCAAAATTGAGGATTCCGATTTTGCCGAAGGCTACTGGTCGGATCACTGGATCTATAACATCGACCTGGTGGAAAGTTTTCTCTCTCTTTTCCCTGAAAAAGAAAACGACCTGCTTTTCAAGGACCGTTCCTACACCTATTACCAGAACTATGCCTGGATCAATCCGCGTAAAAAACGCTATATCCTGCGCAATGGGAAACCCTTTCAGACCAACAACGTGGAAGAAGACCACGTCCGTCTGAAAAATCATAATGTCTTTGATTCCCGGGTAAAAACCAAAAAAGGCACGGGGGAGGTCTATACCTCCACGCTCTTCTCCAAAATTCTTTCCCTGGTTGTCAATAAACTGGCCACCTTGGATCCTTTCGGCGTGGGCGTTGAACTGGAGGGCGGAAAAAGCAACTGGAATGATTCGTTAAACGGGCTTCCGGGCCTTTTCGGATCAAGCACCAATGAAACGCTGGAACTCAAACGCCTGGTTGTTTTCCTCCTGGATAAATGCAAAAGAAAAATGTTCAATGAAACGGTTCTTCCCAAAGAGACTGCAAAATTTTTCTCCAAACTTGACACCCTCTTGAAGCAGTCTGTTGAAAATCCGGAGGAAGGCTCTTTTGCCTATTGGGATCAGAGTGCCTCCGCAAAAGAGGAATACCGTCAATCCGTCCGTCTGGGCGTTTCCGGCGAGGATAAGACCCTGAAGCTTTCGGCTGTCGAAAAATTTCTTAACAATGCCCTTAAAAAACTCGATTACGGGATCGCCAAAGCGATCAGTCCGGAAAACGGAGTTCTGAACTCCTATTTTATAAACGAAATCACCGAATACGAAACAGGGGAAGACAAAGGGCAGACCTACATCCTCCCCAAAAAATTCATCCAGAAACCCACGGCCCTCTTCCTGGAAGGCCCTGTTCATTTCATGAAACTGGCTAAAGGAGATGAAGCCAAAAAACAGTATGAGGCGGTGCGTGCTTCAAACGTGTATGACAAAAAACTCAAAATGTACAAGATCTGCGAATCCCTGAGCCAGATGCCCAAAGAACTGGGAAGAGGCACGGTCTTTACTCCGGGCTGGCTTGAAAACGAATCCGTGTTTCTGCATATGGAATACAAATTCCTCCTTGAGATTCTGCGTTCGGGACTTCATGAGGAGTTCTTCCGCGATTTCAGGGATGCCCTGATTCCCTTCCAGGATCCTGCCGTTTACGGCCGTTCTGTGCTTGAGAATTCCTCCTTTGTGGTCACCTCCGCCAATTCCAACACCGCGCTTCACGGAACCGGTTTTGTGGCAAGGCTCAGCGGATCCACGGCTGAATTTGTTCATATGTGGCTTTACATGAATCTGGGGCCGAAACCTTTCGCTCTTAATCAGAGAGGAGAACTCAGCTTTTCCCCTTCTCCCGTTCTTCCGGGCTGGATGTTCTCCAGAGAACCCAAGACACTGGAATGGACTTATAAGGGGAAAAAAGAGAGCACCGAGCTTCCTGCCTGTCATTACGCCTTTATTCTCTTCGGTAAAACCCTTGTGGTCTATGTTAACCCGGAGATGAAAAACACTTACGGCTCTGACGGGGGCAAAGTCTCCCGGATCCTTCTTCAGGATAAAAACGGGGAGGAATCCGTGATTCATTCCCCGGTTCTTGAAAAGGATTTTTCTTTACGAATCAGGGAAGGAAAATATAAACTGATTAAAATCGAAATGAGATAACAATCATGGCTTCCTTTGTATCTTATATTTTTAAAACTTTTTTCAAAACAAAACGAAGTGAACGTTTTGAAATAAAAATTCCCTGTCGTTTTTTAATCACTCCCAAAAACCCCTCCCTGAATGTGGTGACTCCCTTCAAACTGAGGGACGGAGTGCTCATCAATTACAGCACCAAAGGCCTGGGGATTATTACTACTCCGGCCATCCCGGAAATAAACTTTAAAAATATTGTTCCCAGGAACTCCGAGATTTACGTGGAATTCGTGGCTCCGGACCTGGGGACAAAAGTAAAGCTTCAGGGACAGGTGCGGTGGATTAAAAACCATAAAAACTTTTCAAAGCCCTATTCGGAAATGGGAATGCTGGTCCTGTATGTTCAGGATGATTCCAAAACAGAACTTTTCAGCAAGTTGTTTAATTCCCAGGAAAAATGAATTTAAATTTAATTGACCCGCGTCAATTGAATGAATATATTAAATAAAAAGGAGATCTTACATTGTTTATCATACAGGATAAATACTCCACACAGGATGTCATTAAAATAACCGGACTTGAACTGTATCATCTGCGTTATTACGATAAATTAGGTCTGTTTTCACCCTCTGTTCAAAGCGGGCGCTACCGCAGAAAAAAATATTCCACCCTGGACGTTTTGGTGCTTCAAACCATTGCCGAGCTGAAAAACAAGGGCATGCCCTTTATCCGGATCCGCAAGGTGGTTGAACACTTAAGCATCAGTCATAAACTGGAAAAGCCCTTTCACTCGGCTCTGGACGGAAGGCACAATATCCGGATTTTAACAGACGGCAGTGACGGCTTCTATTTATGCTATAATGACAAGGAAGTGGTCGAACATCTTAAAAACGGCGGACAGTTCATGCTTCTGGATGTCAGCGATATGGCATCTGATCTTAAAGATAAAATCAGGGCCCTGCAGGTGTATAAGCAGAAAAAAGGTGAAATCAAACTCAAAAAGCTGGCGGTATCCTGATCTTTCTGCCCTGTTCAGAATTTAAAACCCTCCCTCTCAATCATAAGGACATTTCCCTGCCATGTATAAATTAATTGATATTATTCTGCATGTAGATAAATATTTATCCTCCATTCTCGAGGATTTCGGCCTCTGGACCTATCTGATTCTCTTCATTATTATTTTCTGCGAGACAGGACTGGTTGTAACCCCTTTCCTTCCCGGGGACTCCCTTCTTTTTGCCACCGGAGCAATGACCGCCCTGGGGCATCTGGATCCCCTTCTGGTTTCTTTTTCCCTGATTGCGGCTGCAGTCCTGGGAGATACCGTCAACTACTGGACAGGCGCATGGATGGGACCCCGGGTATTTAATGAAAAAATCCGTTTTCTGAAAAAAGAGCACCTGGAAAAAACCCACGCCTTCTATGAAAAATACGGGGGTAAAACCATCATTTTCGCCCGTTTTATCCCCATCATCCGCACCTTTGCCCCCTTTGTCGCCGGCATTGGTAAAATGAACTACGCCCACTTCATTCTGTATAATATCACAGGGGCTATCGCCTGGGTTCTGTTATTCGTCTATGGCGGACACTACTTCGGGAACCTGCCTCTGATCAAGAATAACTTCAGCCTTGTCATCATGGCGATCATTGTCATTTCCTTTATTCCTGCTTTTATTGAATTTTTAAAACACAGGAGATCCATGACACAACCCTGTGCATGATCTCTCTGTTTATTTATAGGATTAACCTGATTTATCTGAAAGGACACTGTCATCATGTTCTGTAAAAATCTGTCTTTGAAACTCCGTCTTTTAACCGCAACCCTCATTCTGTCCGCTACCTCTGTTTTTCCCATTCCCGCCATTTCCAAAGACCCTTACATCGGGGCGATTGTCGTGGATGCGGATTCCGGAAAAATTCTTTTTGAGGACCATGCCGACGAAAAGGCCTACCCGGCCAGCGTGCTCAAACTCATGGATCTGCTGGTGATCCTGGAAAAAATCAAGGAAGGGTATATTAAACTGGACGATAAAATCACCGTGACGGCCGAAGCAGCCAAAATCGGAGGATCCCAGGTTTATCTGAAGGAAGGGGAGGTTTTTTCGGTTGAAGAACTCCTCTATGCCCTCATGGTCCAGTCCGCCAATGATGCGGCCACAGCCCTCGCCATTCAGATTGCCGGAAGCAAGGAAGGTTTTATTGAACTCATGAATGAAAAGGCCAGGGAAATCGGCATGAATAATACCGTTTTTAATTCCATCCACGGGCTCCCTCCGGGTAAAGGACAGGAACCGGATATAACAACCCCTAAAGACATCGCGATTTTATGCCGGGAACTTTTACAGCACCCCGAAACGCTTACTTATACCTCGGTCTTTAAAAAAGGATTCCGCAATGATTCTTTTATCATGCAGAACCACAACCACCTTCTCACGTCTTTTGACGGCTGTGACGGCCTGAAAACCGGCTATTACCGCAGTGCAGGATACTCCATAGCCGCAACAGCCAAAAGGAAGGACGCCCGCGTGATTGCTGTTATTTTAGGGTCTGTAAACAAGAAATTAAGAGACAGGAAAGCCGCTGAACTGCTTTCCAAAGGGTTTATGAATCTCAAAAAGAAATAGGCCTTTTAAATACTTGCAAAAATCTTAATTTAAGGATAATTTTTTATAAAACTTTTTACGGGAGAATCGTATATGGCCAGCAAAAAAGATTTGAAAGTTTTAGTCGTGGACGATTCCATTACCGTTCGCGAATTAATGAAGCAGCAGCTCAGAGAAAACGGGATTCAAAACTTGAGCGAAGCTAAAAGCGGCACTGAAGCGGTCCAGAAATATAAAACATTTTTGCCGGATCTTGTTTTCCTGGACATCAACATGCCTGAAATGAATGGCGTTCAGGTTCTTGCAAAAATCATGGAATTCAATCCCCAGGCCTATGTCATCATGCTTTCGTCTCTGGGAACCAAAGAAAAAATCAGTGAAACTCTGGAGCTCGGCGCCAAGAATTTTCTGATGAAACCCATTGAAAATGAAAATCTTGAAAAAATCATCGCAGATCTGACAAAATAAAGGGTCTTTCTATGAACGTCAAATATTTCGGACAATATCTTCTTGAAAAAGGATATCTCACTAAAGATCAGCTCCTGGAAGGCATCAAATATCAAAAGGCCATCAATCTTAAAATCGGGGTGCTTGCCATCGATAAAGGCTTTATGACCGCCGCCCAGGTTAACGAAATTGTAGCCCTGCAAAAAAACGCCAACAAACAATTCGGGGCTCTTGCCATTGAAAAAAAATATATCACGTCCGAACAGATTGAAGAACTTCTTTCCATTCAGAAATCCGACAGAATTTATCTGGGTGAGGCCCTTCTTGAAAAAGGCTTTTTAACCCTTGAACAGCTTGAAAAATATTTAAGGGAATACAAAAAAGACCAGCAGAAGGCGGATTCTGAAATCAGCAGTGCTTTAAGCAATTTAAATCCGAAATACAGCAATCTGGTCAAAACAACGGTTCAGATTTTTCAGGACCTCTTGGTCCGCATGGTGGATGAAACAGGCAAAGTTTCAAATTGCACTGAGAAAACGACTCTCTCTCCATCTCCCGACTATTTCGTTTACCAGAAAATTTTCGGAGATACAAACTGCATTGTCGGAATGGGGCTGAAGAATGACACGATCTGCTATCTTTCCTCCCAGATTTTTAAAAAGGAAATCCCTGCGCTGGATGCCTATGCTGAAGACGGGGTAAAGGAATTTATCAACATCGGGGTGGGTCACCTTTGTGCAGCGCTCAGCAATGAAGGGATTGTCACGGAAACCGCTCCGCCCCTGTTCATGCGTTATTCACAATTTAAACCTGACCTTATTTATTCCACAGAATTGATCGTCACCATTCTGATGACCAATGAAGAGTTTAATCTTCACTTTATTTTGAATTAGGGCCGGATTTTGATTCTGCCTGCTTTGCGGCTGCCTGTTTTACGGATGACAAGTGATCCTGTATTTCTTTTGAATCTGAAAAACGGGCTGCCTGTTCCAGATAGAGTTCCGCTTCTTTAAAATTACCCTTTTTGTAAAGCGCCCAGCCCATGGAATCGAGAAATGCAGGATTTTCGGGCTCCATGGAAACAGCCTTTTCTATATAAATCAGGGCCTCATTCGCAGGCCGGTTCATCGTCAACAGAAGATACCCCAGAAAATTGCAGGAAAGCGCATGGCCGGGATTTTCCTGAAGGCCCGATTCCAGCATCTTCACGGCTTCATCAAGCCGGCCCTGACGGCGGAGCATCAGGGCATAGTAGTAATACACTTCATATTTTTTTTCCTGAACCAGGGACAGTGCTTTTTTAAAGTATTCCTCGGCGATCTGGTCATTCTGCCTTCCGATAAACAGCCTTGCCAGGCAATAGGCATAATTGCCGTCAGAACTGAAAAATTCTTCATTTTTCTGAAGAAAAAGAACCCCTTTTTCATATTCCTCTATCTGAAGCGCCAGCCAGCCGTAATTCAGATAACCCGTAATGTCCGTAGGATTGACGGAGATCCATTGCTCACAGATATGAAAGGCGTCTTCATACTCTTTCTGACGGATTTTGAGGGAAATCAACTCTGAATAAATGGAGGGATTCAGGGGATCGATCTTTAAGGCAAGTTCCAGGTATCGCACCGCATCCTCCAGAAAGCAAAGCTTGATGCAGCATAACGCGGCCCCCATCAAAAGTTTTACATTCGCGTCCTGGTCTATCAGGGCAGTTTTAAAATGCGGAAAGGCTTTGGAATACTGCTTGTCTATCAGATAAAGCTGGGCCAGTTTGGAATGAAACGCTGTTTCGTAGGGGAAAAGCTCCACGGCTTTTTCATTGGTGCTGATCGCTTCCTGTGTTAGCCCCATTTCCTCATAGAGCTGGGAAAGCACATAATAGGTGTTCTTATTCTTCTGGTCTATGTTCAGAGCGTGCTTTAAATAAAAAAGCGCGTCTTCCTCCCTTTTCTCTGTAAGACAAATCGAAGCCAGAAGAATATCCGCCTCGCCCGCATAGACTGTATCGCCCTTGCTTAAAGGTGCAAGAACCCGGAAAGCCGCTTCGTTTTCCCTTAAATGGATATAGGTCTGGGCAAGCTTGAACCGAATGAAATCTTCCCCCGGAAGAAGCTCGGAGGACTGCCTGAGATACCCTATGGCCTGATCGTACTGTTTGGATTCATAAAGCATGGAACCATAAAGAAAAATGCTCATGGCTCTGATCTTAAGATCAGCGGCATTCGGAGAGGCCGCATCCCCATGAAAAGTTAAAAAACTGAAAAAAGAACAGATCAATATAATAATCCGGATCATAAACTTATAAATACGCTATTCCCCTCTTTCCTGTCAACTGCCCATAAAAGAAAAAGGCGGAGGGAAAACCCTCCGCCTGTGATCTCTATGTCCACTCGCGTGTCTTGTGACGGTTCTTTCTCAACCTCTTTTTCCGCTTGTGGTTATTCATTTTTGCCTTACGTAACTTCCTACCGCACGGCATAGATGTCTCCTTTGCTATTGATGATTAGATAATGACTTTGTTTAAAGGGTACTCAATGATATCTTCCGCACCAGCCCTCTTCAGTACCGGAATCAATTCCCTGACTTTCAATTCCTCAAGCACCGTTTCAATGGCCACCCAATCGGAATTGGCCAGATGGGAAACGGTCGGATTTTTAAGCGCGGGTAAAATTTTCAATATCGCGTCCTTTTTGGCAAGAGGTGCATTCAGCTTAAGCCCTACGCGCGTGTCTGCCGCAAGAGCGCCTTTCATCAGCGTGGAAATGCCTTCCACCTTTTCCCTCTTCCATTTATCTTTGAACGCCTTTTTATTCATAATAAAACGGGTTGTGGATTCCAGCACGGTATCGATGATGCGAAGCGAATTCGCCCGAAGGGAGGAACCTGTCTCCGTGAGTTCAACAATGGCATCGCAGAGCATCGGAGGCTTGATTTCCGTAGCCCCCCAGGAAAACTCCACTTTGCAGCTGACCTTGTTTTTTCTTAAATAGGATTTGGTGATCTGCACGGCTTCGGTTGAGATCTTCTTTCCCTGAAGATCCCTGACGGATTTAAAGGGGGAATTCTCGGGAACCGCAAGAACCCAGCGTACAGGACGCATGCCCTGCTTGGCATAAATCAGATTGGCGACCTCTTCCACAGAAGCCCTGCTTTCAACAATCCAGTCATGACCGGTAAGCCCGGCATCCAGAACGCCCAGCTCTACATAACGGGCCATTTCCTGCGCACGGATAAGGATGATCTGGATTTCCGGATCATCAATGGCGGGCATGTAGGAACGGGAAGTTCCGCTGATTTTAAAACCTGCTTTCTGCATCAGATTATAGGTGGCCTCCTGAAGGCTTCCCTTGGGTAATCCCAGCTTTAAAACATTGCTCATATCTTCAACCCTTTTTCTTTATTCATTATTTTCACCACTTCCTTCAGCACTTTCGGATAAAGCCTGTATTCCTGCGCATGAATCTTCTCTTCCAGAGTTTCCAGCGTGTCCTTTTCAGTCACAGGCACAGGCCTTTGCCCCAGGATTTTCCCGTGATCGATCCTCTCGTCCACCCGATGCACAGTACACCCGGTAATCTTCACCCCGTAGTCCAAAGCCTGTTTAATGGCATTAAGCCCCGGGAAAGCCGGAAGAAGGGATGGATGAATATTGAGGATCCTGTCCTTAAACCGGCTTAAAAGCCCGGATTTAATAATCCTCATGTAGCCGGCCAGTACGATCAACTCTATTCTTTCTCCCTTTAAAATCTCGGTTATCTTCTGCTCACCTGCTTCATCCAGCCTCGTTTTATAAGTACTGCACTCCACAAGATAAGCAGGAATGCCCTTTTTCCGGGCAATCTCCAGCACTTCCGCCTTCGGCTGGTCGCAAATCAGACAGGCGATTTTAACCTGCCGGCTCTTTTTGAAATAGTCTGTCAGAACCTCAAAATTTGAACCCTTGCCTGAAGCAAAAACTGCCGTTCTTATCATAACGTTGACTTAATATCTTTCTTATTTCATATTATCAACGATTTTTTTCGAAAATTCGGAACATTTCAACAGCTGAGCCCCATCTATCTGCCGATGTAAATCGTAGGTTACGGTTTTTTGACGGATCGTATAGGCAAGAGCGGTCTCGATCATGCGGGCGGCTTCACCCCACCCCATATAGTCGAGCATCATCACCCCGGAAAGGATGAGGGAGCCCGGATTGATTTTATCCTGTCCGGCATATTTGGGCGCTGTCCCGTGAGTCGCTTCAAAAAGACCGATATTGCGCCCCATGTTGGCTCCGGGCGCTATCCCCAGGCCTCCGACCTGAGCGGCCAGTGCATCGGAAATATAATCCCCGTTTAAGTTGGGCGAAGCGAGAACGGAATAATCTTCAGGTCTCAAAAGCACCTGCTGAAACATGGCGTCTGCAATGCAGTCCTTGATCACCACCATGCCTTCAGGCAATTTATTGCCGTATTTTGAGGCCAGTTCCTCAAGCGTGATGACTTTTCCGGCAAATTCCTCTGCGGCAAGTTCGTAACCCCAGTTTTTAAAAGCCCCTTCGGTATATTTCATGATGTTGCCCTTGTGAACAAGGGTCACACTGGTTTTTTTATGGATCAGCGCATACTCAATCGCATTGCGGATGAGGCGCTTGCTGTTTTCCTCGGACATGGGTTTAATGCCGATACCTGAGCTTTCAAGAATCTTGCAGCCCATCTGGGTATTTAAAAAATGAATGACCTTTTTTGCGTCATATCCACGGGCTTCCCATTCGATGCCGGAATAAACGTCTTCCGTGTTTTCACGGAAAATAATCATGTCCACCTTTTCAGGATGCTTGACCGGGGAGGGAACCCCTTCATAATAGCGCACAGGTCTGACGCAGGCGTAAAGATCCAGAAGCTGACGGAGACTGACGTTGATGCTCCGGATCCCCCCGCCAACAGGCGTGGTAAGAGGACCCTTAATGGCCACACGGTATTTACGGATCGCGTCCACGGTTTCCTGAGGAAGCCAGGACCCTGTTGTATTGAAGGCCTTTTCTCCTGCAAGAATTTCCAGCCATTCGATCTTCTTTTTTCCGTGATAGGCCTTTTCTACGGCCTGATCAAAAACATATCTGGAAGCAGGCCAGATATCGACCCCTGTCCCATCCCCTTGTATAAAAGGAATGATCGGATGATCCGGGATCTGAAGCCGGTTATCTTTAACAAAAATCGGATCCGCCATGATTTGTAACACTCCTGTTTTTAAAAAGAAAAATTCATGATGAAGCGTGATACTTTACTTTCGCTTCTTCTTCTTGTCAATTATTATTTATTGTCCATCAGAATACAGGGAAACGGGCCTGGCATTGCCATTCCGGATATTTGATGCTTACGCACAAAATTCGGATTAAAGATAATGGGGTAAGGGCTTTATCCAGCCTTTGAACACGCAGATCGCCACCAAAATCGTGTAAAGAAGAGTAATCAGAAAATTTTTGATGAAGCCTGACCGGGTTTCCTCTTTTTTCATCAGTTTATGAAGGCCTTTGTGAAGAAGAAGGAATCCCAGAAAATTGGTAAACCAGTATCCCCCGATAAAAGAAGCCACAAACCAGGAATGACCCAGAAAAGAAAAAGGAATGGAAAAAAGATAAGCCAGGGGAATATTGATAAAAAGATCGTTCCACCAGGACAGGGGAGAAAGAAGAAAACCCGCAACAATCAGAAAATGAGGCTTGAATTTTTTAATCACAGGAGAACTCCCTCTCGTAGATTTTTTTTACGGCCCGGACTCCTGAAGGAAAAATGTTTTTTTGAGGCTTCCAGGGTAAAAGCTTCCATTCTTCCCAAAACAGGGCCTTTTTTCCGGGGCTGATCTTTTCCTCTGGTCCCAGGGGCTCTATTTCACAAAACTGTTTTTTATAGTAGCATACGGAAACTGTAAACCCGGCCATTTCATTGTAGCGCCTCCGGGGATAGACGGGAAATTTCTTTAAAAACAAAAGGTTGTCCGGCGTGACATAGCCCATCCACCCCCTTGTGGAGTCCATGCCCAGTTTGGCAAACCGGGGAAAAGTCTCAACAGCCAGCATATCGCCCTGCCGGGTGACGGCAGAGTCTTCGGGTTTAAAAAAAATGACATCCCTCAGCCCATACATTAAATAATGATTCGGAAACCTGGAGGCTGAGGAGAGGGGGATAAAGCACACACCCCCGCCTTTGGCCATAGTCCGACTCCAGTAACACACTTCGATTTCCCTGTCTGAAATATTCCGGATCGTTTCCCTGATCCTTAGAACAGACCTTGAAGGATCAAAGGTAAAGAGCCTTTTCAGCTGAACCCCAAGAGCTGAATCCTCAGGGCTTTCAAAGAGGACGCTGAGAGGCCTCCTTTTTTTGACACGCCAGGCCCCCAGCCAGAGCCGGGGGTGATCGGCGATGATTTTCTCAGGCCCCAGATCAAAACGTCCGCCGCAGGGATCGATCGTTTTTTTGCCCGGATCATAGAACCACCCGTTTTGACGGGAATCCTCATAAAGGACATTCTTCCCCTTAAAACTGAATTCGAGAATGCGGCCGCCGCAGGAAGGACAAAGGACCATGCGATAAGGTCCCTTTTCCATAATGATTGCGTCGGAATATCCGTAATTCATAATCAGCAGGCATTCTTTAAAAATTTTATCGTTTAAAAATTATTTTTTTGCTTCTTCGGGGTTAAGATAGCCGAACTGAAGATTCATTTCAATAAGCCCGGTCATTTCGGTTCTTTTCTGATCCGGCAATTCCTTCAGAAGATCTTCAGCAATTTTGGGGGCATCCTCAGGTTTTTTACCCTTGCAGAGTTTTTTCGCCTTTGTATCAAATTCCGTCATGTATGTCTTCATATCCTTTAAATCCTGGACTGTGGACAAGGGGCCATGACCGGGAACAAGTATTTTAAAGGGAGTCTTCTCAAGATCCGTAAGAATCTTTTTCCAGCTTTTATAATTGCCCTCTGCTATAAAAGGATGGTACTGCGTGAAAAGCGCATCCCCTAAAAAAATCACGCTCTCCTGCGGAATCACCACAAAAATGCTTCCGTTGGTATGGGTTTCGCCCGGGTAGCTCAATGCAACAACAATCCCGCCCAGATCCACCTGCATGGCATCCCTGAAGGTAAGGGTAGGGGCTTTTAAAACCGTCCCCTTGAGATCTTTGGCCGTCATGCCATAGTTTTCAGGATGAAGGGTGGGGTCTTCCATTTTGACCATGGCCAGACGGCTGTTTTCATGGGCAATCACCACCGCGCCTTTTTCCACAAACACACTGTTGCCCCAGGCATGGTCCAGATGGTAATGAGTATTGACCACATATTTCACAGGTTTCTTTGTCACTTTTTTAATGTCCGATAAAAAACGTTTTGCATCCTTAGCCGAAACCAGGGTATCAATCACGAGCGCCGCGTCTTCACCGACCACGAGTCCGGCATTGGCCCCGAAACTGTTGGCGGAAGGGTTGGCATTTTTGATTCCCACATAGGCATACACATGATCCGAAAGCTTCTGAAGCTTAGGGGCATCCTCGCCCCAGACCATCAGACTGACACATAGAAGAGACAATATTAAAACTATTTTTTTCATAAATTAAGACTCCTTTGTTGTTGTTTTTCATTTCATGAAAGGTAAAATTCATCAATTCGAGGAATAGCAGGAAATCCAGATTCCTCACCTGCGCCCGGAATGACATTTCAGATACCCTTAACGCTGCTGCGGGGTAATTCATTCACTCTTTTTTACGCTTTCGGCAAACTTTTTCCCGAGGGCAAAGCCGGTTTTAAAGTCTTCCCGCGTGGGGCCTCCGGCAAATTCAAAGGCATCGACCATTTCCCAGTTCAATTCCCCGGTCATGCTCTGCATTTTCTTCAACGCCCCCCTGCTCCAGCCGTAGCTTCCGAAATAGGCGGTCTTTTTATTCCGGATGCCTTTAAGCGCGGCCTTTTCAAGAATCTGTTGCATGTAAGGAAAAAGCGTTACTTCATAGGTCGGGGCTCCGACCATGACTCCCTTGTTCTTCCACAGGGCAGGGAGCAGATAACTCGGATGGATGCGGGCCACATCATAGATTTCCGGGCGTATGCCGCCCGTGGCAATTCCCTCAGCCACCACATTCATCATGGCCTCGGTGTTGCCGTACATGGTTCCGTATAAAAGGGTAACTCCAGGCTCCCCGCCGGTTTCACCATATTCCGCCCATTTTTTGTAAAGTTCAATGATCCGCCCCGGATTTTTTCTCCACACAAGGCCGTGTGAAGGGGCAATGATTTTAATGTCCAGCCCGCCGAGTTTCTTAATGGCATTGAGGACAGGGGTTGAAAATTTCGCCACAATATTGGCGTAATAGCGCAGGGATTCCTTTTCATAAAATTCCATATCCCTGCAGTCCTCATCAAAAAGAGTTCCCTGAAGAGCCCCATAGCCGCCGAAGGCATCACAGGGAAAAAGAACAGAGGTCGAAGGATCATAAGTGACCATGGTTTCAGGCCAGTGTACAAAAGGAACGTGAAAAAACTGCAGTTCGCGGCTGCCGATATTCAATTTTTCGCCGTCTGCCACAACCTTGATGCCGTCGGTGATCCCGTAATACGCCTTAAGCATGGGCACGGCCTTGGGGGTGCAGAGGATCTGAATATCTTTGGAGATCATTCTTAAGGTTTTCAAAACCCCGGTGTGGTCCGGCTCCATGTGATTCACGACCACATAATCCAGCTTATGCAGGTCAACGATGCCGGCGATCTGATCAAAAAAATCATCTGTTTTAAAGGCCTTGGACAAATCAATCAGCACATTCTTTGAATCTCTGATCACATAGGAGTTATAGGAAATCCCCACACCGTCAATGGGCCACAGGCCCTCAAAGAGATCTGTTGTGCGGTCGTTTACACCCACCCAATACGTATCTTTTGCCACAAGAATATCCGACATATGAAAAACCTTTCTTTTGATTATCCCGGAAAAACGAAGTCTAAAAGCAGAGAGTATATTAAAAAATCTCTTCTGAGGCAAAAAATCTTTCAAGCAATATATGTTTTTTAAAACCGAAAAAGCTTGTTAGCGATTCCCATCTATAGTTTAATAAGAGTAATCTGAACAGCGCATAAAATAAATTTTTATATATCCTGATTTTTCATGTATTCAGTCCTTTCACAAAGAAGGAGTCTTTTATTGTCACGTTCCGGACTCTGATTGTTCCAAACTCGGGGAGTAACCCCATTAACAAAACGGATTCTTATGAAAATAAAACTTTATCATGTGGATACTTTTACTGAGGAGGTCTTTTCAGGGAACCCGGCTGCCGTATGCCCTTTAACCGGGGAATGGCCCGAGGACGCCCTGCTGCAGAAAATTGCCGCGGAGAACAATTTATCTGAAACAGCCTTTTATCTGCAGAAGAATGGACAGTACTTCATCCGCTGGTTTACCCCTGCCGTGGAGGTGGACCTGTGCGGGCACGCAACGCTCGCCTCGGCCTTTGTTCTCTTTCACCATGAACACTATCAAGGCGATACCCTTTGTTTTGAATCCAGAAGCGGAATACTGAATGTCAGAAAGGAAGAAGACCGGCTCACTCTGGATTTCCCGACCGACACCCTTGAAAAGGCTTCGCTCACCGATGAACTCAGGGAGGGGGTTAATCTTTTACCTCTTGAAGTCTTTAAGGGAAAAACCGATTATCTGCTGATCTATCCCAACGAAGAGTCCATTACCCATATCAAAATTAATCTGCAAAACGTGAGAAGAATCCAGGCACGGGGGATCATTGTTTCGTCAAAAGGGAAAAGCTGCGATTTTGTCTGCCGTTTTTTTGCGCCCCAGTGCGGAATCAATGAAGACCCGGTAACTGGCTCGGCCTTTACCACGCTCACCCCCTACTGGAGCGAAATCCTCAACAAAAAAGAGCTTAGCGCCGTGCAGTTGTCCGCACGCAAAGGTTATGTGATCTGCAGAAACAGGGGAAGCCGGACGGAAATTTCCGGGAAAGCAAAACTCTATCTGCAGGGGGAGATCCATCTGTAAAAGGGCCCTGATTTACGCGCCTTTACGGGCAGTGCTTTTTATTTGAAACAGGAAAGCGATTTCTATATAATGAAGGCTTCACCAACCCTCTCCCCAAAAGGGATGTTTATGACTGCCATTAAAATGATTTATGTGGACGATGAGGATCTCAATCTTAATCTGGTTGAAAAATTCTGTAAACCTCTCGGATTGTATCCTGTTTTATTCAATCATCCCAAAGATGCCCTGACCTACGCCGCCCATACCCCCATTGATATCGCTCTTGTGGATTACTGTATGACGGATATGAACGGAGTTGAGCTGACCCAGAAATTGAAGCGGATGTACCCGGATATTTTCATCATCATGATCACCTCTTTGAGCGACGACGAACAGATTAAAATTTCCGCCATTCAGAACGGGGCTGTGGAATTTCTCGGCAAACCCCTTCATCTTGCGGAATTTTCAGCGCGCCTCAAAAACATCACGGAGCTTGTTACCTCAAGACTCCTCATCAAGAACAAGGCGGCTCTCCTGAAAAATGAAATTGACAAGGCGACGGATGTGATCGCCCAGAGGGAATATGAAACACTCATGGTGCTCGGCAGAGCTGCAGAATATAAGGATTCAGACACCGGGAACCATACCAACCGTGTGGCCTATTATTCCAGATTAATCCTTTCCTCGGTGACGCAGGAGGAGTCCCAGCTGGAACTGATCTTCTATTCCTCGCCTTTGCATGACATTGGCAAGATCGGCATACCCGACAGTATTCTGCTTAAACCCGGAAAGCTCACTCCTGAGGAATTCGAGATCATGAAAACGCATACGGAGATCGGGGCTCAGATTTTGAAAGGGACCATCAGCAAATATCTGCAGAAAGGAACGGAAATCGCCTTAACTCACCACGAAAAATTTGACGGAAGCGGCTACCCCAAAGGCCTCCAGGGGAAGGACATCCCTCTCTTCGGCAGGATCGTGGCTTTGTCCGACGTTTTTGATGCCCTGACCTCCAAGCGGCCCTATAAAGAACCCTGGACTATTGACGCGGCCCTGGACTATATCGGACAAAACAAGGGAAAACATTTTGATCCGGAACTCGCGGAAATATTTCTGTCCCACAAAGACAAAATCATAAAAATAAAACAAAGCAATCTTGAAACAGATCCCGGTGCTTGAATAATCTTGTTTTGTAATGATCAGATATAATAAGATCGGGATAAAATCTGATGCGGATGGGCTGAAAAAATGGATCCGCATGCTTTCCCTTATTTTTGAAATTTTTATCCGGACAAAAAAATAATTTCAGGAGGACTGGTCTGTGAAACAGGAGATCGATGTTTTTGAATTTGAATATGCAAGCGAAATCATGAAGGCGCTGAAAACCGGTGTGCTTTTGACAACCAAGGCAGACAATAAACTGAGAATACTATGAGTGACGAGAATAAATCGATTCACGAATTTGATTTCAGCCTGATCTGTGAATATTTTTCAAGCCTGGAAAGACAGGGCCCCGGAAGCCCGGAGGCAACCTTAAAGGCGTTTAGTTTTATTGACTCTTTAAACAAGGCTTCCCGCATTGCGGATATCGGGTGCGGAACTGGCGGCCAGACAAGAGTTTTAGCTGAACACACCCCGGGACAGATCACCGGCATCGACTTATTCCCCGCCTTTATTGACCTGTTCAACGCAAAGGCAAAAAGCAAAAATCTGCAGAACCGGGTGAAAGGAATTGTGGGGTCAATGGATAACCTTCCCTTTCAAAAAGAAGAACTGGATTTAATCTGGTCTGAAGGGGCCATTTACAATATCGGATTTGAGCGGGGATTAAAGGAATGGAATAAGTTCCTGAAGCTGGGAGGCTACCTTGCCGTTTCAGAAGCCTCGTGGTTTACGCAAACTCGTCCGGCTGAAATTGAAAAGTATTGGACCGATGCCTATCCTGAAATCGACACGATTTCCAATAAGGTTGAAAAAATGCAGAAGGCGGGTTACATCCCGACGGCAATTTTTATTCTGTCTGAAAAATGCTGGACCGAAAATTTTTATATCCCCCAGATTCGGACACAGGAACTCTTTTTAAAAAAACACGTGGGAAACAAAACGGCTGAGGAACTGATCAGAAACCAAAGGAACGAAGCGGAGTTGTACGACAAATACAAAGATTATTATGGCTATGTTTTTTACATTGGGAAAAAGATATAAGGGGTGCAGACCTTAACTCATGACAAAATCTTTAAAAAACAGGAACAGCCATTAAGATGACCACGAAAACCGATTCCCTTTCTATAATTGCCAGATCCCTGAATATACGCCCCCAGCAGGTGGAAAAAACACTGGCTCTCCTCGATCAGGGGGCAACCGTTCCCTTCATCAGCCGCTATCGCAAGGAAATGACCGGTTCGCTGGATGAGGTCGCGATTCAGGCCATCCGTGACCGGCATGAGGAACTGACTGAACTGGAAAAACGCAGGGAAACCATTCTGGCTTCGATTGAGGAACAGGGAAAACTCACCCCGGATCTTCGCCTGAAGATTGAAAACACCCTGTCCAAAACCGAACTGGAAGACCTGTATCTGCCTTTTAAACCCAAGCGAAAAACAAAGGCCTCGGCTGCCAGGGAAAAAGGACTGGAGCCCCTGGCGGAAATTATTTTTAAGCAGTCTCAGACAGACGCCCCTACCCTTGCGTCAAAATTTGTGAATGAACAGGTAAAAACTCCTGAAGAGGCTTTGGAAGGTGCGCTCGATATTGTGGCGGAAGGAATCAATGAAGATGCCGCACTTCGCAACAGCCTGCGAAGCCTTTTTGAACGGGAAGCCCTGATCTCTTCGAAAGCCCCGAAAGCCAAACAGACGGAGGAAGCGCAGAAATACAGGGATTATTTCGAATACTCCGAGCTTCTGAACCGCTGCCCTTCGCACCGTTTTCTGGCGGTGATGCGCGGGGAAAATGAAGGTTTTTTAAAAACCGGGATTGAACCTTCGGAAGACAAAGCACTCGGGCTTCTGGAAAATTTGGTGATCAAACCGCCGAACCATAAAAACAAAACGCTTCTGCAGACCGCCCTCAGGGATGCGTATAAGCGGCTTTTACAGCCTTCGCTGGAAAATGAATTCAAGGCGCTTTACAAGGAAAAAGCGGATGAAGAGGCCATTCATGTGTTTGCTGAAAATTTAAGACAGCTTTTACTTGCCCCTCCTCTGGGGGCAAAACGAACTCTTGCCCTTGACCCGGGGTACCGCACGGGCTGCAAAACCGTGTGTCTGGATGCTTCGGGGGAACTGCTCTGCTATGAAACCATTTTCCCTCACCCGCCGGCGAATGAGGCAGAGAAGGCAGCCAAAACCATTATACGGCTTATTTCCACTTACAAGATCGAAGCAATTGCCATAGGAAACGGAACAGCCGGACGGGAGACCGAAACCTTTGTGCGGAGTATTCCCGAATGCCAGAACCTCCTGGTTTTTATGGTCAGTGAAGCCGGAGCTTCGGTGTATTCAGCCTCTGAAACTGCCCGTGAGGAATTTCCCGATAAGGACGTGACGGTGCGCGGGGCTGTTTCCATAGGACGAAGACTTATGGACCCTCTGGCCGAGCTGGTCAAGATCGACCCCAAGGCCATAGGCGTGGGGCAGTATCAGCATGATGTGGATCAGAAAAAACTGAAAAGCAACCTGGATATGGTGGTGGAGAGCTCAGTCAACAAAGTCGGAGTGAATCTCAATACGGCAAGCCGGCACCTTTTAACCTATGTTTCCGGTATCGGACAGACGATGGCGGAAAGGATCATCCGGCACCGTACGGAAAAAGGTTTTTTTCATACCCGGAAAGAACTTTTAAAGGTGTCTAAATTCGGGGAAAAGACCTTTGAGCAGGCCGCAGGTTTTTTAAGAGTTCCCCAAAGCAGCAATCCCCTGGATAACAGCGCTGTTCACCCGGAATCCTATGCCCTTGTGGAACTGATGGCAAAGGATCTGAACGTTTCGGTATCGGATCTGATCAAAGATGAAACAGTCAGAAAACAGGTGGATCTGAAGCGCTATGTTTCGGAATCGGTCGGAATACCGACCCTTACGGACATCATGGAAGAACTGGCTAAACCCGGACGCGACCCCCGGGGGCCGCTGGAGGTTTTCGAATTTTCAAAGGAAGTACACACCCTGGAGGATGTGAAGCCCGGCATGATCCTGCCCGGAATCGTGACCAACATCACGAAATTCGGGGCCTTTGTGGACATAGGCGTCAAACAGGACGGACTGGTACACATTTCCGAACTTGCGAACTGTTTTGTAAAAGACCCCGCGGATGTGGTAAAACTTCACCAGAAAGTGAAGGTCAAGGTGCTCGAGGCGGATATTCAGCGGAAAAGGATTGCCCTTTCGATGAAGCGATTAAAATAAAGGTTTTCAGTTTCCAAGTTTTTTTTTATGATCTTTACAATTTTCATAAACTATAATACGGCTTGAATATGAAACATTTTATACTCGTCTTTGTGATTATTGCCAACGGGGTTCTGATTTACATGAGCCTTAAAAATATTGTCCTGACCTATGTTTCCGAGCAGAAAATCGCCTCCCTGGAGAAAAATCTCAAAAAAAACTCGGATATTCTGGAAGAGGAAAAAAACAAAAACAGCACTCTGAAGGAAAAGTATGAGAATCTGAATAACCTGAAACAGGAAGTTCAGAAAGAATTGAAGGAAAAGATGGTTCAGGCTGAAGAACTCGCCATTGAGCTTGCAAGAGAAAAACACGCCAAGGAAGAAATTCAGAGAAAGCTGGATAAGGCTGAGACACAGATTAAAACTCTTGAAGTGGCTGTGACCCAGGAAAGAGACAAATCCAAACAGCTCGAGGAACGACTCGAACGCATGGCTGACCGCCTCGAAAAACAGGACGGAGACAAGGCGTCCCTTCTGGACAGACTTAATTCGTCCATCAAGGAAAGAGATCAGCTGAAAAGTCAGTTAAAAAAGATGGAAGAAAAAAACAACACGCATTATTCCCTGGCAGAAATCACCATTTCTGAAAAGAAATACTATGCCGGAATGATCCTGAATGTAAACGACCGGTTTAATTTCTGCATTGTGAGCATCGGCAAGGATGACGGCATTGTACCGGGAATTGAGCTTATCGTGTATCGCGGTGAAAGGCTTATTGCCAAAATCACCATAGAAAAAGTATTTGATAAGATGTCTTCTGCAAAAATCACCTCCTTGCAGGATGCACAAACCGTACAAGTTGAAGATAAAGTCAGAAAAATCGAGTAGTAGGAAGGCGAGAATCAATTATGAAACAACTTTTATACGCAGGATTAATTACCTCTATTCTAAGCGTAATGCTTTTATCTGGATGCCGGACCTTCAGCCCTGAAACTGAAAACGGTACCCAGCCCTGGGCCCAGCCTGAAAAATGGCAGCAGACTCAGGGACTTCCCGGATTCTCAGGCACACGGAATGACGGGGATTATTAATGAGACTTGCTTTTTGCTTCGCAAAGCGAAGTGCAAAGCTTAGTCGAATTTATCCCCTAAAGGGAACGAAGTTCCCGCATGGGGATTAAAGATTCCTTTATTCTAGCGTAGTGTCTCATAAATATCTTTAATGGACGTGTACTATAAGCCCAATGAACAAGACCCGTATAAAGTTCTTGAAGAAGGAATCTTCCTGAACCAGGAACTCTTGAATAAAAATCTTGCAGAACTTTATTCTGAAAATTAGTTCAATAAATCGAATTTATAAAATATAAATATTTTATAATATATTTAAAATAAATTAATTATATTGATTAATTTAAATTAATATTCGATATATAGAACAATATTATGAATGATCGAATAAAAGAAATTAGAGAGCGACTCAAACAACTTGAGGTTGAAAAGAATTCACTTCTTGATGAATTGACTCTAATGGAGCAAGTTCCAACACTGCCTTTGATTTTTGGTGCTAATTCGTCTAGTTCAGTTCCGAAAACTTCAGAAGAAAAAATTGAATTATTTTCACTGTCATCCCACAAGTCGTTAATTTATGACAAAAAGCCTCTGTACCCCTA
>CAYUET010000037.1:0-28114 GCA_964443875.1 uncultured bacterium | reverse complement strand
GATAAGCCTTTAAAGCATTTTCATAATCCCCTTTTTCAGCATAAATATTGCCCATGATTTCATAGAGTTCCGGCTGATTTGGATTAGTTTCCACTTTTGCTTTAATGTACGTAATCGCCTCATCTGTTTTATTATTCTCTTTCAAAGCACTCGCAGCCTTTGAATAATAATTAACCTTATCAAAAACCTCATAGGCTTTATCATAGGCCTGCAGACGATAGTACAGATCCCCCAAAGCGGATTGATTATTGGAAGCCTCATAATATTGAATGGCCTTTTCATAATTCCCTTGATCCACTGCCAGAGATCCTAAACCATCCAGATCATTTCGTTTTTGAAACTCTTCTTCCGAGGCCTTAAAATCTTTTACTGCCAGATGAACAAGCCCCATTCCTGAATAGTCATTGCTTGAAGAAAACAATGCCAGAGCATCGTCAATTTCTCTATTCTCCAACGATACTAAGGCAAGGCCGTAAGAGTCGTTCATGGAAGAAAATATATCTTTTGCTTTCTTTGTATCCTCCAGCTCCATGTAAACCAGAGCTTCACCAAGCCTGTCATTGATTGCTGAAAAACTTTTGAAAGCCTCGGAATAATTCTGCATCCCGATCTGAGCAAGACCAATTCCCTGCTGATCATTTACTTTCTCAAACTGAGCAATCGCTTCCTCATATTTCTTCATTCCAAGCAGGGCTGTACCCACGCCTGAATAATTCTTTGCATTCAAGAAAAGATGATAAGCGGAGTCATAATTTCTTTCTGCTACAAGCACTTTGCCTATGCCGTTTAAATCATTTGCTTTTAAAAAGCATTCCCTGGCTTTCTCCAGATCCCCAAGACCAACATAAGCGTTCCCCATCCCGGAATAGTCATTGGCATTCTGAAAGACTTCCAGTGCTTTTTCGTATTCCTTTCTGGCGCAGTAAACAAGCCCAAGACCCGAAGCATCATTGACACTTCTGAAATACTCTTCCGCCTTGTCGTAATCAAACCTTCCAAGCTCAACCAGACCAAGTCCTGAGCGATCATTTTTTTCAAGAAAATATTTCTCAGCCGTATCAAAATCATGTCTTGCACAGGCAAGCAACCCAAGCCCCAGCTTGTCATTCCCTTGCTTAAAATATTCTTCTGCTTTAGAAAAATCTCCCTGATTTAAGGAGGCATTGCCCATTCCGCTGTAATCATTCGCTTCTTCATATTTCTTAAAAGCCATCTCATACTGTTTCATCCCGGTAAGTGCAGACCCCTGCCCTTTTTTATCACCTGCCAGTGAAAACTGGCTCAATGCCTTATCGAATTGCTTTTCCTCAAGATATCTGTATCCCACAGCTGAAAGACCAAGTTTGATTCCGTAGAACCCAGAAAGACAAAAAACAATCGTATAAATAAAAATCAGTAAAAGACGCTTTAAATTCAATTTTTTCATTAAAATCTCCTTGGAAAGAGTGATATTAAATGCAAAGGAGATGCCAGATTGTCAAAATCCGGATAAATTCTATGACGATTCTATTGAATTCATTTTACTAATACCTGATAATAACCAAATCAAGACTTAAAACGAAAAAATACAGAAATAAATTTAAAAAATGGTTCCTTGAATAGTGCACAATGCAATGTGCACATTGCACAATAAATTGTGCATACATTGTGCAATGTGCACAATAAATTGTGCAACTTTTATAAAAAAATAATTTTCTTTTTCGGATTCTTAAAGATTAAAAATCTTTTTTCATGCAATATACGGACTATTGTTTCGTTTCTATAAACAAAAGTTTTCATGCAAATATTCATAGGCTTTGAAACCTGTTTTTGATAAATTCTTTCCTTCTTTCAAAGGAGACTTTATGAAAAAAGAAACTTTAATGAACTGGATTGAACTCTCTCAGGAAAACCTGATTCACAATATTGAAGTCATACGCTCTTTCTGCGGCCGCAAAACTTCCCTTTCCGCTCTTCTTAAAGCCAATGCCTACGGGCACGGAATCGAACCCATGGCTGAACTCTTTGCAAAAGGCGGGATAGACTGTTTTATTGTCCACAGCTTTGATGAAGCCCTGCGCGTTAAAGCGACAGGCTTCGGAAAAAGAATCATCATCATCGGCCCTCAAACCGAAGAACAGATAAAAACGAGCCTTCAGAAAGGATTTGAGATTATCCTCTATACCTTTGAATCCCTTGAAATTTTGAAAACCTTTTCAAAAACCTTTAAGAAGCCCATAAAGCTTCATGTTAAAATTGAAACAGGAACTCAACGCCAGGGCGTAACCCTTAAGGATCTTTTACCCTTTATTCAGGAACTTAAAAAAATCAAAAACCTTCGCCTTAAGGGAATCAGTTCCCATTTTGCCAATATTGAGGACACCTCGGATACCGCTTATTACAAGCATCAGATGTCTCTGTTTAACCAGGCCCATGCCCTTTTTGTCAGGGAAGGACTTATTCCGGAAGAGCGCCATATTGCCTGCTCTGCTGCGGTTTTACTGTATCCGGAAACGCTTATGGAAAGGGCAAGGCCGGGAATCGCTCTGTACGGCTACCTCTCTTCCCCGGAACTGGCGTTTGCCCTCAAACTGCCCAGGCCTTTAAAACCTGTTCTTTCCTGGAAAACAAGGATTGCCCAGATCAAAATCGTGGATCAGAATGAAGGTGTGGGGTATGGACTCACCTATCAGACAACCCGTGAAACTTGTCTGGGAATTTTGCCGATCGGCTATTATGACGGCTTTGATCGTCGTTTCTCCAACCTGGCCTATGTGCTTGTCCACGGTAAACGAGCCCCGGTCCGGGGAAGAATCTGCATGAACCTGTGCATGGTGGACTTAACCGATATTCCCGAAGCTTCTGTGATGGATGAAGTGACGGTGATCGGGACTTCAGGCAAAGAAGTATTAACCGCAGACCATCTGGCCTCCTGGTCCCACACCATTTCCTATGAAATCCTGGCCCGGCTCAATCCTTCCATTCCCAAAAGGATCCTATGAAATTTTTCGCCTCCCTTTTAGGTCTGCTCCTTCTTTCCCTTACTTCACCGGCTGAGCTCCTTTACAAGGATGCGGAAAAGGGAGATAAAAAAATGCAGGCCGGGGATGTGCCCATGATTCTTTTATCCATCACTCGCATCCGGGAAAAGGGAACCGTTCAGAATGATATTCTGACCATTCTGGCCGACGGGACCTGCTATTTTAAAAGAAGCTATGACCAGCGCAACAACATCTCTCTGATCGAAAGCAAGCGCAACAGGAGTCTTCTCAAATTCGGGCCTCATGCCCTGCCTGAAGAAATCCGTTCCGCCCTTCAGAGCTTTTTCGGACAGGGGGTGGAATGGCAGCTCTATCCCAGGCAGTATGTGCCGGGAAAGGACACGGAAATCTGGCTTGCAGAATTAACCCTGAAATACAAGACCTGGGATGTGAACACCCATCTCTCTTCCACGGAAAAAGAACTGCCTCTGCTTTCCGAGGAAGGCATGGAATTTTTAAAGCTTTTAAATCAGATCAAGGTCTGGATTCTGAAAAAAAATTTTCAGGGCTCCGAGCTCTGAAATCACTCAAACATGCCCTCTTCCAGAGGCGTGCCCCGTGAAACAGCCTCTTTCAATTTTTTCCCAAGGACCCAGGGCAGTTTTTCCGGGCTTAATCCTGTAGCGGGTTTGATCACCTTGATATCCTGTTCCCGGATTTTTTTCCCGGCTTCCAGATTTCTCGCAGCCTTAAGCCCCCTTCTGCCGTTCATGCGTTCCGTCCATTCGGAAGACACAGGCATTTTGTAGGGATTTCCCAGCGCCTTTTCCACCGTCCGGATCGTATCCACCATTGTCCCGAAATGATCGGGATTCAGAGATAAAACATGATCCGGACCTTTCATACGGTTATCGAGGGTAAAATGTTTTTCTATGATGTCCGCTCCGAGAGCTACAGCCATGGGGGCTAAAGCCACCCCTGCGGAATGATCCGAAAAGCCTACAGGGCAGGGCAGCATCTGTTTCCACAGGGAAATAATTTTAAGATTGGCTTCTTCCGGAGGCAGCGGATATTTGGATACGCAGTGAAGAAGTGCGAAATCCTTTGTCATACCGGAAATCTGTTCACAGGCATAAAGCACTTCTGAAAAAGTCGCACATCCGGTTGAGATGAGAAGAGGCTTGCGGGTAGCGGCCGCTTTTTTGATCAAGGGAAGATACAAAAGATCGCCGGATGAAATCTTAATGGCAGGACTGTTTACTTTTTTCAGGATATCAATCCCCGTGGGATCAAAAACAGAAGAAAAACAGGTCATTCCGATTTTCCGGGCATAACTGAAAATTTCCCTGTGGGCAGTATCTGAAAGCTCAAGCGCCTTGTACATGTCATAGGAAGACTTTGTTCCTCCGGTAATCGCCTCCACGTCCTTGGTCTCCTGAAGATCAATGTCACACATGAACTCAGCGCGAAAAGATTGAAATTTAACCGCATCCGCTCCGGCCTCTTTAGCCGCCTTGACAAGCTTTAAAGCCGTATCCGCAGAACCATTGTGATTGATTCCCGCTTCGGCGATCACAAAAGTACGCCCTTTACCGATGGAAACGCCATTAATTTTAAACATATCGCTTCCTTTTCTTGTTTATTATTTCATGAATTTTAGATAAAAATTAAAGGATTATAGAATTTTTGTACAGAGAACTCTTATTCTAACCCGTCACAATCGAGGTTGCTATGAGTTGTAAAAAAGTTTTGCTCGTTGACGATGATGAATGCCTCAGGGAAAGTTTCCTTGTAATTCTTAAAGAATCAGGTTTTGATGTGGTGGAAGCCCCTGATGGAAAAACCGCTCTTAAAGAACTCCAGTCCCATCCCTTTGATGCCGTAATTCTGGACGATAATCTCCCCTTTATCCAGGGTTCCGAACTGCTGGGCCTCATCCGTATTCAGACCCCGAACATTAAAATCATCATCATCTCGGGTCTTTTCAATGCTGAAGGAATACGAAGGATCAAACAGCAATCCGCCGACCTTGTGCTGGAAAAACCCTTTGATTTCAATGTCATCATCGATTATTTAAAAAACGGATAGCCTTGTCTGATGCTCGGAGGCAATCCTGTTTATTGGCGGTGAAAACAATCTCATTAATAAAAACAAGGGGGTAAGTCCTTGATAAGTGAACAAGGGGATTATGTTCTCTTTATCTGCACAGTGACTCTCTTCAGCCTGATTTATCTGTGTTCTGTTTTGAAGGAAAAGGAAAAAGACTGTGCTTTTGGTTTTCTGAAAGGTTATTTTTATTGCTGTGCTTTTGCTCTTATTTCCCGTCTCCTTTCCTTAAGCCTTCCCCTCCATCCAGCCCTGGAATGGATTTATTTTATCCTGTTTTCGGCTGCTCATATTTCCCTTCTGGAATTTTCACGCAGAAGTCTTCCCTCCAAGATCTTTATTCCTTTCGGGAAATGGATCTATCTGCCTTTTCTGGTCTTTTGCATTCTTACCGGGACACAAAAAGAGGGCTTTTCTTTCGTTCTCCAGATGGGGCTTATTTTTCCCTCATTGATTTTCGCGGCCATGACCTTTGCCAGCATGAATTCCGAATTTTTATGCGGCCTTTCATGGATCAGGACCGGATGGTTTTTTTTGATGCTCTCCTGTTTTGCCAGCCCCGATACCCGTCCCATGATTTCACCGGAAAATTCAAGCCTGCAGATACGCTTTCTCCTCCTTCCCTGCGGGTGGATTCTCATGTCCTTCGGACTCTTAAAAATTTCATTAAAGGATCTTTCCAGGAATTACACGGCTTCTTCAATCATCCTGATCAAAAACCAGATCAAAAAATTATTAGTCATCGCTCTTTTCATCCTTGTCTCAGGAGGATTTGGAACCTTCTATCTGGGGGAAATCCAGAAAAAAGAGGCACAATCCTTCATCCATCATCTGCTGAGGATAGAAACCCTGAACCTCAATGACTATTTCCTCATTCTGGAAAGGCAGATAAACGCCTTAAGCCAGAGTCAGGAATTTAAATCATGGGCAGAGGGAAAACAAATCTCCGCAGAAACGCTTAATTATTTTCTCAAGCGAAACGCCTCCCTTTTTTCAAACGCCGTCTGTTATCTCATGGATAAAAAAGGCAATACCCTTGCCTCCTCCAATTTTGATGACCCCTTGAGTTTTGCGGGACAGAATTACTCCATACGCCCTTATTTCAAAAAGGCTATGGAAGGGGAAAACAGTTTTTATATTGCCCAGGGTCTCACTTCAAAAACACCGGGTTATTATTGCAGCACCCCTGTCCGAAACAGCCGGAATGAAATATCCGGGGTCTGTGCCGTTAAATATGAACTCAGGAAAATCCCCCTGCGTTATGACTATGGGGGATGCTATTTCCTTACAGATGCCGATGGAATCATTCTGGATTCCAATATTCCCGAAACATTGCTGCGGCCTTTGCTCCCCCTGGACCTCGGACAATGGAGGAACAAAAACCTATCCGGGCAATATCTGAAACTTTCCTATGCCCCTGTTCTGGAAAAAATCTCTCATAAGGATTTCCTGTGCCGGATGGAAAATAAAATTTACTCTTTCTACTCCACTTCCGTTGCCAAAGGACAGTTACGACTTGCCTTCCTTTCATCCGATCATTCCTTCTGGGAGAACCGTTCCAGGGGAATTCTTTTTACTGCTATGGTCCTGATCCTGATGTTATACTTTTTTTCAGGATGGATCCGGTCCTTTCAGCGTGCAGATCTGAATCTTCAGCATGAATCCCAATTCCGAAACATGATTGAAAAAATGATCGATATCTTTCTTCAGATCGATCCGGAAGGCCGGATTCTTTTAATAAGCCCCTCGGCAAAACACGTCTTCCTGCTGAATGATCTCCGGGAAATGCTTTCCAGGCCCTTTTCTCACTATTTTGAAAACCCCCAATCCTGGGATGTTCTGAAAAAAAAGCTCGAAAAATACAAGGAAGTCTCCAACTATCCTGTTTCTCTCAAAAAACCAAACGGCTCCTTATTCTGGGCGACCCTGACTCTCGGTTTGATTGATCTTGAAGACAGGCAGAAAGGCTTTCAGGGAATTTTAAGGGATATTTCTGATAAACAGATGCTTCAGGAAACCCTTCACCGCAGTGAAGAAAACATCAACGCCCTTCTCAACGCAATCCCCCACGTCGCCTGTCTACTCGATGAAAAAGCAATCATCTATGCGGCCAACCAGGCTTTCTCTGATTTATTTCACAAATCTCCTGCAGAAATACTCGGCTCCTGTCTTTATGACTACTTTCCCATGGAAATCCTGAACAGCCGTAAAAAATATATCGAAGAAGCCATAAAATTTTCCATTCGCATCCATTTTGAAGACCAGTATGAAGGCCGCTTCTTTGAGCATATCCTTGAACCGGTCAAGGATCCGGGACATACGGGAGCAAAACTGGCCGTCGTCATGCAGGATATCACTGGACGAAAAAATGCGGTTAAAACGATTCTCACCGCGAAAGAAGAAGCGGAACATCTCAACTGGATCACTCCCAGCGCCGTCCTTACAATAGACTTAAACCGCAGGATCACCAGCTGGAACCGGAGAGCAGAAGAAATCACGGGATTCACGGCTTCAGAAATGATCGGTAGATCCTGCTCTTATTTTACCGGGGAAGGCTGCCATAAAAGCTGCGCACTCCTTGAACCTTCAGTAAAAAAACCCCTCTTTCTAAAGGAATGCCTCATCGAGGACAAGTCAGGAAAAAAACATTATATTCTAAAAAACGTCGATACTCTCCGCGATTCTCAGGGAAATGTGATTGGAGGGATAGAATGTTTTGAAGACATCACCCTGCGCAAACAAACTGAACACGCCCTCCTTCAAAGGGATCATCTTCTGACCATTCTTTCAAAAACCGCGGGAAAACTGATTTCCGCACCTGATTTTCTTGAAACCCTTGGAGTCTGCTTTTCAGAAATCGGGAACCTTCTTCAAGTCAGCAGGGTTTATTGCTTTAAAAATAAATATCGGGCCCTTTCTGTAGACTCGACTGCCTCTCAGATTCTGGAATGGAATTCCGGAGAATTTGAATCCCAGAAAGACAACCCCAAACTCAGCGACATCCCCCGGAATTTTATGACTGAAATTATCTCCCCACTTGAAAAAAATCAGCCGGTTTCTGTACTGACCTCTCAGCTTCATTCCTCTGAATACAAAAATTTTTTTGATGAACAAAAAATTCTTTCCATTCTGCTTGTGCCGATTTTTTTAGACAACCTCTTCTGGGGCTTTATCGGTTTTGACGAATGTAAAAATGAAAGAATCTGGACGGAGGCAGAAAAGTCCATCCTCGTCTCCTTAAGCTCCCTGATCTCCTCTTTTCTCCAAAGGCGAAAGTTTGAGGATGCCCTCGAAAATTCCAAACTTGAAGCAGAAAGTGCAAATCAGTCTAAAAGTCTTTTTCTCGCAAACATGAGCCATGAAATCCGTACACCCATGAACGGGGTTTTGGGAATGACCGAATTATTGACAGATACATCTCTAAATCCTGAACAGACAGAATATGTCAAACTCATCCGGAGTTCCGCAGAAAGCCTTTTAGCCATTATCAATGATATCCTTGATTTTTCCAAAATAGAAGCAGGTCGCTTAAAAATGAATTTCAAACCCTTTCATTTACGCACCCTGTTTGAGGACGCCCTTGAAATACTCGCCCTTAATTCCTTCCAAAAAGGGATTGAAATGATTTTAAGCCTTGATGATTCGATTTCCGGTTATGTCATCGGCGATGAAATCCGCTTCCGTCAGATTCTAGTCAATCTTGTAGGAAATGCCATCAAATTCACCCGTTCCGGAGAAATTATCATCCAGATAAGCCTTCAAAAAGAAACAAAGGAAAGCCTCTGGCTCCATGTGAGTATTCAGGACACAGGAATCGGAATTCCAGAACATAAGATCAAGGATCTTTTCATGCCTTTCGTCCAGGTGGATAATTCCTATTCCCGGCAATATTCAGGAACTGGTCTTGGACTGGTCATCTGTAAAAAACTTGCGGAAATGATGGGTGGAAGCATCGGAGTAAACAGCATTGAGGGCAAAGGGGCAACCTTCTGGTTTACCCTTGAGCTCACCAAGCAAATTTCTCCTGCAAATAATGAAGAAGAATTCGTCCTTCCTGCTGATTTTAAACTTTTGATTGCTGAAGACCATCCCCACATTTTCAGAAATCTTGAAGGCATACTCCGATCCTGGAAAATCCCCTATGATCTTGTTTCCAAAACCGAAGAAATCGAAAACATATTTAAATCCGATTGTCTTTTTCACTATCGTGCCGTGATTGTGGATCTTTACAGATTAAAAAATCAGACCGACCCGCTCATCCAAAAGCTGAAAGAACAGGCTTCCTTTGAAAGCCCATATATTTGTGCGCTGATCGATCCTTTTTCAGAAAAAAACATAAAAGAAAAATTTCAATCTCTCCCGCATTTCTTTCCTCTCAAAAAACCCCTGAGAAAAAAAGATTTATACCATGCCCTTTTATGCGCCGTGAACGGAAAAGAAATTCTCCGGACTGAAAATGAATCTTTAATGCTTTTTCCTTCTGCTGAAAAAGAAAAATTTTTCCACATTCTTATCGGTGAAGATAATGAAATCAACCGCAAGGTTCTTCTGTCCATCCTCGAAAAACTCGGGTATCAAGCCCTGGCTGTTGAAAATGGTCTGGAAGTGATTGAAGCCTTGAAAACTACCCCCTTTGATCTGGTCCTCATGGATTGTCAGATGCCGGTCATGGACGGCTATGAAGCGACCCGAAGGATCCGCAGCAGAGAAGAGCCTATCCTGGATCCTCAAATCCCCATCATTGCTGTCACTGCCCATGCGCTTAGCGGAGACATGGAAAAATGTCTTCAATGCGGAATGAATGACTATATCAAAAAACCGATTGAAATGAGCGAGCTTATCCTTCTTCTCCGCCGATGGCTCAAAAAAAATCCGACTTTTTTTTCAGGTTCGAAATAATTTTAGAGGCCGATTCAATTACATAAAAAGATCCGCAGATTAAAAGGGCCTTCTCTTTATTTTTTTCAAACGCTTCCCTGAAACTTGAAGCCGTATATACCGGGCAAGCCAAAGGTTTTCTAAGCTGTTTTAAAATATCCTGCGGAGACACATTGCGTTCAGAGGCAAAAGGAATCAGGGTTATGGACTTTAAACTCCGGCTTAAAAGATCCAGCATGGGAAGATATTCCTTGTCACTGCAAAACCCGCAGATGCAATGAAAGGCCTCTTCGGGGAAAGCCTCGGCAAGAGAGGAAAGAAGAATTGTTATGGCAGGCAGATTATGGCCGACATCCAGGAGAACGGGTGGTTTTTTACGGACCAGCTCAAACCTTCCCGGCCAGCCTGCTTTCTTCAGGGCTTTCAAAATTTTTTCTTTGGGCAGTACAAATCCGTCTTTTTTCATGCATTCCAGAGTTTTCAGAACAAGGCTGGAATTCAGATGCTGAAAAATTCCCGGCAGGCCGATTTCATATTCAAGACCTTTAAAATCCCCCCCGGAATGATAAAGCAGTTTTCCAGTTTCCAATGATCTTTCTGTTTTAAAGTCTTTTTTTACGCGGTAATACCTCGCCTTCGGATAAGTGCAAGAAATGGTTTTGCATAAAGCTGGTGAAAGAGACCCCAGAACCACGGAAGGCCGGCCGTGAAGAATCGCCGCTTTTTCAAGAGCAATTTGGGATAAGGTGTTTCCGAGATAACGCATATGATCCCTTCCTATTGAAGGAATGACCACATAAGGGGAATGAATCACATTCGTGGCATCAAGCCTTCCGCCCATTCCCACTTCTATGACCGCAATTTCAACCTTCTTTTTTTTAAACCAGAGAAGAGCGGCCAGCGTACAGACCTCAAAATAGGTCGGGGACTGAAAACTTTTTTTCTTAGTTAAGGCAAGACAGACTTTCTCAATCTCTGAAAACTGTTCAAAGAGGTCAGGGGAAGAAATCAAGGTATTGTTGATCTGAATGCGCTCACGGATGGTTCGTATATGAGGCGAAGTATAAAGTCCGGTTTTATATCCGCAGGCTTCAAGACAGACGGAAAGCATCCTTGCCGTGGAGCCTTTGCCATTCGTGCCTGCAACATGAATGGTTTTGAACGCCCTGTGAGGATCGTTCATGGCCTTTAACACGGTTTTCATTGTTTCAAGGCCGAAACGAATCCCCCAGGGAGGGCATTGTTTTAAAAAAGGATGATCTTCGGGTTTCATTTTTTCTCCTGACCTGAATCAGGTCTTCTCCTGAGGCGGCTGCCTGCTGTTAAAAAATTCAATTTTCAATTGAACTGACATTCTCAAGAAATTCAGCAATATTCTTTTTCGGTTTTTTGCAGATTTCATGATAGATTTTCAAATCATGATCCAACAGCCCTGATTTTCGAACCACAACATTCTGCAGATATTTCCAGAGCTGAAAGGTGACTTTCACATCATCGAGCGCCCTGTGCATCCGGCCTATATCGTCTGTATCCAAACCCAGATAACCGGCCAGATTGCCAAGACTGTAACTGCAGGAATCATGAATCAGCCGCCTTGATAATTTCAAGGTGCATAAAAAAGGATTTCTCACGACAAGATCCACACGGGACATTTCAGCGAGCAGAAATTTTTTATCAAAGGAGGCGTTATGGGCCATGATCTGCCGCTTTCCGATAAATCGGTAAAGGCGGGGCATGACTTCCTCAGGAGAGGGTTTGTCCTCAATCATTTTAGTGGTGATTCCGGTAATACCCGTGATGACCGGAGGAATGTAGAATCCGGGATTCATCAATTGAGAAAAGGAATCCACGATCCTGTTCTCCTCAATCAAAACGGCACCGACTTCAATGATTCTGGAAAAATCAGGAGATAATCCAGTCGTTTCAAAGTCCAGGATCACGAGCGGTTCTTTAACAGGCATGATTCAACTCCTCCGGGGCATAAAAACAAACTTATTTTTCAGCAAATCCTTAAAGGGGACATTGCACCCTGTTTGTTACTTCGTTCAAAATTCAAAAATTACCTTCTCACTATCCCGAATATATCGGAACAGAAAAAATGTTTCACGGGCACCAGGAAATTTAGCCCTCGAACCCGCTTTACAAAAATATCGTCTTTAAAAAAATAATAAATATACTGCGGACTTTTTTCCAGCCAAAGATCCGGATTTTTAAAACCGCATTTTTTCAATACCCTCCCCAGACTGAAAAGGGTCTGCTCATTCACATGCACATCCCTTTGAAGCCCTGCGGGAAGTTTCCTTCTGGGGTTCAGCCCTAACCAGCGGCCGAACATTAATCCCAGGGCCTGGTAAAACCTTAATCCGACACTCATAAACAGCCGGTTGGGTGTTGTATGAAGCACTAGTTTTCCACCGGGGTTCAAAACTCTGAAGCATTCCTTAAAACAATTTAAAAGTTCCTCCGGAAAAAGATGTTCAATAATATCGGATAAAATGATCACATCAAATACTTTATTTTTAAAAGGCAGTAAAGCGGCATCGCCTTTTAAGGGAAAACAATTCCCCATTATTTCCGGATTTTTCCTGACCCATTGTTTCACAGCTTCCTTTGTTATTTTCATGGCATCCTCAGAAGCTTCAATTCCGAAGGCCGTAGCACCGGTTTTTGCAGACTGCAGTAAAAGCTCCCCCCGCCCGAATCCGATGTCCAGTACCTTCATTCCAGGCTTCAGATCTGCTAGCCTGAAAATTTTTTTAAGGCGGGGGCTTAACACATTCCCCTGACTTTTCTGAAACTGACTGAAACCCTCGCAATCGGAAAGATAATATTCTTTGTTATATAAAGAATTTGTTTTCATGATTCCTTTACCGTGGAAGAAAAATGCATCCGCTCCTCCGGTTTGATCTTCCTGTACAACATGCCAAATACAAGGATTAAAAAAGCATATCCTGCCAGGGTTTGTGAAATTGAAAACTCCTCTATTTCAAAATAACTTCCGGGAATGCTATCAAGAAATATAAAGCCCTGAGCCATGATCTCAAAAATCCATTTCGCCACATACCCATAGGCTTCTCCTGCCATCCAGACAAACTGTCCGATAAAAACAGCACTCAAAAGACATATAAAAACCATAGGAAGCAGAAGGATGGCTAAAAGATTGGCCAAAAGCGAAACCATGGAGAAAATTTTAAAATAATAAATAACCAGGGGTGCAGTTCCCACCCATGCAACCGTTGAAAAAATAAGAACGCTTCCGATTTTTTCCGTCCTTTCCCAATATTTGTAAGGAGGCTCGTCTTTCATCCATTTCCTTTTTAAAGGAAAAATCTTTTGTTTTAAAAAGTGATCGAAAAATCTCCCGGGACCCAGAAGACTTATGACAGCGGCATAGGAAAGAATGAAACCCGGATCCACGCAATATAGGGGATCAACCATCAGGAGAAAGATTCCGGATACTCCGGTAATGTGTAATGGATTCTGCACTCTGCCTACAAGATAAGCGCACCAATAAAGGGCAATCATGATCCAGGCTCTGTAGGCGGAAGCCGGGAAATCAATCAGCATTAAAAATATCCAGAGAATAGGAATCACCAGATAAAATCTTAAGGGCTTTCCAATTCCGAAAAATCCCAGGAAGGCGCAAAAGATCCCTCCAATCACGGTAAAATGATAACCCGATACGGCAATGATATGCAGGACATTGGTATGAATCAGTGTCTCTTTAAGCTCTAAGGGAAGCCCTGTCTTTTCCCCGAATAAAAGCGCACGGAAAAGACCAAGGGTATTTTGTGAAAAACCTCCGGACTCCAGAGGATCCATGAGGGTTTTCAATATCCTGATTTTCAGAGCCTGAAGCCCGTCCTCCTCTCCTTTTTTCAGTCGATCAATTTTACCGCTTGAAACCGTCATTTTCCCGGAAAAACCATTGAGCTTAAGATACTGGTCAAAAGGTTTATCCTCTGAATTTGCCCTGAAAGTTCCGCTGAATTTCACAGTATCCTTCATCTTCAATTCCGCAGCCGCATATTTTTTTACAAAGACATACATTCTGGAATCCGCTTTATATTCCTTTTTCCCTGAATAAACACGGTTCACCTGGAATGAAAAAAAAACGTTCTCTTCCCTTTTAACCGGCTGATTCATAATCACCCCGCTCAGGGTTAAAGGAACTTTGTCTTTAAGAACAAGTGTTGGATGATGTGTTTTGTCAAAACTCACAAGCCCGAAAATCCAGGAAACGCCGAATCCCAACACATAAAGCTCAAAGCCCCGCCGGCTTTTTGAATGGGTGAAAAATGCCCAGAACCACAGGACCGTAACCATCACCCAGCCCGTTTCCATGCTGACGGCGGATGAATACCTTGCCAGATGAAGCCCTGAAAAAAACAATAAAAATATAAATAATCCCATCTCTGTCCATTCCGAAATTTTAATGATAAATAATCTTTTATCATATTTTCATGTTTCTCGTGAATTGACATTTATGATAATAATTTTAATTAATGAAAATTCTTCTGGTTAATCCACCCTGGTTTGTAAACGGTTATTATGGGGTAAGAGCAGGTTCCCGCTGGCCGCATGTAAAAAATGAAACTGAAAGAGACTATCTTCCTTTTCCTTTTTATCTGGCTTATTCTGCCTCCCTTCTGGAAAAGGAAGGATTTACTGTAGACCTTATTGATGCGGTCGCCTCTGAACTCACTGAAGATGACTTCCTTAAAAAGATCCTTTCATTTTCCCCGGATATTCTGGTTTCTGAAATATCCACCCCTTCCAGGGAAAACGATCTGAGAATCCTCTCCAAAATACCATCGACCATCCGTCTCGTACTATGCGGACTGGATGCTGAACTTCTCTCTTCCCCTGATCTTTTAAAACAATATTCCTTTGTTTCTGCCGCGATCTCCGGTGAATATGAACAGTCTCTTTTACAGCTCATGAAAACTTTTAAGTCAGAAAATTTATCACAACAAATTGCAGGGGTTATACTTAAAGAAAACAATTATACTAAATCCAACCTTTCAGTCTCTTTAAGTGATGTCAACTCCCTTCCCTGGCCTCACAGAACTTCTCTGCCTATGAGAAAATATGTAGATGCCCCGGGAGGACTTCCTCTTCCCAATGCCCAGATGTGGGCAAGCCGGGGCTGCCCCTTTTCCTGTCATTTCTGTGCCTGGCCCCAGATCATGGGAAAACCCGGACTCTACAGGCCCCGGGCTGTTGAAGACATTTTAAATGAAATGCATTTTCTTGTTCATCATATGAAATTTAAAAGCATTTACTTTGATGATGATACCTTCAATGTCGGCATCCCCCGGATGCTGGAATTTTCTCAAAAACTTATTGATCGCAGGAAAAGAGGAAAGATTCTTGTTCCCTGGGCCATCATGGCAAGGGCAGACCTTATGACTGAGGCTGTTTTAAAACAGCTCAAACTGGCCGGACTCTACAGTGTGAAATATGGTGTGGAATCCGCAGATCAGTGCCTGCTTGATGCCTGCGGAAAAAAAATGAATCTTGAAAAAACAGTTGAAATGATTCGACTTACCCAGTCCATGGGTATAAAAGTTCATCTGACTTTTATTTTAGGTCTTCCCAATGAAACAAAAGAGAGCCTTCAAAAAACAATGGATCTTGCCCTTTCCCTTAATCCGGACTCCCTTCAATTTTCCATCGCTACCCCCTTTCCTGGAACAGCCCTTTATAAATCCCTTCAGGCTGAAGGCAGACTCCTCCCCTATACTCCCAAAAATCTGGATGGTAACCATGATTATGTTATCCAATCTTTCTCTCTTTCGCCTGAAGATATTGTTCATGCCCGTGATGAAGCCTATACCCGTTGGGGCGAACATCAACGACTTCAAAGAAATCCAAAAAAAATTGGACTCGGACTCTGGCATTATCAAAGGGCAAAAACCTACTGGAAACAATACGGATTTAAAAACCTGGTTTTTAAAACTTGTGACTATCTTAAATTTTTATTCCTTTTTAACCGCGATATAGATAAACACCGGTTCGATCAGATTGCCTCACCGGATCTTCGACTCCATATTATTCATTCCTCCATACGCCTCTATTCCGGAGAAAAAGAAATTACCCGGGGAGCTGGAATCCAATGTTCTTTCAGGCATCTGGGAATGCGCTATGATACCTCCCTTTGCAATTGCAAAATCAACCGCATACAGCCCAATGAATTTTATGTGGAATTTGACTATTTTACCCAAAACCAGCTCACCCTGAAACAGATTTTCTGGTTCATGATTCATAACCGTACAAAAATCTTCTGGAAAGCAGACTGGATAACCCGTCACCCCCTGACTCTTACCGATTTGAAATTTTCGCTTTGCCTGACGGATGAATATGATCACTGGGAAACTCCGCACGATAGTTCCAATTTCCCTGCCATTGAAGATTGGGAAACTTTTTTTCCCAGGCAATGCTCCTTTGAATGGATCCGAGTTTCCAGTCAAAAAAATATCCTCCCCTCTCTTACTTATAATTATTTTTCTCTTCCTTCCCGTTTCAAGGATCAAATTCAGAATACGGGCCGTCACGAATATGGAAGAATGATTCATGCCCTTTCCACTTCTGAAGTCCATATCCCCCCTGGCAGAACACAGGCCTTTTCAGCTGATCTTTCTTTTAATATTAGCACGAATTTTACGCGTAAGCGTTAAATATTCAAGGTTCAATGTCTGTCTTATTCTGTACAAAGACAGGTTTGTGTAACAAGTTGGTTTTAGATTCTTATAGTACGAACCCTTTAAAAAAATTTAAACAGTTTTGATCCTCTGTAAAATAAGAGCTCCATATTATTTTCATGCAATATGTAGGTATTTCTTTTTAAAAATTTATTCTGGATATATTGTATTTTTTGTTTCATAGTTGCCTCTAACGGAGAATACCTATGAGTTTTTCTGCTTTGTCCTTTTTAAACTTACTAAATCTTTTTACCTTATGTGCCTCTCTTCTAGGTATTATACTCTCTTTCCTTCTGTTATTTTCCCTTACTCTTACCAAACAACTGAGCCTTTTAATTAATCCCCTCTTGAATTTCAAATGGAGCCGTTTGTTCAATTTCCTGGATAAACATATTGAAACAGATCCTTTTATTTTCCGTTATTCTTTTATTTTTGGTTCTCTGATTACCTTATCCACCTCCTATGTTTTATTCTTCTTTCTGATGGATTTTGATCACTCTCTTTTTCTAAACTCTTTATCCATTAACCCCACTTATAACCCTATAGCAGAATCCCTTGTTCTTCTTACTCTTATTATCGGATCTATACTTTTAACCCTTGGTTTTTTCTCAGGTTTAGGAATGATTTTTTTTCCTTCATCCTTTCAAACCTTTAATACCCGGCTTAGTCGCTGGATTACTCTTGGATCCAACGAAATAAAATCAACGACCATTCAGAAAGATACGGACACCCTCTTTTTTCTTCATTCCCGCCTTTTCGGATCCATACTTCTTTTAGCATCCTTATTCCTCCTTGGACTAAGTCTCTTCAATCTTAATCTCTGTGGATTTTCTTTTGCCTCTTTGAAAATTTTTTCCTGAAGATTTTAGCCTGCCCTTCTATAGAATAAAATCAGAATTTTATCTCTCTCTGAAAAAATAAATTGTTTCATGTGAAACATTTTTAAAAACAACCCCCTTCAAGCTCATAAAGAATCCAAAATCATCTATTCCGATAAACTTATCTCAATAAAATCTTAAACCCCTAATTGCGAAAAACATATTCCTTTCTTTACTCTAGCCCGAATTTTGCTGCGGTGAATTTAACTTGAATGAGATTAAACTACCCTGTTATTTTTCCATTAATTTTCCAGAATAGAAATAAACATGTTTATTTAAATTTTTAATCCTTTATAAAACCTAAATAAATGAATTTTCTCTGAACCTCCCAACCCCCTGGACTAACTATTAAGTAAAAATAGTCTATTTCCATGCAGAGTTTTTAACTCTTCTATCTCCAAAGTTTTTTTCCTGATTAATCTCTATGGGTTTAATTCCCCGCAGTTTACTGCGGCTTATCATTTCGATCGGTAGCGAGAAATCTAGATTCCTCACGTTTGTTCGGAATAACTTTAGATACCTCGCAGCAAGCTGCGAGGTATTTCATTTCTTTCTTTTATAAAAAAACCTGTCATTATTAAGACAGTACCCCATCCTGAAGATTTAATAAGGACTGCAAAAATGGAGAATGGATTTTTTAAAGAAGCATATGAATAAAAAATGAATACAGTATCCTAAAATATTAATCGCTTCAATCCAGCTCAAATACCAATGAATAACCTGTGGATAACTTTTAAAATTTTAAAAAAATGTTTCATGTGAAACAAATAAATCTGGTACCTGAATATTAATATAAATTTTAAAAAAATTTATTTTTTTATGTTTAATTTTAACTATTTTATCTTATTTAAAATGAATTAGTTATAATTTTATAGTTATTTGACTATTTAATTTATTGTGTTACAAATAATAAAAAAATATTTATTTATTAAATCTTATATTCCAGCGTAAAAAAATCTTCTTTGAATAAGCTGTGGATAACTCGTTGAAAAATTATGAAGGACTTATTTACAGTCCTTTAGAAACATAGCTGATAAGCCGGACATATTGGATATTATTATTTTTAAAATAGGTTTCATCATTTCCACGATAGCGTGCAATAAGCCCCTTTTCCTGTTCCAGATTTTTTATGCTGCTCCATTTTTGGGGCCAGGAAACAGTAAGTGTAATTAAAGCCAGTGATCCTGAACAGGGAGGATCTGTTGGTTCTGCATTTTCAGGAGCAACAAAATGCCATTCCCATTGATACCCCACATCATTAATCCATTTACCATTTTTATCCTCTACCCAACCCCATACTTCTTTTTCTTTTAAAGTATTAGGTCCTAAAAAGGAAGGTGAATTAATACTAGTAGGATCCTTCTCCCCTCGATAATGGTTCCAGGTATTAAATCCATCCTCTGTTTTTTCGGGATCTCCCGCCCAATCCGTTGAAGCCTGAGCTATAATTTCTTCCAGTTTGGATTGAGCTAAAAGGATAGCCTTGGATTGTTCATGAACATTCTGGCTTTGTTCCACTCCTGTTGGAATAAGAGAAAAAATACCCAAAACACCCAAGGCGAGAATCCCCAGACTTATTACAACTTCCAGAAGGGTGAATCCTTTTGAATTTTTCATTTTAATCCTTAAAGCTTCGCGGAGTAAAAGTACCCGTAGTTTTATTCACATCGAGAACATGGTATTGATTAATATGGTTGGGAGAACAGAACAATATTTTTGTCGTATCACATGCTATGGATCCATCTGGTTTAAAATAAATATGATCACTTTGGGGGGTAATTTGATTTATTTTAAGGCTAATATAACCTCCCATGGATACGGGAATGCTTACTGAATCTCTTTCAAAAGAAAAATCCAGTGCTGCCTTTGTTTCATTATATTGACAGGAATAAATTCTCATGAGGCTGAAACGATAAAGCTGGTATGATGTATGATAAGATGTGTCTGTTGAGGATACGGAGGGATCCTTAATAAAAGAAGAAAAAGACAAATCCATGTCGGCCATGTAAACTTTACCAGCGGATTTAGCCAGTGAGCTGCATAAAGACAAAAGGCTTTGTACAGATTGAGTAATTAATTTTACTTCATGCTGTGAGCTTCCCTTGTTTAATAAAGGAATAGACAGACTGATAAGTAAAAGAAGAATAACAATAACCGCTGATATTTCAATAAGGGTAAAAGCTCTTATTTTATTCATGAAGTTATTTTAAAATAATTTGAAGGGTTATTCAAACTAAGATTATTAATATTTTATTATATATAAACAGTAGTTATATCAGTAGGCACAACAAAATTTGTTAATAACAGGGTAAATCGTTTAAAAAGAAAAGATTAAATAAAAAAAAAGATGTTTAAAAGTTGTGGATAAAAAGTGGTGAAAAAAAAGATATTCACAGAAAGATAAAAATTCAAACATTTTTTAAAATAAAAGTGTGCATAAACAAGAGAGATATCCACAAGAGAACACAGGTAAAAAAAAGAGAAAATTAAGGAGATTTATTTTTTTTTTATAGAATCCGCCATTCTGGCCCAAAGGAAGAGAAATGAGAAAGGCAAGGGTTGTGGATAAATTGTGGAAGAAATGTTGATAAATATTAAAAAAAAGGCTTAGCCCTTAAAATCAGGCAGGTTATGGGAAACTCAATATGTGAATAAAAAAATTTTTAAAATTTAATTAAAAAAAATCAGAGAAAAAGAATTAAAAAAGTAATAAATAGTCATACTTTTGTAAGAATCTTAAATCATTAAGATATAAAAAGATATGAAAAATATCGAACTATTTTTTTTTTTTCTTGTGATGGTAAAATAATTGGTGTTTAGTTCATGCCTTAATAATAAATTAAATATCTAAAAAAAGTGCAGATTCATGGAAATATGTGAAAAAGTAAAATCCAGGCTTCAGGAATTGAATGATCCGAATACCTACAACAGCTGGTTTAGTAATCTGAAAATGGAGAATAAAGAAAATACACTTACCTTTATCTCCACCTCTGAATTTACCAAAAATATGATTCAGCACAGGTTTTCAGATCAGATAAAAAAAGTGATGAATGAAATGTCCATGATGAATTACAATTTGAAATTCAAATGGGAAAAACCTGAGCAAAAAAAGCAGGAGGCACCAAAAAAAACGGAACCCAAGGAGTATAAGAATAACAACAGCAGTTATCTGGAAGTAAATCCTTCGTCTCATGAACTGAAGCTGAGTCCCAAATTTAATTTTGATACCTTTGTAGTGGGTAAGAACAGCCAGCTTGCCGCCGCCGCCGCCAAGGCGGTTGTGAATGCTCTGGGTTCAACTTATAATCCCCTTTTTATCTATGGAAAAACAGGTCTGGGAAAAACGCATCTCATGCAGGCCATTGGGCATGAAGTTCTTCAGCAGAATAATAAAAAGAAAATCATTTATCTTCCCTGCGAAGGTTTCACGAATCTTATGATAGAAGCGATTTCAAACAGAAAGATGGAAAAATTCAGGGCGAAATTCAGAAAAGTCGATATTCTCATGATCGATGATATTCAGTTTCTGGCAAAAAAAGAACAGACCCAGGAAGAATTTTTCAATACCTTTAATGAACTTTATCAGGATCATAAGCAGATTGTCCTTACCAGTGACTGCCCTCCCAAAGAGATGACACATCTTCAGGAAAGGCTGGTGTCCAGGTTTGAATGGGGACTTGTGACAGATATTCAGCCTCCTTCTTTTGAAACACGCGTTTCCATTTTAAAGAGGAAAAGTGAACTCTCTCATTTAAGCGTACCCATGGAAGTGCTGGAATTTTTAGCGGAGCATTTTGATCAGAACGTAAGACAGATGGAAGGCGCTTTGAATCGAGTTTATACCTATTCCAAACTGATCGGCAAGCCTTTAACCCTCGAATTAGCAAGGGATGTTTTGAAGGATCTGATTAAAACCGAGAAAATACGCAGGATTACCATTGAAGATATTTTACAGCAGGTTGGAAAATTTTATAATATCACCATGCTGCAGATGCAGGGCCCCAAACGGCTTAAAAATTACGCCTTTCCGAGGCAGATCGCCATGTACTTTGCAAGAAGCATGACGGATCTTTCTCTGCCAGAAATAGGACAGGCCTTTGGCGGAAGGGATCACACCACAGTGCTTCATGCCTGTAAAAAAATCAATGAGCAGCTTACAGGGGATAAAAAGCTGAAAGACGAAATCGAGACATTGACTCAGGCTATTAAAGGAGAATGACATGCTGAAAAGCTTTTTAAAAGAATCTTTTGGCAAAGAATCCATAGACGGAACCTTTCTCCCCCTGTTTTATGCCAGAGATAAAGAGGATCTCGGGATAGGGGATATCGGAAGCCTTTTTAAAGCCGTGGAATTAACTCATGCGCTTGGACAGAATCTCCTGGAAATCCTGCCGATTACTCTTTCCTCCGCCTTTGAATCCCCCTATTCTGTTTTAAGTTCCCGCTGCTTTAATACCCTCTATATCAGTATCCGTCATCTTCTGCAAAAGATTCCCTGCCCGGAGGCTTCGAATTATCTGAATCAAAACAGGGGTAAAATCAATGAATTAAGAGATCAGATGAAGGTTCAATATGTCCAGGTCCGTGAAACAAAGACCATGCTTTTAAGGATGATTTTTAATGAATTTGAGAAAAACATCTGCAAAGCTCTGAAAGAGTCTCTGGCAGATTTTAAGAACGAACAAAAGGACTGGCTTGAAGACCACCTGCTGTATATTCTGTTAAGAGAAAAAATGATGAAGGATAATCCTGCGACCGGATGGGACTTCCGGACATGGCCGGATAAAATCCGCAGCCGCGAACCCAAAACCCTGGAGGGTCTGAAAAAAGATTTCAGAAAAGAGCTGGATTTCCAGATCTTTCTTCAGTGGTCTTTCTGGGAGCAGTGGCATGAGCTCCAGACTTTTGCAAAGGAAAAGAAAGTGGCCCTTATGGGGGACATTCCCTATGCTGTAGATGGGGCGGATATCTGGATGGAGCCGGAGATCTTCGGCCTTAAGGGGCCGGATTATAAAAGAACTTTTACCCAGGGCGTACCTCCCGATTTTTTTTCGGAATTCGGGCAGTACTGGCAGTTTTATGCCTTTGACTGGAGTCATAGAAAGACTCTCCTTTTTCTTAAGGAGCGCCTGGAATGGAATCAAAAACTTTTTAATGTGATCCGTCTGGATCATGTACTCGGGTATTACCGCTATTATCTTTATTTTGAGGATCCCGAAAATACCGCAACCCTGAAAGCCTTAGGCATATGGAAAAAAATAAAAGAAATCAGGGATGAGGGGATTGAGAATCCTGAGAGGCTTGGGGATTATGCCTGGAAAGCCTATAAGGTTATCATGAGAGCCATGAAGCATAAGCGGAAAAATTTTTTTCCCTCCGTCATTGAGGATTATTTTTCCGATGAGGATGAACTCAATCACCGCGAAAACAATATGCTTCTTATAGCCAGGGAAGCGGGAAACAAATCCCCGGTTAAGGAATGGCTGCGCCAGTACTGTGTTGAAAAGTCTGTTTTTGAAGGAAAGCCCTCATGGGATTTTCAGAAGATTTCCAAAGATCAGGGCTACCAGGATCATTTCCGGATGTGTCAGTATCTTTTTCCTTCCGGAGAATGGGAAATCCAGGAAACAGACTCCATAAGACCCTGTTTTTTCAAAAAGGCTCCCGGCGAAAAGCTCATGAAGGAATTTTTAAATCAGGCGGAAACTCATAAATCGATTTTAATCATGGAAGCTTTAGGCGTTGTTCCCCAATGGATTTTTGATTCCCTGACCCGCATTAAAGCGATCAATTATATTCCCATGATTTACGGGATGACTCCGGAGGATCCGGGGAATCCTTTTTTCAAATCCAATCATCAGGAGGATTCTTTCATTACCTTTGCTCTGCATGATTCAGAAACCCTTGCAGGATGGTGGAAGGTTAAACCCCTCGAAGAAAAACAAAAGCTTCTGGATTATCTTTTTGGAAAAGATGTAGAAAAAGCTTCAGAGCATCAGGAGATCACGTATCGCCTTCAAAAACAAATATTGTCCATTCTCTATGAATCCAAAGCCAGACTTAAAGTTTTATTGTGGACCGATATTTTTCTGAACGGTGATGACTATGCCATTAATAAGCCCGGAAATCAGACCGGACAGTGGATGTCACGGATGCCGAAAGATGCGGATCTCGATGAACTGATTAAGGCGGTCAGGGGCGGGAATTCTTCAGAGACAGCCAAAAAAGCGGTTCATTTGATCCGGGAATTGAAAAAAGTCAAAGAATAGACGACTTTAAAAGGGAATAGATTTTTTCAGGAGTCTCAGCAGTCGAAAATTGATACAGAAGATGTTTATCCTCCGCAAGTCTTCCAATTTGACTTAGGAGGCTCAGATGTTCCTGCTGTGTGGAAGGATCACTCAGAAATAAAAAAACATAATGAACGGATTTTTTATCCAGGGCGTCATAATCGATTCCTTGATCTGAGATTCCCAGAACTCCTGTTATCCCCTCGATTAATGAGGTCCTCCCATGAGGTACGGCAATACCGTTTTTGAGGCCGGTGGTCATTTTTTGTTCGCGGGTTCTGAGGGCAGTCAGGATTTCTTCAGAATTTAAAAAAGAAATTTTTTCTACAAGAAAATTTGTCAGCTCTTCAAAGACCTCATCTTTGTGTGAGGATTGGAGATGAAGTTTGATCCGGTCCAGAGAAAATATTTCATAAAGATTCATAGGGGGTGCTTTCAGGTTGTTTTGATGACGAGCCGGTACCCGATGCCGGGTTCGGTGATAAGTAATTCAGGGTGTGAAGGATTTTTTTCGATTTTTTTTCTTAAGGAGAGAATGTGAACCCGAAGGCTTCCGGTTTCAACAAGAGCCAGAGGCCCCCATAATTCCTTTAAAAGGAGTTCCTGGGTCACAATTCTTCCCGGATTCCGGGCAAGAAAGTTTAAGAGAGAGTATTCTGTGGGAGTCAGTTTGATTTCATGTTCCCCACATTTGACCATACGGTTTTCGAAGTTGATGAAGAGAGCCCCGGTCTGAAATGTCGTTTCTTTGGGGTTAGGTCGCTGATGCCTGAGGGCGACATTCATGCGGGCGATGAGTTCCCCTGTATTAAACGGCTTGATCAGATAATCATCCGCTCCGGCATTGAGAAGGGAAATGATGTCCTCCTCTGAATTTCTGACAGAGAGGATAACCACCGGGATCGAACTCCATCCGCGGATTTCCTGAAGGATGGAAAGGCCGTCCTTATCCGGAAGATTGAGATCAAGAAGAAGGATGTCCGGCCTTACGGTTTGAATTTTCTGCAATCCTTCCAGGCCTGTTTCAGCCTCATAGACATCATAGTCTTTTTTTTCAAGGCTGATTTTCAGAAGCCTCCGGATCTGAAGTTCGTCGTCAATGATGAGTACGCGTTTCATGTGTTAGGGGTTCCTTGTGGAATTAAGGGAAGAATAAATTCTACGCAAAGACCTTGAGGGTTTCTGATTTTGGCGGTTATTGTTCCCCCGTGGGCTTCAATTATACCTTTGCAGATGGACAACCCTAGACCTGTTCCTCCTTTTTTGGCTTTTTTCCCTCTGAAAAACTTTTCAAATAAGTGGGGCAGCTCCTGCTCTTCCACCCCCGTTCCAGTATCGAGAATTATAAATTTCAGGGCATTATCAATTTTTTCAATACGGACTTCAAGAGGGCTGTTATCATTGGAATACTGAACAGCGTTTTCAAGGATATTGCATAAGACCTGAATAATTAAAAGAGGATCGCAAAAAATCGAGGGAAGATTTTCAGGAATGATCCGTGTGATAGGCCTGGTTTCAAGTTTTTTACAGGACTGCTTGAGGGCGAGGGAGATTATTTCTTCAGGATCGACTTCTGTGTTTTTGAGTTTCAATGATCCGGTTTCAAGACGGTTCATGGACAGGAGGTTTTCAACAATGCTGTTGAGTTTTTCTGTTCCGGAAAGAATTTCCTCGATCAGCTGTCCCCTTGCCCGGGGATCATCGGCAGTATCCGCATCAATCAGAGCGGAAGCGCAACCCTGGATCACAGACAAAGGGGTGCGGAGTTCATGCGAAATAGAATGCAGAAGAATCCGGCTCAGGCGTTCGGATTCCCTGACCACGATATTTATTTTATCCTTTTCTGCAAGGATTTCTCGCTCGACAGCCAGGGATACCGTACTGCTGAGGGTGAGGAGAAAAGATTCCTCATCTTCAGTCCATGCCGTGTCATTATTCCTTTTTATTCCGATGACGCCTATGGTACCGCCGGGAGCAGCCATGGGAATAAAATGATAGGGAATCAAAGGCAGCGTTGTGGTGAAGCGTCCTGTAGGCTGGCCGGAAGAAAAACAATAGCTTGCGGCGGAGATGATTTTTTCATCCGGCGGGGTGGAGTCATCAAGGTCAGAAAAGAAGGAGAGCTCAGTGCTGTTTTCTTTTTTTAAAAAGATAAGAACACTACAGCGGAAAGCCCTGGCGATGTGAGTCATTCCGGTCCGGACGGCATTGCTGACGCCGTTGACACTTTCCATGGCGGATGAAAGCTCATGAAGCAGACTCATGCTCTGTTCCTTGCGTTCCAGCATTTTTTCATTGGATTTCATTCTTGCCGTCATCCATCCGGAGGTGATAGCAATCAGAAAGAAAAGGAAGAACATCAGAAGGTCTTCCACCCGGTGAATTGTAAAAGTAAAACGAGGTGGAATGAAAATGTAATTCCAGAGCAATGCGGAAAGACAGGCTGAAAAAAGAACAGGCAGACGGTCGAGTTTCAGGGCGGCAAGGCTGATGAATCCGAGGTAGAAAATAGAGGCCGACATGTATCCGGTATAAGGTGTGATCCAGTAATTGAAAGCCGTGATACAGGCCAGTGATAAAGCGGTCAGGCCATATTGCCAGCGGGGCGAATGTTCGAATTTTTTAAGGATCCGTTTTTCAATTCCCGGAGGGATTTCCTTTTCCTGGACAGCGATGACGGAAATCTTTCCGGCTTTGCGGATGATCCGCTCTGAAAGACTTGTTTTCATGAACAGAATCCTTCCGGCTGCAATACCGCTTTTACCGATAATGATGAGGGAAATGCTGTTTTGAGCCGCATACCGGACGATAGCCTCATCCACATCTTTGTTTCTGAAAGTCACCACAGAGGCTCCAAGATTTCTGGCCAGGGTAATATTCCTGGCCAGGCCGTCTTTCTCAGAATCTGAAAGAGTCTGTCCGCTCTCGATATGAATGCAGGTCCATTCCGCCTTCAGATTGTAGGCAAATCTTCTTGCCCAGCGTATCAGGTATTCGCTGTTGGGACTGGGACTGATGGCAACCAGGATTCGCTGATTTGGATCTATGGACAGGGAATACGATTCTCCGCGCAGGATATTGGTCAGCTGGTGGCTTGCAAGTTTTGCCGTGTGACGCAAAGAAAGTTCCCGGAGCATGGCCAGGTTTTCTTTTTTGAAGAAATGAAGCAGCGCTTCTCTGGATTTATCTCCTGTGTAGACCTTACCTTCTTCAAGCCTTGTGATAAGCTCTTCAGGAGGAATGTCCACCAGCTGGACATCATCCGCCTGATCAAAGATGGAATCCGGAATACGTTCGGTAATTCGGATTCCGGTCATTTCTTCCACCAGATCAGCGATACTTTCCAGATGCTGGATATTGACCGTAGTGTAGACGCTGATGCCTGCCTCCAGAACATCCAGGACATCCTGATAGCGTTTGGGATGCTTGACTCCGGGTGCATTCGTATGCGCCAGTTCGTCGATCATGGCGTAGGCGGGTTTTTTTTTCAAGAGAGCATCCAGATCCATTTCAGACAAGGGAATGCCCCTGTATTCCATCGTTTTAGGCGGAAGGGTTTCAATTCCTGAGGCCAGGCTGTCTGTTTCAATTCGACCATGGGATTGCAGCCAGCTGATGACAACTTTTTCACCCCGGTTGATCAGTATTTTGGCTTCCTTAAGCATGGCGTAGGTTTTACCGACCCCGGCGGACATGCCGAAAAAAATTTTGAGTTTTCCTCTTTTTGATTTTGTCTTCTGAATCTGCGAGAGCAGTTCATCCGGATCAGGACGGCTTTTATTTTTCATCCTTCATACGCCTTTTTTATACAGGATAAAGTATTCCTGTTTATGACACCTTGTTCATTATGAGCTTTTATTAAAAATAAATCACTAAAGTTTATTGATTAGGGTTTATCTGGAGATGATCGAGAGCCCTATTCAATTTAAGGACATGAACTCTGGGTTGACCCCAAATTCCGAACTTCCGTGGTTCAGTAAAACGTTGGATCAGTTCCGATAATTTTTTTTCAGAAATTCCTCTTAATGGGGCAATCCGGTGGATTTGATAGGTTGCAGCCTCAATGGAGATATGGGGGTCCAACCCGCTTCCTGAAGCCGTCACCAGATCTGCGGGAATGATAAAGGCATTTTCCGGATCAGCCTCCCGTAGGATTTTTATCCGGCGACCGACTATTTCCGTCAGCGCTTTGCTTGAGGGACCTAAATTCGAACCGGAAGAAGCAGAGGCATTATATGCCGGGAAAGTTTTAGAAGATAAAATTTTAAAAAAATACAAAGAAATAAAGAAAGTTAAAG
>CAYUET010000036.1:0-28641 GCA_964443875.1 uncultured bacterium | reverse complement strand
AAGGATTCGATCGATAAGGCCGCATAAAAATTAAATAGACAAATAAATTTATTAAATGAAAAAAAATTATTTGATAGCCTTATTTATAGTATTATGTGTATTTTTTGATCTTTCCTTATGAAGGTGATCAGAATATAAGTCACATATACAATAAAATCTTTCACAAAATCAACAGGAGGTTTATAACTGATAAAAGAAAGTTTTCTTTCCTGATTATAAAAATCATTAATATACTAAAAATCAGAATTATTTATGAAAAACTTTCAGGTTTTAGAGGTTAATAATATAGATATTCAGCACCTGGTCAAATTCAAAAGGCAACTTCGATACTGAAAAGAGTGATTCGAACGGTTAAGGAGATTTTTTCTGGTCTTATGACTGGGACAGGAATGTTCACCCCTTGATTTTTAATGGTAATACAGTATACTGATATCAATGAAGAGAGTGATTTGTTTATTCTTATTTTTGAACATGTTGTCGACATCCTACTGTCTTAATTCTGTTCTTGCCCCAAATTCTCAGATTAATGATGCTTTTACAGGTCAGGATCCGGGAAAAATTGACAAGACCTTTCCTGTATCTTTGATTCGGGCAAGGGAGTATGAGTCTTCTCTTGATTCCGGAAGCATGGACGGGACAATTCACCGGGTTTATCGTGATGAAAAGGGGGGATTGTGGCTTTTTAAAAAGTATCCCACCTCCTATAAGGGACAGGACAGGACGCATAGAGCTTTTGTGGATGAGTTCGCAAGTGTGCTTGCAAAACGCCTTCATCTTGATACGCATGTGGCGGCCTACACCCTTAAACTGGAAGGAAATGTGGGGGCGATTTTTGAATTTATCGACGGAGACCGGCAGACGCTTTTAGACCGTATGGGGCGTTCGATGGACTACAATAAATTCACCCGGTTTCAGATATTGGCCTTGGTCAAAGAACAGGTTCTGGACTGGCTTATTTCAAATCATGATCCTCATACCAAAAATTTTCTTGTCCGCAAAACCAGCAATGAGGAGATTTTTGCCATTGATAAATCCCAGGCGTTCAAATATTTCCCCGGGGATGTTCTCAGCATCCGGTATAATCCCAATGAAGGGTATAACGGCAAAAATAATACGGCTTACATGCCCATTTACAATATCCTTCTGCCGATGATTGCGCGGGGGCAGGTTGGGAAGGTTTCTCTTCAGGAGGCTTATTCTGCTGTCATGGAAGTGGTGAGGGAGGTTGAGAGCATCAGCGTTGAAGAGTATGTGAAAATGATAGGGCGTTACGTTAATTTCAGATTTTCCTCTGACAGGGAAAAGGCCGCTTTTCTTGATCTGGTTGTTAAAAGAAAAAACAATGTCCGCCGGGATTTCAGAAATCTCTATTCCTCCCTTGGTCTCCAGACATCAGCCCTTGACGGGGAGGGCGGAAAAGCCGTCCGCAAATCCGCATAATCCCTAGAGTCTGACGATTTATCCTGAGTGCAAAATTCGGGTTAAAAAGTGTTCTGTTTGGAAGAATTAGCCCGAATTTTGCGCGTAAGCGACAAATATTCGGGATGCAATGCCTGTTTGACCCAGTCAAAACAGGCTTGCGCAGACAAAAGATTATTTTTTGTCTGAATACAGGATTGGGTACAATTTGTACCCAATGATTCAAGTCCATAGTAGGGCTGAAAGATGTGATTTATTAGGGTTCGAATGGATTTTTTTCTGATTTTTCATGCAATATGCGGGTTAGAGGCTCTCCTGATGAAAAACAAAAAAGAAATTATTGACAAATTCAAATAGCTATTTTAAATTAATAATTAAATTGTTTAATTTAAAGGAGTGTTTGTTATGGCAGTGAATCGCAGTGATGGGTTGGGAACCCGCAATAAGCTTCTTGTTGCAGCCGGGGAGGTTTTCGCGGAAAAGGGCTATCACGATACAAAGACTGCCGAGATCTGCCAGCGGGCTTCAGCCAACATTGCGGCCGTGAATTATCATTTCAGAAGTAAGGAAAACCTGTATGTGGAAGCCTGGCGTCATGCCTTTGAGCGCAGCATCCGGATCTATCCGCCGGATGGCGGTGTTTCTCCAAGCGCTTCTGTGGAGGAGCGTCTTCGGGGGCGGATCAGGGCTCAGATATCAAGGGCTATGGATCCGGCCAGCATAGACTTCGATATTGTCAACAGGGAAATGGCCAATCCCACAGGGCTTCTTTTGGAGGTGATGCATAAGGTTATTGAGCCTCTGCATCAGAGCTTTCATGAGATTGTAAGAGAACTTCTCGGCGGCGAAGTTCCTGAGAAAACGGTTCAGATGTGTGAGATGAGTATTCACTCTCAGTGTATGGCTCAGATGTTTCACGCTCGTCACCGTAAGCCCTTTGCTCCAGGCAAGGAAAAAGTATCGCATCCCCCCATGCCGGAGTTTAATACGGATGAGCTTGTGGATCATATTATCCGCTTCAGTCTTTCCGGGATTGAGGGGGTTCGTCAGGCGATTTCTTTGAAAAATGAAAAAAGCCCTGGCTTGCATAAAAGGAAAAAACAATGAAATTTACAGGGATAATAAAAAAATCAGCTTTTCCATTCCTGTTGCTGAATATTCTTTTTCTTTGCAGCGGCTGTCTGACTGTTGGTCCGGATTATAAGGTTCCGGACAAGGCAATGCCTGCAGTCTGGACCGCGAAACAGGGCAAAGGGCTTAATGTCGCAACGGCTTCCCCGGAAACCTTAAGTCACTGGTGGACGATTTTCGGGGATCCTCTTTTGTCCAGCCTTATGGAACAGGCGCGGGTAAACAATCTTGATGTCCGCCAGGCCGAGGCTCGGCTTCGCCAGGCATGGGCGCAACGCGGAATCACCAAGGCGGATCTTTTCCCTGTGCTTTCGGCAAACGCTTCCGGTTCACGTACGCGTACAAGTGAAACAGAAGGGGAAAGCATAACTCAGGAACATTTTTCAAACAGTCTTGACGCAAGCTGGGAGCTGGATCTGTTCGGTAAAAACCGCCGTGCCCTTGAGGCCGCTGATTCAACACTACAGGCTTCGCAGGAAGATCTGAACGACGTCCAGGTGAGTCTCTTTTCCGAGGTGGCGCTTAATTATGTGGAGGTGCGTTCCCTGCAGCAGCGGATAGCCCTTGCGGAAAGCAGTCTTAAGACCCAGGCTGAAACATGCGATATTACCCGCTGGCGTTTTGAGTCCGGGCTTACGACCCAGCTGGATCTGGATCAGGCCCAGGTAAGTCTTGAACAGACCCGGTCGGGAATTCCGGCGCTTCAGACCTCTCTTTCACAGGCTCGGAACCGTCTTGCTCTCCTTCTGGGGCTTCACCCCGGAGCCCTGGAAAAAGACCTTGGCAAGACCGGCAAAATTCCCGTTTCATCGGGAGACGTCGCCGTGGGGGTACCTGCGGATGTACTCAGGCAGCGTCCTGACGTGCGCCGTGCAGAACGCAAACTGGCTGCACAGACGGCGAAGATCGGCGCGGCAAAGGCCGCACGCTATCCGAGTTTCAAATTGATCGGGAACATAGGGGTTGAATCACTGACTCTGGGGGACCTTTATTCCGGAGGCACAAAAACAGCCCAGGCAATGGCGGATGCCGCCTTTACCCTTTTTGATTTCGGACGGATCCGTAAAAATATCGAAATACAGACCGCACTTCAGGAAGAGGCTCTGGCTTTTTATGAAGCCGCGATTCTGACTGCGCTGGAGGATGTCGAGAATGCTCTTGCTGCCTATCGGAATGAGCAGGCCCGCCATCGCTCGCTTGAGTATGCGCTGAAAGCCGGGCAAAGTGCGTTTACTCTGGCGCGTGACCAGTATTCTTCAGGTCTTATCGATTTTCAGACCGTTCTGGACACTCAGAAATCGCTATTGACTCTTGAAGACCAGCTGGCTTCAAGCAGTGCAAACAGGACTTGCAATGTTATTCGGCTCTATAAAGCACTCGGAGGCGGCTGGACCCCTGCTGCATCAAAATCCGAAGCGGCAGAAGCGAAAAATTAAGGAGATTTATTATGACTCAATCTGGAATACCGACTAAAGAGGATATTGCGAAGACCCTGGGAGTATCGGATGCCTCTGCCGTAAAACCGCGGTTTAAACGCTGGAGGAAATGGGGAATTGCAGCGGTTATCCTGCTGGGCCTCCTGATCATCCGCGGCAGCGGAAATAAGGCAAATGCGGTTCATTATGTCACACAGCCGGTAACAATGGGTAATCTTGTGGTTTCGGTAAGTGCGACTGGGACTCTCGCTCCTGTCAAGAAAGTGGATGTCGGCATAGAGGTTTCCGGAACAATCAAAACAATCGAAGTGGACTACAATGATGAGGTGAAGGTCGGGCAGGTGCTGGCCCGTCTTGATACCACGAAACTGGAATCCCAGGCGCTTCAGGCCAAAGCAGCCCTGGCGTCCGCGGAGGCAAAGCTTCTTCAGGCCAGGGCTTCTGTCAAAGAGCTGGAATCCAAGTGGGGTCAGCTCAACAGGGTTCGTGAGCTGAGCGGAGGAAAGATGCCCTCCCAGGCGGACCTCGATGCCGCTGAAGCCTCCCTTGCGCGCGCAAAAGCCGATGAGGCAAGTGCGAACGCAGGTGTGGATCAGGCCAAAGCCACCCTGAATATCGCTGAAACGGATTTATCAAAAGCGGTTATCATTTCCCCCATTAATGGCGTTGTGCTGACCCGCAACGTTGAGCCGGGACAGACGGTTGCAGCCTCCTTTTCAGCCCCTCTGCTTTTTACGCTGGCCCAGGACCTCAAAGAAATGGAATTGCTGGTGGATATTGACGAAGCGGATGTGGGTTCGGTACAGAAAGGGCAGGAAGCGGCATTTACCGTGGATGCCTATCCGGATCATGAATTTCCGGCCGCCATCACCCAGGTGCGGTACGGTTCTGAAACCGTGGACGGGGTTGTCACCTATAAGGCGGTGCTTCGGGTGGATAACTCAGAGCTTTTGCTTCGCCCTGGCATGACGGCGACCGCTGTGATAAGAGTCAAAAATATTCAGAATGCCCTGCTTGTGCCCAACGCGGCTTTGCGTTTTGTTCCGCCTGTGGTCGAAGAAAAACCGCGTTCCGGCGGCAGTGTGATGCAGTCTTTACTGCCGCATCCGCGCCGTCAAAAAACTAAAACCAGTAATGCGCCGAAGAGCAACGGCAAAGAACAGAAAGTCTGGACGCTTTGCAACGGCCAGTTGACGGCTGTTCCTTTTACCAAGGGAATCAGCAACGGGGTAATGACTGAAGTGACTGACGGCGAACTGGAGCCCGGGATGGAACTTGTCACAGATATGGAAACGGCCGTCTGATGAATGCGATGTCGTCCAGTAACGGGGCTGAGGAGCCGATCATTGAACTTCAGGGCGTTAAAAAAATTTACGGCACCGGTATTGCCGCGATGGCGGCTCTGCGGGGAGTGGATATCCGTATTTATCCCGGTGAGTTTGTTGCCGTCATGGGCCCGAGCGGTTCAGGCAAGAGTACCTGCATGAACATCCTGGGGTGTCTGGACACGCCCACGAGCGGGACTTATCATTTCAAGGGCGTGGAGCTGGCTTCGCTCACTCACAACCAGCGCGCTCTTTTACGGAGAAACTACCTGGGCTTTGTGTTCCAGGGATTCAATCTTTTAAACCGCACCTCCGCCCTTGAGAATGTGGAACTGCCGCTTCTTTACCGCCATGCCTCCATGAGTGAGCGGCATTTAAAGGCCCGTCAGGCGCTCTCGCAGGTTGGTCTGACCGGCTGGGAGCATCATACACCCGGGGAATTGTCCGGCGGACAGCAGCAGCGTGTTGCCATTGCCCGCGCGATCGTCATAAAGCCGCTTGTTCTTCTGGCGGATGAACCGACGGGTAACCTTGATTCCAAGCGAAGCGCGGAGATCATGGAGCTTTTAACGGCTTTAAACAAAGATTTTGGAATCACGGTCATCATGGTGACGCACGAATCAGAAATGGCCGCTTATGCCAGTCGTACGATCCATTTCCGTGACGGCCTGATTGAACAGGATTACAATCATAAGGAGAACCTCTGATGTTTGGAAATGCTTTACTGCTGGCTCTGCGTGAACTTCGCCGCAACCTGATGCGTTCCTTTCTGACCATGCTTGGCATTATTATTGGGGTTGCCTCGGTTATAATTCTTGTGACGCTCGGCAAGGGAGCGACCCAGCAGGTGACGGAGCAGATTGCAAGCCTGGGAAGCAACCTGCTGATGATCCACCCCGGCAAGCATATGGGGCCGGGTCAGTCCTCAGGTTCTATGCCGTTTAAAGTTGAAGATGCCGAAGCGCTTTTCCGTGAAATTTCCTCGCTTATTTATGTTGCCCCTACGGCAAGCAAATCCATGACTGCCATTTCAGGGAATGAGAACTGGACGACCTCAGTCACCGGGAGCAATGAACAGTATTTTCCGCTGAACAACCGGATAATCAAGGAGGGCCGTTCGTTTACGCCGAACGAAACACGCGGCGGGGTTTCTGTATGTGTAATTGGCGAAACGATTCGTCAAAAACTGTTCGGCCGGCAGAACCCCGTAGGAAGCAACATCCGGCTTAATAAATTTTCCTGTGAAATCATAGGTCTTCTGGAAGCCAAGGGGCAGGGGACTATGGGTAACGATCAGGATGACATTGTGGTGATTCCTCTCCGGACCTTTCAGCGTCGCGTGGCGGGAAATGATGATGTGAGGATGATTCAGGTTTCTGTTCGAGAGGGACGATCTACAGATAAAGCCAAAGAAGAGATTAGCCGTCTTATGCGTGCACGCCGGCATCTTTCCCAAAACGAGGAGGATAATTTTGATGTGATGGATATGAAGGAAATCGCAAAAATGCTTTCCGGTACGACGCAGGTTCTGACTTCTCTGCTCGGCGCTGTCGCTGCGGTGAGCCTTCTGGTCGGGGGGATCGGTATTATGAATATCATGCTTGTCTCGGTTACCGAACGCACGCGTGAGATTGGAACCCGTCTTGCGATTGGAGCCATGGAACACGAGGTTCTTCTTCAATTTCTTGTGGAGGCAGTGGTGGTATCCTCCTGTGGAGGAATAATCGGAATAATCCTGGCACTGACGGTTTCCTATGGTCTGGCTTTGATGCTCAAACTGCCCTTTGTCCTCAATCTGCCGATCATTATTGTGGCTGTTGTCTTTTCCGCGGCCATTGGTGTGATCTTCGGTTATTTTCCTGCACGAAAGGCCGCTCAATTGAATCCTATAGAGGCTTTGCGTCACGAGTAGATTGGAAGCCTGCGCGAAGTGAAATCCTCTTTATGAGGAGATAATAAATCTTATTTTCAATAATTCTATTCTTATTTCTTGTGTATATAAATAGTTTGGATGAAATGTTTAATTATTAAAAAATATTGATTTATAATAATAAGCAATGCATCATGTTTGATTGAATATATCCTATCATAAAAATGTTATAAAATTTTGTTTATCGTATTTCATTGGGATTGTATTATGTAAAACATAATTTTCATTCTCTTAATGGGTTTATTAAAGAAAGGGCATCAGGAATAGAGGGAGGAGCAGGGTATGAAAACGACGGTGACCATAGACCGCATAGAAGAAGGTATGGCTGTTATAGAGCTGGATTCAGAAAATTTTATTGAACTTCCCATCAAATATCTTCCCGCCTGGATCAAGGAAGGCCAAAAGCTGATCTTGAACATTGAAAAGGCGTAGTCCGGATTTTGCGCATAATGTGAATTATTCGAGGTGTAATGCCTAAGAGAACCCGAAGAGGCATGCTTTTTAGAAAATCTATAAGAAGGATGCAGAAAGTTTAATTTAATCCGTTGAAAAGAAAACTTTTCCCATTCTTTTCAGTTCATGATAAAAAGGATCCGGATGAAATATCAAATTAAACAATTTTTTTACTCTTTCAGGTTAAGATCATAATGAAGAAATGTCCCTTTTGTGCCGAAGATATTCAGGACGCTGCGATAAAGTGTAAACACTGCAATGAGTTTCTGGAGGGGCATGTTTCGCCGCATCCGGCAGAAGGAATTCTCCCCTGGTACTACCGAACCTCCTTTATTATTATTGCTGTCTGTTGTGTAGGCCCTCTGGCCCTGCCTTTGATCTGGTGGCATCCGACTATGAAACGTGCCTGGAAGATGGGGCTCACTCTTGGCATTTTTATCATTACCTGGCTGTCTTATCAGATGACGGTTGAATCCCTGCGTGTAATCAGGCAGTATTATAATCTCCTTCAGGGATTCTGATTCCCTTTAATCGAGATGTGAAATCGAAATTTTTGAAAGAGTGTTTATTAAATTAGACTTACTCATTATAAAAGACAATGTGTGATGGAAAGCAATAATGTTAATTTACTATCCCCTTTCTAAAGCCTATTCTTAAAAAATCATGCGTTTTTATAAATATATCATAATCGGATGGCTTGTTATTTTCGGGATTTCTTTTTCCCTGCGATTCATTGGAAGTAAAGAGAAAAAAATACAAAAGGTTTTTAGAAATTTAAAAACCGAATTTGCAAAACCTTTTTCTGATAATGTTATTGAAACAGCAACGACCATTTTGAAAATTCTCTCGTACTTTTCGAAAGATTATTCGGGGGGGATGGAAAATTTCCGGGTTGATAGTGAAAATGGCTTAAGGGAAGGGGTGTCTTATCTGGTGCAATCCTTTTCCCCGGTAATTTCTGAATTAAAATTCAATAAAATAGAGATAAACGAAAATACGGCCGAGGTATTACTCAAGGTTATAATTATAAGTTCCCGTTCCCCCAGAGTTCTTAAAAGTAATTATACATTTCAGATAAAAATGATTAAAGATAAGGGAAAATGGCTTATACTGTCATCAGATCAGGTTTAAGAGACTGTTTCATGTACGAATGTATTGATTAATTCCAAAGAATATGTTGAACTTCACTCAATTGAAGCCATACAGAAAAAATCCGGAGAAACATTGAAAGATACGACTGAGCCATTGAATGAGTTGGATAAGAAGCCCCGTAATCCATGGCTGTTTGTTCCGTCCCAGTATTTTGCAGAGGGAATCCCTTTTGTACTGGTGAATCAGCTTTCGACAGCCATGTACCAATCCCTTGGGGTTTCAAACCTGTTTATTGGCATGACTAGTTTTTTATACATTCCCTGGTCAATAAAATTTTTGTGGAGTCCGTTTGTGGATTCCCGGAGCACAAAAAGAGGATGGGTTGTATCGCTCCAGCTCTTGCTCGGCATTATTTTCATAGTGACGGGACTCTTTATGAGTACATCTTTTTTTCTCGCATCCAGTCTTATTTTTTTCACTGCCGTTGCTTTTGTTTCAGCAACTCATGATATAGCCACTGACGGATTTTATCTGCACAGCCTTGATAAAAAAGACCAGGCTTTTTTTACGGGTATACGGAATACTTTTTACCGGGCTGCAATGATTTTTGCCGGTGGTTTTTTAATTGCCTTTGCTGGTACGACAGGAGAATTAACCGGCAATATTTCATTGGGCTGGACTCTGACTTTTATTATTTCAGGCGGTATTTTTATGATTTTGTCGGCGTATCATCGCAGAATCCTTCCCTATCCGCTGACGGATAAAGTGCATAAAGCAGGAAGTTCCGTTCCATACAAAAAAATCTTTACTGAATATTTCTGCCAGGAAAAAATCGGTGTTATTCTTGCTTTTATCCTGCTCTACAGATTCGGTGAAGCCCTTCTTTTAAAGATGGTGCAACCCTTTTTTTTGGATAAACCCGAAGCAGGCGGACTGGGGCTTTCATTAAGCCAGGTGGGGATTATGTATGGGACTTTCGGTATTCTGGCTTTAATTATTGGAGGAATCCTTGCAGGATGGCTGATACAAAAATACACCCTGAAAAAAATGATATGGCCGCTTGTCCTGAGCATGCACCTCCCCAATCTTTTATTTGTTTATCTTGCGATTTTTAAACCCGGTTCCTATTTTATTGTTCAAAGCGTTATTATTCTGGAGCAATTCGGGTACGGTCTTGGATTTTCTGCCTTTATGGTCTATCTTCTTTATACTTCAAAAGGGGAATATAAGACCTCTCATTACGCCATTTCCACCGGCATTATGGCCATTGGCATGATGGTTCCGGGTTTTTTAAGCGGTCTGCTTCAGCATTGCTGCGGTTATTCAGGGCTTTTTATTGCAAGCTGTTTTGCCACCCTTCCCGGAATGGCTTTGATCTTTTTCCTGCCTTTTGAAGAAGATCAGAAAAAGTCCTGATTTTTTTAACCCCTTCTCGAAAAGGTAATTCCCGCTAGAGCGAAGTCAAAAGGGGTTATCCCAGCGAAAAAATTATATATATTTGCCATGTTTTGATTAAAATCAATGGGACAGCTTATGGTATTATCAATAAAAAACGGCATGATTAAGAATCCCCTCGATGCTTATTCAAAGGACCAATAAAAAAAATAAAAATAAGAAGATACCAGAGTAATTCGAATCCCTCGGAGAACGCGGGAATTATTGTTGTACAAATAACCGTAGCAAAATATATAAAAAGAAATAAAAAACCTATTTCAATACTACAGAAAGGAATAGCAGCGAAATCCGTTTTTAGAATGACTCTGTATTGTTTTAATATGGATGCAACCGCCCATAACATGATTAAAAAATAAATATGACCATCCAGATAATCAAAAAAATTATGAAAATTGATTTCTTGCTGTTGATTAAATTTTAAAAAAAAATCAGGACATTTAAAATCGAAAATTCTTTGTCCATAACTGATTTCTTCCAGTAGAATAAATAAAAATCCAATACCACTACAATAGCAAAAAAAACAATATCTATGCCATTGAAACCGATGGGGATTGATAAACGCGAGAACTGAAATACTTAACAATAAAAAAACTTGTATGTTTTCAATGAGATGATCTTCCATGAAAAAATTCGGGGAGTAAACATAGAGAAAAAATATTAAAAATGCCGTAATAATATACAGAACGGTGATATTAAAAAAACTTATTTTTTTTTTAAGAATAGATAACATTAAAAGTTGATTAATCTCATGCCCATGTGTCTGGTTTAATTGTGGAAATACAACTTAAGAATCATACTGTTTTTATGGTTAAGCCGTCCCTTAATCTACAAATACAGAACATTCTGTATAAAAAATATATTTTATTTTTACAGATACTTCAATGTTATTTTAAGATAAGAATTTCAAAATCAGGTTATGACTGGGGCAAAAATAAGTCGGATGTGTCAACCTGGGAAGAAAGTGTTTTTATTTATAGATGCTATGAGAATTTTGATTTTCTTGTTCAGCATGGGATGAATGACTGAAACCGATGCGAGTATTTAAAGAACTTTGTTTTTTATATGAAAAACAGAATGCACTTTTCACATTGCTTTGAGATAAAGACATAAAAATGAACTGTATTTTTGGAGTCAGCATTTATGAAAGGTGAGATAAAGAAAAACAAGAGAGTAATCCTGCTATGCTTTTAACCCGCATAATGCATGAAAAATCAGAAAAATCCATTCGAACCTTAATAAATCAATCCTTCTAACCCCACTATTGACTTCAATCTTTGGGTACAAATTGTACCCAGTCTTTTGTTCAGGCAAAAAACAGCTTTTTGTCTGCTCATGCCTGTTTTGACCGGGTCAAACAGGCATTGCATCCCGAATATTTGTCGCTTATGCGCAAAATTCGGGTTAATGATGTTTTTTATATTCATGGTTATTATTACTATATTTTTGTTTTAAAAATTCAGATGGCTAAAAGCCAGGGGAATTAAAAAATCAAGACAGAGCAGTCGGAGACCGGAAAAATGATTACGTAGGCAGAATAATTTCAAAACAGCTGCCTGCGCCTTTTGTGCTGTGCGCCGTAATGCTTCCCCCATGCCGCTGGATGATATTGTAACAGGCAAATAGTCCCATGCCTGTTCCCTTTTCCTTTTTGGTGCTGTAGAAAACCTCAAAAATCCTTTCAAGGTCTATTGGGTCGATTCCAATTCCTGTATCTTCGATGGTGATCCGGACAACCGGAGGGGTATAACTCGTTGAAAGGATAAGTTGCCCCCCCTGGGGCATGGCTTCGATTGCATTGAGGATGAGATTGACAAAAACCTGTTTAAGCTGGTCCGCCACCACAAAAAGGGTGGGAATGGAGTTGTCGAATTCCACAAGGGCTTCAATTTTTTGTTCCTTAAACCGGGCAAGAAAGATGTTGAGCGTCGATTTGATAAGGTCATTGATCTGCACCTCAGACGGTTTTTCATCAGAAGGCTTGAAATGATTTCTCATCTTGTTGGTCAGATCGATGGTCCGGTTGAGCTCGGATTTGAGCAGGGCAAGGATTCTTGTTTTTTCTTCCGGTGTTTCCCCGGGATCTTCAAGAATGCTCACGCAATTCAGGAGATTATGAAGCGGGTTTTTCAGTTCATGCGCATAATAACTTGAAAGTTGTCCCATGGCTGAAAGTTTTTGAGTCATTGTGGAATTCTGAATGGATTTGCTTAAATTTTTTTTCATCAGGTGGAGATCCACTTTGTCTTCGTGAATCTGCAGGGAGACATAATCCATATCAGTCTGGGGAAACAGGGGATCCGGGACTTCAGGAAAGTTGGTGGATAAATTGGAAGGATGGTATTCAATGAAATGGGTGTTTTTAAAATATTTGTCCTTGAGCAGAGTATCCAGGATCTGAATGAGGTGAATGGAGGACGAAATTCCTGAAACTTCTGAATCCACTCCTGCAATGCGGGGATCATACTGCTGATTAAATTTTTTCAGAATATCATCCAGGTGCTGATGCAGTTCGCTTAAGAGGGTCGACTTGATGGCGTTATACCGTGTAAAGGCAATAAAAAAACGGCTTTGGTCAATACTGTAGCCGCAAAAGGCCTTTTTGGAGTAACGGTTAAGGAATTGTCCGATTTCCCTGAAAAGCCGGGATTCAATTTCCTGTGAAGGGTTTTGCTCCGGAGTGCTTTTATTGACGAGCTGAATTCCCACCAGGTAGATCCCGGAATGCTTTCTTTTGAGCCGGATAAAATTCCGCTGAAGGAGAAAGGTGAAGTATCGGAAATTGTATAATCCCGTGGAAGGGTCTGTTGAGGCTATCCGTATCAGTTCATGAGACTGAAGGCTTAAATTGAAGTAACGGCCTATCCAGGAATAAAAGAGGGGAATGATGCTGCTTATGATAATGGAACCATAGGGTAAAAGGATTCCTGACTGGTAGAAAGTCCAGAAAAGAAAATGAAGAATAAAAAGGGATAGGGCGGAATACATGAACGCGACAAAGAAGGATCCTGTAAAATTGAGAAGGGAAAAAAGGATGCTGATCCCCAGGATCAAAATAAGGCAGTGTTTCATTCTCATGCTTTTAAGGCTTGTCTGTTCATGAAGCTGGGTCATGATGGAGTTGACGAGAATTCCGGCTTGAGGCAGGGGGCCTATGGGAGTGTTGTAGCTGTTCTGAAAAACAGAGGCGGTGCCTTCAATCAGAATGATTTTGTTGTAGAAAATGGCCGGGTTAATTTTATTTTCAATCACATCAAGGGCGCGAAGGACATGCAGATCCTTCCAGGTTTTATAGTAGCGGAGGGAAATGCAGTTCTGATTATCCGTATGGATTGTTTTAAGGGAATGATCCATCTGGGTATAGGTGAGGATTTTTTTTGTAAAATCAAAAGAAGGGGCTGAACTGTCGTTTCGGATAAGTGCTGTCAGCTGGCTGGATAAATCCAGCTGAAGCCCGAATCCCGGGATGTCCTCGGCAATTTTAAGTTTCCGGACTGTGGAATCCCTGGAGGGGTTTGGAAATAAAAAACCGAATTTGGGGTTCGGGGTGCTGATGGCATCCAGGGGGCTGAAAAAATGTCCGTCTTTGGTGAGTTCCGCTTTGAAGTAAATGGGAAGGCTCGAATTGGCTGCTCCTGTCAGATAGATATCTTCTGCGCTTAATCCTTTTCCGTAAAAAAGAAAATTGATGCAGACCCCCCTGGGAATGAATTTTTTAAGCTGGAGAACAAGTTTTGAAATGGCAATTCGCAAAGAGCCGTGATTCTGCAGCATGTAGTTATAGGAATCATCATCAATCGATAAAATAACAAAGGGATTACTGTCGGTGTTTTTGTTGTATTCATAGTGTTTTTTAACAAGAACATCCTGATACCACAGATTAAAGGATTCATCATAGCGGTTGACGCAGATGAATGAAAAAGAGAGGGAGAGGAGAATCAGATGGAGAAAATAGTAAGCCGGGCGCTTCAGATTGAACAGCCGGTATAAAGGAAATGTTTTTTTAGAGTGCATAGCCTTTGTCTGTAATCTTATAGGGATAAGGTCTTAAGGTAAATGTTAAAAGTTTCTTTTGCACAGTTCCGCCAGGTGAATTTTTCTCGGTGTTTCTGATAGTCCGGAATGCGTTTTCGTGACTGTTCCTCCTGCGAAAATAGCTGATGAAGGATTTGAGCCGAGGATTCCGGATTCCGGATATCGGTTGTATGAACGAGGTTCTGTCCGATTTCAGAAAGGGCTTTGGCATGGTGAATCAGGATGGGGGCTTTTGCACGCATGGCTTCCAGAACAGGAAGCCCGAATCCTTCATACAGGGAAGGAATGACGGTCAGACTGGAGTGACAATACCAGAGGTCCAGTTCCTGATCTGTAACGTAGCCTGTGAAAAGAATGTCTTTGCGGAAGGGGCTTTGTTCTGCTAGCTGGTAAGGGGCATCAAAGTTCCAGAGTTTTTGTCCGCATATAACCAGCCTGGGATTGTTTTGTGGAAATTTTTTTCGATAAGCCTCATAGGTGTGAATCATTTCCACTATACCTTTCCGGGGTTCAATATTTCCGACGACCAGGATATAGGGCTTTTTCAGGGGGGGAGGCGATGCTTTTTCTGGAGTCAAGGGATCTTGTCGTGTCCCGAGATAGACCACATCAAGCGGCGGGGATGAAGGGAATTCCGTCTGAAGTTCCTCTTTTACCTGCTCCGAGATGGTGATGATCCGGGCGCTGGTTTTAACGGCTCTTTTGACATTGTAATTCAGATAGTACCGGAACTTGATAGGAATGGTATGAGGATAAAAGCGGGCAACCCTGTCCGGAATGGTGGTCACAACAGGGCAGCAGGGTTTCCATAAAAAGGACATGAAGGCCGTGGAGTGAAAAAGGCTGATCTTTCGGGTTCTGAGGTTTTTTCTCAGACTGGTATTAAACCAGATATCCGACCAGGGATGGTTCTCCGGATCCGGAGAAAGAATAGGGGTATATAGAGAGAGGTCCTTTTCAATCAGGGAGAAACTTTCCTTGGTCCCCAGAAGGAAAAAAGAACAGTCTTTCTCATGATGGGTCAGGAGTTCTTCGGTCAGGTTTTTTATGTAGCGACCGACTCCGCTGGGTTTTGATCTGAGATGCCGGATATCGATGCAGATCCTTATCATTCGAGGCCGAGTTTCTGAATTTTACGGTGCAGAGTGCGGCGGCTCATGCCCAGCTTCAAGGCAGCATCTGTTTTATTGTAGCGGCATTCCTTAAGCGCCTCTTCAATCAGTATTTTTTCATTGGCTTCGACATTCAGGCTGGAGGAAAGAAGCTTGAGCTGTCCCTGGGGCTGGGAAAGGTTTTCCGGAAGATCCCCGGCCTCAATGACCTCATTTTTGGAAAAGACCACCAGGTTTTCAATGGTATTTTTAAGCTCACGGACATTGCCGGGCCATTCATAACGCATTAAGATTTTCAGAGCCTCCGGGGAAAGGGTTTTGATTTTTTTGTGAGCCTCGTGACTGAATTCCCGGATGAAATGCTCGGTCAATAAAGGGATATCCTCCTTGCGGGTTCTTAAGGCGGGGGCTTCAATTTTAAGAACATGAAGGCGAAAGTAGAAATCCTCTCTCATTTTTCCTTCGGCCACAAGCTTTTCCAGATTCTGGTTGGTTGCGGCAATGAAACGGACATCGACCTTTAGCGAATGAGAGGAGCCGACGGGTTCAAATGTTTTTTCCTGAATGACCCTTAAGAGTTTAACCTGGAGATGCGTGGGGAGTTCTCCGATTTCATCCAGGAACAAAGTGCCCTTATCTGCAGCTTTAAAACGGCCTTCCTTTTTGCTGACGGCTCCTGTGAAAGAGCCTTTTTCATGCCCGAAAAGTTCTGATTCCAGAAGATTCTCGGATAAGGCTGCACAGTTAACCGCAATGAAAGGCGCCGACTGCCGGGGACTTAAATCATGAATGGCTGAGGCGATCAGTTCTTTCCCTGTTCCGGACTCTCCGGAGATCAGAACTGTGGATTTTGTTTCGGCAACAACTTTGATTTTATCAAAGAGATCCTGCATCACCTTGCTGTGTCCGACCATGTTTTTGAGCCGGTCTTTTTTTAGAAGAGCGGTTTTCAGGTTTTGATTTTCTTTTTTTAAAGCCTGGTTTTCCAAAGCTCTGATCACCACCATTTCAAATTTATCAATGTTGACCGGCTTGGTCAGAAAGTCATAGGCGCCTCTGCGCATGGCTTCAACGGCTGTTTCCACAGAGCCGTAGGCCGTGAGGAGTATGACCGGAAGATGGGGGTTGATTTTCAGGGCCTCCGCCTGAAGGGCCAGTCCGTCCATTTTGGGCATTTTGATATCCGAAATCAAAAGGTCAATGTTTTCATTCTGAAGTGCGGACAGGGCTTTAACCCCGTCTTCTGCGGTGATGATTTTAAATTTGTGATGGCTTAATGCGGCTTTTAGACCCGTTCGCAGGGCTTCTTCATCATCGGCTATCAGCACGGTGGGCATGGGGTTCCTCTGTATGTTTTTTTATTTTTAACAACCTTAACCGGTTCAGGGCATGAGCTAAATCCAGTGCCCGGATTTCCGTAAACCCGCCTTTTTGAAAGCACAGCGTTTCAATTCCGTCTGCGTCAATCTGCAGGAAAAGTTTTTTTATCGCTTCTTCAAGACCGGATCTTTTTTTAAAAATCAGCTCTTCAAATAAAAGAAGGGCAGATAAAAGACTTTTTATCTGTCCATAGTCCGAAAGCTGCTCATTATCATACAAATCAAGGGAAAACGTGGCAATCTGAATTTCTTTCTGGCCGCAGATTTTAGTTTTAAACGGGATGACCCGTTTTTTGATGCGGAAGGAATCTGAGTCGACCCAGCGGCTTTTCTGGAAGGGTTTTCTGGAAATGGGATGCTGGGAAAGGGTTGAAACCGGATGGCTCTGAAGCTGTTCTGCAACTTCTTTTGTAAGATCCATGACCCGGTATTCGGATGTTTTAAGCACAAGATCCGCAGCACTGAGAATGGGGCTCAGGCTGCCGATGACAATGATGGTGGAAACGCCCAGGGAACGGTGAAGATCCCTTGCCGTTTCAAAATAGGGGATGATGGTTTTGTCTTTGTCGCCGATCAGCCGTTTCATGAATTCGTCGCAGGCGATGAAATTGGTGGCCGAGGTGTCTTCGTCAAAAAGCAGGCATTCCGCACCCATCCTGACGGATTCAACAACAGCAGCGGCCTGGGACGTGGATCCGCTGGATTGCAGGGAGGAGAAATGTTCGGAGTTTTTATGGAAGGGCAGGTTGACAATATAGGGCGTGATGTCGATCCCTTCCGTAATCCTGCCGTCTTCTGAATTGATTTTGAATGTGTTTTTCAGTGAAACACAGTATTCACGTCCGTCCCCGGGAATGTGATTGTAGATTCCCATTTTGATGGCATTCAGGAGGGTGGTTTTTCCATGGAATCCGCCTCCGGTAATGACAGAAACACCTTCTTTGACAGGCATTCCTGAAATTTCCTTTTTATGGGGAAGTTTGATCCTGACTTTGAGGGTCGGAGGGGCTTCAAAAGGAACCGCCTGTTTAAGGGGGCGGGAGCTGAATGAACTTTCCCGGGGGAGTATCGCCCCGTCGGGGATAAAGGCAACCCAGTGGTTCTTCTTCAGGAGATTGCGCAGGGCTTCCTGGTCTTCAAAAACATGGAGATGTTCACGTACTTCCTTTTCATCATAGGCCTCCCAGGAAAGGATCTCTTTTATGATTTTCGGAAAGGCGTGTTCAAGGGCTTCCAGAAAAGAGCATGGATCCGTGCGGTTGCCCTCGGAGGGAAGACCGTAGCGGAAGCGGAGCTCAAGCGTGTTCTGATCAAAAAAAACAGCGCTTCTTTCAAGAATTTCGGGCCCGCAGGGTTCCGAATAAAAGATTCCGCTTTTTCCGCATCCGGAATGTCTTGAGATTTTTTTACACAGTTTTTCAAAACGGCGGAGCATAAAGTCACTCAAGGGAATTTTTTGAAACCGGTCTTTGTATAATCCCGGCGGAAATCCGGCCGCCATGTAGGGAACCCGCAGGCGAAACAGGGAGGGTTTGGATTTGGGGGTGGCCTGGGCCTTGTCCAGGATCAGTGTCCATGTGGAGGAGGCATAGGCCCCTTCAAGACTTTTGTATTTGCGGTAAACCTGACCCTTTATACGGTCAAGTTTCTGGTATAAGTCATTTAAAAGAAATCGGTTTGTGTTCATTTGTTTTTTATATACCGGATTCTGGAGAAATTTTTACTTATTAAGTTATAGGGTCTATCGGAAAACAAGGGCAGTCTTAAAAGACTGGTCAGATGTTTTCTTCGATACTTTCAATCACAGAGGGCGTTTCCATGGACTGGATGTGCAAAACCGTAGCCGTGATATTGTCTTCCCCCCCCAGCCGGTTGGCTTCGTCGATGAGTCCCTGGACTTTTGCCTTTAGAGGAAGAGGTTTTTCAAGAAGCGGCTGAAGGACATTATCCGGAACCATGCTGTAGAGTCCGTCGGAACAAAGCAGATAAAAATCATCCAGCTGAAATTCAAAGGGCGTGGCATCGCTTTCCACTTTTTCTGTCGCACCCAGGGCGCGCGTGATGACACTGGAAAATTTCCCGTCCTTGGCATTCTGCATGAATTCGGGGAGGACTTCTTTTTCAGCGCTGTGATCTTTTGAAATCTGAGTCAGCGTTCCTTTTCGGAGGCGGTAGAGCCTTGAGTCGCCAATATTGAAAAGCATTGCTTTTTCTTCCCCGAAAGCCAGGGCGATGAAGGTTGTGCCCATGTTCGAGATTTCAGGATGCTTCTTTTTGTAGCTGTTGATCCGGGTATTTGCATATTCCACGGCAAATTTGAAAGTCCTGTCTGAGAATATTCCGTTTGCAGGCGTGGAGGTTTCCAGGTACTCCAGGATGGAATCAAGGCTGTAACGGCTGGCAAAATCGCCGCTTTGATACCCCCCCATTCCGTCTGCAAGCATAAAGAGTGAATATTTGGGACTATTGAGAAAATAGTCTTCATTATGCTCGCGGGTCACCCCTTTGTCAGTAAGAGAACAATAACTGATTTTCATGGAGATAGTTTACTCTTTGTCATTGGATTTGTCATCAGAGAGTTTTTGAAAAAAAACGCTGTTTTGATCGATCTGTTCAACCCACTGCCGGATAAGGGTGGGAAATCCGAGATTTTTGTAAAGAATATCTGATCCGTGTCCGATGTCGGTGAGTTTCATAAGGGTTTTATAACCTTGAAACTGATTGAAAAAATGGAGGGCGGACCGGTAGGACCGGTCGGTTCTTTCGACGATGACATAGGCCGGTTTTTTCCGGAGTTTTTTCAGGGCCGGAAAACAGTTGACATCAAAATAATCAATGGAAGGTGCTAAAAAAATCATTCCGGCGATGGAATCCTTGAATTCCTGAGCTGCCTTGACTCCTAAAGGGCACCCCAGGGAGGCGCCGAGAAGGATGAGATGATCCTGTCTGACGGTCTTTTGTTCATTGAGGATTTTAAAAGCCGGAAGGATATCCAGGTAAAAATCCCTGTAGGATTTATTTTTGTCCCGGGGCGTTATTTTAATATTGGAATCCGGAAAAGAGGATTTCCCGTGCCCCCGGAGATCCATGTAAATGGAGGGGAAACCAAAAGTGGCCATATATTCCGGGAGCCCCCAGAAAGTCATGCGGTCACGGGCCCACATATGAACAAAAACGATTCCGCTCCGGGGAGAATCGGTTTTGGGCAGAACGAGTGTGGCTTCAATGGATGCCCTATCTTTGCTTTGATAGGTCAGGATTTCCGTTGTGAATTCAAAAGGCCCCTTGGGATCATCGAAATTCAGAATATGTCCGTTTAAGGGGACATTCTCTGAAACATCGTTTTTTAACGCATAGGCATGCAGGGACCAAATCGAAAGAAGCGCCATAAAAAGCGATTTGTGGACCAGGGATTTTATGTTTGTTTTCATGTGTTTTAAGTTTTGTGACAGATCGTTTTTTATTGCTATGGGTTTAATTCTCCGCCCTTTGCTGCGGGGTTATTCATTTTTTAATCTCTTTTTGTTTTTTGGTCAATGGGTGTTTTGAAAAAGCTTCCAGCATGAGGATTTGTGAATAAACCGCTTTTTTGAAATCCTGAAGATCCAGGGATTCGTTTTCCGAATGAGGTCTTGACCGGGGATCTTCTATTCCGACCAGAAGAGCAGGAGACCCAGAGAAGGCGTCACAGAAGAGCTGGGCAAAGGGGATCGAACCACCGCATCCCGCGTAAACAAGGGGTTTTCCATAACCTTTTTCCATGGCCGCCTGGGCGGTCTGAAAAAAAGGATGAGAAAGATCTGTGGCCCAGGCCTCTGTATTGGCGGAGGGCGTAATCCTGACCCTGACCGATTTGGGAGCCAGGGATTTAATTTTATTGATCAGAAGATTCTGGACTTTTTGAGCATCCATTCCCGGTACCGTTCTGATCCCGAGCCTGCACCAGGCCTTGTCCATTAAGACATTCCCCGCAAGTTTTTTTCCTCCGGATTCAATACTGTTCACAACCAGGGAAGGCTCTCTCCAGAGTTTTTTCCAGATGATTTCATTGGATTTGCATTGAAGAGAGGCCCCTTTGACAAGACCGGAATCGTGCGCAAAGGCCTTGTGATCATTGGGAAGCTTTTTCAGAAGTTTAAGTTCAGAGGCATTCAGCGGGCGGGTCATTTTATAGAGTTCGGGAATCCGGATGATTCCCTTGTCATCAGTGAGTCCGGCGAGGATTTTTGAAAGGGCCATGATGGGATCCGGCAGGGGGCCTCCCCACATCCCGGAATGCAGGGGATGATGAATGCTTTCTGTTTCCACTTCAACGGCGACAAGACCTCTCAGCGATACCGTGAGTGTCGGTGTGCCTTTTTGAAAATTATTCATATCCGCCAGGATCATGCAGTCGTTTTCAAGAAGCGCTTTGTGCTTTTTCAGGAGTTTTGAGAGATGGGGAGAGCCGACTTCCTCCTCTCCTTCGAACAGGATCTTGACATTGACAGGAAGCCTTCCGCAGGTCTGAAGCCACGAGGCGACACTCGCCAGATGAAGAAGAATGCCTCCTTTATCGTCGGCGGTTCCGCGGCCGAAGAGCCTTCCTTTACTTTCAGTGGCTTCAAAGGGAGGGGTGTTCCACAGTTCTTCTCTCATCGGCGGCTGGACGTCATAGTGGGCATAGAGAAGAAGGGTCGGGGCGTTTTCTGCACCCAGCCATTCTGCGTAGACATAGGGGGGAACGCCTTCGATTTCAAGAAGCCGCGCTGTTTTCAGGCCGGCCTGAATGAGCATGTTTTTGACGGATAAGGCTGTCTGCCGGAGGTTTTCGGGATTGAAGCCTTCAAAGCTGACTCCCGGAATGGCGACCAGTGCTTTCAGCTCTTTAAGCCAGAAGGAAAAATTCTTGTTGAAATGCTGAATGACTTCATTTGATGCAGGGACTTTCATAACTACCTCTTTTTTATGTTTGATAATTCAATTTTTGTGAGAAGATGGACGCTACAGTTTATCGGCCATGCTTTCCCAGTAGCCGGGGAAAGTTTCCCCGAATTCTTTTACATCCATATGGCAGAGACGGTAAAATTCGCCGAACGAAAGAATCAGTATAACCGGGATGCCGGTAACTTTTTCAAGAATCTCTGTTTTTTTCGGGGAAAACGGGGATTCGATCAGGGAAAGGTGAGCCAGCATATCCCACAAACGGGGATAGGCGTTCAGGAAATCGTCCTGCCTTGCTTCTTCATCTATTCTTAAATTCGGGCAGAAGACCCCCATAGCCTGTTTTTCGCTGACTTCCACCCCCCAGAAAACCGGGGGAAGTTTCCGCCCGAACATGCGGCAGGAAAAGGGACGCACCTCATAGATCCGGCAGTTGCGGGTTTCGGGATCTTTAAACGGACAAAGCCTTGCGGCCTTTGAAAAATCAAAATGGGCTTCCAGGGGAGTGAGGGGAAACTGTCTGTTCAGATAATCGAGAATGTAGAGGTACTCCACGGTATAAACCAGGGGAAGGGGCATGAACATTCCGTCCGCGTCCCGGGGACTTTCTTTTTTGGTGCAGCATCCGTTGGAGCATGAACTTTCCATGCAGGTCGAGCCGGGAATAAGTGCATAGATCTCTTCCAGTTCCCTGAAGGTGTCAATTTCATTCATGCAGGGGCTCCAGATGGGCTGTGAGTTTCAGGAGCTCTTCTGTTGAAAACATTTTTTCCGCGTCGATAATCAGGACGAGGCTTTTATTTATCGAGGCAACTCCTTTCAGAAAGCGGGATTCAAGGGAGGTGAGCTCAGGGGGAATTCTCTGCAGGTCGCCTGAAGGCATATGGAGAACCTCATGAACTTTGTCGACGATAAGTCCAAGACTCCGGTCCTTCAGATCAATGACCAGGATACGGCGGCCTTTATTTTCCACGGAAGGAGAAATCTGAAAACGTTTATGAAGGTCTAAAACGCAGACGGCAAAGCCGCGAAGATTGATGATTCCTTCAACAAAGGGGGGTGCGTTGGGGATTCGGATGATGTCCGGTATTCTTAATATTTCACGGATCTGCTGAACCTCAATGGCAAAGAGATCTGAGCCGATCTGAAAAATGACAAGAATGATTTCTTCCGGATTATGAGGCATGAGACTCCTCTTTTTGAAAGGGAGGACGCTTGGGAAGATGCGATTCGACGTATTTGATAAGCACATCTCTGTATTTGGTTTCCACGCCTACGAATTCCAGCCCGATTTCAAAATATTTTGAGCTGATCTGTTCCACCCGGACGACTCGTGCAATGGTTCTGAAAATCTTTTTTTCAAAATTCATGTCTTCCAGCTCCTGATAAGCAGGATCATCGTATTCTTCAGGGATCAGGTCCAGAAGGATTTCCATTTTTAAAACATCATTGACCGAATAATTCTGCTCGGATTCCATAAGGATGCCGGACGCTGAAAGATTTTTCATGCGGGCATAATGAAGTGAAGGATTTTTTTTGTCAGGATGAAGGTTAAGGGCCTCTTCGGCATTGCAGGCGGCAATGGAGAGTACGTTATTCTGGGGAATGCGGAAATAGAGTCGTTTGTTGACGATTTTGTTCATGATTATTTCACCTTTGATCCTGGGTTTGCGGGAGAACCGTTGACAAGGGAAAGAGAGCTTCCAAGAGAAGCTGCGAGAATCATTCCCTGCGAGAGTTCGCCCATGAGTTTACGGGGAGCTAAATTGGCCACGACCACCACGGTTTTTCCGGGAAGGTCTTCGGGTTTAAAGTGTTCTGCGATTCCAGCCAGAATCTGGCGCTTTTCAAAGCCTAAGTCCACCTGAAGCTTGATGAGCTTTTTGGATTTCGGCACAGCTTCGGCAGAAAGTATCAGCGCGGTTCTTAAGTCGGTTTTTGCGAAATCCTCATAGGTGATTTCCGGACTTAAGGCGTCAAAAACCGGAGCGGCGGGAGGGGCTTCTTTGGCTGTGATTTTTTCAAGAGCTGAATGGAGTTTTTTGCCTTCTGCCTCCATTTCGGCATCCTCGATTTTTTTAAAGAGAATAAAGGCCTCGCCTAAGGCATGGGTTCCGTCGGAGGGGATAAGGGAAGGCGCATCCCAGCCGGTCTCCAGGGGAGTTTGGGAAATGCCCAGCTGTTTTAAAATGGCGTTTGCGGTATCGGGAATCACGGGCCAGGCGGCACGGGCGACCTGCTCCAGCAGACGGAAAAGCACAAAAAGAGTTTTTCCGCAGGCGTCTTTGTCTGTCTTGATGACTTTCCAGGGTTCATTTTCATCAAAGAATTTGTTTCCAATCCTTGCCATATCAATAAAATCATAGCAGGCTCTTTTGAGCTGATAGGTATTGTAGTACCCGGCAATGGTTTTTCTGCGGGTTTCCACTTCCTGAAGAAGGGCGCTGTGCGAGGAAGGAAGCGTTTTTGCCTCGGGCACTTTTCCTTCGAAGTTGCGGTGAGTGAAAGTCATGAGTCTGTTCAGCAGGTTTCCCAGCACATTAACAAGATCGGTGTTGTTGAATTTCTGAAAGTCCTTCCAGGTAAAATCGCTGTCTTTGGTTTCGGGCGCATTGGCGGCAAGGGCATAGCGGAGCTGATCGGCCGAGTATTTCTGAAAACAGGAGTCGAGATCCACGTACCAGCCTTCGGATTTTGAAAACTGGCGTCCCTCGAGATTGTAGAATTCATTGGCCGGAATGTTTTCCGCCAGGGTGTAAGGGGTGGTCTGCCCCATGAGCATGGACGGCCATACCAGAAGGTGAAAAGGGATATTGTCTTTTCCGATAAAATTGACAATGCGGCAGTCCGGATTCTGCCAGTAATGTTTCCATTTCTCAGGTTTGCCTGATTTTTCCGCCCATTCCATGGTGGCGTCGATGTAGCCTATGGGCGCGTCAAACCATACATAAAGAACCTTGCCTTCAGCTTCCTTCAGGGGGACGGGAATTCCCCAGGAGAGATCGCGGGTAATGGGGCGGGATTCCAGGGTTTCAATCTGTTTTTTGGCGGCATTCACCACATTGGTTTTCCAGTAAGGGTGAGCATCGATCCAGGCGGAAAGTTTTTCTTTGAAAGCACCGAGTTTTAAAAACCAGTGACGAGTCTCGCGGATTTCAGGAGTGGCTCCGCAGATTTTACACAGAGGGTCTTTAAGTTTCAAAGGCTCCAGCCAGGCGCCGCAGCTCGGGCATTCGTCACCCCGGGCATTGGTTTTGCCGCAAAGGTAGCAGGTGCCCTGAATGAAACGGTCGGCCAGAAAACGATCGCATTTTTTGCAATAGTGTTGTTCCACGGTTTTGGATTCAATGTGGCCGTTCTGATTAAGCTCTGTAAAAAATTTCTGGCTTAATTCCGCATGGAATTTATTGGTGGTTCTGGAGAAATGATCAAAGCTGATGTTGAATTTCTTAAAGATGTCTTTAATGACTTCATGATAGATGTCCACATGCTCCTTGGGTGTATGTTTTTCCTTTTCCGCCCCGATGGTGACGGCAACCCCGTATTCATCGGTTCCGCAGATATAGACAATATCATTATGAAGCATTCTCTGATAACGGACAAAAACATCCGCAGGCAGGTAGGCACCGGCAATGTGGCCGAAATGGATAGGGCCATTGGCATAAGGGAGTGCGGATGTGACAAGAATGGTTTCTTTCTGCATGATCTTCTCCTGAACGTTTTTTCAAAAATTAAAGGCCTATCAAAGCAAAAAAGGCTCTATTGGTCAAACGGAAGATGAAGAATCGAGAGAGGGGTATTCACGATTATTCAATAAAGAAAGATTTGTTTTATTATTTTGAGAATTCTGATAATCTGAAGGACAGAATCTTAAAAGGAGATAAAAGAATGGAACAATTAATTAACCTTCATATTGAAAAACTCCCTGAAGGGGTTTATCTTGCCACTTCAGACGACATACAAGGCTTAGTTGCACAAGGCAGAACCCTCACCGAAACAATGGAGATTGCCCGGGATATTGCAAAGAAAATCATTGAATCAAAAAAAGAAAAACAACAAAAATTACGTTTTTCCGCTATTAAAAAACACTTTGATTTACCCTTGGTTGTGGGGGCCTAATGGGGCGTCTTTCAGGGTTCAGATACCGGGATATTATTTACAGGCTTAAACTTTTTGGTTTTGAATTTGACCGTAATGCTGCCGGAAGCCATGAAATCTGGTTCTGCAAATTATCTAACCGCTATACCACTATCCCCAATCATCCCGGAGATATGCCAGAAGGAACGTTAAGAGCCATTCTGAAACAAGCCGGAATTGATCCAGTTGATTTTTTAAACTCTAAAAATTAATCTTTTTTAACTGGGAATATTTATCGGATTCCTTTCTAGTTCATTTTTGAGGCGCGATCCTGGAAATCTGCATGCGTTCGGAATGACAGAGGAAAACGGCATGGATCCTTCGGCTTCGCTCAGGGTGACAGGTGAAGAGAAGATGAAAGGCATGGATCCCGGAGTCGAGCTCCGGGATGACGGATGGGGAATAGAAAGGCATAGATTCTTCGCTTCGCTCAGAATGACAGAGGAAAAGAATGCACACTATTTCTGAGTGACTTTAAGCGCATAGTCTTTACACCTTCGCCAGCACGGCATTAAACAGCGCGGTCTGCTTTGCCGTTGCCTGATCGATCTGATTTTCCAGCTTGTCGCAGAGCGCCATGAGCTCGTCGATTTTGGCGACAATGCGGCGCTGTTCGGAAAGGGGTGGGAGGGCTACTATGATTTCACCTATAGTTCCCTGACTAATAGCTGGAACTGAAGTACCTGTTTGATAATTTGAAAAATCAAAGCTAAGTAATAGCTTAAAAAGCCACTCCGTATCTATTTGTTTATAGGCGGTAATACCTAAGCAGTTATTATCAATTACTGTAAGCCTTGTAAGGATTCTACGTTTATTTGTAGCAATTGCACCTCCAATCTTTGGAAAAATAATCGTCATTGGTTCACTAATACTAAGCCTGTATTCATTAGCTATGTCTTTTGAAACTGAATTATTTGTTGATAATATGAATTTTTCATTTCCTGGCAAATTCATATCGCTAACCTTACAAAGAAGGATATCCTGTCCAGAATCACCTTGAATATTCAGAGGCAAACCTGAACCAAGAGCCCAATATCCTAATTCAATCAACCTCGTCCACTCCCACCCCTCCGGCACGGGATACGGCACTTCCTCCGGCTTAATGGGCGGCAGTTCTTTTTGTTTCTTGATCTTCCCTTCTTTAATCAGCCGTTCCTTCTCCGCCTGAATCTCTTTCAACAGTTCACTGGCCGGTTGATCCTTGGGGTCTTGCTTGACCAGCTTTCCCTGCATGGCAAGGGTAAGGATGGCTTTTTTCAGCTCTGCCACATTTTCTTTAACGCTGTAGAGCGGGTCAAAGTGGCGGGTGATAAACTGCCAGGAGGAGTCAAAGTCGTTTTTGTGAGCGGCGGTCAGCAGGCGGTTGATAGCCGCTGTGTGGACGGCCAGCCGTTTGTCATTGCGGGCATTGCGCTGGTTTTCCAGCTTGTCGCAGAGCGCCATGAGTTCGTCGATTTTGGCGACAATGCGGCGCTGTTCGGCAAGGGGGGGGAGGGGGATAAGGGTTGATGATAATTTAGTTCCATTAAAGTTAGCTTGACCACACTGTTGAACAATTTCTGGTTCTATCTGAGTTTTACGATAGTATGGTGTATTCATTGCCATTACAATGTAAACGGGAAATAAATAATCTACGAATAATCGGATTCGAATGAGATATGAAGCAAATGTTGCAATATCATCTTGTCCTTTGTAAATCGCAGATTTCCCAACCAGTTCATAGCTATTAGTTCGATTGAATAATATATCCGAGTTTTTCAAATACAGTTTTGGCAGATCATCTATGTTCTTATCAATATACTTAAAATTTTCATCAATTAGTTCCCCTTCAACAATATTTCCCATTCGATAAACAGGAATCAATCGTTGGTTTTCACATGTCTTTTTTGATGTTCCATAATCAATAGTAGAAGATATGTAATCAAGATTTACCCACACCCACCCCTCCGGGACGGGATACGGTACTTCCTCCGGCTTGATGGGTGGCAGTGACTTGTCGCGGGCACTTCGACTTCGCTCAGTGACCGCTAGGCGGGCTTTTTCTTTTTGGATCTCTTTCAATAGTTCGCTGGCCGGTTGATCTTCTGGGTCTTGCTTGACCAGCTTTCCCTGCATGGCGAGGGTGAGGATCAGTTCACGGAGTTTCTTGATTCCATCGGGGCTTTCGAGGGCGGTGTCGAAGTGTTGCTCCAGTAAAAGGGCGGATTCCTTATTCATCGTTAGTATCCGCCTTTTTTATAGACTCGATCTGTTTCATCATCTTGTCAAAATCACTTTCAAAAAGACGGTCTTGCACAATTCTATATTTTTCAAACTCGCTTTCAGCGTGGGTCCTGGCGATCTCCGCTGTCACCTTGCCTGCGTCTAGCAGGATTTCCCGGTCAGTGGCGTCAATAAACTTGTTCAAACGGGTCTCCCAGTCCTGCATGGTCATGGGTATCTTGCGCTGGGCCATGTCCTCGGCCACATCCAGGTAGGCGTTTACCAGCCGGGCGAGTTGTGCCATTTCGTTTTCAGTCAGGTAATTCTTGGCCACACTGACATCAAATTTCTGAATTTTTCCTTTGGGAGCATCCTTCCAGGTTGTCAGCCCCATGTTTTGTTTTTCCGAGTCAGCACGCTTGACAATAACCTCTGACGCCGTATGGCCATGAATGGCCCAATGCAGTTTGTTCTGAACAGTCGCAAAAAAGCGTTTGGTGGCCTGGGCAGTCACATCGTAGTCGAGGGCGGTGGCGTAGATGTCGGTGATCTTCTGGTAAAACTTGCGCTCGGAGAGGCGGATCTCCCGGATGCGCTGCAACTGCTCTTCAAAGT
>CAYUET010000035.1:0-29967 GCA_964443875.1 uncultured bacterium | reverse complement strand
AAGCCTCAGCCCTGATGAAACTCGCCGCACATCCTGACTGGAGAAGGGTCTACCTGGATTACCACAGCATTGTTTTCGTGAAAAAAAATTTTGCAGATGAAATCAGGAGCCTCACCGATGAGACGCTTTCAGAGATTCTTCCGAAACTTGAGGAATCGATTGTGAAAGAACCCCGAGATGAACAGAAATTGAAGACCGCCGTTTTGCAGCTTGCGCTCAAAGACATGGATTTTTCAGAATGCACAAAAAAGAGGCTGAAAGAAAAAAAATAGCGATGCAGGGACTCGAACCCCGGACAAAAGGATTATGATTCCTCTGCTCTACCAACTGAGCTACATCGCCATGATGGGGACATGTTTATCACAGGAAATATACCCGGTCAAGCAGTTTGAAATAAAAAATTTGCCCCTTAACGGGTAAAATTTTTTCCGTCAGTTCGATTAAGAGTTTTTTGAACTAAGCCGAATATTTGCCGCTGACGCGCAAAATTCGGGCTAACTCACGGAATAAAAAAAGGCCGGTTTTAAACCGGCCTTTTTTTGCGGGACTGATTTTGGATTATTTCCCGGCCATCATGGAGGCAATGTCCTCGTCCGGATTTGAAATCAGCTTGATCCCAAATTTTTCCACCAGGACTTTCGCCACCCCCGGGGAAAGAAAGCCGGGAAGTGTCGGCCCGAGACGGATCCCTTTAACTCCCAGGAACAGAAGCGCAAGCAATACAGCCACGGCTTTTTGTTCATACCAGGCAATGTCAAAGGACAGGGGAAGCTGATTGATATCATTCAGATTAAAGACTTCCTTGAGCTTCAGTGCAATAACCGCGAGAGAATAGGAATCATTGCACTGTCCGGCATCCAGCACGCGGGGAATTCCGCCAATATCCCCCAGATCAAGCTTGATATAGCGGTACTTGGCGCAGCCCGCGGTAAGGATGATGGTGTCTTTGGGGAGCTTTTCCGCGACTTCCGTAAAATAGCTTCTGGATTTCTGACGCCCGTCACAGCCCGCCATGACGACAAAACGCCTGATGGCTCCGGATTTTACCGCTGTCACCACCTTGTCCGCCACCTGCATGACCTGATGATGCGCAAATCCGCCCGTGATGGTTCCTTTTTCAATTTCAGTCGGGGAAGGACTTGTTTTGGCAAGGGCAATAATTTCCGAAAAATCCTTATGTCCGTTCACTGTCCTATCCGGAATATGCTTCAATCCCGGGTAACTCACGGCTCCGGTGGTGAAAATTCGGTTTTTATAGGAATCTTTAACAGGCACAATGCAGTTGGTCGTCATGAGAATAGGCCCATTGAAGGAGTCGAATTCCACATCCTGTTTCCACCAGGCATTTCCGTAATTGCCCACAAAATGTTTGTATTTTTTAAAGGCGGGATAGTAATTGGCAGGAAGCATTTCACTGTGGGTATAGACATCCACCCCCGTGCCTTCGGTCTGCTTCAAAAGCTCTTCCATATCCTTTAAATCATGCCCTGAAATGAGAATCCCGGGGTTCTTCCTCACCCCGATATTGACCTCTGTGATTTCCGGGTTCCCATAGGTTTCTGTATTGGCCTTATCCAGAAGGGACATGGTCTTTACAGCCACTTCCCCCGCCTGCATGACTTTCCCTACGAGCACATCCGCTGAAAGGTCCTCCAGCGTGCAAGCTAGGGCATCGGCAACAAACTCATAGACTTCCGGATTATGATAATTCAGAACTCCGGCATGGTGCGCGTAGGCGGAAATTCCTTTCACACCAAATACCAGAAGGGCTCTTAAGGAGCGCACATCCTCATTCGCGGTAGAAAGAATTCCCACTTCCAGCGCTTTTTTATGAAACTCTGAAACATCTGAAGAAGTCCAGGTGACAGCATCATGAAAGCCTTCAGAATAGTCCTTTCCATTTTTCTTTTTATAAGCCTCTAAAAAACTTTTTTTGAGCTCATCCCTTGCTTTAAGAGCCTCTTTCAGGTAACGGATAACACTCTGATCATCAAAATTAGCATTTGTGATCGTGGTAAACAGGCATTCCGTAATAAAATATCCCGCCTTTTCAATATCGGTTATTTTATACTGCCTGCTTTTGCGAATAAGATCCGAAAGCCCTTTCAGCACGTAAATCAAAAGATCCATGAGATTCGACGTTGTCTCCTGCTTTCCGCATACGCCTCTCACCGTGCAACCCTTATTCCCCGCCGTTTCCTGACATTGATGACAGTACATACTCATTTTTCCCTCCTTTGTTTCAAGTTCGGCCCGACTTCGTCCCTAAAGGCTTCCATCAGACCCGTTTTATCCCGGTCTACTATCCCGCATATCGCATAAAAAATTGACTCAAATCCTTTTAAAGGCAAATAAATTAGTCATTCCAGCCTTATTAATGACTTTAATCATAAAGTACAAATTGTATTCCATCTTCTATCCAAACAAAAAGCAACCTTTTATCTGCGCAAGCCTGTTTTACTGAGTCAAACAGGCATTGCATCCCGAATATTTGTCGCGATGCGCAAAATTCAGGCTATCCCTTCGAAGCTTCCAAAAGCGACTGAAGGGTTATGGATTGAAACTCCTCTTTTACTGAGGCTTCAATATTTTTAAGCTTTTTTCTGAGCGGGCAGCCTTTTCTGTCCGGACAGATTTTCTTTTTAAACAGGCAGTCACAGAGTTCAAAATCCTTTTGAAAAACGCCGATAAGATCCAGCACATGAATATCCGTGGCCCCCCTTAACAGTTCAAAGCCGCCCTCATTGCCCTTGACCGAACGAAGATAGCCTCCCTTCTGAAGGGTCTGAAGGATCTTCCTTAAAAAAGGCCTTGGCAAAGCCAGTTCTTTTTCCATTTCAGAAGAGGACACCCTTTTCCCTTTTTTAATCAGGTAGAGAAGAGCTCTTACTGCGTAGTCCGTATCTCTCGTTAATAAATTCATATTCAAATGATACTAAATTAATATCATTTGGCAATATAAATTTTATTTTTTGTGACTTTTTTAATCCGGCCTGGACGAAGGAAAAAGGGATTGCCTTAACGCACTTTTAAGAGTAAATTTTCATTTCACGGATATGACGGAAGCGAAACCTGGATATGCCTTCTTCATAAAAAGGGTTTTCCTATGAATGAAAAAGATTCTAACCCCTCCTTTTCTCTCCACTCCTCTGAGCTTCTCTTTGAATTCATTCTCTGCGGTCACCGCAGCTTAGCCAATGAGCTGATCGACAAGTGGGCCAAAGAACACGGATACCCGAGCGCGATTAAAGACCTTCTGGAACCCACTCTTGATCTCATCGGAAAAAAATGGGAGGCAGAACAAATCAGCCTGGCCATCGGCTATCTGGCCGGAAAAATTACCGAAGACACCCTGAGCAAGGCCCTGGCCTTGCAGCAATCCATTCCCCTTCTGAAAGGACCGGTCGTTATCGGGAATATTGAAGATGACTTCCATACCCTGGGACGGAAAATGGTAGGTATTTTTCTGCAGACAGCAGGTTGGAAAGTGATTGACCTCGGAAATGATGTTTTGGCTGAAAAATTCGTCGATACAGCCCTGGAAAACAAGGCCCAAGTCATTGGCGTTTCTGCCATGATGTTTACCACCGCCCAAAACATTCTCTCGGTAAGGGAGGAAATCTCAAGGCGCGGGCTTAACGGAAAAATTAAACTCGCGGTGGGCGGCGCTGTTTTCAAAATCCGACCGGAACTTGTCAGGGAAATCGGCGGGGATGGTACTGCGGCCAACGCGGTGGATGCCCCCTCCCTGTTTGACCGCCTCTGGGAAGAGGCTTTAAAATCATGACCTCCTCCCTTGAACGTGTTTTATCTGCCCTGCAGGGGAAGAAACAGGAACGTCCCCCCTTCACCCTTACCTTAAGCCTCTATGGAGCCCGCTTAACCGGCTGCCCTGTGAAAGAATATTTCAAAGATCCTCAAAACTATTGTGAAGGACAATTAAAAATCCTCAAAGAATTTTCGCCCGACATCCTTTTTGCCCCGTTTCTTTTAACCTATGAGGCCGAGGCCTTCGGCAGCGAACTTCATTTTTTAAAGAATTATGCCCCCAATGTCAAAAAGCCTGCCGTTCCAAAGGCCAGCGATTTTTTCTCCCTGCCCGTTCCTGATATGGAAACTCATGAAAGCCTCTTTTTCATCCGGGAATCCATCCGCCTTCTTTCCAAAACCTGCAAAGACCGGGTTCCTGTCTGCGCCATCCTCACGGCCCCGGTTGATCTTCCTGCCCTGATTCTCGGTCTCGACCAATGGATAGAGACTTTAGTGACGGATCCGCCTCTGGCCTTGGAAATCCTTCATGTTACTGGAAAGCATTTCATAAACTTGGCAAACGCCTTTTTTTCCGACGGCGCTTCCTTTATCGGGATTCCTTCCATTTTCACGAACCCCCAATTCATGTATAAACAAATGATTACTGACCAGATTCTGCCCGTTCTTTCCCGATCCTTTACGGCCGTGAAAGGCCCTCTGGTTTTTCATCACGGGGGAAACCCTCTGGTTCCCTCGCTTCCCGATTTTACCGCCCTGCCGAATGTTGCTGCCTTTGCCTTTGACCAGAGGGACTCCCTCTCTGAAGCGAGAACAATCCTGGGGCCTGGCCGCCTGATTCTTGGAAATCTGAACGGACCCACCCTGGCCTGCACAGAAACCGGGCATGTTCTTGAAGCCGCCCGCAAGATCCTGAAGGACAGAAAAGAAGACCCCTGCTATATTTTTGCCTCTTCAGGGGCCGATATTCCCTATGAAACACCGCCTGAAAGGATCAAAGCCCTTTCAGACCTTATCAGAAATCCCGAATAAATCATAAAAAACCTCCGGATCATTGCCTGCTCCGTGCTCAGACTGGAAATAGAATCTCTTATCCGGGATCTTTTCCCTGAGGCCAAAATCATCTTTATGGATTCCATGCTGCACATGAACCCTCAAAAACTCTACTCCTGCCTTGAAGCAAAACTCTTGGAGGAGCAAAGCCCGGCCCTTCTGATTTACGGAGACTGCCACCCCTACATGAAGGAGATGGAAAAAAATTTTTCGTGTCTGAGAACCCCTTCAGTCAACTGCGCTCACCTGCTTCTGGGGGATGAGCTTTACTTCCGCTTCCGGGATAAAAAAGTTTTTCTACTTCTGCCCGAATGGACGAAACGCTGGAAGGAGGTTTTTCAGAAACACCTGGGTTTTTCAGACCCTGAAACCGCTTCGGAATTCATGCATGAAAACCAGAAGGAGCTTGTTTATCTGGATACAGGATTAATTCCAGTCCCCAAAGACACCTTAGAAGAAATCAGCCATTTTTTTAAAATGCCGGTGGCTGTTTATACGCCCTCTCTTGAACCTTTCAAAAAAAGGCTGACAGAAACTCTGAAAAGCCTGGAACAGAGGGTATCCCATGGATCCTGAAGCTCAGACCCTGATCCTCCAGCAGGATCTGCTGGTGAATATTCTCAGCTACTCGGAGGATATCGGAAAATGCGCGGAACAGATCTCCAGCCGCATCAGGGAAATCATAGGCACAAAAATCGTTGCCCTTTTTGAACAGCTGCCGGAAGGAAGGATTGTTCTGGCAGGAGTTTGCCCTGAGAGAAAAAAGGAACTTTTTGAGGATGCCCGTCTGAAATCCTTTATCGCCAAAGCCGGTGAATTACAAAAGCCTTCCTTCATAAGGCCCGGAAACGGGGAGATGGGCAGAATTCTGGCAGAACTCTCCATGCAGGAATCCTTTGTCATTCCTCTGCGCATCAAAGAGGAATCTCTCGGCATGCTTGTGCTCCTGGACATCATGGACAAAAAGGGAATTGAGCAGATTCTTTCCGGACTGAAAGACATCTCCGGGCTTCTGTCTCTGATTATCCGGAATTCCTTTCTATACCGCCATATGGAAGACCTGGTTGACCAGAAAACAAGAGCCCTTAAGGAAAGCGAACAGCGCTACAGGGATCTTTTTGATCAGGCCAATGAAGGCCTTATGATCATGGATCTGGAGGGAAATATTGCAGAGGCAAACAAAGCCTTTGCCTCCATGCATGGCTATACCGCAGATGAAATCAAAAAAATAAAAATTTACGAGCTCAATATTTTAAAAAATAATTCTTTTCAAATAATCCCCTCGATTCTGGAGAAACTGAACAGGGGAGAGCCTGCCCGCATGGAAGTGAACCATTATCATAAAGACGGACGAATCCTGACGCTCAGCTGCACTGTCAGCCGCATCCGAATATCCGGTCAGGAGTATTTTTTCGGCTTTCACCAGGACATCACAGAAAAGAAAAATGAGGGAGAGGAAAAACAAAAACTTCTGCAGAAGCTCCATCAGTCACAAAAACTCGAATCTCTGGGCCTTCTGGCCGGAGGACTCGCCCATGACTTCAACAATCTTCTGGGGGGAATTATGGGATACATCGAAATGGCAACACTCACCTCCCCATTAAACCCTGAAGCCTCCTCCTATCTTTCCACCGCTGTTTCCACCATTACCCGTGCCCGCGGCCTGACTCAGCAGCTTCTGACCTTTGCCAAAGGCGGGGCTCCCATAAAAAAAATTGAAAGTCTTATTCTCTTCCTGAAGGAATCCGTGGAATTCGCCCTGACCGGCTCAAATGTGAAATCTTTTTTTGATATTCCCCAGAACCTGTGGCCCTGCGATATGGATAAAAATCAGATCACCCAGGTCGTCGACAATATCGTCATCAATGCCAAACAGGCCATGGCCGACGGGGGCAGGATCACCATCAGGGCTCAAAATATCTCCTTTAAAAAAAATGACCCCCCTCTTCTGGAGGCAAATCATTACGTCCGCATTGAAATTATCGATACCGGCATCGGAATGCCTAAGGGAATTCTGGATAAGATTTTCGACCCTTTCTTTTCAACCAAAGCGACAGGCCATGGCCTCGGGCTTGCCACCTGCTATTCCATCATCAAAAGGCACGGGGGCGCTATTGATGTGCAATCCGAGCCGGGCAAAGGCAGCACATTCTGCCTTTATTTACCGGCCCATTCTGACTCTGTTTTACAGACTGAGGAACCCCGAAAAGCCTGCCACAAAGGATCAGGGACTTTTCTGGTCATGGATGACGAACACGTCATCTGTGCAACGGTAAGTGCCATGCTTAAAACCATGGGCTACACTCCGGTATGTATGGAAAACGGAGAAAAGGCTCTGCACTATTTTCAGGAAGCCAGCCTGGCAAACCAGGCCATCGCAGGGATGCTTTTTGACCTGACTGTTCCGGGCGGAATGGGCGGAAAAGAAGCTGTTCTTGAAATACGGAAAATCAACCAGGAAATTCCCGTGTTTGTTTCCAGCGGCTATGCAGACGATCCGGTCATGGCCCAGCCCCGGCAATACGGATTTACGGCAAGCATCAGCAAACCCTTTCTGCGCTCAGAATTCGCAAAGCTTTTAAGCCAGCACATGAATCATGCAACCCCTTAAACCGGTCTCTCCACTTCTTTCTGAATCCTGATATTATTTCTTGATACCGTAAGCAGGAGTGATGTATAAAGTTTCAGTGAAAAAAATCCTCATCTTTCCCAATACCAACACCCTTTCCCATCTTGCACGTGGATTTGCTCTTGCGGAATGGCTTAAGGAAGCGGGATATGAAGTGCACCTGGGGCTTTCAAAAAGCCGCATCTTCTGGGCCCAAAAATTTCACCCCCTGTGCCATCCGGTCACTGAGCTCTGGGAATTCTCCAAAACCCCCTACCCCTGCCTGGAATGGTTTCATGACCGCGAGCACATCCGCCATTGTATCGAATCCCAAGAGCGGCTGATTGAGGAGATCCGGCCCGTCCTGATTATCGGGGTTTTCGATTTCATCTCAGCGCTCACCTCCAAAACTATTCCGCGCCTGTCCGTAAACGGGGCATGCATGCTCCCCTTTTTCAAGGGCGTTCTGGGGTTTGATGAAACGCCGGGCCCTGCGAGAGAAAAACAGAAAAGCCTCCTGGAGAGCTTCTGGAAATACGCCTTTAAGCCTTTTGAGCCTTGGGCCGCGCCCCTTTCATTAAAAGAGGAAACAGCAAACGCCCTGCTTGTGGGGCATATGAATCTTATTTATGAAACGCCGGCCCTCTGCCCGGTTTCCGAAATTCCTGACAACCATTTTTTCCTGGGGCCGGTCTTCTGGAAAGGCTGGGACTTCCTCGGCGAGAAACCCCCTCCCTTTGGCAGCCGCGATAAAAAAGTAATTTATTACAACTCGGGAACGCTGCCCAAAAACAGCTCCCTGCTAAACGACATTCTCCGGGAGTGCCTGAACGAAAATTTCAATATTCTGGTCAGCACCAGCGGTCATGATGATTTTCTCAAGCACCCGCAGATCTTCTCAAGCCCTTACCTTTCCCCTTCCGCAGCCACGGAAATGGCCGATATTGTTATCTGCTCCGGGGGCATCGGCGCCTGCTCCATCAACCTTCTTCACGAAACCCCCTCGGTGATTCTTCCCGAGCAGCCTGAGCAGGCCACCAACGGCATCCACCTTGAAAGGGCCGGATGCGGGCAGGTCCTCATGAAAAATATTCCCTACATCGGCAACAGCGATGTCTACTACAGCGCCTTTTCAATGGAGCGCTTTAAATCCGCCCTTGAGAAGCTGCTCTGCCCTGACGCTTTCAGGAATTCTCTCCACACCGCAGCCAAAGAGCTCCAAAGGCTTGTCCAGGCTCAAACCCTTGTTCAGGCAGTGGAAAGCCTTTTATGAAAACACGCCTTCATGCCCTTCTTGTGCACGGCATGGGCCAGCATGCCTCCTTCTGGAAGCCCCTGATGTCCGGCCTGCGACGCATGGAAATCGAACCCCATGCCTTGGAAATGCCTTCCCTTGAAGAAAAAGGGCCCGAGGGCTGGGTCACAGCCCTTCTTGAAGCGACCTCAAAACTGAACGGAGAGCCCTTTATTTTAATCGGCCATTCCCTAGGCTCTGCAGCCTGTCTTCACGCCGCCCTTCAGACCCCCCCTGAGGCCTGCCTGCTTCTGGCCAGCCCTCTTTATCTTAAAACGATTCCCCAACCGCCTCCCGAAGCAGGGCTATCGTTTAATACCCAGGTCAGAATCGCAAAATTCATCCGCCTGCCGAAAGGCTCCGATTCTGCCCCCTTTCCTATGGTTCACATTCTGGGGGACAAAGACGAGTTCGTCTCTGTGGAACAGGCCGGGGAACTTCCCTTCCCCACTCTGATCCTGCCCCAGAGAAAACATAATTTTCTTCACCACGAGCCGGCAAGGCAGGCTCTTCTCGAATGGATCGCTTTAAGTGCTTCAGGGAAAAAGCACCTTGATCCCGGAATTCTCCTTTCGACGCTTAACCCTGAAGGAGGATTTCATCTGCCAAACCTCTGTGATCGCGCGCCCTCAGCCGCCAGGCTCGATGTGGAAATCACTACGCATTGTCAGATGTCCTGCCCTTTCTGCGCCAGGACGCACCCGCATCATTTTTCGCCCGCCCACATGACTCTTGCGCTGTTTAAAAAAATCCTCGAACTGAATCCCAAAGCCCGTGAGCTTATTTTTGTGGGACTTGGAGAGCCTTTGCTTCACCCTCACCTCGAAACATTTGTCCGCCTGGCCTCTGAGCAGCATCTTTCAACACAGCTTGTCACCAACGGCCTTCTAGCTGACCCTGAAAGGCTTTCAGCGCTCCATCACTGCGGGCTTAAAGAAATCACCTTCAGCCTCGATTCCACTGATCCTGAAAAGTTCAAAAGACTCCGGGGCGGCGCTTCCCTCGAAGAGGTGCAGAAAAATTTCCTTAAGGTTCCTGCCTGCCTTTCCAAATCGCTTTTTGTGACCCTTTCGCAGGAGAACGCCGGGGATCTTACCGGCATCATTGACTTTGCAGAAAAGGCTGGCCTTTCAGCTCTGGCGCTTTCCGATCTTAATTTTGAACACAATCAGAAAAATTCATTGCATCGAAGTCATGCTTCACCGTCTCTTGAAAAAGCCCTTCATCATGCGAATAAAAAAAAGATACGCCTTATAGGCCCGCATTTTCATGATGTGGGCCAGATGCCGAGAGATTACCGCCTGTGCGAAATCAGAGCTTTGAAAGAGATCACCCAAAGGGTCTCTGTTCACCGTCACTGCCTAGCCCCCTGGAGGATAGAGGTCGTGGATGTGAATGGAAACATTTCGCCATGCAACTGCGCCCCTTTTCATTTCAAAGGGCAAATGGAGGGCAAGCCGCTTCCCGAACAGTGGAATTCCGCCTCCATGCGCTCCTGGCGCATGGCCATGCTTAAAGGTACAAACACAGCCTGCACAGCCTGCCCAAGGTATTAATCTTAATTTCAGATCAATCCCGTTCGCCGCGACCAAATTGCTTAGGATTGAAAATTCCCGCTCTTTCTTTCAAAAGAAAAAACACTCCGCATATTTGACAGCGTTAATCTCCGGAGGTATATTCACTTATGAATAAATTCCGGATTATTATCATTTACCTGATTCTGGTCACCCCCGACCTCCTTTGGGCTGAGGCAGCGGACAAAGACGTTTTGTCCCCCAAAAGTCTTTTTCAGGGCAACCTCCTGTGGACTTACGGGACAGAAACATCGCTAATCTATACCCCTTCAGACTATCACGATGGAAGCCGCGGCCATGCCACACAGATGTTTGACCTGATCCGCTGGAATGCCCTGAATTTTCCAGCCATGAATCAGTTGCTTCTTCTTGAAACTTCAAGCCTTCCCTATTTCAGCCAGATCATCAATGCCCGGAATGTTGATTTTTCCAGTGCTGAAAAAAAAGACGCAGCAACAGCCAAAAGAATCATCTCTCTGCTGTTTGATTCCGGATCTCCAAGCCTCAAAGTCAAAGAAATGATCTCCACCTTCTCCCCGGAGCAGAAAAGCCTCATGCAGGAAATCCTGAAGATCTGGGAAGATACGGTGTTTCAAAAATACAACGTTCATGTCAAAACTGAAATAACCGCCGAGGACTATACTGCAAGGCTGGCAGAGGAAAAAAATATCGTCTTCTTCGGCTATCATGTTTCCAAACTGACTGAGGAAATGACCCGAAAAGGCGCCAATACCTATTTCTTTGTCTCCCCCAATCCTGAAAAGGTCAATGAATCCCTCCAGAAAAAAAAGGAAGGCGCTGTGAAGGAAATCCTTTACCCCGGGATTGCAGGCCTGAACACAGGGCTCAAAGACAGCAGTGAATTACGCTTTCTGGGCCTTCCCTTAAGCCACGAGCTCATTGCCAGGAGCCGCAACGCCGATCTGAATAAAAGCGAATCAGAGGCCGAAATTCTTCGTGAAAAAGAATCTCTTTATAAGCAAATTGTTGCGGATACCGATTCAGTCCCTTCCTGGGCAAGCCATGGGAAATGGCTCCTCATGAATACCAAGGAAACAGACAAAATCCGTGACTTTCTGCCCTGCTGCCGGAATGAAAACCGCGCAGAAAGCAAAGCCTGTGAAGTCATCTTCCATGTGGAGCACAAAACCCTTTCAGCCTTCAGGGAAATGATCAAGGAATCCGCTCTCCCGGAAGCCTTTTATCAGGGGCTTCACGGGCAGCTTCCCTTCTTCAGCCTCATGGAAGGCACTTTTCTCACCTTTGCGGATAAAAAGGGAACCGTTCAGGAAGCGGTGTCTCCTTCTGCCGCCTCAAATCTCTTCTCTCTTAAAAATGTTTTCTACGATTCTCAGAAACAGCAATACTACATCTACACCCATGAGGGAGATCCAAACTCCCTTTACACCCCGCTTTATTTCAAAAAATTAAGCGGAGAAAAAAATGTCTATGAACTGGAAATTCCCGAGGAGCTAAAATCGCTCGAATTCTTTCATGACAACATCCGGAAACCCATCCGGGTGGAACTCAATGAGGAGGCTCTGGAAACCGTGATCCTCAATACGCCCGGGGTTTCGCCTTCCGTCTTCCAATCCCTTATGAATTTCGGAAATAAAAATAACCTTGCACAGAAAACCGTTCACCTGGTAAGCGGCACGACCACCTGGATGGAATCCCTGCTTTTAAATACCCCGGCCCTTATTTCCGGGTACAGCAATGACAGAACTTTTTACGAAAACATCAAAGCCGCACTTCTTCAGGCTTCCCTGCCTGAAGAAACCGGGGCTTTAAATCAATGGATCGAGGCCCAGGACTCTCTCTTTGATCCGCACACTCACTATGAAGTCAAGGCAGAACCCTTTGTTAAAGCCTTTTCGGCTGTGCGTGAAATCTTTTTACGCGTGCTCGCAAACCCTGATTATTCCATGCCGGAAAACTTTGCCCGCATTCTTGCCCAAAACAGTCAGAAAGAAGTGGGAATTTCTTCGTAGGTTTTACTTCCACAGGTGCCGGGGATATCTTCTCTGCATTTCCTTTTTCACCTCCGGATAGCGGTTCTTCCAGAAGGAAAACAGGTCATCGGTTATCTGGACAGGCCGGTAATTCGGGGCCAGGATGTGCACCAGAAGGGGAATGCGGCCCTGAGCAAGGGTGAGTTTCTTTTCAAGCCCGTAAAGTTCCTGGATTTTCACAGCCACATAAGGCGGCAGGGAGGCATCATAATGTACTTTTGCCTTTTTCCCGCAGGGCAGTGGAATAAATTCGGGGACGTACTGGTTAAGAAGGCTTCTCTGGCTGTGAGAAAGCCAGCCCTTCACATGCGCCTCCACTTCACAGGTCTTGAGGTCTTTGGCGGAAAAACTTCCCTGGCAGATTTCCTCGTAAAGCAGGCGTTTATCCTCTTCTGTTACAGGGGATAGCCCAAGCTCAGGGCACCACTGGCAAAAAAGCTTCAGCCGCAAAAGCCATTCCTCCACAGCTTCATTCCACCCCGGAAGCTCAATATTTTTTTTCCCGATTTCATCCGCCAGAACTGAGGCAGCCCGGGACGGGGATGGGGTTCCCCTGAATTCCTCCTCCAGGATCAGATCATTGAACACAAGCCTTCTGGACATTCTAACCCGCTGTTGATCTTTATCCCAGTAAGTTTCCTCCTGGGTTTTAACCTCCCCGGGAAAAAGCTCAGCCACCCATTCTGCTTTTACCGGCAGAGCCCAGGTGATTCTGGTTTCGATACTTTTTCCGCTGGATCCTATTTCCTGAATATCCAGAGCCACCCCCAGAGTGAAGGAAGCCGGGAGGACCGATTCCTCGGCGCTGGCCCTGCGTCCATCTGCAAGAAGGCAGAGTTTTTTACCGCCCGTTATGCGTCTTGCCAGCTTATCCGGAAAACCGGCAAGAACGCTTTTCGAAAGTGAGTCTTCATCCCCCGGGGAAGAGGACTTGCCCGTTTGAGCCTTTGCGATCCGCATAAAGGTCTGTTTTATTTTTGAAATCTGCCGCGCTGAAGCCGCATTCAAGCCGATCTGCCGGCAAAAATTCCTGTCAAATTTTTTCTGCTCGGCCTCCTGTAAAAGAGCAAGGCTTTCCTTTAATCCCGGGGGCGCGGAATCCGAACGCATAAAGGGATTTTTTTCCTGAAGGAGCGCGGCGACAAAGGACGCCTCCTCCAGTACCCCTGTCTGTGCGGCACTTAAAAGCACACGGGAAAGACGGGGATGCACAGGGAAAAGAAGCATCAAATCCCCAAGCGGAGTCAGGGCTTCTGTTTGGGGATCAATGGCACCCAGAAGTTTCAAAAGATTCAAGGAATGTTCCAAAGCCGCCTGGGAGGGGGGATCCAGCCAGGGAAAGGAGGCAAGATCCGCAACCGCCATTTTCTTGAGCAGAATCAGAGTTTCTGAAAAATCAATGCGCTGAATTTCAGGAAGGTCAAAAGGCTCCCTGAAGGCCTCTTCTTCCCTGGACCAGAGACGGAGACACACTCCGGGTTTTGTCCGCCCGGCCCGCCCGGCCCTCTGGTCGGCTGAAGAACGGCTGATCTTGCCCAGAAGCAGGGTATTAAGCCCCCGGACAGGATCAAAAACCGATTTTCGGGCAAGCCCGCTGTCCACCACAAAGGTCACCCCTTCAATGGTCAGCGAAGTCTCGGCCACATTGGTGGATACGATTATCTTGCGGGCTTCGCAGGGGGCGACCGCCTCGTCCTGCTCAAGGGCGGTCAATTCGCCATGCAGGGCAAACAAACGGCACTTCTTTTCAAGGCCCCTCTTTTTTAATTGTTCCAGAGTCTTATGAATCTCATACACCCCGGGCATGAACACCAGGATATCACCGGCTGAGGAATTCTGCGTCAGGGTCTCACATTCCGCTGCGGCGGCTTCCCCTACTTTTGCCCCTGAACTCAGGGGCTTATACCGGATTTCAACCGGATGGAAACGCCCTTTTGACTGAATGAGTCTGCAGGGGGAAAGAAAATCCTTAAGCTTCAGAGAATCCAGGGTGGCAGACATCACAAAAATTTTCAGATCCGGCCGCCCCAGCTTCTGCCTTTCCAGAAAAAGAGAGAGAAGCAGATCTCCGTAAAGATGGCGTTCATGGAATTCATCCAGAATCACCGCAGAAACGCCTTTAAGAGCAGGATCGTCCAGAAGTTCGCGCACCAGGATGCCGTCGGTTTCAAAAATGATACGGGTCTTCTCGCTGACGGCGGAATCAAACCTCACGCGGTAGCCCACTTCCTCCCTTACCTCGCAGCCCCACTCCCGGGCCACACGCCTTGCCAGCATGCGGGCCGCAAGCCGCCTCGGTTCCAGGATCACAATCTTTCCTTCAGGGACAAGCCCCTCGCTTAACAGAATCTGCGGAAGCTGGGTGGATTTTCCGGAACCTGTGGGCGCATGGATCAGAAAACGGCTGAATCCCTTCCAGGAGGCTTTGAGTTCAGGCACAATTTCATAAATAGGGAGGGAGGTATTCATTCTGTTCTTTCCAATGAAAACGGGACGCCCGAAAGCGTCCCGTTGATTTTTCAGGTTTAAACTCGGCTAAAACTAGTAGACTTTTGTCAGCCAGCTGAATTTATCCGGAGTCTCGCCGCCGATGATCCTGAAAAAAGCTTCCTGAAGCTTTTGGGTTACAGGGCCTCTGCGGCCTTCGCCGATTTTAATTTTATCAACGCTCCGAATGGGTGTGATTTCCGCAGCCGTGCCTGTAAAAAACAGCTCATCCGCCAGATAAACGGCTTCGCGGGGAATGCGCTGTACCTTGACCGGGATCCCCATCTCTTTCGCCAGGGTGATAATCGAATGCCGGGTGATTCCCTGAAGCACTGAACAGGAACTGCTCGGAGTGACAAGCGTTCCGTTTTTAACCAGAAAAAGATTTTCCCCGGAGCCTTCACTCAAAAGTCCGGCTGTATCCAGAGCAATACCCTCCTGGTATCCGTCCATCAGGGCTTCCATTTTAATCAGCTGCGAATTAAGATAATTCCCTCCGGCCTTGGCCATGGCCGGTAAAGTATTCGGGGCAAAACGGGTCCAGGTTGAGATCTTCACGTCAATTCCCTGTTCCAGGGCTTCCTTGCCCAGATAGGCTCCCCAGCTCCAGCAGGCAAAGGCCACTTCAATGGGGGAATCCTTGGGGACCAGGCCGAAAGCCCCAAAACCGCGGTAAATAATGGGACGGATATAGCATTCCTCCATTTTGTTCTCGGCAACCAGAGCCACGCATACATCGCAAAGATCACTGACGCTCATGTTGGGTTCCATGCGGTAGACCTTGGCGGAATCGAGAAGTCTCTGCATGTGTTCTTTGACTCTGAAAATCACGGAATTGTCTTTGGATTTATAGCAGCGTATCCCTTCAAAAACGCAGGAACCATAGTGCACCACATGGGACATGATGTGAATATTGCAGTCTTCCCAGTTTTTGAAACGTCCATTCATCCAGATTTTGCCGCCTGTTTTAACAGAAGCCATAACTCACTCCTTGTTTATCTTTGTTTTGCCGGGCGAAGAGCACGGCAAAATTTACATTTTATCCGAAAGATTAATTTACAGGAAAAGGATTCTTTACGTCCATGAAATTATGTCCTTCCGGCTGCGGCTCAAACCCTTCTCCACTGCCGGACTCTGTTCCAGAGATCCAGCACAGGGGGCTTGCAGAGCCGATACCCGGCATAGACCAAGGCCGCCCCTGAGCCGTTGAAAAAAAGGGAGGAAATGGAGGAAAGATCGGCTGAGCCCGACATGATTTTACTGCCCTGGTCCAGCATCAAGACGCCCCCGGCCTGAATCATGAAAAATCCGGCCAGAAACTTCTTTAGAAACTTTTTGATATTGAAAAGAATAAAGGAAAACAAGGTCATGAAAGCCCCGGCGCAGGTGGTGACAAGAGCAAAGGGCTTGATCCCCGGCTCAAGCACGGACTGCGAGGGATTTCCCGGATTGTAAAAGACCTTCACCTGCTTACCCCTGGGATACTTGTCCACAAACCCCTTCGCATACGCCTTATCTTTGAAATCCCGCTCAAAACTGATCCGGCTGTTCTTATATTTCTTCCCCAAAACTTCATAGCGGTAGGAAACCCCGGGAATAAAAGTCTCCGCCTTGTCTTTTTCAGCCGGTTCTGTCCGCAAAACCGATTCCGTCACCACACCCTGAATCTGAATCCAGGAAGAACTCTTGTAGGCAAAGTACAAATCCTCCTTCACATGATTGATGAAGGAGAGCCCCATAAAAAAAATAATGAATTTCAGATAACGCACGGCCTTCCTCCTTTTTTATTCCCTTTGAGCTTTACCGTGCTTTGTAAGCCTGCAGGTCTTTTAAAACAGAGTCCGGCGGAAGGCGTTTAATGAAAGCATGAAGCACCTTGGCCGTTGCTTCCGTATCGGCAAGAGCCCTGTGACTTTCCTTGTTTCTGATTTTCAGCTCTTTGGTGATGTGTTCCAGGGAAAAACGTTCAAGGTGAGGCAGAAGCACCTTGGCGACTTTCAGGGTGTCCACCATCCACAGATCAATTTTGGGTTTTCCCATGTTCTGGAGCTGATAGTTCAGAAAAGAGATGTCAAAACTCAGATTCTGACCCACCACCACTGAATTTTTCATGAAATCAACCAGCTGATCAATTTTGGCTTCAATCAAAGGGGAGTCCTTCACCATTTCATCGGTGATATGGTTGATTTTACTGACCGCCTCAGGGATCGCCCTTTTGGGATTGATCAGCGAGGTGAACGTTTTAAGAATCCTTGCCGAATTGGCACGGACCATGCCGAATTCAACAATACGGTCTCCGTTGAACGGGTAAAGTCCTGTGGTTTCAAAGTCAAGCACCGTGAACTCCAGATCCCTTATCGGCGTGTTTAAAAGATCATTGCAGGCATAAAAATTATCCATAAAAAAATCGAGCATGAAAAACTCCTTAAACTTTATCTCTGTTGTTTTTAAACCATTCCACCGTGCGGGTCACGCCTTCTTCAAAATCGTAACGGTAGGTCCAGCCCATTTCCTTTTTCACCTTGGTGCCGTCGATAAAGGTTTTAAAAACCTCTCCCGGCCTTTCAGGGGCATAAAGGGGTTTCTTCCCGGTTTTTAAAATGCCCTCCATGATGCGGAAAAGCTCATTCACACTGCAGCCTTTTCCCGTGCCGATGTTGTAGCAGGGATCAACAAAGGATGCCGGGGATTTCATGGGCTCCAGGGATTGGGAAACAAGCATGTTGATATCCACAATGTCTTTGACATACACATAATCGCGAAGCTGCTCTCCGTTTCCGAAAATCGTCACAGGAGAACCCTTCAGCATGAGCCTTGCAAAAATGGAGACCACTCCGGCTTCGCCTTTTTTACCCTGCCTTTCGCCGTAAACGTTCCCATAACGAAGGATGGTGTAGTTGAGGTTGTAGAGCTTGTTGTACAGGTAAAGGTAGTGTTCAACCGTATGTTTCCCGACTCCGTAAGGGGAAAGAGGATTGATGGGGAAAGTCTCGGGAGCGGGCAGGGACTCTTCGGAAATTTCGCCATAGACTCCACCGCCGGAAGAAGCGAAAATGAATTTTTTCACTCCGGCCTTACAGGCAGCCTGAAGGATGTTGAGGGTGCCGAGAATATTGGTATTGGCATCAAGAACCGGAAAATCCACGGCATAGCGCACATCAATCTGTGCGGCATGATGGCTGATAAGATCGAATTTTTCCCTGAGGATAAGGTCCTGAACCGAAGCATCACAGATATCTTTCTGAATGAACACGGCTTTGGGATTCACGTAAGACAGATCCCCTGTGATCAGGTTATCAAGAATAAACACTTCATGCCCAAGACGGATATATTCATCCGCAATATTGGAGGCGATAAATCCGGCCCCTCCGGTGACAAGAATCTTCATAAAACTCCTTCATTATTTTTTAAAGGTTGAAAGGTCTTCCAAGTCAATCTATAATTGTAGCCATAAAATGAAAAGAAGGTAAACAAATTTAAGCGGGTTATCGGAGGGTCGCTGAAGGATTCGTCCTTTGGAGGAAAGTCCGAACTCCTGGAAGAGGATGCAGGATAACGTCCTGGGTCTTAAGCCGCAAGGCTTGGGATACGGAAAGTGCCGCAGAAAACATACCGCCGATGGAGCGCCCTTTGGGGTGTTCACAGGCAAGGGTGAAAAGGCGAGGTAAGAGCTCACCGCACCGGAAGTGATTCCGGCGGCAGGGAAAACCCCATCCGGAGCAAGATCAAACAGAAACGCCAAGGTACTTCCGCCTTGTTTCGGGTAGATCGCTTGAGGCGTCTGGTAACAGGCGTCCCAGAGAAATGACTCTCACTTTTCTTTCGGGGAAAGTACAGAATTCGGCTTACAGATAACCCGCTTTATTTCATTCGACTTGAATTTTTGTCGCACCTGTCGGCGAAAATCCAAGTCGAAGGAACCGGTTTCAATACTTCGCTTTGGCAATTACCGGGATTTATAAAGATCTTTTGAATAGCCGTCCAGAAGCATGGCATTAAGGTTTTTCCCGGTCTGTCTTGTATTTTTGCAAAGGTTTTCACAACCGCAAACAATACTCAACAGGAAACTCACTGCAACGATAAGTTTTACGAATTTCATGAAAAGGCCCTTTCTGATTTTTAATTTCTTAAAATTAAGTCCTAAACCTGAGAAAACGTCAATCTTTTTCCTTGTTTTTGATACTCGAAATTATCCCGGGGAGGGGAGTCCCTCTTGATTAATGAATCACAACTATGGCCAGAAGGGTGGCGATTCCCTGAAAACCTGCAAGGATCAGCAGGGTTCCATAGCGTGATTCGGTATGCATCAGAAGGTCAAAAGTCAGATGGTCAGGGGATTTGAGAAAAAGGGAATGATCTTTCTTAAAGCGCTTGAGGCAGACATAGACAAAATCAAAAAAAAGGAAGGCGAAAAGCACTCCCAGAAAACCATAAATCGAAAGATCCCCTTCGGGAACGGTTTCAAAAGTCATGAGCACGCATAAAAAAAGGGAACTGCCCAGAAGGTGGGCTCCGGAATCCCCTAGAAAAACAGCAGGCCTGTAGATGTTTTTGGAAAGGAAAGCCATAAGCAGAAACATCCAGAAAAGAGGGTAAAAGAAAAACAGGGACTGATGAAGATAGAAAAAACCGGCAAAGCCCGCAAAAAGAAACAGCACAATCATCCCGCACAGGCCGTCCAGAATGTCCATGAAATTGACGGCATTCACGAGCCAGACCAGAAACACAAGCCCCAGGGTAAAAAAAAGAAAGGGTTTTGCCGCAAGGCCGGCGCCAAAAGCATAAAGAACAAGGCATAAAAGCCCGGCTGAAGCCTGTGAGGCCAGCTTGGTGAAAGGCGTAAGCTCGGAAGCGTCATCAAACCACCCCAGGCCGGCAAAGATGAAATTGGAGAGAGCCCCGCAGACAAAGAGAGAGAGGGACAACCCTTTGAAAAAATAAAGGTAGAGCATGAACAGAAAGCTGACATCCCATAAAAGGCTGCCCGCGCCGTTGGCCACAGGCCTCCCTTCAAAATCCTTGCGGATCAGCACGGGAAAGGATTTGAAGACAAGCGTGCGGTAGAGACAAAGTCCAGCCCAGCCCAGAAGCAGAGTCGCCCCCAGGGCCAAATAATCCATAAGGGTGACGCTCATTTCTTGATTCGCACCGTACTTAAATAACCGGAAGCCTCTTCGCAGCGGGTGATGCAGCGGTAGAGTCCCAGAAGATACATGGAATCATAAAGCGGCAGAGACTCGGAAGAGCCGGTAATCGCCACCCGGAGCACCATGTGAAGCTGCTGGCTCGTCACCCCTAAAGGCTCGATGCACTCCACGACAAATTTCTGAATGTCCTCAATGCTTTTGAGGGTCTCCACTTTATTGGAAAGCAGTTTTGAAAATTTCTTCAAAACCTCGGCCGCCTTCTGATAGGTTTCAAACTTTGCCTTGTCAAAGGTGCTGTAATGGTAGCCCAGGGAGTTTTTGAAAAGAAAGGAGGACCAGAAGGTGACTTCCTTTTCCGCACGCAGAAAGCGCTCCATGAAGAGGCCGTTGAAGCCCTTGAAATACTGGCGCAGGTACTGGGTCCTGGCGCTCAGGTAGTCATAATACTCCTCTTCGGTCATTTTCGCTATGTACTGAAAATTGAGGTCGTCCAGTTTCACAAAGTCAAACGCCGGCCCTGTGGGGGAAAGCCTTGTCGGATCAAATTCAGAGGCAATGGTTTCAAAGGAGAAAAACTCACTTTTGCGCTTTTCTTCATCGGTCATGTTCTCGACATTGCGGGAATAGCCCATAAGCCCTAAAAAATTGACCAGCGCCCTGGGCGTATACCCGGCTGCACGAAACCAGCGCAGGGAAACCGGATTTTTCCTTTTGGAAATTTTGGTTTTGTTGGCATCGGGATTTCTTAAAAGGCCCAGATGGAAAAACTGCGGAGCCTGCCAGCCGAAAGCCTCATAAAGAAAGACATGTTTAAACGTGGAATTGATCCATTCTTCACCGCGGATCACATGGGTGATTTTCATGAGGTGATCATCCACCACCGAGGCAAAATGATAGGTGGGAAAGCCGTCGGATTTCATGAGCACCTGGTCGTCGATTTCCGAGGAAACCCTGGAAATGGTCTGCTTGCGGATCTGGTCCACAAAAGAGATCTCTCTTCCGTCTGTGGGAAGAGCCAAGCGGATCACATAAGGGACGCCGGAGGCCAGTCTCTTTGCCACTTCCTCTTTGGGAAGGTTGCGGCAGGGAGATTCCTTGCCGAAATAGCCCGGAGCTGTTTTTGTTTTCTGCTGCCTGTCGCGCATGGAGGCCAGATCCTTGGCCGAACAGAAGCAATAATAGGCGTACCCGAGATCAATGAGCTTCTGAATATATTCCTTGTAGATGGAAAGGCGCTCACTCTGGCGATAGGGGCCGTAAGGGCCGCCCTTGTCGGGGCCTTCATCCCAGTTCAGCCCGAGCCAGGCCAGGGATTCATAAATGCCGTTTTCGCTTTCCTTGGTGGAGCGCGCCTGGTCGGTGTCTTCGATTCTAAGAATAAACTGCCCCTTGTTTTTTCGGGCAAAGCAGATGTTCATCAGGGCAATATAGGCAGTCCCCACATGCGGTTCACCGGTGGGTGAGGGGGCGATTCGGCAGCGTACGATGTCAGTCATAAGAAATTCCTTTATTGATGTGATAAAAACCAAAGGTCAATTTTTTGACTACTCAGGGCAAAATGTCAATAAGAAAGAAAGGCAGTAAAGGAATGGATACCGGAATTACCTATCCCGCAATGCAATGGAGGGACAAGTCCGGTATGATGGACAAAAAGGCAATGACATCTATTCCCTTTCACCAATGATTTCTTATCCGGTTATTTATGGGTTTTGGCAGTAATGCTCCCGTTGACTAAAATTTTGATTCTCAAAAAAGATTTATTTGTCTTTTAAAAAAGCTTGTTTTTCGCTCCCTCTTCTTTTATCCTTGTGGACTTTGAAATAAAATAACCCAAACCTAAACGGAAAAGCTCATGACTGAATCAGCCTCCCAGGAATTAACCCCCATGCTCCGGCAATATTTTGAGATCAAGGAAAAATACCCGGATGTTTTTCTTTTTTACCGGCTTGGGGATTTTTACGAACTTTTTTTTGAGGACGCGCTTAAGGCGGCCCCTCTTCTGAATGTAACCTTGACCTCCCGGGGAAGCCAGAACGGCAAAGAGATCCCCATGTGCGGGGTCCCCTACCATGCAGTGGACGGCTACCTGGCAAAGCTCATCAACACCAATCACAAGGTCGCGATCTGTGAACAGATGGAAGACCCCAAGCAGGCCAAGGGTGTGGTGAAAAGAAAAGTCGTGCGCGTGGTCACCCCCGGAACCGTGATCGATGACTCCCTTCTGGATTCCTCCAAAAATAATTACCTCGGCGCTGTAACCAAAGCCGGAGCATTCTTCGGTTTTGCCTATGCGGAACTTTCCACGGGTGAATACAAGGTCACCGAGCTCCGTGAAATTGACGAACTGGAAAGAGAAATCTTAAGGGTCAAACCCTCTGAACTTTTAATTCCGAAAAGCCTTCAGGTTTTTTTTTCGACCCGGGAATTCTTTCAGCGCTATAAAAATTACTGCCTTTATGAGGCGGACTGGATTTTTGAACACAGCCATGCCTTCAACCTTCTTGTCCAGCAGTTTAAAACCCATTCCCTCGACGGGTTCGGTCTCGGGGATTCCATTCCCGGGGTCTGCGCCGCAGGAGCCCTTCTTCACTATGCCCGTGAAAACTGCCCCACAGCCCTGGGGAATTTAAACCTTTTATCCCGCTATCATCTTGAGGGCTTCATGTCTCTGGACGAACCCACCAAGCGCAACCTGGAACTCATGGAAACTCCCGGAAACCAGAAAGGGATCTGTCTCATTCAGATTCTGGACCGCACCCAGACCCCCATGGGGGCAAGACTTTTAAGGCACTGGATCCACTCCCCTTTAAGGGATCTCCGCCTGATTCTCGAGAGACAGGATGCTGTATCGGAACTTAAGGATCAGTACATACTTTTAACCGATATCCGTGATCAGCTGAAATCCATTCAGGATATGGAGCGCATTGCCGGACGTGTGGCCTGCGGAAACGCCTCGCCCCGGGACCTCCTGGGATTAAGACGCTCGCTTGTCCTGCTCCCTTCCCTTGCCGATAAAACGCGGAAACTGGAGTCCGGACTGATCAAAAATCTCACCCCGCATTTCAAGGACTATCAGGAGGCCAACAGCCTGATTGAAAAGGGAATCCGGGAGGATGCCCCGGCGCTTCTCCGCGACGGGAATGTGATCAGGGACGGATTCAACGCGGAAGTCGATGAACTTCGCGATATCTCCAAAAACGCCAAAATCAGGCTCGCGGAAATTCAGCAAAGGGAAGTGGAAAAAACCGGGATCAAAAATCTGAAAATCAAATTCAACAATGTGTTCGGCTATTATTTTGAAGTGAGCAAGGGCAACCTGGACATGGTTCCCGACTATTTCATCCGCAAGCAGACCCTGGTCAACGGGGAACGCTTCATCACCCAGGAACTCAAGGAACTGGAGACCAAAATCCTGGGGGCTGAACAGAAAAGCCTTGCCCTTGAACAGAAACTTTTTCAGGAAATCCGTGAAGAAGTGGCCCATTATGCGGATGACATCAAGGTTTCGACTCTCAAGGTGGCGGTTCTGGATGTGTTATGCTCTCTGGCGGAAATTTCCAGTAAGAATCATTACACACGGCCTGAAATCAATGAGGGTGACAGGATTTACATTCGCGAGGGAAGACACCCGGTTGTGGAAAGCCTTCTGGAACCCGGAGCCTTTGTTTCCAACGATACGGAAATCGACGAAAACCAGAATCAGATTCTTTTAATCACAGGACCCAACATGGCCGGAAAATCAACCTATATCCGCCAGGTGGCCCTGATTGTTCTTCTGGCACAGGTCGGTTCGCATGTGCCTGCAAAGGAAGCCTCCCTGGGGATTGTGGACAGGATTTTCACAAGGGTCGGGGCCTATGACGACTTGAGCGGAGGCAAAAGCACCTTCATGGTGGAAATGAATGAAACCGCAAGCATCCTCAATAATGCCACGAATAAATCATTAATCATTCTGGATGAAATCGGTCGGGGAACGTCCACCTTTGACGGAATTTCCATTGCCTGGGCCGTGATTGAGTATCTTTACTACCAGTCCAGTGTGAAGGCAAAAACCCTGTTTGCCACCCATTTTCATGAACTCACCACCCTTGAAAAAAATCTCAAGGGGATTAAAAATTTCAATATCGCCGTCAAGGAATGGAATGAGGACATTCTGTTTTTGCGAAAAATCGTCGAAGGCCCTGCGGATAAGTCTTACGGGATCCACGTTGCCCGACTGGCCGGCCTCCCCAAAGACCTGATTAACCGCGCCAAGGAACTTTTGACCACCCTCGAATCCGGGGGCACCTCCAAGCTCAAAGAGACGGGAAAAGAGGAGAAGGCAGGGACTCTCCAGCTGGATCTTTTTTCTCCGCCGGTGGTTGAAAAAGTACCCCGAAAAATTGAAGAGTTCCTGCAGAAAATAAGCGGCCTGGATCCCCTGAACAAAACCCCCATGCAGTCTCTGGAGCTTCTGACAAAAATTGCCGACGAAGCCGGAAAACTTTCAGCAGAGGACCTATGACAAAAACGGTCAAATTACTGCCTGATCAGGTCATTGATCAGATCGCTGCCGGCGAAATCATCGAAAGGCCGGCTTCCGTGGTCAAAGAGCTTGTTGAAAATTCCATTGATGCACAAGCCTCGCAGATTACCGTGGAAATCACCGGAGGCGGCAAAAAAAACATAAGAATCACCGATAACGGATCCGGAATGACACGCGAAAATCTGCGCTCCTGCATAAACCGTTTCGCCACTTCCAAAATCAATTCCGCCTCAGATCTTGAAGAAATCGCCACTTACGGTTTTCGTGGCGAGGCCATCCCGAGCATTGCCTCTGTTTCACAGATGACCATCACTTCGGCCGACCCGGACGGTAATGGGGCCTCCCTGATTCAGATCGAAGGAGGAAAGACCGGGGAAATAAAGGACGCTGTCCTTGAAAAAGGAACAAGGGTGGTTGTAGAAAATCTTTTCTTCAACCTTCCGGCAAGACTTAAATTTCTCAAAACAGACCCCACTGAAACCAAAAAAATCGAAGCTTGGCTGGAGGCCATTGCCATGGCTCATCCTGAAATTTCATTCCGCCTGATCGCGGATGGAGAGACTGTTTTTGAAACCTCCCAGAGAAAAAATTTCAGGGAAAGGCTTCTGGAACTCTTTGGAAAAGAATGGCTTGAATCGTGTGCGGAACTGGATTACGCCTTTTTAAACGGCCGGATGGACGGTTTTTTAACCCTGCCCTCCCGAACCCGCAGAGACCGTACGGAAATCAAAATATTTGTCAACGGACGCCTGGTTCAAAGCCAGATCCTGAATTACATCATTTCTAAATTTTACAGGGACAAAATTCCTCACGGAACCTATCCTTCCGTGATTCTTTTTGTGAAGGTGAAACCCTCCCTGGTGGATGTGAATGTTCACCCTGCCAAACTTGAAATCCGTTTCCGCGATGAAAATGAAATTATTTCTTCAGGACTCCATGCCTTTGCCTCCGCCTTTACACGAAAAATAGCCTCAAGCTATCAAAATCCGCCCCCGCTGAATCAGACCCGGGAATTGGATTCGGATCCCCTGTCCCAGGTGAAGGTCCCGGTCAGTTATCAGGATTTTCAAAAAAACTGGTATGGAACAAAAATTGTTCCTTCCGCCGCTCCTGCAGCGGATTATTCGTCTTTCCCCGTCTCAGAATTTCCCCAGCCCGCTCTTTCAGAATCTCTTGAAAATAAAGCGGGTTCAGGGAAAAAATGGCGTCTTGTAGGTCAGGTCAAAGACCGCTATCTTGTGGTGGAAATGGAAGACGGATTTGCCCTCTTGGATCAGCATGCCTCTCATGAGCGTGTGCTTTATGAAAAAACACTGAAACAAAGGGAAAAATCCCAGGTGGAATCCCAGAAGCTTCTTATGCCCGAGGTGATTTCTTTATCCAATGAGGATTATTCCCTGCTGGAATCCCAGCGGGAGTCCCTGAATAAACTGGGGTTTTCCATGGAACCTTTCGGCAGAAACACCTTCAGTATTGATGCCCTGCCTCCGGGGCTTTCAGAAAAAGCATTGTGCACTTATTTGCAGGCCCTAGCCGCCTACCTGCGTGACCCCTGTTTTGGAAGCCCGGGTCTCGAAAAACTGATACGCGGAGTATGCCGTCAGTCCGTGATGTTCGGGGACCGCTTAAGTCCCGAAGAGCAGGAAAAACTGATGGAAGACCTGTTCAGGTGTGACAATCCTTTTTCCTGTCCTCATGGCAGACCTGTCATGTATAAGATCTCCTGGACGGAGATTGACCGAAAGCTTTTAAGAAATTCCGGGTAAATCAGCCTTCCTGATCGACAAAAATTCCGCTGGAAGGAAGAGACCGGTTATTCGTCTTATCATAAAAATCATCCGAGGGAATCTGTCTTATCACCTCTCCGGATTTTTTATCCATCAGATAAACAACAAGCTCTTTATTGGTCTGCCCTGTTTCTTTATTTTCACTTTCCTCAATCCGATATTGCAGGAGAGTCTCATTTACGACAACATTCTTTTCCCTGGCAGTGGCGACCTTTTTGTCCTGATCTTCTTTTTTATCCTGACCTTCTTTTTTCCCGTCAGTCTTTCCGGCTTCATCCGCAGGTTTAATCCGGGAGGCGAGCTCCACAGAATCTTTTGCCTGGGTAGAAACAACCAGGGAAAAAGCTTCGGCTTTCGGATCCGCAGCCGGAGTTGAAGAAGACCGGGAAGTATCTCTGGTCGCTTCCTTCGCCCCTGATTTCACCTCAGAAACGGGGGAAGAATTTCCCGGAAAAGAGTTATTATTAAGTACAACGTCCATGTTCCGTACTTCTTTATTAAAGTTGAAAGTTTAGGGCTATCCTTAGCCCGTTAGATTACCCCATTACGTCCAGAGTATTTCCCGCTTCTTTTTTACTCTGAGCATTCGTCACACCCTGAGCGGCTTCAGCTGAACCGGCCTTATCCGTTTTAACAGCCTCATTCGCTTTTTTAGTTGCCTCTTCGTCTTCCGGGGCTTTCACTTTCTTGAGATCATTGCCGGCTTCCATAATGGATTTAGCCCCAGTCTCAACCTTTCTGACCGCAGCCAAATTATCAGCCGCACTACCAATAGAATTGATTTCCATAAATACCTCCCATCTAAAATTTTTATATTTACCTACCTACCCGGTCTATTTATCGGATTCTTCACTTGAACACTTTAGTGAAAAATTATTTTTTTTTGCGATTTATTTATTGATATAATTTTAATTTTTCTAAATGATTGATTTATAGGAGCTAGTAGTCCAATGAAATATAATTTTCAGGATGATCTAAACGCCTTTAAGGAAATTTTTCAGGTCACAAAACAGGAATTATCCCTTCATAAAGACTTGGATTCCCTTCTTGATCAGATTCTATACCATGCCCGTAAATTCACAAATGCGGATGCAGGATCTCTGTTTCTTCTTGAAAACAAACACCTTAAGTTTAGTTATGTTCAGAATGAAACCCTTTTTAAAAACGAGAACGACAGGGCATTAAAAAATATTCTGTATTCCAACCATGAAATCCCCCTGGATTCCAAATCGATTGCCGGGTATTGCGCCCTGCATGGAGAAACACTGGACATCCCGGATGTTTATGCCCTTCCACCGGACACTCCTTACTGCTTTAACAAAAATTTTGACCGTTTATCCTCCTATCATACAGGCTCCGTCCTTACTGTTCCCATGAAAATTGCTGCAGACAAGGTAGTTGGGGCCATTCAGGTTCTTAACTCCCTGAATGAATCCGGAAAAGTCGTCCCTTTTACACCCCGGCACCGTTTCATGATCGAGCTTTTTGCCCATGAGGCAGCCATTATCATTGAAAGAGCTAAAATGACACGGGACATCATCCTCCGTATGATACGCATGGCCGAGCTTCGTGATCCCAGGGAAACAGGCAGTCATGTCCAGAGAGTGGCCACTTATTCCATTGAACTTTACCAGGAATGGGCCTCTTTAAAAGGCCTGGAAAAGAAGGAAATCAAGACCTATAAAGACATTTTAAGGCTTGCGGCCATGCTTCATGATGTGGGGAAGGTGGGAATTTCCGATACTATTCTTAAAAAACCCGGAAAATTGACTCCTGAGGAATTTTCCATTATGAAATCCCACACCCTTACCGGGGTAAAACTCTTTGAAAACAGCTCTTCCGATCTGGATACCCTGAGTGCGGAAATAAGCCTGAACCATCATGAGCACTGGAACGGCACAGGGTATCCCGGTAAAAACGCCTCCATGGAATCAGGCGTTCTGAAATACGGGGAAGGAAAGAAACAGGAAGAAATCCCCCTCTGCGGAAGGATTGTAGCCATTGCCGATGTTTATGACGCCCTGAGCAGCGCACGATGTTACAAGGAAGCCTGGAGCGAAGACAAGGTTTTAGACTTTATTCAAAAGGCTTCCGGAAAGGATTTCGATCCTGAGCTTGTGGAAGCCTTCTTTAAAATTCATCCGGTGTTCAAATCCATCCGGAAAAAGTATCCTGAAGAGTCAAATCCCTAACCCGCTCTATTGCATGAAAAAATGAACAATCACGCAGCAAGCGGCGAGGAATCTGGATTTCTCGCTATCGCTCGAAATGACAAGCCGAAGTAAACTGCAGGGAATTAAACTCATGGAGATTAAATCAGGAAACCACTTTTCCATCCAAAAGGGAAATACAGCGGTCTGTTTTGGCGGCCAGCTGTTCGTTATGGGTGACCATGATCAGCGTATTTTTATATTCCCGGCAGAGAGCTTCCAGCATATCAATGACAAGACCTGTATTATGAGTATCCAGGTTTCCGGTGGGTTCATCCGCAAGGATCAGCTTGGGGCTGTTGATCAGCGCCCTGCAGATGCAGATTCTCTGCTGTTCCCCTCCGGAAAGCTCTGAAGGCTTATGATGTTCGCGGTTGCCGAGGTTGACCTTGCCTAAAAGCGTCATGGCCCTGTCCTCGGCCTCTTTTTTGGAAATCCCGTGAAGCAGGGCAGGCAGGAGAATGTTTTCAAGGGCGGTAAATTCAGGAAGAAGATGATAGCTTTGAAAAATAAAACCAATTTCCGTGTTGCGTACCGAGGCTTTTTTACGGCTTGAAAATTCCGAGATTTTTTTTCCTTCCAGAAAAATATCCCCCCCGTCGTATTTCAGAAGCATGCCGATAATGTAAAGCAGGGTGCTTTTCCCGGCGCCTGAAGGCCCCTTGATGGAGGTAAAGGTTCCCTCTTCGAATTCCAGGCTGACATTATCCAGAACTTTAAGCGTCTGCCCTTTGATGAAATAGGTTTTAACGACGTTGTGAAGGGAAAGCAAAACAGGAGTATTATTCATGGTGAAGCGCCTCTATGGCTTCCATGGTTGCAGCCTTGTAGGCCGGATACAGGGAGGCCAAAATGGAAGTCCCCAGGCCCAGAAGGATAATGAGACCCAGATCCCCGGGAGTCAGCCTGGCGGGAATGGAGTCAAAATAGTAGACATCCGCAGGAAAGACTTCATAGCCCGTGTATTTGGAAACAAAATCCTGGATAACATTGATATATTTAACAAACACCACTCCGCAGAAAGTTCCGATAGCGGTTCCGATAAATCCGATCATAAACCCTTCAATGAGAAAAATGGAAAGAAGTTTTCTTTTGGTGAATCCGATGGCTTTCATAATTCCGATATCCTTGAATTTTTCCATGACCAGCATGACCAGTGTGCTGATAATGTTGATGGAGGCAATCAGAATGGCAAAGGCCAGAAGGATGAACATCACGTTTTTTTCAGTCCGTAGTGCGAAAAAAAAGGTTTTGTTGTTCTCAATCCAGGTGCGCAGGGTCCAGCCGTCAGGGATGGTTTTAAAGAAGCGGTTCTTGACGTTCCCCACCCCTTCCGGATTTTTAACGGAAATTCCTATGCCGTGGGCCTGGGTTGTAAAGCCGTAAAGAACCTTCGCATCCTCCAGCCGGATGAAGACCGCCCTGGAATCATAGTCATAAAGGCCGCTTTCATAAATACCCTTGATGGTAAAAATCAGCTCCGAAGGGATTTCGTCATCATA
>CAYUET010000034.1:0-30783 GCA_964443875.1 uncultured bacterium | reverse complement strand
TCACTCTACCTGAAACTTCATCTTCTTCAAGATGGGGTTAATTGAGCGCTTACAAAGGTTATAACACATCAATTGGGGGCAAAGTATCGTTTTTCGATCGGCTTTGCCCTTTTTTATTTCCTGCGCATCCTTGATCTCAAGCCTTCAATGAATAATTGGGACAGGCTCTAGTTTAAAAAATAGAAATGAAGTTATTCAAAATGCTTATGAAAATAATCCTCAAAGATGGAGCAAGACTCCAAAATTTTGGACAGTTAAACCTATCGTAACGTTAAACAAAATGGGTGAAAAAAAGGAGGAATTTGCAGCATAGTTTTTAACAAAAATCAGTGACAACTATGTTGACACATTCCGCATTGCCCCCAATTACTGGATCAAATTTAGTGAGAATTCATTCGGATTTATTACATCATTGTTACTAATTACTGCTTGAGAAGATACACTTTGAAATTTTCCCCGCTTATTGAGCCCTGGAATTCATGAAGCAGGAATGTTTCCGAATAAAATTCAGTAAGTTCTTCCGACGACCACTTAAAAATCTTGTTAAAGATGTATTTTTTTTCAAAAATTTTATCGTTAGAAAAGTTAAAATTTTCTAATAAGATCAAAACCGCTTTATTTTCCTTTTTTCCGATATGTTTTGAAATTGATAACAACTCATGTAAAGTCAGAATTTGTTTTTCATCGGTAGTACAAGAATATGTTTTCCCAAACCGACCTTCCCTCGGAAAATATGTTTTGTTGTCTAAATAATAATGTAATGATTCCACAAACGCGCCCTTTTCGCTAAGAATAATAGCATCTTTTAACTGTGGATTATCATTCATAAACAATCCAAAACTTTTGCTTGAACTGAAGGGTAAATTGATATCCTTTAAAACTGCCTTTCCGCCTGAGTGTAGACTCCCTAATAAGATGAAAGATAAAGCCCCATAAAGTGCAATATTATGAAAATTTTTTCGCATTCCGTCTGTTTGAAAAAAAACATCCTGTCTCCGAATTATCCAATATAAGGTAATGATAAAGATTAAAAGAAGCCCTTGATGGCGAATAGCCCCAGCATAAATAACTTCGAAAAAGATCCCAAAACAGAGAATTCCAAGAAATAGAGTGAATGAAATGCTTATCCTGACGAGGAGTCCGGCGATAAGCAATACTGTTAAGAAATCTTGAAGATATACCGTGAATATTTCAGATGAAGGTAAAATATCTACAGAACCCTGCCCTAAATGAATTATATTTTTTATCAACGATTTTAAAATATCAAGGCTCTGAGCATTGTAAATTCCTGTGGCGATCGTCTTTTTCTCCGGAAGAATGCTTATTCCGGAAATTAAAATACTCACAAGAATCAAAGCAAAACAAAATATTAAGCGGATATCGGGCTTGTTTACTTTCAGCATAGCTGAACCCTTATAAAGGCCATGCCAGCCCCAGATCAGCAAAATAAAACAAAATAAAAAAATTGAGGGGGTGTTTGCTAAAGAAAACCACAGAAGCAAACCAGGCGGGAGGAATGGATATTGGTTATGAATCTGGTAACAGTGGGTAAAAATTAAAAAAACAAACATGCTGAGGCCGATGAGGGTAATGCAAACGTATAAGCTGAGACCCGTTTTTTTTTCATTTTGAATTTCAGATTTTGTAAAAAAACTGTCCCAGCACCACATCATCAATAATAAAACAGATAAAATAATCGAGTGTGCATTCGTAAAAGCCAACATCAAGAGAACACATGCCGGAAGGAGGGGATATCTTTTACGGTACGTGTATAAATGGGCAAAGGAGAAAAGAAGAAGCATGCTGATCCCATAATTACGGCACATCACTGAATATTCATAAAAAGGCAGATAACTAAAAATAAACAGAACCTTCTGCCATAAAGGAAAGGGGGCGGATTTAATAAACAAGAGGACTGCCGCAAACGCTATCATAATGCTCAACGCGGGAAGAATTAACTTTGACCCTGTAATCGCATAACCTGCATACAGAAGAACATACCATAAAACAGGGTGTCCTTCATTTTTAAGCATTACAGGCAGGTCAAGGACAGAGTTGGCCTCCATAGCAATGGATAAAGCCCGAACTTCATCACGCCAAAGCTCGTGATGCATACTTACAAAAAGTACTCCAGATAGCCATAGTAACAAAATAAATATCGATATCATAGATGTGAATCGATTGAAAAATGGATTTTCAGAGTTTATATAATTTTTCACTGCATGAATTATTTTATTCATAAAAAATATTAGATTCTGGTGACGACCTATTTAAGAATATTATAGTAAATCCAATTCATTTGTTTTACCTTTAACCTAACACCTTAGGAGGTATAATTGTTTTTTATTTTCCAATTCAGACACGCTTTAATAAAATTTATAATAAGCCAGAATGAAAATGGCCAGGAAATTATCCCTGCATAATATTCCTGCCTTGCCTTGATAAATTCCTTTTTGAACAGAAATTCATCTCCTTGTTCACGGTGACAACTTGCAATAGCCTTTCTTTTCATAATAAGTGATACGTTTTTATTACTAAAATTTTTTTGAATGACATAATATCTGGCCTTGTACATTTTTTCAATATTCTTACTCATACTTCCATGTCTTAAACGATAGTATGATAATGATTTGTCAATATAGATCGCATTGAATCTCTTTAAAATTCTAAGCCATAAATCCCTGTCTTCACAGCCTAATCTTGTTAAATTTTCATCAAACAAACCGACTTCATTTATGCATTTGCGTTTAAACAAGACCGTAGGACATGCTATATTTTCTTTCCTTAAAAAAATATCAGTAAAAATATTACCAGATAATATTTGTGGATTTCTTGGAGGTGAAGAGAGTATGCCCCCTTTTTCAGAAATATACGTGATGTTTGAATGTATAAGGCCAGTTTCATTTTTTTCATTAAGAATTTTGACTTGTAATTCCAGTTTATCAGGAAGCCAGGCGTCATCGGCATCAAGAAGAGCAATATATTCACCTGTTGAATTATTAATTGCCGTATTTCTTGCGATGGCAAGCCCTTTATTAGGTTGCCAGATATATTTGATTTTTGATGGGTGGTTAACAAGATAGGGTTTGATAATTTCAGGGGTATTGTCAGTTGATCCATCATCAACAATAATCATTTCGAAATCCGGATACGTTTGTTTTAATACACTATCAATTGCAAATGGCAGAAACTGAGCACAATTGAAAGTAGGTATTATAACACTGACAGTTGGCATAGGTTGATATGTTTTTTTGTTGAAAACTTTCTGTTGTTTTAGAAGCGTTTTCGGTTATCGTTGATTTTGTTTATTGTAAATTTGGGCAGGGACTCCTATAGCAGTCACTGCATCAGGCAAATCTTTGACTACAACAGCGTTTGCTCCTATTTTTACATCATTTCCGATACGGATAGGGCCAAGAACTTTTGCTCCGACGCCAATATAAACATTATCACCCAGGCAGGGAACTCCGTTTATACCCAGTCCTTTCTGTCCTATAATTACTCCAGTCCCAATACTTAAGTTTTTACCAGCCTTCAGGTCGTGATGAAGTCGAATGCAACCGCAGTGGCCAATGTAAAATCCCGGGCCGATGTCTGCTGAGGGGGGAATGGCTGCCCCTAGAACAATATCCGAAAATTTGTATAAGAGAAATGCGCCAAATCTTAAAAAATAATTCAGGATGGGGATTTTTGTTAGAAAAAGGATCCTGGATGCCCTGTATAAGACTGTTGCCCAGAGGGCTTGTTCGAAAAAGGAATAAAAAAAATCACGAGGGATTTTGATTTTCCAACGAGAGAGATCTGATTGAAGGAATCTTATCTGACTCGTTATTTTTTTATACATTTTAATACCTACGGTCCTATGATATTTATACGATATATTAAATTTGTTTTAAAAAAAATTTAAGTATCGTGTAACTTTTTCGTTTTATAATAAAGGTGATCTCCAAGAAAGCCTTTAATCCTTTTTAAGGATTTTCTTGTCCTTAATGGAAACAGGCAGAATATCAGATTTTTTAAGGTTTTTAAACTTGTTTTTTTAATGATTGAGTGAAATAGTTCATTAAATGCAAGTATATTCTCGCCTTTTTCCAGATAGTGATAACCCAAGGCGAAATGATAATCAGACAGCCTTTTGTTTATTGTTTTTTGGTGTTGTTTGTAAAATTGAGGATGATTTTTTAGGTTTTTATATAGTATTTTTAAATCGTTTTTTGCACCATAAGTGAAATCGGTGTGGCTTAAGCTTGTTTTAATTACCCTTCTTTTAAAAAGTTTTTCTTTGACATAATCTGCTTTAAAAGAATAGGCAAGTTTTAAAAAATAGTCATAATCTTCTGAATTTCTAAAGGATTCATTAAAAAAGCCAATTTTGTCCAAATCTTTTTTTTTGACAATTACACCTGAAGTAATAATGAAAAAATTCAGAAAAAGATCTAAAAAAATATTTCCTTTTTTAAACAATAGTGTTCTTGGATAGTCAGGGATTTCCTTTTCTTTTTCATCTGTAAAGTAACAGTCAGTATATATGAAATCTGCTTCCTGATTTTTTTTGAAAAGAAAAAGTTGTTTTTCTAATTTTTCAGGAATCCACAAATCGTCAGCATCCAGGAACGCAATATATTCACCTTTTGCTTCTTTTATTCCAGTATTTCTGGCAGAGGAAACTCCTTTGTTTTCCTGATAAAAAGTTTTTATCCGTTCAGGATTCCTTCTTGCTATACTGGAAATAATCTCACGGGTATTATCTGTTGAGCCATCGTCAATGATAAGTATTTCAAAATTCTGAAAAGTTTGAGTCAGTATACTTTCAATTGTTTTTTGTAAATATTGGGAACAGTTATATGCGGGGACAATAACACTTACGGAGGGTAGTGAAACAGAAAACTTATCCCGCATCTCTTTTCCTTGTATTAAGTTATAGATTAATTAGCTATATTTTATATTTTGACGATTTCTCTTAAAGCAAAACCCAGATATTGGATTTTATCTTTTTTGAACCATCGGTAAAAGTAATAGGAAAGATTGAAAACGGAAAAAAGGGTGCAGATATAAAAGAGGCGTGTTTCCGGACTTATATTAAGCAAAGAAAATGTGTGGTAAAAAAGAGAGGCTGAAATTCCGGATAAGGTGGAAATACTGACGGGTTCAATAACGGATAATATAAAATCTGATACAAAAATAAGTCCCGTTGAATTGTGTACAAAAAGATTGATCAATAAGGACAAGAGTCCCTGAATAGCTAGTACAATGCAGATGCCCTTGATTCCCCAATGAAGGCCAATGGATAAACCTATGGTTAACAGGATAAGTTTAATAATATTGATATAGAATAGGAGCTGAGGTTTTCCGACGCTCTGGATAATATTTGAGAAATAGGCATTAGAGGCATTCAGCAGGGCGGAGACGGAGAGCCATTGCAGTACAATCGATGCAGCAACCCATTTTATTCCGAATATTCCGGTAATGACCTCCTGGGGGAAAAAAATGAAAATTAAAAGAAGCGGCGATATTAATGCGTAGGTGAAAAAATTGAATTTTCTGAACCAGTCACGAATTTTTTGTGTATCTCCCTGTATTTTAGAAAATCCGGGTAGAAGGACGGAGTTGATGTTGCTGTTGACTTTTTCTGCAGGCAGATAGCTTAAGTTTGATCCGCGGTTATAATACCCCAATTCAACAGCTCCTAAAAATTTTCCGGTTAAAATCTGTTGAATGTTATTGGTGAAAAATTCAGTTATATTTGCCAGAGTAGAAAATATTCCGAAACATAATAATTCTGTTGCCTCTTTAATTTGAAAACCCAATTTTGGGGTCCATTTAAAAATGGTAAAACCCCAGTATAATTTTACAGACATCATTCCGATTGCTCCTGCAAGCACTCCATAGGCGAAACTTAGAGGGCCAAAGCCATTTAACGCAAGAGGAATCGCAATCAAACAATAAATAATGGGGTTCGCCAGGCTAACCAGACTGCTTTCCTTGAATTTTAAATTTCTGCTTATGAGTGCTGTAGGGATCCGGTCAAAAGAGTATACGATAAAAGTAAAAGCTGTGATACGTGTTAAAGGGATTAATTCGTTCTGATGAAAAAAGGAGGCAAGCAACGGAGCGCATAACCAGGTAACCATAAAACAAAGTATTCCTATGACAAGGCTTATGGAAAAAACTGTATTAAGATGAACGTTATTTATTTCTTTTTTTTGGATGAGCGCATAATTAAGGCCCATATTCGAGAAGGTGAATATGAAGTTAGTCAATACCTGGGACATTGCATAAATTCCAAAATCTTTGGGCTCCATGATACGGGCAAGAATAACGCCGTTTATGAAATATAGTGCCTGGCCCAGAATATTCGTGATAAATTGCCATTTTATGCCATGTTTGATTTTTTGAGTTATTGACTCCATTAATTGAACATAACAAAAAGGCTATTTTAAAGACAATATTAAAAAGTAATTCATTAATTAATCAGATTTGTATTGATTTTGACATTATACTTGGAAATTTTTTAGAAAAAGATTTTAATTTATCAGAATCTTTATATAAATAGGTCTAATATGAAAATTTTATTTGTCACACCGAGAATTCCCTATCCTCCTGACACGGGGGCTAAAATCAGAACCTTTAACCTGTTGAAGCAGGCAAGAGCAGGGGGGGGGAATCAAGTTTCTCTTCTTTCCTTTATTTATAATGATACAGAACTTGATGGGGTAAAAAAAATAAAAGAATTTGGTATTGAAGTCATAACCGTCAGGGGACAGGATAAAGTTACCTTTCAAGCTGTTTTTAAGGCTGTTTTTTGTAATATTCCGCTGACCATTGCTAAATATCATCGTGGCGCAATGGTGTTTGCCTTGAAAGATTTTTTATCAAAGCAAAAAGTGGATGTTGTTCATTTTGACCACATTCATATGGGCCAGTATTTGAAATATGTAAAAAATGTGCCTGTATTGGTTGACGAACATAACGTCGAATGGATTATTTATCAGAGATGTTGTGAAAATAAAAAGGGGCTGACCCGGCTGCTCTGGAAAATAGAAACAGAAAAAATGGCTTTTTTTGAAAAGAGAATCTGCAATCAGGCTTCCTGTGTTACCTTTGTCTCAGATACGGACAGAAATATCCTGGAGCAGCACGTTAAAAATCAGAATACGTTGAAGACCATTGAAAATGGTGTGGATACGGATTTTTTCTCAGCGGCCTCTGACAGTGGAAATCCTTCCGGGGAGGATTCTCTTGTTTTTACCGGCTCCATGGACTGGTATTTTAATGAGGATGCCGTTGTGTTTTTTTATAATGAAGTTTTACCCTTGATCTGGGCAAAAAAAGAGGATGTCAGATTTTACATTGTTGGAAGAAATCCGTCTCATGTGGTCAGACAGCTTCAGGAAAAAGATAAAAGAATTATTGTTACAGGGATGGTTCCTGATGTCCGCCCGTACTTGGAAAGAGCGAAAGTGGTTGTGGTTCCCTTAAGGTTCGGCGGAGGAACAAGGTTGAAGATTCTTGAAGCGCTTTCTATGAAAAAGGCTCTGGTTTCAACAACGCTGGGTGCTGAAGGGCTTGATGTGAAAAATAACCGGGATTTGGTCATTGCAGACACTCCCCGACAGATGGCGGAGGATATTTTGCATTTACTTCAGGATGAGAATATGAGAAAAAATCTGGGTAACAACGGACACAGTCTTGTTGAGACTCAATATGACTGGAATATTATCGGCCGCAGACTGAATGAAATCTACAGAGAACTAAAAAAAAATGATTGATAAAAATAATATTATATCTTTTCTTTTGGGGCTGATCATAGGGGTTTTTCTGACCTGTTTTTCCGCAGTTGCATTGTACGGAAGCTATAAACTGGCAAAAAAATTTCTGAATGACCCTTCCTTTGAAAATAAGATCAGGGAGACCGTATCCTTTCAGAATACCCGCAGGAATGCAACCAGCAGCAATAAACCGTTCAGTTTGAGTTTCGAGACAAAAGAAGAGGCTGGATTTTTTGATCCTGCTGATGGGGCTTATATTGAACAGAGCAGCGACCATGTGGCAGATGCAAAAAAATCACTTATGGTTGAATTTCCAAAAGGAGCTGCCTATCCGGGGCTTTCATGGGAAGTGTATAGAAAAGATCAGCTCCTGAATTTCAGTTCCTGGGAAAGATTTGTTTTTGAGGTTTATAATAATTCAGAAATAGAAGTTCCTTTGATATTAAAGATAAAAAGCGGGGCTCAATATCCAAAAAAATCCATTGAAATCCCGGTGAGTATCCCTCCACTGGCATCAAAAGCAATTCATCTTTCCATTTCTGATTTACGAAATTCACTTGGAGTTGATGAAATTTCTTATATTAAGATTTATGTCGCCCAACCTTCTGAGAATATCACCCTGTTTTTTGATCATTTCAGGGTAGAGAATACGCAACTCGCCCTGTTGTCCGGAGGGGACTCTTTTGAGGCCAAAGTCATTGACAGTCTGGATAAGGTCATCATGGATAAAAAAAAAGTCTTGTAGTCTCAGATGAGGCTGTCCTTGAGGCTGCAGGCAATGAATATGAATCCTTCCAGATTCTGATTGATGAGGTTAAAAATGACCTTACGCCTTTTTCTCTTTATCCTTCAAATCTGACTTCAGCGGATGGAAAACAAAAAATTGATAAGTCTCACGTCAGAATTTTTCAGGTGGGCTATGTGCCCACACAAAAGCCTTATTACAAAACTTTTTATATAGGTCTCTGGCCTGATCCTCTTTTGACTCAAAAAGAATATTCATTAACAAAAGGGGAGTCTGAAGTTTTCTGGATCAGTGTTTATGTGCCTGAAAATACAGCCTCCGGAGAGTATCAGGGCGTTGTAGAATTGAAATCCAAGGAAATCTCCCTTAAGCGTGTTCCGATAAAAGTGCGGGTTTATGATTTTGCCCTTCCTCAGACCTTTCATTTAAAAACTTCCTTTGATTTTTACGAGAATATTATCCCCAAGTTTTATCCCCGGAAAAAAGGGGAGAACTATGAACAATGGCAGCTTCGTTTTAAAAAAACAATTCAGGATTTTTATTCGATGATGCTTCATTACAGGATTTCTCCGGTTTTTAATTTTGATCCGCTGGATTCAGATTTTTATAGGTCTATGGAGGAATATTTAAGTAAGGGGCTTAATGCCTTTGGTATTGGAAAGTTTGGAGGATCTTTTGGCAACAACTGGAAAAAATTAACCAGGGAAGAGATTTTATCTTTATACAGAGAATATGCGGCTGTTTTAAGGGAGCAGAAAATCCTGGATCAGTCTTATATCTACACCTGGGATGAAGGGAATATCGGCAATCCGGAGGTTCAGGAGATTACCTCACAGATTCATCTTGCGGATCCGGACCTGAAAAATATGGTTTGCTATCACGGATTCTGGGATCCTGATCAGAACCCTGAATGGGGAAAAGATATTGATATCTGGTGCTGCCAGATCGCCTCTTTTGATGAGAAGTTGAAAGCCAAACTTGAAAGCATGGGGAAGGAAATCTGGATGTATATTTCAGGGCCGGACAATACTTTTCCGAATTTTGCCATTGATTTTCCTGGGCTGGATGCGCGCATAGTGCCCTGGCTTTGCTGGAAATACGGGGTTAAGGGCCTTCTCTACTGGTGTGTCAATTTCTGGACTGTGAATCCTTATGAAAATGCAACGAATACCGATTGGTCCCAGAATGGTAACGGACTTTTATTGTACCCTGACTCTCTGGCACCGGTGCCTTCCCTTCGGCTCGAATTGATTAGGGACGGTCTTGAGGATTATGAGTATCTTTACCTGTTGAAAGAATTATATGGCACGGCATCTCAAAGCGGAATATCCCCGGACAAAATTAAGGAAATTGAAGATTTATTATCCCTGAAAAAGTATGTAAATTCCTTATCTGATTTTAAAAGAGATCCGAAAGAATTGCGGGCCTTCAGAAAAAGAGTTGCCGAATGCATTACTTTTCTTCAAAAAGAGAAGTTGAATCATGGCTAAAATCAGCGCCAAAAATCTTGTCCTGATGTATCATGATGTAAAACTGCCAGGAACGCCACTTGATTTATACGACGTGGCCCTTGAGCATTTTAAATCCCAGATGGAATTTCTCCGGAACAATCCTCTCTTGGGATCAGAAGTCATGCTGACCTTTGATGACGGTTATCGAAGCTGGGCAGGAGAAGTTCTGCAGGTTTTGAATTCCTTTGATTTAAAAGCCTGTTTTTTTGTTTGTCTGAACTTTTTAAAGGAATCAAAAATCAGTAAAGATGATATCCTTTGCCTTAAACAACAGGGGATGATTATCGGTTCTCATGGGGTGACCCATAATTTCCTTCATTGTATGAAGGACAAAGACATTTTTTATGAACTCACAGAGTCTAAAAAGACTCTGGAAGACATAACAGGTGAAGAAATAAAATATTTTTCTGTTCCAAGAGGACTTTATAATCAAAAGGTTCTCAGGATTGCCCAGGAAGCCGGCTATGAAAAAGTTTTTACTTCAGATATAGGAACAAATCAGGGGGGAAACTATACCCTCAAAAGAGTCGCTCTCAAACGAGATACAACGCTTCAGGATTTTCAGGATTTTCTCAGCCGTAAAAATTTTAAAAGAATGGCTTTTAAACAGGCCCTGAAAGACGGGGCAAAGAAAATGATCGGAATAAAATTTTATAACAAGATAAGAAATGTCCTGATTCCCCTGACAGGAGATGAAGAATAATGGGTATCTTTGAAATCATATTCTGGGTATCTTTTTTCTTTTTATTTTATACTTATTGGGGTTACCCGTTTCTGCTCTGGTTTTTGAATCAGATTACGCCTCATCTGCCTCATAAAGACAACTTCTTTCCGGATGTTTCAATTCTTTTCGTCGCCTACAATGAGGAAAAAAATATTGAAAGAAAACTTAAGAACCTTCTTGAGCTGGAATACATGGGAAAACTTGAAATTATCGCAGGATCAGATGGTTCTTCGGATAAAACCAATGAGATTCTTAAGCAATATGAAAGCCTGGGCATTAAAACTTTTTTTTCACCTGAACGGGCAGGGAAGGTAAATGTTTTGAAATATCTTGTGCCTATGGCTTCAGCGGATTTTATTGTTTTTTGCGATACCCGTCAGATTTTTGATAAACAGGCCATAACAAATCTGATGGCTGATTTTGCCGATCCTGAAGTCGGCTGCGTGAGCGGAGAATTGCTTTTTTATAAAGAGAATGTAACCCTTGTCGGTGAAGGGGTTGGGGCATACTGGCGCTATGAAAAATGGATACGCCGGATGGAAAGTTCCTTCTGCTCGACAGTCGGGGCAACAGGAGCTCTTTATGCCATAAGAAAAAAACTTTTTGTCGCGCCGCCCGCAGATATTCTTCTGGATGATGTTTATATTCCTTTAAAAGTCGTTGAACAGGGTTTTCGAGTCCTTTTTGAACCTGAGTCTCTGGTATTTGACAAAGTTGCGGAATCTTCAGCCGAGGAATTAAGACGGAAGGTGAGAACTCTGGCTGGAAATTTTCAGCTTTTTTTTCATTACAGGGAGTTTTTAAACCCTTTTAAAAACAGGATTGCCTGGCAGTTCTTTTCCCATAAGCTTTTACGAGCCTTTGCCTTTATTTTTCTCATCTCTGCTTTTGTTTCCAATGCCATGCTTGCAGGGATTGGTTTTTATTTTTGTTGTTTTGTTTTTCAGGTTTTCTTTTATTTAATGGCTGTAGCTGGCTTTATTTTAAAAGGAACTAAAGTCAAGACAGGACTGCTTTCTTTTCCGTATGCTTTCTGCATACTGAATTTCTCTTCCCTTATGGGATTGATTCATTTTATTTCAAAAAAGCAAAAAGTGACCTGGGCTAAGAAAGATTAATAGACACTTCGAAAAAGAGGGTTGTGTTTATTTATTATAGTGAGCATTCTATTTGTATTTTTGCAAGAATAATGCCGGATACCTGAAAAAACAGTGTTTTACAGGCATTTGTAAGTTTTTTATAAGTTTTTTTGAATAATTTGGACTTGTAAAAAATAATACAGTCATTTCGGATCTTCTTTTTAAAACAAGAAAAAAATAAATAAAAAAATAAAATGCCCTTGCTAAACAGTAATTATGGTTGTATATATCAGCAACTTAAAGGAGAATATGTTATGAAAAAATTAGCTTTTCAACTTGGATTGATAGCGCTTCTGTCTGGATTTATCAGTTTTAATGCTTGTGCGTTACCAATAACTTTTTTTGGAGAAGATGCCAATACGGGTACTAATTATGGTGGAACCCATGCTTCATCCTGGGCCAATTCAGTTGCTGCCCAGCAGAGTTTTCTTAATTATATCAATCCTGACAGTATTTATATCGAAACTTTTCAGGGTTTTGCTGATGGAACCGGATTGAATGGGGAATCCATTAATGTCGATTTCGGTGAAGCAGGAACTGGAGTTCTTCAGGGCGGATATGTTTCCGGAGACTGGGATGATGAAAATGAATTAGGTCCTGTACAACAAGGTAGGTTTTCTGTTTCTGATGACGGAGATCACTTTCTGGAGCTTCCTACCAGTATTGCTTCTGATGGCGGAACAGCTTCTTTTTCTTTATCTTTTGAAAAAGCCCAGTCTGCTTTTGGTTTTTATGCAACTGACCTTGAAAAATCTGATGTTGAGCTGAAGTTGACAATGACTTTGGAAAATCTTCTTGGACAAACACTCACCTATACGATTCCTCATAATAAGGGTATTGCAAGCGGTTCTGTGCTTTATTTTGGTGTCCTTGATACGGACACTGCCTTTACAAAAGTAACTTTTACAGGGAATAATATTACCCGTGACTGGTTTGGATTTGACGATTTTACCATCGCTACAAAGGAACAGATTGTTCCTGAAGCCGCAACTTTCGTATTTTTAAGTATGGGTATAGCCGGATTACTGGCTTTTCGCCGTAAGAAGATTATCGCTTAAGTTATATAGTATTTTTATTTCTCCTTAAGTTTAAAACCCCTTCAGTCATTGACTGAAGGGGTTTTTGTTTTTAGCCGTGGAAAAGTCTTTTATATTAAGACATCCATCATGGTCGAAATCTCTGGTTTATTCATAAAAGAATGCCTCTCCGGCTCAATTGACTGAAAATAAGATTTATAACAGGGTAGAACCTTTTTATAATAAGGGCTCCAAATAATTTTAAAATTATTTTTCATGCAGTATGCAGGTTAGTGTCAAATACTCCTTTACTTTATAAGATGATCTGCCGATAAATAGCTTATTATTAACATGATATTCATATTTTCCTGAGGGGGGAATTTGAAGAATGTCCTGAAAATACGAGCCTTCAAGTCAGCAGGGCGTATTGCCTTTCTGTTTCTATTTGTTTTATTTTTCCCCCGTCTGTCTTTATTCGCTGAGTCAAAGTCACTGTATTCCTGGAAAGTGGTCAAAGTCATCAATGATGTTCAGGTCAGACTTCCCGGTGGTGACGAATGGTATGCGGTCAAGAATGGGAATAAGGTCAAGGAATGGATGACAATCAAAACAGGGCCTAAATCAAGCGCCCTTTTATTTATTGAAGGGCTGGGGAATAAGGATTCCTATACCCAGATTTTTGAAAATACCGAACTCAAAGTCATTAAGCTTGAAGCCGACTCCTTAGACAAGCTCAGTGACGTTTATCTGGATTTAATTCTTGGCGAAGTTTTGGTGAATGTGGAAGATTTGCCCCAGATTTCAAGGTTTAAGGTTAAAACTCCGACAGCTTTGAGTGCAGTCAGGGGAACCTGTTTCAGTTTGAAGGTTATGGATGAGATACATTCTATGATTTCTGTTTTGAGGGGGCGTGTTAATATTCGCAGCTTTGATAAAAACGGCATTTTTTTTGATAAAGCGGAATTGGTCCGGGAAGGAAAAAAATTGAATCTGGTTCTGCATCAGAAACCTGGAACATCTGAAAATATGGATCCACAGCAATTGAAAGACATGGAGAAGCTGTCTGAATCTATCCGTCAGGAAATTAAAGGCCTTATTGAGGCTGCAGATCCGGATATCCAAAAAACCGAAAAGGACAAAGAGAAAGATGAGGAAGATAAGCAGGAGAAAGTGAAGAAGGAAGAGGGTACTGAGGAAAAGGAATTAAGTGACAAGAGTGGTTCAGAGGAAATAAAAACGGAGAAACTGGGCATAGAAGATTCTGAATCAGATGGAACTGAGACAGAAGAGTCTGAAAAAGAAGAGTCAAAGGATGAGGTAACTCCAGAGAAAGATGATTCTCAGACAGATGAGCAGGCCGCAGAGGGTCCACCCTCCGGAGGAGACGGCGATAATCAGGGGGCAGGCTCTGATACTTCCGGAACTTTTGTAAATGAAATCAGTTCAGGAACAGGGGTAACAACCAATACTCTGAGTGAACAGACCGGAATAATTCAGGACACTTCCCTTACTGTTTCTGATGTGATTCCTCAGGTGAATGTCGATACCCTGATAACCCCTGTGCCAGCTCCAACTCCATCGACCCCGTCTGCGCTTTCTATCAGTACATCTTCCCTGCCTAATGGAAGTGAAGGAACCCCCTACAGTCAGACTTTAATTGCTGCGGGAGGGACTCCACCCTATACATGGGGGCTGAATTCCGGAACACTGCCGACAGGGCTGACGCTGAACACCGCCGGAGTTATCAGCGGAACTCCCGGAATGTCAACAGCCCAGGCGGCCTCCTATAATTTTGGTGTAAGAGTTCTGGATTCAGCCAGCAATACGGCTGTACAGAATCTGACCCTTAAAATCAGCGGTTATGTTGAAGGATCAGGCTGGAATCCCATAGTCGCAACAGGAGAAACCGGGGCGGGTTATAATAATGGATTTGGTGATTCCGGAAATATCAATATTATGTCTATGGCTGTTTTTAACAGTAAGCTTTATGCCGGAACCAGAAATAATTCCCTTGGAGCCGAAGTCTGGAGTTCCTCTGAGGGGGCAACATGGTTACAAGCAGGCAGTAATGGGTTTGGAGATATTTCCAATCAGCAGATTACATGTTTGGCGGTGTTTAACAATGCTCTTTATGCCGGAACGTATAATACTTCTACATACTGTGAAATCTGGAGGACTACGGATGGAATGACATGGACACAGGTCAGTCCGGATGGATTTGGTGATACGAATGTTGCCATTTATGCTTTAGCTGTATTTAATGGCTATCTTTACGCGGGAACACATAATATCAGCGGAAGCGGCTGCGAGTTATGGCGGAGTTCTGATGGAACTGCATGGACTCAGGTTGTTTCCAGCGGATTTGGAGATTTTGCCGGGAATAGTCAGATTCGTGCCCTGGCTGTTTTTAATGGTTATCTTTATGCCGGAACCGGGAATACTCCAAGCGGATGTGATTTAAGACGCAGCCCGGACGGGACGACCTGGACTCAGGTCATTACAAATGGATTTGGCAAGGGGGCCGATAATGCTTATCTTCTTGCTTTCACTGTATTTAACGGGGCTCTTTATGCCGGTACTTATAATACGATTACCGGAGCGGAAATATGGCGTAGTTCGGATGGAACAAACTGGAACCAGGTCAATATTAATGGGTTCGGTAATATTGATAATGTGGCTGTTTATTCTCTGGAAGTTTTTCAAAATAATCTTTATGCCGGAATACGTAATTTTACAAATGGAAGTGAATTATGGAAGAGTTCAGACGGAACGAGCTGGATACAGGCGGATTCCGGCGGATTCGGAACTACACTCAATCAGGGAGTATACTGTTTAAAAACCTTTAATAATCATATTTACGGCGGAACGGAAAATTCTGCCGGCTGTCAGCTCTGGCGATATTATACCGAATACCTTGATCCATTGATTACCGGTCGCGTCTATGACTCCTCAACAGGGGAACCTGTGGACTCGCCGATAGTCAGCATTTATGAGTATCAGAATGATTCTTCCCCTATACAAACCAGCATTACCAATCCATATCGGGTTAATGTGGATGACGGAATTTTTTATTTTCGTGTTGAAAAGGAAGGTTATATTTTCCCCTCCAATACCCTTTCCAGCAAAACAAACGGAGATCACGGGGAATGCTTTGCCGCAACCGGAAATGAAATGACGCTGGATCTGCCGATGGACCCCGGCTATCCGCTTGAAGTAATCAAGACCGCAAGCAGGAAAAGTGCAGCCGTGGGTGATATCATCACGTTTAATATTGCCATCCGTAACCGCTCTGCCCTGCCTTATTCCAATGTTGAAATACGAGATTCACTGACCTATGGATTTAAAATGGTGGAAGGGTCGGTTTATCTGGGAACCATACAGATAGACCCTTCAAAATTAACTAACGGGTCAACCACAGTGGACGGAGAAAACCAGAGGGGGATGACCGTTCCCTTAAGCGAAATTCCCGGTTTAAAAACATTGAATTTAAGCTACCAGGTAAGGGTGGGTGTCGGCATGGAAGCAGGGGAATATAAGACCAGAGCCTATGCATGGAACAGTCTGAAGGACTGGCGAATGAGTGACGATTCCTCATGTAAGGTTGATATTGAAGAGGATCCTCTGTTTACGGAATGCACCCTTGTTGGAAAAGTATTTAATGATGAGAATGAAAACGGAATTCAGGATGAGGGGGAGTCGGGGATAGCCCATGTAAGGCTTGCCACAGAGAATGGCGTTGTCATTCAAACGGACGGCAATGGAAAATATCATATGGCGGGAGTGACATCCGGTACTCATTCAGTCAAGGTTGATATCCGAAGTATAAGACTGGATTCTCTGAATAAAAAGGGAAACGAAAAAATAGTTTTCACCACACAGAACCCCCTGGTTTTTACCTCCACGGAAGGCAGCATGGTAAAGGTTAATTTTGGAATCAAATTGTCAGATACGGTTTCAGCAGGAAATAAAAAATCAGAAATCCTGAAGGAGCCTCAAACTCCGGGGACATCCGGAAAAGAGGCCTCTCAGGAGGATTACTTTTTTATCACAGCCCTGGGAGAAGGGATGGGGAGAGACCTTAAAACCAAAGGGAATATAGAAATGGTCAGGCAATCCGATAAATACGATGAGGGATTCCATCTGGATGGGAAATTTGCCCTGTATCTGAAGGGGAAGGTAAAAGGAAAATATCTGGTTACAGCGAGCCTGGACACTGAACGTTCACCGGAAAAAACCAAATTTTTCAGAAATCTGGATCCGGATAAATATTATCCGGTGTATGGGGATGCTTCACAGGTTGACTACGTGGCGAACAATACACGGGATGAATTATTCTTAATGGTGGAATGGGATGAATCCCGATTCCGATGGGGTTCGTTCAATACGGAAATTCCTCTCTATAATCGCACCCTTCACGGGGCGCAACTGCTTTACAAAAGCGTTTCCAGGACAAAATTCGGGCAGCCTTATACGGAAGTTAACGCCTTTGGAGCCAGGGCATTTCAGGCAAGCGGACATGATGAGATGCTGGCAACCGGTGGGGGATTGTACTACCTCAGGGAAAACGGAATAGTGGAAGGCAGTGAAAAATTACGTGTGGACATCAAAGACCCTGTAACAAGCGAAGTTCTGGGAAGCTATGCCCTTCAGGAAGAAAAGGATTATTACATGGATTATGATACTGGGCGCATTTTATTGACTAAAAGTTTAAGTTCTTTTTCCTACACCTATCAGCAGGGGATCATATCCGGTGGATTACAGCGTGGAGGAATGACTTATCTTGTCGCGGATTATGAATACAAGACTTTTTCCTCTGTAAAAAGGGACTCCTATGGAATAAAAGGGAGCCAGCATCTGAATGATCACATCAAAGTCGGGGGGACCTATGTGGAACAGGACAAGGAAAACAGCAGCTACAGGCTTGGGGGCGGGGAAGTCGAACTGCGCCTGAACGCAACCAGCGCAATAAGGGCGGATTATCATAAGACAAAAGAAACCCAGATGGCAAATAACAGGAGCCTGGACGGAGGTTTTACCTCTGTTTCCCAGAGGGATACTTTAAGTGATGGAAAATCAGGGGCCACTCTTAATGTGAAAGCTGAAACAAGGCTGTTTAACAATACTGATGTAAGGGCCTCTTATTCAGATCAGGGTGAGGATTTTTCGGCAACAGGAAACACAGCGCTTAATGGAAGCAAGACCCTTAGCGGGGAGATAGTCAACAGACCCACTGAAAATACAGTTATCGGAATCAAACATACTCAGCAGGAGAGCGAAATGAATCCTGATCTGTATATTTATGAAGAGAACAAGGTGGCCACAACGACCGGCAGTGCCGATTACAGGCGGGGTCCATGGGATTACAGGCTGGAATATCAGCATCAGGAGACTGAGAGGGAAAACGCGCTGTTCACATGGACGGGCATGAGGCAGCTTAGAGATGTGGACGCCGCCGGAGCAAGGATCGGATACCAGTGGAATGATAAAGTGCATGTCTATGGCGGAGGCCAGGTGACCGTGAACGGGTATTCCAACAATCAGGGGTTTGCCGGAGCGGATCTGCTTTTATCAGAGAGGACACAGGTGTCTTTGCGTGAAACTCTTGGAAACCGCGGGGATGCAACGGCCATCAATGTGGCCAGGCAAACCTCAATGGATACGGAGGAATCGCTGGGTCTTCAGACCGGTAAAGATTCATCTGGCCGGAAATTCATGTCCATGTCGCAGGGAATGGGAACAAAGATCAGTACGGATAACAAGCTTTATATGAAAGAGGATTATTCGTCGTATCAGTCCCGGATGCTGGCGAACCATGTTACAGGCCTTGAAAGCAGACTTTCGGATTCACTGAAAATGGATATCCGCTATGAGCGTTCGAATGTGACGGATGAGCCTTCTGCAATCAATCGTGATGCAGGAGGCCTGGGCATGAGGTTTGATAACCATGAGAATTTCTCTTTGAGCCTGGATGCGGAGGTGCGCAGAGACAGCGGCAGCGCAGAAAGAATGCAGTATGTAACCCGGAATACGGGATTGTGGAAAATCAATGATGGAAATGAAGTGTCTGTGCGGTTCAATTACAGCATTACGGATAATGAAGCCCTGGATGATCCTGAAGCCGAGTTCAGGGAAGCAGCCCTTGGGTATTCGCTCCGGCCTGTTTCCTGGGACAGGCTGAACCTGATTTCCAAATACAGTTACATCACAGACAGGAATCCTTTAAATAATGACGATCTTTCATTTGCTGTTGAGGACCGCCGGCATATCATTGCCCTTGAAGCCATTTATGACCTGAATGACTATTTTCAGCTTGCCGGAAAAACCGCTTACCGTATGCTTAAAGAAAAGGCCTGTCCAAGGGACTGGGTTTCCAGTGATACCTCTTTGAATATTCTCCGGCTGAATTATCGTTTTATAAAGAAATGGGAGGCAGGACTGGAATACAGAATCCTGGCCAACAGACAGATCGAGGACAGAAAGAAAGGCTGGCTTCTGGAAATTGACCGGGAAATCGGTGAATACTTCCGGCTTGGTGTGGGGTATAATTTTACAGATTACAGTGATGATCTGCGCTATGATGACGATTATTCTGCTGAGGGCTGGTTTTTCAGGGTTGTAGGGAAATATTAACCCGGATTTTAATATTACAGGGGCTTGAAGAGACAAGTGAAATTATAAAATCAGTCGTTTTTAAAAATAGAGAATTTTAAACGCATTCAAATTGATTATTGTATAAAAATAATTTAAACTTAAAAGAAAATAACTTTTATCTTCACAGGTGAATGAATATGCTTAAAGGTCTGTCTTTAAGTCATAAAATGATTTTGGGCGGTATTATTGCTGTTTTTATTCCTTTGGTTTTTACCAGCAGCATCATTTACCTGAAACTTTCACACTCTCTTCAGGAAATCTTCAGGCAGCGCTCTGTACAGCTTGCAAAAGATGTTTCGGCAATTATTGAGATAACCTTCATGCACCAGATTAACCTTATTTCGGCGATTTCAGCCGATAAGGGTATTATTGAACCTGTGGCGGCAGAGGATTTTCTGCTTGCTTCGGAGCACCTCAAAACCATTTACACTAAAATCATTCCTGACTATTTGACCATTCTGATTGCAGATAAGAACGGGAAAGTGAGGGTGGATGCCCGAGTTAAAGAACCTCTGTCTGTGGATATATCGGATCGTGAATATTTTATGCAGGCTAAGAACGGAAAAACAGGAATCGAAGGCCCGATTGTTTCACGACTTACCGGAGAACTGATTTTTATAATAGCCAAGCCCCTTTATGATCATACAGGATTTTTTTCAGGAGAAGTCATATTACTCCTGGATATAGAGTTTCTGGTCAAAATGGCGTCTTCAGTAAAGGCGGGAAAAACCGGCTATGCTTTCATCATAGACAGGGAAGGCGTTGTCATTGTCCATCCGCAGAAAGAACTGCTTAAAAATCTTTGCATGTACAATGAACCGGGGATGGAGGTTATCTCAGCACGAGTTAAAAACCATGAAACCGGTGCAGAGAGATACACTTTCAGGGGAATCCATAAAATTGCCGGTTATACTCCCGTTGAGATTTCGGATTGGACTGTGCTGTTTACACAGAACAGGGAAGAGATTATGGAGCCCGTGAATTCCATTCTTTTTTTCCTGCTGATCGGGGGCTGTCTTTTTCTTGTGCTTACGGTGTCTGTGATTATTGTTTTGTCAAAACGCATCAGTTCTCCCGTTCAAAAATTAATGAATTTGCTGAAGCAGCTTACTCTCCATTCAGAAAATGTGATTTTAAATATCGGACTCGACAGAAAAATCATCTTTGCCAATGAAATTTCAGAAAAGATCATGGGCACCGGCAGAGAAAATCTCATCGGTTCAGAAGTGGATTTGACCAACGTAAACAACATTCCTCCTGAAGACATCTGGAAAGAACTGAAGAGCGGTAAAACCTGGTCGGGAAATGTCATCATCCGGAGCCAAACCCCTGAAACCCTGACTCTTTCCGTTTTGATTATTCCCGTTATCGACGATTCAGGGACTCTTCAGAGTTATCTGGAAATTGCCCGGGACATTACCGAAGAACTGAAACTGCAGGCCAGGCTGATCCAATCACAGAAAATGGAAGCTTTGGGTGCAATGGCCGGAGGCATTGCCCATGATTTTAATAACATGCTGACCGGTATCCTGGGATATTCCGAGCTTTCCCTTTTGACCCCCGGCAACCCCTCTGTTACGGAATCCAATCTCAGGGAAATAATGAAGGTGTCGGAAAGGGCCAGGGATCTCATAAGCCAGATTCTGACCTTCAGCCGGAAGAGCAAACAGGAGCTTCACCCGATCATTCCAAAACATGTTATTAAAGAAGCGGTGAAACTGATGAAGGCCTCCGTCCCTCCTGAAATTGAGATTAAGTCCGAATTCAAAAGTGATTCAGTGATTATGGCCGATCCCATTCAGCTTCACCAGATTATCGTGAATCTTTGCACCAATGCTGTTCATGCCATCGGGAAAAAAAACGGAGCAATTGAAATCACCCTCGAAGATATGCTTATAGATCAGGAGTTTTCCGCTCGTCACCCGGGAATGAAGACAGGAAAGCATGTAATGCTCAGGATCACCGATTCAGGAAAAGGAATAGAACCTGAAATCCTCGAAAAAATTTTTGAGCCATTTTTCACAACAAAACCCCAGGGAGAGGGAACGGGTCTCGGCCTTTCTGTAGTTCACGGCATTGTCCAAAAACTCAATGGAAGCATTACTGTTTACAGCAGGGTGGGGCAAGGCTCTGTTTTTAATATTCTTATTCCTGCTGCAATCGATGGTTCTGAAAATGGATCGGTTAACCAATCCCTTATCGGCGGAACTGAAAGAATTCTTCTGGTGGATGATCACCGGGAGGTGCTTGATCCGCTGAAAAGCATTTTGATTAATCTCGGCTATAAAGTTTTCGATTTTACAGAGACCGAGGAGGCTCTTGACGCCTTTAAAAATAATCCTGACCAATTTGATCTTGTTATTACAGATTATTCAATGCCGCATATGACCGGAATTGAAATGGCTGAAAAGGTGAAAAAAATAAGGCAGAATATCCCGGTTATCATTAATTCAGGTTACATCCATGAGGAGATTACGGAACTGGCTGAAAAAATCGGGGTATTCAAATTGATGACAAAACCTGTGAATACGTTTCAATTGGCGGAAGTAATCCGAAAAGCATTTTTGAGGAATTAATGGTTATGCATTATGAAATTGTGACTTCAAAGGTGTCTGATGCAGAAGAGATACTGGCTCTGCAAAAGCTGGCCTTTCTGACAGAAGGCAAAAGATATAAGGATTACAGGATAGAACCGCTGACCCAGACTCTTGATCAAGTCATTGAACAGTTTAAAACCCATATTTTTCTTGCGGCTGCAGCAGATAAGAAAATATTTGGAACAGTACGCGCTTGTGAAAAAAATAAAACCTGTTATATCCATAAATTGGCCGTACATCCGGAATTCCGAAATCAGGGAATCGCCTCAGCCTTAATGAAGAAAATTCAGGAGTGTTTTAACCCTGAACGATATGAATTATTTGCCGGTTCAAAAAGTTTAAATAATATCCGGCTCTATGAAAAATCGGGTTTTGTCATTTTTAAAAGGGAAAAACGGGGTGATGTTGAACTTTTATATATGGAAAAAATAAAGGGCTCCTCATAAAAGCAGGAGGCTCTTTTATAATATTTCTGATAAAATTCAACAGCCCGATGAAGCAGGCATAATGTTCGGACCGGGAACAGATGAAAAACACCCCATGAAAGGATTTGATCAGGTCTGTTTTTTAAAAAATGTGATTAAAAATTCCAATATTATTGTCGGTGATTATACTTATTATGACGATCCGGTTGATTCGGAGAATTTTGAGAGAAACGTTCTTTATCATTATCCTTTTTTGAATGACAGGCTGATTATCGGAAAATTCTGCGCCATAGCCCGTGATGTCAAATTTATTATGAATGGCGCGAACCATAAAATGAATGCCTTTACAACCTACCCTTTTTCAATATTCGGGAACGGCTGGGAAAAGGTAATGCCTAAAATGGAAGACTTGCCGATGAAGGGAGACACCGTTATTCAGAATGATGTCTGGATCGGTTATGATTCGCTGATCATGCCGGGAATAAACATTGGCAACGGGGCCATTATTGCCTCGAGATCTGTTGTGGTTAATCCTGTTTCGCCTTACAGCATTGTGGGCGGAAATCCTGCAAAGCTTATCCGGATGCGTTTCAGCGATGAAGTGATTCATCTGCTTCAGGAAATGAAGTGGTGGGATTGGCCGATAGAGAAAGTAACTCAGAATCTGGAGATTTTAACCTCCAATGATGAAAAGGCACTGAGGAGGATTGTCTGAAAAATAAAACCTTGATTATCAATGTATCGGCGAAAAGATAGTAAAAGTCTTCTGAAAAAAATATTTTCATCATGAATTCAGAATGATTTATTGACGATCAAACACCTTCCCTTTAAAATAATTGAAGCGCTCGGTTCATTGTAGGGTGATTTTAAATATCTCACAATTCAAATAGAGGGCTTGTATCCGTGGAAAATATTCAAAAAATTCTTGTCATGGATAATGAAGAGATGGTTCTTGAAACCATCGAAATGTTCTACCCTTCAGAAGATATTACACTTTTTACCGCGTCCTCCCTCGAAAAGGGATTGAAAATTCTTTCCGATGAAAAGCCCGCAGTCCTTGTGACCAATATAAAACTCAGAGAAAGCACAGGCAGGGAACTGATAGAGAAGATCCACAGTATTTCAAAGAATGTTGAAATTGTTGCCATGGCGGATCTTGACCAGTTCAAGGATGTGCTGGCAGAATTCGGAAAAGATATTTCGGATGTTGTGTATAAGCCCATTGACATGGATATTCTGGAAATCATCATTAAAAGGGCCCAGGAACGTTTTTTACTTAAAACTCAGATGGAGAAGATACAGCAGGATTTTTCTGCAGCCAAAGATGAATCCAATAATTTGAATTCACAGATCATGAATCTGCAGAATCAGGCCGATCTTTATCAGAGAGAGACCTCTGAAGTCAAAGAGCAACTAGCCGCATTTAAAAATAATGCTTCCGCGGAAATATCCGGTCAGACTGAAATTTTTCAGAAACAGCTTGAGGAAGAAAAAAAACAGAGTGCCCTTCAAAAGAGTCTCGGAATTTCACTGATTGCCGCTTTCAGAAAAAGTTCCGGCAAAACAAAGCTTCCTGATATTTTTTCGGAATTTGAGGAATGCCTTCAAAAAACTTTCAATACCCGGAATTGCAAAATTGAACCCTGCGAGATGAATAATTATGAAAAGGTCCAGATTTATCAGGACATTCTGAAAAATAATAAACTTCAGGGCGAAATCTCGGGAAGGCTGGAAATCCCCTTTAAAATCAGCAACAGCCTTTATGTGATTGCTTTTTTAGACAAAGTAGACATCAGCCCCTGTGTTCATCTTTTTTATATTTTAAAAGATATGCTGGAGTTTCTGGCGCAACATCTCCTTGTTCAAAAGGAGTATTCCGCCCAGATTGAAAAGGAAAAGGCAAAGTCAGGCACGGTGTGCACTATTTTGGCGAATATCCAGATGTACCTCAAAAAATCAGAGGCGGTTGACAAGATTAAAAATACAAAGGAAAATCTTTCAAAAACATCCGGGGACATCCTGGATCTGATCTTTAATTCCCAGGATTGCCTCGATAAACAGGATACGGGAACTAAAACGAAAATTGATCCGGTGATTCAGAATTTAAACAAAATCATCAGCGAAAAATCCCAGAATTTTGACATTATCAGCCAGAAGCTTTCCCAGGTGATTGATCTTGTGAACAACATTCAGGCCGGCCTTGAGGGGAAGCGGATGCAGCAGGTTTCCGGAGACCAGTTTCTTTTTTCCAAAGACAGAAAAAAGGTTTGAAAAAGGAATGCGCGTATGGAGTGTCTTAAGAAGGGTTAACGCGTGAATAAAACCTTAACTCTGGCGGATCTTGATTTATTATTTTCGAAATTAGCCTATAAAAAAAATTCGGAAGAGAAACGTCTCCTTTCCATATTACGCAGCTATTATTCAACGGATCAGGATTTACAGGAAAAACGGTCCATCAAGTCGGATGAAATTATTCAAAAATTGTGGCCCTATCCGGAAGAATACGGAAAGACCGAAAAAAATTATCTTAAGGAAAAACGAAAAGTTCTTTCAGATTTAAAATCCGATATCAATAAGATGTGCCGGGATTTGTTCTGGAAGGATTCCAACCCTGAACGTATCGGAATCGGAAGATTCAATACGGTTACTGTTTTAAAAGAAACCAAGTTTGATGAAGTCCATCATTTAAAAGCTGAAGTTCAATATCTTAAAAATATTGTCAGCGAAATAGTTCCCTCTGCAATGAATGTTGTCAGGGGGGAGGGCAGCGCGGAAGATCTGAAAAAAATACAAAAAGCCGTATCCGGTATTTCCAAACCGGCCGAGGAAGATACAACGGAGGGCATTGAAAAAGAAAATCTGCACTTTGAACCTTTACCCCTTCAGGAAAAATTACTGAAAAGTTTTTTTCATAAGGAAAGCGAGCGGATGGCTTCGACCCTGGAGGCTTTGAATGCCAGGGTGATCCGGATCAAGGAAAGTGTTGAGAGGGGAGAGCTGACCGAAGAGGAAGGGCAGAGGAAACTCCGGGAGCTGGAATCGGAGCAGGACAAGACCAGCCATTCTGCGGAAAAGCTGATGGAAGCCATGGAAAAGACGAAAGAGGAGGATCCCGAGCTTGCGGGGGTGTTTGAAAAGATTAAAAAGAGCCTGAAGGAATTTATCGGAAAGAAGGGATTGAGCCCTGAAGAAGATATGGGGCTGATTCTGGAGGAGGGGTTGAAGGCGCTGGAGCGAATCGAGAGGACGGAGGTTGGAGGCGAAGAGGCCGGGTATGAGGGGAAGGAAGATGTTGAAGAGGAATTTAAGCGGATTAAGGAAGAAGCCAGGGTTTTATTGGGCCAGTTCAAGGAATTAAGCCGGGCGATGAAACTCCTCCTGGAGAAGAAGAAAACGGAGGCAGGGCTGACCGAGGAGGAAGTTAAAGTTTTTGCCGGATATGAAGCGCAGTTTAACGGATTTAAGACAGAGGGTGCAAAGCATCTGATGAAGCTGCGTGAAATCGAGACAAAGGCCCAGGGTGCACTTAAGGAAGCCGTAGTCCTGATTATCAGTTCCCTGGAGAGGTTTGTAGGGAAGAGCGATGTGAAGCAGGAAGTGCTGAGGATGGTTGAGAAGAACAAGAAGGTGGTCGACGATTTAAAGGAGGGAGAGGCCAGGTTTCGAGGAAAGGGAGCTTTGGATCTGGAAAAAGAGAAGGAGGAATTTCAGAATATTGATAAAGAGTATGAAAGAATAAGGAGTGAGATTTCACGGAAAAAATCGGATCTGATCAGGGCAAGAGAGGAAAAATTACATCTGGATAATGAACTGACCCATGAAGGAGTGAACAAGGGGCTGAATGAAAAACTGAAGGATGCCAGGGATGATACCCGTTATTTGTCCGTGGAGCTCGAAAAAATTTTGGAAGAGACAGAAGAAGGAATGGAACAGGCCATTGAAGACGGGACGGTAGAAAAGCTTTCGAAGAATCTGGAACGGATTACCCGGAAGGGCCAGAAAATTTACGAGAGAATTAAAAAAATCGTTTCCAGAGAGGAAAGGGCTAAAGAGAAAGAGGGTCAAAAACTTGATGAAGAAACAGCCGGAGATCTTTTATATGTTTTGAACGCGGAAAGTAAAAAAATAGTGGATCAGTACAAGGAACTGAATATTTCCTATGAAAAAATTCAGAAGGATATAGAAGAGAAGACGGTTGCAATGGACAGGGCCAGGGAGGAAGTGGAGAAACTGGAGGAAAAAAGAAAATTTCTGGAAACAAAGGCGCAGGCGGAAACAGAGAAAATAGGTGAAATAGAAAAAAAATTGGGTGAAGGAATGAGTGAAAGTCTTCATGAAGCCCTGCAGAGCGCAAGACAAAGTTACAGCAGCATCAGGAACACAGGGGTTACTCTGGAAGAGTTTTCCGGAAAAGTGGTTTTTAAATATAAAGAAATGGAAAGTCAGTCCGAAAACCGCCCGGTGATTGATGTTCATGAAGAGAGTACGAGGATCGCCCAAAAACTGGAAGAGCTTAACGAAAAGGTGCTGAAGATCAAAGAGGGGCTTGAGTCAGGGGAGATCAGTGAGGAGGAAGGCCGAAGGAAGCTCAGGGAACTGGAAGCCGAGAGAGACAGGACCAACAATGCTGCCGAACGGCTTGTGAAGGCTTTGGATGCGGTGAAAGAGGCGGAGGCGCCTGAACTTGCCGCTGTGTTTGAGAAAATTAAAAAGAGTTTAAAGGAATACATTGGGAAAAAGGGACTAAAACCCGAAGAGGATGTGGGGCTGATTCTGGAGGAAGGGCTAAAGGCGCTGGAGAAAATTGAGAAAACAGAGCTGGGAGGAAAGGCGGAAGCCGGATACGAGGGGAAGGAGAGCGCAGAGGAGGAATTTAAGAAGATCAAGGAGAATGCCCGGGCACTCTTAGGGCAGTTTAAGGAATTAAGCCGGGTAATGAAACCTTTACTGGAAAAGAAAAAAACGGAGGCAGGGCTGACCGAAGAGGAAAACAAGCTTTTAGCCGGATATGAAGCGCAGTTTAACGGATTTAAGACAGAAGGTGAAAAACTGTTAGGAAAGCTCAAGGAACTCGAAAAGAAAGCTCAGGGAGCACTTAAGGAAGCTGTGGTTCTGATCATCAGTTCCCTGGAGAGGTTTGTGGGGAAGAGCGATGTGAAGCAGGAAGTGCTGAGGATGGTTGAGAAGAACAGTAAAGTGGTGGAGGATATTCATCAGGGTAATACGGAAATTGAAAAAGCTTCATTGGCTTCTCAAAAAAATAAAGCAAAAGCAGAAAAAATTGAAAAAGAGATTGTTGTTGTTCCTAAAAGTGAAGACGCTGAAACTGCAGTCGATAAGACCGCCCGATCCTTCATTGAAAATTCAAGGCTGGTAAAGGATGCCCGGGAGCAAAGTCTTAAAATTTTAGGTCAGCTTGAAGCCCTTAACGTTCAGGCGGAAGCCATTCAGACGGATATCTCTTCAGGGAAGATCAGCGAAGAGGAAGGCCAGCTTAGGCTTGCGAAGATTAATATTGAAAGAAGAAAGACCGAATATCTCGAGAAAAGACTCTATTCCTCTTTTGCCGAAATCCAGCAGGAAAAGGACATGGATCCTTTACTTGCGAAAGCTCTGAACCGGATTAAATCCAATCTTCAGAATCTTATTCTGGATAAGAAAATTGCCGATTCGGATTCTCTTCAAGCCCTTATTGATGAAGGCTTGAAAGCAATGAATGAATTTGAAAAAGGGTATAATGCGGAAGTGAAAGATGCGAAGGAATACGAGGGAAAAGATTCTTTTGAAAAACAGTTCGAAATTTTAAAGGAAAAAGCCAAGAAATTTCTGGATGAGTTCAGGCCTCTTCAAAAGCAGGTTTCTTCACTTTTAGAAAAAATGCATACTCCCGGAGGACTGACTCCTGACGAAAACCAATCCCTTGCGGCAAACCAGGAAAGATACATGGAACTCCAAAGCGAGGGCGAGGATATTTTAGATCATTTAATCGAGATTGAAGGTAAAGCGGAAGGGGCATTGAAAGAAGCCATTAAATTAATCGTCAGCGCGTTAAAACGCTTTGTGGGAAGGAAGGAAACCAAAGAAGAAGTTCTGATGCTGGTGAATAAGAACAGGAATATTGCAGATTCCTTAAAAGATCTTGATCAGGAATACAATGGCGTTCAGCAGAAAATTGAAGCCACCCGGGGCGCAATTCTCAAAGCCCAGGAAGACAGCCGGATGCTGGATGAACAGGCCAAAAAACTTGGAATAATCGGTGAAAAACCTGTTTCTGCCAGCGGTAAGGAAATTGAGGGGATAACCCCATCAAAGCTGCAAAAAATAAAAGTGGTCGGAATGGAAAAAATTGCGAATCGTTTCTGGATGGATATTTATCCGGTAACGTTTCTTCAGTTCAAGGAATTTGTTGATCAAACAGGCTATAAAACACTTGCTGAAAAAAATGGAAAGTCCCTGGTCATTTCCAAAACGGGTTGGGTAAAATTGATGGATAAGGGAGTGGAGAAAATTATTTTTCAGGGAGTGGGAGCTGCAAGTAAAAAAGGGGCCTGCTGGCACAACCCGGACGGGGAGGAGGCAGGTCTCATGGAATTCATGAAAAGACTCCATTATCCGGCGGTTCATCTTACCTATCGTGATGCTCTTGCCTATGCGGAATGGAAGAAAAAAAGGCTGCCTACAAGAGAAGAGTGGGTGCTTGCGGCTTTTGGGGATAAACCCAACTCCTTTCCCTGGGAAAATATCCGGGATATTCAGAAGTGCAACAACAAGGAGGCTGTATTTAAAAATCTTTCTCCGGTGAATTATTATCTGCCCAATGCCTTCGGCCTTTATGATATGATCGGAAATGTGTGGCAGTGGTGTGAGAGCGGTGATGAGGCTTTTAAATATATCATGGGAGGATGCTGGAATTTTATTTTGAAGGAGATGGAATCCCAATTTGAATTTAAGACAAAGCCTTTGGAATGTAACAATACCATCGGTTTTCGCTGCGTAATGGATTGAGAATAATCCTTTAAAAGTTTAATTGGAAGAAGGAGCGTTTATGGATATCTATTTACAGGTTGCCATTGAAGAAGCCCGCAAGGGGATTGCTGAGGGTGGAATTCCCATAGGCTCCGTCCTTGTTCACCAGGAGAAGATTATCGGCCGGGGCCATAACCGCCGTGTTCAGAAGGGAAGCGTCATCCTTCACGGGGAAATGGACGCTTTTGAAAATGCCGGACGCAGGCCTGCCCGTGTCTATCGGGAGTCGATATTGTATACCACCCTTTCACCCTGCGTGATGTGCAGCGGAGCCATTCTCCTCTATGGCATTTCCAGGGTCATTGTCGCTGAAAATAAGACTTTCATGGGGGAGGAGGATTTGCTGCGAGCCCGCGGAGTAAGGGTGGAAGTGCTGCAGAATGAAATCTGCATCAGGATGATGCAGGACTTTATCGCTGAAAAACCGGAACTCTGGAACGAGGATATCGGCGTTTAACCCGGATTTTACGCGTAAGCGGTGAATAAGGATACATTAATTTTGTGTGTTCCGGTTTTTGTCTCTTTATTGACAGAGCATTTAATCCGGATATTGCATCCCGAATATTTGACACTTACGCACAAAATTCGGATTAAATGTGTTTTTTTATCCAGGAGACGTACTGGTTCATCCAATTCTGTAAGAATTGTTTGCTTCCCGAACCCAGATCCCCCATATCGTTAAACAGGGTCTCATTGAACTGGATATAAGCTTCAGGCTGCGCAAGGGTAGGAACGTTGAGGCAGGCGAGGATGCTGCGCAGGTGCTGTTGGGCAAGGGCGGTACCAAGGGGCCCGATTGAAACACCCAGAATTCCGGCCGGTTTTCCCGCCCAGACGCTTTGACCATAGGGACGTGAGGCATGATCCAGTGCGTTTTTGAGGACTCCGGGTATGGAACGGTTGTATTCAGGGGTTACAAATAAAAGACCCTGCGATAACCGGATTTCAGTCTTCAGGCGATTGACAGACTCCGCAGGATGATCATCCTCATCCTGATTATAAAGGGGTAAGTCCCCAATCCGGACGTGCTGAAAGCTGAATTCAGAGGGGGCCAGTTTTACAAGAGCCCTTGCTAATTTCTGGTTGAAGGAATCTTTGCGAAGGCTTCCGGCAATCACGGCAATTTTATATAGAGCCTGTCCCGTTTATACAAATTTTTTACAGTTTTAAAATTTAAAAT
>CAYUET010000033.1:0-31291 GCA_964443875.1 uncultured bacterium | reverse complement strand
ACAGTTGATCATAAATCTTCCCTTTTAAAAAAAAACCGGTTCATCCCCGCGTGTGCGGGGAACAGCCGGATTTAGGATCTTCTAAAATGTCACCGATCGGTTCATCCCCGCGTGTGCGGGGAACAGTCAGCTTTGTCGTATCCCATTTTTTACATCTCCGGTTCATCCCCGCGTGTGCGGGGAACAGCTGTTTTGTTGAGACACCGAAAATTAATTGAACGGTTCATCCCCGCGTGTGCGGGGAACAGCCAGCCAGAGGGGGCGGAGGCAGATGCACACGCGGTTCATCCCCGCGTGTGCGGGGAACAGAAAATTATAAAAGATTCAAAAAGTTAGCATATCGGTTCATCCCCGCGTGTGCGGGGAACAGATTGTTAGGAAACCTATCCGGTTTTTACCATACGGTTCATCCCCGCGTGTGCGGGGAACAGAATACATGGCTGATATTCAAATTTTTACTGGTCGGTTCATCCCCGCGTGTGCGGGGAACAGCCTTACAGGCAACAAGCAGATGAAAATGTATCCGGTTCATCCCCGCGTGTGCGGGGAACAGGGTAAGGAAGCAGAAAGGAAGCCTATATACTACGGTTCATCCCCGCGTGTGCGGGGAACAGAGAATAACTTCGGGTATCTGGTTGAGAAGCGTCGGTTCATCCCCGCGTGTGCGGGGAACAGGAATCCATTACCCCACAATTCAGCAAGCTTTTCGGTTCATCCCCGCGTGTGCGGGGAACAGCTTTTTTATCCCAATAATTCTGAGCGAAATTTCGGTTCATCCCCGCGTGTGCGGGGAACAGATGAAAGTGGGTTGATGAAATGGCCTGGATTTCGGTTCATCCCCGCGTGTGCGGGGAACAGTTGATCATAAATTTTCCCTTTTAAAAAAAAAACGGTTCATCCCCGCGTGTGCGGGGAACAGTATCCCGTCCTCTGTGATAAATCGATCAGTTTCGGTTCATCCCCGCGTGTGCGGGGAACAGAAGATTAGAAAAGTAACCGCTATTATTGTTAACGGTTCATCCCCGCGTGTGCGGGGAACAGCTAAAGAGCCTGTTAAAAAAGCAGGAACACACCGGTTCATCCCCGCGTGTGCGGGGAACAGTACTGGCAAAGGGTTCAAAACAAATTCTGCGACGGTTCATCCCCGCGTGTGCGGGGAACAGTACAAATTTGGGCTCGACTTTTGGTTTGTGAGCGGTTCATCCCCGCGTGTGCGGGGAACAGTCAAAATCAGCAGTTCGTTTATAAATTTTGTTCGGTTCATCCCCGCGTGTGCGGGGAACAGCGAGTGTATTCTTTCTGCTTTTTGCAAAGGTGCGGTTCATCCCCGCGTGTGCGGGGAACAGTTTTTTGCGGCAAAATCCTAAGTCATTGCATCCGGTTCATCCCCGCGTGTGCGGGGAACAGTGATAAATGGACAATTTACGACTACCGAAAACCGGTTCATCCCCGCGTGTGCGGGGAACAGGAATTTTCGCCATTTTTTTTATGATTGACCCCCGGTTCATCCCCGCGTGTGCGGGGAACAGTCCGTTCCCTTGGGTAGATATTTCCAGGGCATCGGTTCATCCCCGCGTGTGCGGGGAACAGATCATATTTGGCTATCTTCCCAATATGCTCAGCGGTTCATCCCCGCGTGTGCGGGGAACAGCTTTTCAGTCATGCCCCAATAATCATAAGCGTCGGTTCATCCCCGCGTGTGCGGGGAACAGGGTAATCCCTTTGATTGCTGAAATGGAAGAGACGGTTCATCCCCGCGTGTGCGGGGAACAGGGTGTGAAATCAACGGCTGTCACAGGAGCCAACCGGTTCATCCCCGCGTGTGCGGGGAACAGGAAGGCAGAGCCTCGCCCTCCGCCCCCTCGGACGGTTCATCCCCGCGTGTGCGGGGAACAGCGATTTTTTCATGGTCGATTTAAATAGTTCATCGGTTCAACCCCGCGTGTGCGGGGAACAGTCCGTTTTGCAGGTTACAATAAAACTTTTGATCGGTTCATCCCCGCGTGTGCGGGGAACAGGTTGTTTATGATGAAGAAGGCGACCCCGTAGACGGTTCATCCCCGCGTGTGCGGGGAACAGCGTTGTAGGAGTCGAAACAGCATGGACAACGGCGGTTCATCCCCGCGTGTGCGGGGAACAGAGCAAGAACATCTTTGACCATTTCAATGATGCCGGTTCATCCCCGCGTGTGCGGGGAACAGCTTCCGCAGGTCAAAACAAAGGTTACATAATCCGGTTCATCCCCGCGTGTGCGGGGAACAGAGGTAAAGATGCTGTCTACGACCAAGAAAAATCGGTTCATCCCCGCGTGTGCGGGGAACAGTTAAAATGGATCGTGGCTATTATAATTGGCGCCGGTTCATCCCCGCGTGTGCGGGGAACAGAATGTTTTGATAAATTTTCATAAATGACGTTCCGGTTCATCCCCGCGTGTGCGGGGAACAGTTATTTTAAACCACCAAAAATTTAATTTTAGCCGGTTCATCCCCGCGTGTGCGGGGAACAGTTGCTTCTCTCTAACTACAAGAAGTTCCTCTTCGGTTCATCCCCGCGTGTGCGGGGAACAGACTAATTCCATCTCCTTGAACGGCAATTTACTAGAAACTGCCGTTAGATCTACCGACTATTTTAACATATTTTATGAACCTTTAAAATGTCAAAGATCTATCGCTTTTGCGCCGACTGTTGAGGCTCATCAACAGGCAGAAAAGACACCAGTTTTAAACCCTCCATTTCTACTGGTATTCTTCTATTTTTACCTATTGTTTCAAAATCAAACCCCGATTCAGTATTGGTTGACCAGATCATTGCCGCATTTCCATCATTCATATAAGCCTTTACCTGTTCCCAAAGCATTTCTCTTACACGTTTACAGACATCTCCGACATAAATGCCTGTTCGTATCTCGAGCAGGTAAACAGCAAGCCTGCCACGAAGACGCGGAGGAATATTTTCAACTGCGATGACCAGCATCTCCGATTCCTTCTTTATTAGGGATAGCTATAGGAATAGATTCTTCATGTGCTTCCGGAGGTGTTATCTCACCGGCTGCCAGAATTTCTTCGATCATGGGAATAATCTTTTCCAGAATTTTTGCCTGTCGGAACATATCCCGGCATGCAAGCCTTACCTGTCTTTCCGGATCATTAGGTTTTGAAGCGGCGATTTTAAAGGCCACTGGAACGACTGTTTCAAATTTAAAAACATCAGCAATATCATAAACAAAAGATTGTGGCTTACCCGTATGAATAAATCCAATTGCTGGAGCATAACCCGCAGCCAGAATAGCGGCTTCAGTGATTCCATACAGGCAGGCTGTTGCAGAACTTAAACAACGGTTGGGAATATCACCGCTTCCCCATTCACGATGGTCATAATTTCTCTGTTCCCATGAAACCCCGTATTTCTGCGCCAGAAGCTGATACATTTTTCTGACTCTGGCTCCTTCTATTCCTCTGAGCTGTTCAATGCTTCTTCGTTCAGGAGGAAGCTCTCCGAATCGGATGGCATACATTTTACGGACTACCTTCAACCTTAAATCATCATCCAGGGCAAGCTTGGCCTGATAAAGCAATCTGTCTGCCCTTGCCCCACCCGGTTGACCGGCTGCGTATAATCTGACCCCCGCTTCACCGACCCAGACAAGCAAACATCCCACATAAGCAGCCAGTTTTACAGCGGCATGAGATACCCTTGTGCCGGGCTCCAGAAGCAGGCAGGCGATAGTTCCAACAGGAATTTGAGTGCGTACCCCTTTGACATCCACTAAAACAAAAGAACCATCAATGACGTCAAGTTCCCCATACTGCAAAAACAGCAGGGAAACCCGTTCCTTCATCATAATGGGTTTTGGAGGAGGGAGTCCGGTAGGTTCAGTCATGTTTGGTTCTTCAGTAAATTTTGTTTAAGTTTGTTTACCGTTTCGAAAATATAGTTTTTATAACTCTCCCCTTTATCCTGATAAAATTCATAAATGTATTCAGGACCTTTGGAGGAAGCATTTTTAAAAAACCGTTTAAGCATGGATGCAAAAAGTTCAAATTCATCGTCATTTTTAAATGCGTTTATCTGTTTATATAATTCCTCCTCATAAAAAGAGGGGGTATTGGCCAGGATGAAAAAAATCGACCAGATATCTTTTTTGAACTTGTACCCTTTTTTAAGGCCTCGCTCTTCAAAGGTAATTCCCTTATGATAAAGATAGGCCCCCGGTGTGGGGGTGTTGATATAAAATTTTTTCCCGTTATACTCACATTCCAGTTTTATCGTATTAGTATTGCTGACCAGAATGTCAAATTTATTAAGACTGTTCACAACCTCCAGTTCTTTGCCTGTGATTCTCATGAATTGCCCCGGATCAGGGTCTGCGCTGATGAAATCTATTGGGATTTTGGTTTCCCCATCTTTAATGAAAAATTGAACAGGGAAGGATTCATCAGGAAATGAAGGCACGCTTTCAAAACCCGCTTCTTGTAATTTTGCATGAATTGAAATATCTCTTTTTTGACTGAAATGCCGCAGTCCAATGTCAATATCCTGGGTAAATACAGGATCAATCAATGTCTGCTTCCATAAATATTTCACATACAGAAAGGGCAGCCAGCCTCCGACAACCACAATACTGTCGCTGTATTCCTGCAAACAATCCAGCAAACGAAAAAAGTTTGATTCTGCTTTTGTGAAATCCGGATTAAACAAAGCTCCCCTCCTCTTTTTGAAGCTGTTTTTTCATATATTCAGCCTCGGCTTGCGCCATAGGGTCAGAAGAAGAGGATAAATCAAGGTAGGTGTAAAAATCAGAAGGGATTTTTATTTTAGCTTTGCTTTGATGATTCTCTCTTAAAAATTTTTTATATCGCGGCAGATAAAGAATCACATCACCGCCTGAATGAACCCTGTGAAGTGCATAATTCCATTCAAGATATTGAATGTTTTTTTGCAGAAATAGGGACTTATCCGGGCAGAATAAATGGAGACGGGAGTCTTTTGAATATTCAAAGCGTTCAGAAACTCCGGAGAGTTTACCCATGTATAATTCAAATTTGGAACCCTTAAGTTTTTCGATGAGTTCGCTATGATTTAATTTAGATATGAAATAAAAGACTTTAGGATAGGGATTATGGTGGAAAGCTTCAATACAGAGTTTCAAAAGTTTTTCCGGCTTTTTTAATTCGCAAAAACTTTTACAACCCAGGGCGGTCGGGCGTTTTAAAATCCCCAAGTCGGTAAGTGATTTAAAAATCTGAGATACAACATTGGGAATAATGCCCTGCTTTTCAAAATCACGGACCTTCCACAGCCTTCCTTTTTCAGTCAGAAGACGCCCAGCTATGATAAATAAATTATCTGTCGGAATAATATTCATCCATACCCTTTAATGTAATAAAATACAGAATGTATTAAATATTTTATTACATTTAATGTTTTATCACAATATTTATTCATTCGTCTGTACCGTATTTTATGTTTTATAGAAAACGGTACTCATTGGATCCAAATATCCTTTTCCATATTTATTGCGCCAATGGTGCGAGTTTTACATTATATCTTTTTTTGCCCTTCTTTTTGTTTTGGGAATAATCAATTCCTTCTTTTTCATTCTACACCCTCCTCACCAGTATCAGCCCGCAGCCGAAGGCTTTGATTCAGGTTCCAAAAATTTAACTCGCCTTGGATTATAACTTGGTCTTTTTCCTGGAGTGGCGAAATTTAAGGGTTGATCCATTAAGGAATCGTTTCCGTCTTCAAATTTTTCAACTTCAACCTGTCGCGTGAATGACTCAAAAGGTTTTCCCCAGAGACAATTTTCAATTATTTCTTGTTCTGAATCAAACAATCCGGCAAATACTGGAGCAGTCGGGATACAATTTTTTCTGCCGAGCCAGACACCCCAAACAGGATTTTCCAGCTTTTTTGCCAGTTCTGTAAGAAAATCACTGTTACCTGAAAGAATTACCATAAATTCCGCATCATTTAAATATTGGCGATATGTAAGGATCGTTTGTTTATCTTCAGATTTTAATTTATTTTTGCCTTTATCCGTTTTTTCAGCAATCGGTGATATAAATAATTTTTCCCAAGGATCATTTCTATCATAACCTGCACTTATTGTATGATAATCCTGCATTCTCCTGACATGTGTTTTTTTTGGAAGAGCTATGGAAATAAGTTTGATTTTGATAAATTCATTCAATATTTCCTTCTCTTTTTCTGACCCCCTGGAAATCCCCATTGATGCACAGCATAGGCCAATAATTGCGCTTTTTGTAGGCATTAAAGCAGTATTTCTTCTGCTGAATTGGCTATCAAAGCCCCATGATTGCATGGGGCCCTGAAGTCGGATAGCTAAATATTTTATATTATTTCCCATCGGATTCTTCTTTCTTGTCAGATAAAGCCTCGTCAACTACCTGATTCAGGAAAGTATCAACATCTAAATATTTATCTTCTTGTTTTCCATCATTTTCTGTGGTTCCAACCTTCAAAGGTATTATAAATTCTTTTCCCTTTAAATTCCATGTTCCCTTCAAACATTTGTATTCTTCCATCAGTTTTTCTTTTGAAATCTCAAAAATGCTTTTCCCTTTCTCGATAGTTATGGCTGTTTCAAAAGCATTAATTAACTGAATAGGATGGCCTTTTTTTCTAACCACACAGAGAACAAATGGCCGTGTATTGGCATTCATGGAATTTTTACGAGCAACAGGAATGGCTTCAATTGTTGATTTAATAAAATCTTTAAGAATATTTTTTTGTTCTTCTGGACTCAATAATTCAAGATGATTCTCATCGAAAAGAATATCCAAATTTACTGCGGAAAATCGGTAATAAGTTGCTGAATTAAATTCAAGTGTGCTGGTATGAGCAGCTCCGGGCTCATCAGTAGGGAAATCTTCAACGGCTGAAAAGAAATCAATATCATTTTCAACTTTATGAGTCGAAAGAGCATGACTGAACATCGCAGCCCCTTCAAGAGTAAGAGAAGGTTCGTTAGCAACCATCCTTCCAAACAACGAGATATCGGCTGCATCTAGTAGATCTTCTGCTTCTAATTCTTTAATAACTTTTTTAATATCATTAGTTTTTTTGTAAGCTTTCGCAATTTTGTTAATTTCTTTTGGTGATGTAAAGAAAGCTGTTTTTACCCTGCTTTCTGTGTCTTTTGTGGCAAGTGCTTCGCCAATTTTTAATGCAATTTCCTTCGATTCTTTTTCTGGAAAATCCAGCTTCTGGAGTTCAACTTGTAAAGGATTAATTATATATCGGCCTCTTTGTCCTTTAAATAAGTTACTATTGCATTCTTTTTGTGCATACTCCCTTATTGCTCTTTTCCAGCATTGACTTGAAACCCTTGCCCTTTGTACTCCCCCAAAAATTGCAGTTTTTGGGGAATTTAAATCATCGCGGTTAAGACAGGAAACCGGGAAAGATTGTAAAATGTGTAATTCGACATGTTTCATAATGTTATACTCCTTTAATTATTTTTAAATTATCCGATAGGTTGAAGAACAAGCATTCCGAATCCAAAACCACGGGCACGACCAATGCCTTTTCTTAAGGCTTTTAAAAATTTATCCTTATCAAAAACATTTAAAGCCCCTTTAAATTCAACGCCAAATATTGTTCCCTCATCATCATTTTTGGCCATGTAATGAGAAAATGGCGGTGAAATCTCAAGAGGGGGCTCATCTAAAATATGAAAACCAGAATCCTTTGCCTTATTATCAATCCATGTTTTTAATTCATCCGGCTTAAAAATCGCTTCGTGTCTGCCGTGCTTTTTTTCGCGCTTGGTTCCATCGGGATTTTTTTTGGTAGAACGGGTTGGATTGGTATAAACCTTAAAAAGAAACGTATTGTATTCAAAATATTTTGCAGGAATTTCTTTTATTTTCCACTCCTGCAAGGGAATTGATTCATCCCTAATCGGTGGAATTTTGGACAAAATAATGATCTTATCCTTATATTCTGAATGTTCTATCCGATGAAGAAATACTTTGCTTTCCGAATCATCCTTGATTCTTGATTGATCAGGAAAAAATTTCCAGATAAATCCGTGCCAGTCATAAAGATTAAATAATCTTCTTTGGGCAGATACTTTCTTATCAAGAATAAATTGAGTAATAAATTTCATTGCTCAATCTCCTCTGGAATTTTCCAGAATGATTTTGCCCAATTAGCTTTGACATTATCATCCCATTTCAGAAGATCCCAAAACAATCCAGAATAATTAACTGAAATTCCTTTTGTTTTAAGTCTGTTTATAAATCTGACTACGCGTTCACAAATCTCAGCCTTTTCTGATGCAAGTAAATATTGGAACCGCCTGGATACTGGACCCACTTTCTTGGGGTCATGTAATTCCTTAAGTTCATCCTTATCCATTAGTTGTTGACAGGCATGACCAAAATTATTCTTATCCGCGCATTCAGGATGTGAAGCAAAAATCCCCGCGACAGTTCGAACTACTTCTGCTTTATGTTTTATATGTTCCGAATCGGTGTCGTTTGCAATTCCGCCAAATTTGGAAATAAACGGCCATGCTCTATGTTTTAATGCAGGTCGCAAACCGCATTTTAAGGCGGACATTATTCCACGATCATTTTTATGACGGGTTAAATAATTTATAAAAATGTCTCCGATATTTTCCTTTTTTGGTTCAGTATTATTCATGCTTCTTCTCCTTCTTCATTATCCTGTTCTGAATCACGGTCATCATCATTTTTTGGTTTAGAACATAAGGCTTTCAAACCCAATGCATATGCTCTTATTTGACGCGGCGTTTCCTGTCCACAGGCGATGGAATATGACTCATTAGCGGCTTTAAAAATTGCGGCATGCCATACTTTTCGAGTTTGATCGACCTGTTCGCCTGTTGTTGTTCCGATGGAAGAGACATGATTCATCAGCAGATATCTTTGTTTTTCCAATAATGTCCAGTAATGGCGGGTGGCTTTTGAATGGAGGCTATTTTTTACTTTCCACGCATCCCTATTGTGTTTGGGATCAGATCGAGTGGCCCAGTATCCATCAATATTTTTTCTATATATCTCTATCGCCTTATTGATTCTTTTGTTCATTTTTTCAGCGACATCAATTTCATTTTCGTAAGAACGATATACGTCATTTTTTTGACTTCCAGATTGATCATCAGAAACGACATTTAAAACCATATTAGCAGGAATATGATATACAGATTCGACAAGATTTAAATATCCGCCCTTATTCGACCAGAGGACGCCCCCGCACCAAAGATCAAAATCAGAATTTCCAACATTCTCCAAGGCTTTAGGTCCACAAGTATTTTGTTTTTCAGAATAATTTTTAATTGTAATTGAATGCAATTCCCTCCAGATTGCTCTGTCACTAACTTTTAAAGGTTTTCTTTTTCTACCGTCTGCTTTTACGGTGACCGTAGTTTCATAAATATTTTCCTTTGACATTGAAAATTTTAGACCATTTGCCAAAATAATATTTTTCTGGTCGTTAGAAATCTTTATAGCTCTTGATAAGGGGACCAATCTTCCCAGATATGTTTCTGTGGCATTGGTTACTGCCTCAGATTTTTCATTTGATTCTGGCATTTTTTCCCAAACCGGAACACCCCATTCGATACTTTTACCAAAATGTCTTTCAACCGATTTTTTTGTTAAAAGATTGTAACAAATGCTTAAATATATTGATTCCTTTCTGATAAAAGAATGAATCATATTGCCATCAATACAGAGCCCAGGAAAACTGCTTCCATTGCCCAAGGTCTCAATACTGTTCCATTTTGCGACACCAATTCTTCCACTTGCTGAAAAATTTAGATAAGTTATAAGAGCGATAGGAAGATGACTTAAAGAAAATATTCTATTTTCATCATCCAGAGCATCATGATCAAAAATGGTTGAATTGCTTCCAGAAGATAAAGTTATATCTAGTTTTGAAACGGATGTTGTTTTCTCATTTTCTTCCAGCACTTCATCTTTGTGTTTATTGGTTTTTGTCTTGGGATTTTCTTTTGGTTTCTGTTCTTTCTTTATTTTTTCTAACTTCGCAATCTGCAGAAAAGGTTTTTCAGAATCAAAAAGGTTAAATAAATCTTTTTTGTCCGTTAAATACTTTTCAGCCGCAATTGCCAGATTTTTCGGAGCCTCATCCCATTCATCCGCATCTTTTGGCCCATCCAAAGCAGCCTGAGCTATGCAAATCAGAAGTCTCATAAGAGAAATCCTCTCATGCGGTCTTACAGACAAATCCGCATATTCATTTCCCTTTGTGAAGATCTCCATAAGGCTTGCCGTGTAAGGTTTACCTTCATAGGTCACAACAGGAATCCAGCCTTCGTCAACAAGATTCATTCTTTTTCCCTCCTTTCAAAATTTGCAATCCGAATTCATCGGTATATTTTAAACGATAATCTAAATTGATATCTGAAGATCGAATCATCCCGTTCATGTCCACAATTCCCATGTGCCAGGAGTCTTTTATATATTTTGATATTGCCGTATTTGTTTCATAGCCTGAAAAAACATAGGCTGGTAATTTGATCAAATTCTTCTGAATACTTCTGGCAATTTCGATTTTATATTCTTTGCTTTTAATTTGGTGAAAATCATCATTGAAAAATTTGTACTTATTGCCATCTCGTTCATGAATCAAAATAAAAGAAACAGTTTCATAATCTGACACCCTGGTCTGAATACCTTCTTCGTCATTCAATGCCGGGAGACCCCAAATATTCGAATTACCTAGAGCCGTTTGTCTCAAGGTGATTTTTTTCCCTTCAATATCCTGTAACCAGGCATCCATGCCTTTTGACAGATCATTTTGATCTTCATAGGTTACCTCTAAAAGAGATTTAATTTCCCCAGGAATTGAAATAGATTTTTTGTCCTGAAATACTTCAAAGGTTCGCAGCAATATATATGGGGCATAAACAGAAGCCTTTGAACCAAGCATTTCTTTTATTTTTTTCTTAGAAGCTTTCTTGAAATCTTCCACTGTTCCATTTTCTTTCAAAATCCAGAACTCTGGCCGATTTAACGGACGATTTTTCCTTTCATGTCTCCACAATCTGCCTATTCTTTGGAGGAGCATATCTGTAGGAGCCAGTTCAGAAACAATCAGATCAGCATCCAGATCAACACTTTGTTCTACAACCTGGGTTGAAAATAAAATACTTGGAGTTCTTTTGGAACCATCTTTTCCCAATTTGTCCATCCAGTATTTTTCTTTTTCCTCCCTTTGAGAATAAGTAAACCGGGAATGAAGCAAGCCTAATTCAATTTGATGCCTGTTAAGTGATTTCGCTAAACAATAGGCATTCTGGGCTGATTCAATTGTGTCGCAAATCCATAAGACTGAGGCACCAAGTTCTGCAAGCTTTAGAACTTCCACAATGGCAGCCTTTTGTTCCACAAATTTAATTATTACTTCTTTATCAGGCACAGAGTCGGATTCTGCGACCTTGCAGAAATCATTAACTTTATAAGTTATTGTCGGCTTATATTCATTCTTCTCCATCGTGGCATCCTTTTCTGGAAGATTACTTTCTAAAATTTCCATCTTCCTTTTCTCCGTTAAGGTTGCTGAAAGAATAATCACCGTACTTCCCAATTTTATAAGTTCCTTGCATAACAAATCAATCAGGGTTCCTGTGTACATATCATAAGAATGAACCTCATCAATGATGATAACTTTTCCGGATAAGGCATAGCGTCTGACAAAAAAATGTTTGGATGCAACAATTGCTAGTAATGCCTGATCAATTGTCCCAACTCCGAATGAAGCCAATAAAGCCCTTTTAGAAGAACCAAACCAGTTTCTTCCGGAACTGGCATTGATATCATCCGGCTCGTTTTCTTTGATGACAATTTCTGGTTGTTTAACATTATCCTGTAGCCATGAATTAGAATGAATGAGTTCTATATCTGAATAATTTTCCACAGTTTGCTGAATGAAATCTTTAACTCTAAGATATATTCGATTACTGGTGGTTTGTGTTGGCAACGCAAAATAAATTCCATCGGCCTGCCCTGTTTTCATCAATTGATAGGCAGCAATCAATGCGGCTTCAGTTTTTCCAAGTCCCATTGGGGCTTCAATGATATATAACCCTGGCTGAGTAATTGTATGCTCAGCTAAAGCCTGAAGCGGATTGGCCTGAAAGGAAATTCCATCAGAATTTTTAAAAATTTTTGAAAAATTAAGCTGATCTATGATCTGATTTTTAAGAAATCCAATTTGCTGAACTGCTTGTTCCGCTACTTTTAAGCTTTCAGGATAGCTTTGTTCATTTTTATTGGAAAAATAATTTTCATCGGAACCTATCCAGTCAGCTACCGAAATAAGACCCGCAATTATCCAAATAAATGAGTCATCATCATGAATATAATTTTTTGGAAGATTTCCTATTTCTCCAATGATTTTATTTGATACTTCTTCTCTTATTGTTTCCCAAATATCATTGGGAATTTTATTGTTTGCTTGAATACCACGCTCCCCTGGATCATGAGTCCTCCCATGATGCGCCCCTGCCAAGGCAGCCCATAAAATGGCGCTGCTTCTCGGGATTCCCAATTTTTGAAATATATTTTGTAATGTAAATTGAGAAACTCTTGAATGATCTTGTTCAAAATTTCCCCAGGCAAATCTTCGTGATTCTTCATAAAACCCAGACTCTTTTAACCAAGCTTCACATTTGCTTTGAAATCCTTGAGAAATTTTTCCTATGTCATGTAGGGCAGAAAGTGAAGCTATGGAACTTTGGTTAAGACCTAAGGATTCAAAATATTTCAATTTAATTTTCGTCAAATATAAAGCAACAGCCCCGACATTGTTCATGTGAGTCTGGACGGAAATTCCCGGTTTTTCATCGGCATCAGTTTTTGCCCAAAAATATTGATTGCTGTTTATCATAAGCCCTCCCCCACGGCAGCCACATCCAGGCAGTGATACGGCAGAAGGTGATAATTCCCTTCCCCGTCCGCCTTGCCCCAGTACTGGTAATATAATTTGTCCCCGTTCATTTCTTCCCCTCCGGCAAGGAATTGTGATTCTTCTTTTCCTTCTCCATTTGCTGATATTCACGCACCATCCGCTTAATCGCTTCCGGCAGGACCCATTTCCCGTTTTCGTCTTTTTCCCATTTGGGCATTATTGAGAAGTCATCAGACAGATGGATGCAGGTAAAGGGCGGGCGGTCTTTTTTACTGATTTTATTTTCGTCCATGCTAAACTCCCTTCCTGTCTTCCAGTTCTATTTCAATTTCCTCGACTGTCGGTAAAATGCCTTTAAACATCCGCCATGGAATTTGTGCAAGAGCCTCTTGCACAATTGTCCGGCATTTTACCGGCAGATGCAACTTCCTCTGATTTTTCAGACAGCGCAATTTCTCCGAATATCTTGAAATCTGTGTCATCCCTTAATCCGTTGAATCTGTGATTCTGATACGGAATGTCATCATTTAATCCGTTCAATCTGTGATTCAGACAAGGAATCTCAACATTTTTCTCCCCGTCCGCCTTTCCCCAGTATTGATAGTAAAGGTTATCCCGCATCATGCAAGCTCCTGTTCAATTTTTTCTTTCAGTAGCTTCACATCGGGGAGGGCATTTTTGAGTTTTTTGGTTAATTTGCTTGTCAGCTGGTATTCCGTTACGCCCACGGGATTTTTTACGCTTCTCAACGCATATTCCACCAACACATCTTTTTTATCCGCACAAAGAATCAATCCAATAGGGGGATTCTCATCCGGCATTTTTGCCTGCTCATTCAAAAGGTGAAGATAAAAATCCATCTTGCCGGCGTATTCCGGTTCAAACTTCCCGGTTTTTAATTCCACCGCAACAAGGCATTTCAACTTCCGATTAAAGAATAAAAGATCAATAAAATATTCATCCCCATCCAGTATGACTTTGTATTGATTTCCTATGAAGGCAAATCCAATGCCCAGTTCGAGAATGAATTCTTTTATTTTCTGCACCAGTCTGTTTTCAAGTTCGCGCTCAAGAACTGGCTTTGTAATCCCCAGAAAATCTAGCACACAGACATCTTTGATGGCTTCATCCGCCTGTTCGGCAAGATGCTCAGGAAGCACTTTCTCAAAGTTGTCTTTTCTTGGTTTTTTTATGGCCAGATGATAAGCATCCGCCTTTATCTGATTCAATAATACATTTCTGCTCCAGCCGAATTTTGTGCAGGATTTCAGGTAATATTCACGTTCTTCGCGGCGCTTTACCCTGGACATGATGATTATATTTTGCCCCCAGGGGATTTCTCCAACAAGCTGTTGGAGATTTATTGCATCTTTGTATTCAAGGAAAAATTGGCGCATGTACCATAAATTCTGTGGCGAAAAACCGGTATTGCATTTATTTTCTCCGCTTAAATCTTTTGCCAGTTTTTCAACTATGGATTTACCCCAACCGTGCTGTTCCTGCCTTTCAATGATTGTTTTTCCTATATCCCAATATAACTGAATCTGCCCGCGATGGACGCTTTTTGACACCTTTATCCTGGCGGAGCTGATTTTTTCCTTTATGTCTCTGAGGAAATCCAGATATTCATTTTGTTTTATTAATTCCAATTGCTCAACGCCCCTTTTTTAAAAATATTACGATTATTACCTTTTTGCTCCTGTCTTCCAGTTCTCTTTCAATTTCCTCCACTGTCGGTAAAATTCCTTTCAAACCCCCTGTATCCGAATCTCAGATTCAAGCGATTTTTCCGACTCCTTTTTGGAAAAAGTGCACAATCGCTTGTGCAGTACTTGTGCAAAGTGCACAATTGATTGTGCAACTTTTTTGTGTTATATTTCACACTCTGATATTATTTGTTTTCCTTTTTCAATAAAATGTTCCGCCGGTAATTCTCTGAAAAAATGCACGCAGGCCTTTTATCATAGGGAATATGCCCATCATCCTGGCAAGTGTCCGCATAAACATAAGGGATGTATTTTTTATTAATCGTCATAAATTTTTTATCATTACCCTTATAATATAGAGCATTTAGGATGCCATAATGCACAAATGGCATATTTTTCATTTGTTCGTGTTCATTTTTGATTGTTTGATTTGAATTAATCGTACAGGCGGCTCTTGCATAATTGTTCTGTCTAACTCATTCGGAATTTCAAAAATCCGTGTCATCCCTTAATCCTTTTAATCGGTGATTCAGGCACGTACTCCATTATTTTTTACCTTTTCTTCCGGATTCAGGTAAGTATGCAGATTGTAACTTGGAGTTACAATTTACATGCTTGATCTGTTCTTGTTTTTTGCAGTCCAATTGTGCCTCATGAAAATTTTCATCAAGTTATCAAAGATAAACGTGTCATCGTTTCCTCGGTTTCCTGATCTGATAAAAATCCATCGGTTTTCAGAAATCAGGGTTTATTTTTCTCTTTTCCCAAATACCGGGATTATGGATCTTTTCCGGATTCTATAATTTCAGGCCTTCTATATTATAAATTTATATCCAATATTTATTCATAATGATTTAATCTATAGTAAATATAATATATCCTTTCAAGAGTAAATTTTTGTTTAATAATAATTTTAATTTATATATTGCTTTTAATGAATAAAAATTATTATAAATTTCATATATCAGGGGATTGATATTTTATAAAAAATCTAATCCGGCTGATTATTTTGTTCCTTTTCTTTAATCCATAGCTTACAATATCTATTTACAATAAGGAGAAATACAATGAAAAAGATAATAGTGATTGCGATTCTTCTGATTTCAGGGGTTGCGTTTGCAGCAGAGGAGGCTCAAAAGGTTCTGCTTCTGATTGCACATGAAAATTTCCGGGACGAGGAATTTTTTGAACCCTGCAATCTGTTAAAGGAAAAGGGTTTCACCCCTGTGGTGGCCTCTTCTTCTCTTTCCGAGGCCAAAGGCATGCTGGGCGCAAAAGTCACCCCCGATGTTCTGGTTTCCGAATGCAAAGCTTCCGATTACCTGGCCCTGATTTATATCGGCGGCACCGGATGCACGGAATACTTTGAAAATGAACACGCCCTTACCCTTGTACGCGAAAATCTGTCACAGAATAAACTCACGGCAGCGATCTGTCTGGCCCCGGTGATTTTCGGAAAAGCCGGGATCCTCAGGGATAAAAATGCAACCTGTTATCCAACAGCCCGTAAAGACCTTGAAAACCTCGGGGCGGTTTATCAGGAAGCCGGCGTTGTGGAAGACGGCCCCATTGTCACGGCAAATGGTCCGGAAAGCGCGGCGAATTTTGCCCAAACTCTTATACGGCACCTTGAAAAGCAGGAATAAAACATGAAAACAAAAAGACTTGGAAATACAGACCTTGAACTGACCGTGCTTGGCCTGGGCACCTGGGCCATCGGCGGAGGCGGGTGGGATTATGCCTGGGGCGCCCAGAAGGACCAGGATTCCATTGAGGCCATTCTTGAAGCCCTGGAATGCGGGGTGAACTGGATTGATACGGCGGCAGCTTACGGCCTCGGGCACTCCGAGGAAGTTGTGGGGAAAGCCCTGAAACAATGGGGGAAACCCGTGATTATTGCGACCAAATGCGGTCTTCTGGGCGATCCTGACGGGCACGTGCGCGGCTGCATTAAAAGAGAGAGCATTCTTAAGGAAGCGGAAGATTCCCTCAGGCGGCTTCAGGTGGACTGCATTGACCTTTACCAGATCCACTGGCCCAACCCCGCCCCTGATATCGAAGAGGGATTTGAAACGCTTATTGAGCTTCAGAAGCAGGGCAAAATCCGTTATGCAGGGGTATCGAATTTTTCCTCCAAACAGATGGAAAAAATTTCGGCCAAAGGCCCCATTGCCTCGCTTCAGCCCCCCTACAGCCTGCTCAACCGCTATGCGGAAAAAGATCTTTTTCCATATTGTGAAAAGAACTCCATCGGGATTGTGTGTTACAGCCCCATGCAGAATGGTCTTTTAAGCGGCAAAATGACACGTCAGCGTGTGGAGGATATGCCTGCGGACGACTGGAGAAAAACAAAAAACGAGCTCTTTCAGGAACCCCAGCTTTCAAAGGTGCTGACCCTGGTGGACAGGCTTAAGGAATTTGCCCTGATGAGGGGAAAAACGGTTGCCCAGGCGGCATTAAGCTGGGTGCTTCGCCGCAGAGAAGTCACGGCAGCCATAGTGGGCGCCAGAAAAAAAGGCCAGATGGCAGAGCTTGCGGGGGCTTCGGAGTGGGTGCTTACCGGCGAGGAAACAGAGGCCATTGAGGCGATTCTGGGTGAATTTAAAAGAGACCGGAAAAAATAGTTTTTTATGCAATTGGTATTGACGGGACCCTTCCCTGAACATAAAGTAAAAACATATACAAATAATCAGGGAAGACAGAATTCATGATATTAAAAGTCAGAAAATACGGCGATCCGGTTCTGAGAAAAAAAGCAGAGCCTGTGGTCGCCATTACGGATGAAATCAAAAAAATTGCCCGGGACATGATCGACACCATGATTGATGAAAACGGCCTTGGTCTTGCCGCCCCCCAGGTGGGTCTCTCCCTGCGCATGCTGGCCCTGGATGCCGGTCCTGAAAGAGGGCATCCCTTTGTGATTTTTAATCCCGAAATCCTGGAATCCTCAGGGAAATCCGTGCGTGAGGAAGGCTGTTTAAGTTTTCCCGGCATTTACGGTAAAATTGAACGCCCTGAAAAAGTGAAATTGAAGGCAACGGATATCGACTGCAAGGTGTTTGAAACGGAATTGGATGGGCTTGAAGCAAGGGCGGTACAGCACGAGATTGACCATCTGAACGGTAAACTTTTTATCGACCGCATGAACAAATCCCACAAGCTCAGCCTTCAGGGCACACTCAAAAAACTCATGCAGGCCACCAGGGAAGAACTCGGACTTTGAATTTTTTAAGACGCATCTATACCACCTGCACCTCGCTTCAGGCCTATGAGGAGTTCATCACAGAGCCCAAACGCAGGGCCCTTGGATATTTCTTCGTCATCCTGGTTCTCTTTTCCCTTCTCATCTACCCCAAGTATTTTCAGAAACAGGAGGAGATGTTGATCCCGGTTTTAACCTCGATTGCTGAAAAATTCCCGAAGCTGGAGTTTTTAAACAACAATCTTATGACTTCCTTCAAGGAAACCTATATCATCAGCAATCCCCTTCTGAGTATTGTGATCGCCCCTCAGGCAGGCCTTGGAAATGATATTTTAGGCCCTGTGCTGGTGCTGGACAAGACCTCTCTCAGGATCTCCTTTGATGAGGAACAGAAAATCTTTGCCTATGACCACCCCATGATATCGCTTTTGCTTTCAGGCCTCGCCAATTTCAGAAACGGCTCGGGCGTGCTCGACGGCCAGTTCTTCCTCAGGCTTGCCGAAGCCTTTGAAAAAACCTTTCTTCTCAACGGTGTTGTTTTTCTGGCCGAGTTCATTGTGGTTGCCTTTTTCTTCAACATTTTTCTCGCGGTCATGGGCTACCTCTACAGCAAGATGATCAACACTTCGCTTGAGTGGTCCCAGATCCGCATCCTGAGCTATTATGCCATCACCCCGGTTTTAGTGCTCCTGACCCTTTCCTATTACCTCTATAAGGAGGGGGTTGTCACCCTGCAGCCCGTATATGTTCTGGCCTACATGCTCTTTCTTCTCGGCGCCATCCACCGTTTTAAAAAGCCCGTTGAAGAAGACAATGACGATCTGATGTGACATGGATTTCGGGGCGTTTCTCATCACAGGTTTCAACGGCACGGCTGTTTCAAAGACCCTTAAGAAACTGATCCTTAAGCACAACCTTTTCGGGGTGATCCTTTTTTCGAGAAACTTCAAATCCGCAGAGCAGATCAAAACCCTCTGCAGAGATCTTCAGGAACTTAAACACCAGGTCTCCTCCTTTCCTCTTCTGATTGCCATTGACTATGAGGGCGGCTTTGTGAGCCGTTTCCCGCAGGCCGTTCCCTGGCTTCCTTCCGCGGCCTCCCAGGGGAAATCCGGGAAACCCGCGTGGACCCGGGAATTTTACCGTGAAAATGCGGTGCATCTGAAGGCCTTGGGCATCAACTGTAATTTTGCCCCTGTTCTTGATATTCCCGCTTCAAAAGACCATAATATCGGAATCCGGTCCTTTTCCCTTTCCGCAAAAGAGGTCTGTCTTTTCGGAGAGGCCGCCATAACCGGTATTCATGAAGGCGGGGTCCTTGCCTGCGGAAAACATTTCCCGGGGCTGGGACGGACAAAATCCGACCCCCATTTCAGCCTGCCTGTTGTTTCCGAATCCCTCCCTGTTTTCAGACGCTCTGACCTCCTCCCCTTTATGGAGGGGATGAAGGCAGGCCTTCCGTTTTTCATGACCTCTCATGCCCACTACAGGGCGCTTGATCCTGAAAATCCGGCCACCCTGAGTGCGGCCATCAATAAAACCCTTCTTCGTGAAACCCTCGGCTTCAAAGGGCTTTTGATCAGTGATGATCTCTGCATGAAAGCCATGAAAGGCTCTCTGGCGGATTTGTCCCTGAAGGCCTTTTTAAACGGGGTGGACATTCCCATGATCTGTCACAGCCTCGGGGAGGTGGAAGGGATTATCCTTTGCAACACAAGGAAGCTTGAAACGCCCGAAGGACATAAACGCATGGGGGAAACAGAGGAAAGAATGCAGAGGGTGCTGGGCCGGCTTTCCCAATGCGCCGCAAAAAAACCAGTCCGCCTTTTAGTTAAGGAACAGAAGAGCCTTGAAAGGAAAAAGAAAACCATAGCCGCGGATTCCATCAGCCCCTTCAGAACTTTTAAAGCCTGTTCTTTAAAAAAAACGGATACCCTGCTTCTTTTATACAGCGATATTCTTTCTTCCAACAATGCGGAGGAAAATTTCGGAATTCCGGGGCTCAAAGCCATGCTGACCTCGCTTTTCCCGTCGATTTTAACCGTTCCGCTTTCCCGGGGGCTTGAGAAAATCAGAAGACTGTCCTCCCCCAGGCTGTTTCTTGCGGCCTCAGGGCTCTCTGAAGACGTTTCAGAATATCCGGTTTTCAACGACCTGAAGCAGAAGGGGCGAAAATTTGAAATCACCTTTTGTGTTAAAAATCCTTCGGACGTGAAAAAGGTGCGTCCTTTCAGCCGGAACATTGTCTCTACCTGCGGGCTTCAGAGGGAAAACATTCAGGCGCTCAGGCGTTTTCTTATTTCAAGAAAAGATAAAATCGGATACACTTCCCTTTCCTGAACTATAAGGAATCATAAAATGGACAGCCGTAAACAATCGATTAAGAACAAGCTGGTCAGGCTTTTTCTGATCATGGGGATCATTCCCTCCCTTCTGGTCATGCTCATCATGTATTTCGGGATATCCACCCATCTGACCCACCAGACCGGGAACAATCTTCAGATACTTGCCTCGGAAACCGCCCTGCGTGTGGAGATGTTCATACGCAACAAAATGGACAATGCCCTTAAATACGCCTCCTATTCCACGCTCAAACGGTTTTACTTTCCCAACGGCATGGAAAACACCGGAACCGAGTTTGTGCGCTCCCTTTTCAAATTCGATTACAATCTTTACAACATCACGCTTCTCAATGAAAAAAAAGAAATGATCTTTTCCTACCGTCCCAATCTGTCGGTCATGGAAACCCGGGAGTTATACTGGGAAAAGGCGCTGACACTTAAGGAAGGGGAGTTTCTTCTTAAAGGGCAGTTTGATCCTCCCCTGAATAATCCCTATCTTCTTGAAGTCATCACTCCGCTTTTCAGTGAAATCAACCAGAAGCGCCTGGGTTTTCTCATCTGCTCTTTTGATCTCAAGGGGCTTGTGACCATGATCGAAAGCATCCCGGTTTCAGGCCAGTATTATATTTCCCTGATCACCGCCAAGGGCAGGATCCTTGCGGATACAAGGGTTCCCTCCAAAGTCTCCCTTCTTCCCGAAAAGATGACCTCGATTTTCTTCAGTGATTCAAACGGCTGGAAGCTCGGGAACGATACGCTTGAAAAATGCGCCTCTGTTTTCGGTTATTCCTCGGTGCCGATCATCGACAAGCTCGGGACAAGGGAAACCTCTCTGCGCGTCTTCATCTCCCGGAAAAAGGGGGAGGCCTTCAAGCCGATCTGGATGCTGCTCATCAAACTTTTCGCCTTCTGCATTGCCGTCATTCTCTTTATCCTCGTGATTTTCATCTTCCGCATTGAAACCATCTGGAAACCCATCCTGGCCCTGAAAAAAGGCGCGGAAATGATAGGCAGCGGCAATTTTGACATGAAGCTTTTCATCCATACCCGCGATGAACTGGAGGATCTGGCGAATACCTTCAACACCATGGGCGAAAATCTTAAAACCTCCCACAAGACCCTGGAGGAGCAGAATAAAAAGCTGATTGAGCTGAACAGCGTGAAAAACAATTTTATCTCCATGGTCTCGCACGAGCTTCGCACGCCGCTCATGATTATCAAGGAGGCGGTGAGCCAGATTCTGGAAGGGCTCAAGGGCCCCATCAACGGGGAGCAGGAGGAATTTCTGACCATGGCCTCCCGCAATGTCGGCCGCCTCAACCAGATCATTCAGGACCTTCTCACCATTTCCAAAATCGAAACCGGGAAAATGAAGTTCAACCGCCGGTATTTTGATCTCATCAAACTTCTGGAAACGGAAATCACCAATCAGAAGATTAAGATCGACACCCGCAGCCTTACCCTGGTCCGGAATTATGTCCGTGAAAAGATTCTGGTCTATGCGGATGAAGAAAAGATCCACATGGTGTTTACGAATCTATTGGGGAATTCCGTGAAATTCATCCGCACCGGGGGAACCATTGAAATCAGCGTGGGCATGGACTTGGAAGGAAACTGCGTCAGGGTCTGCGTGAGGGATAACGGGCCGGGGATCCCCAAGGAATCCCTGGAGAAAATTTTTGAACGCTTTGTGAAACTGAATTCCACGCCTCTTTCCGGGGCCCCGTCCACAGGGCTTGGGCTTTCGATTGCCCGTGAGCTGGTGGAAATGCATGGCGGCAGGATTTGGGCGGAAAGCGATGGGGTGAACGGCTCCGCCTTTTCCTTCACCCTCCCCCTTTACTGCGGCAAGGCTTACCTCGAGGTTTTTTCCGGGGACCGCATTCTGGAAGCCGAGGACAGAAATCTGGATTTTTCCGTTTTCAATCTTTTCATGCATCCTATTGGCAAAGAGCCGGAATCCTTTTCCCAGGATAAAAAGCGAATGATCTTTGCGGATATTCAGAAGATCAGCCTCAAGCATTTGTTCGAACCCCTTGAAATCATCGCCCTTGAAGACACCTTTGAGATATTCATCTTCAGCTTTTCAGACCCTAAAAGCGCCGGGGTTCTGGCGGAAAAAATAAAGGAGGTCATCCAGGAGTACCTGCTCCGCGAAAAGCTGGACTCCCAGCTCATGGCGGGTGTGGTTTTCGCCGTTCTGAAAATCAATGGAAATAAATCCGAAGAACTTTTCAGCTATCTCCAGGCGGAAAAACTTAAAATTATTCTTTCTAACTGAAGGGAATCAATGAAGAACATTCCGGATGCCTGCAATGACATGCAGAATCCGGGCAAATCTTTCACCCGGGAGGACTAATGAAAATATGCATCATCGGAGGCGTTGCAGGAGGAGCCACAGCCGCTGCAAGGCTTAGAAGGCTGAATGAACAGAACGAGATCATCCTGTTTGAAAAGGGGGCCTATATTTCTTTTGCCAACTGCGGCCTTCCCTATCATGTGGGCGGGGTGATCAAAAAGCGTGAAAATCTGATTCTCCGGACCCCTGAAAATTTTCATAAAACCCATCGGGTGGATGTTCGCGTCCTTCATGAAGTCACAGCCATCGACCGGGGGAAGAAAACCCTTGCGTTTAAAAATCTCTCAACCGGGGCGGTTTCTGAGGAAACCTATGACAAACTGCTTCTTTCTCCCGGGGGGGTGCCCTTCATCCCCGATATTCCGGGGCTTTCTGCTGTGCCTTATCTCACTCTTCGCGATATTCCGGACATGGATAAAATTATTGAGAGAATAAAAACCCGGAAAGTCCGCCGCGCTCTGGTTGTCGGCGGAGGCTATATCGGGGTTGAAATTGCGGAAAACCTCGCGCATCTTTCCATTGAAACCCATGTGGTGGAGATGGCCCCGCAGATCCTCACCATTTTTGATCCGGAAATGGCGGGCATCCTTCATGAAAAGATGACGGAGCATAATGTATTTATCCATACGGGCGATACGGTTTCAAAAATAGAAGGCAAACCTGTTTCTTCTGTCACCCTGAAATCCGGGACAACCCTTGACTGCGATTTAATCCTTGTCGCCATCGGCGTCCGTCCGGAAACTACGCTTGCAAAAGGCGCGGGACTTAAGCTCGGGCCTTTGGGCGGAATCGAAGTGGAGGACACGCTTAAAACCTCTGATCCTGACATCTATGCCTGCGGAGATGCCGTGGAGGTCCCTCATTTTGTGAGCGGGAAAACGGCCCTCCTGCCTCTGGCCGGGCCTGCCAATAAGCAGGCACGGGTGGCGGCAGACAGCCTTATGGGGCTTCCCGCACGCTATGAAGGCACCCAGGGAACCTCCATTCTCAAGGTTTTTGATCTTCAGGCGGCCTCCACAGGGCTTAATGAGCGGCAGGTCATGAAGGAGAAATTGGACTATCAGGTGCTTTATCTTCACCCGGCCAACCATGTGGGCTATTATCCCGGAGGAACACTGATTCACCTTAAGGTGATTTACGATAAGCGTTCGGGAAAACTTTTAGGCGCCCAGGCCATTGGCAAAGAGGGCGTGGATAAGCGCATCGATATCCTGGCTTCAGCCCTGCGCTTCGGGGCGGATGTCTGTTCCCTTAAAAATCTGGAGCTTTGCTATGCCCCTCCTTTCGGCGCTGCGAAAGATCCGGTCAACATGATCGGGTTCATGGCTGAAAACATCCGCAACAATCTGGTCACCTTTGTGACCTGCGCAGAGCTTTCTTCGCTTCAAAATCCCTATTACATCGATGTGGCCACGCCTGAGGAATTTTCCCTTGGAAAGATTGAAGAAGCGGTGAACATTCCGCTCGATTCATTTCGAAACAGGCTTTCGGAAATTCCAAGGGATAGACCCCTTGTGATATATTGTCAGACAGGACTGCGCTCCTATACGGCCTCCAGGATTCTTCTTCAGAACGGATTTGAAAAAGTCTATAACCTGTCCGGGGGCTACAAGACGTTCCGGTTTTTTTCTTTCAAACCGCAAAATCCGAAGGTTCCCTCTGCCGATATCAATTCCCTAAGCGGCTGTGAATCGGATTCTCCCTGTGCGGTTTCATCTTTCCAAACCGTGGAGCTGGATTTATGCGGGCTTCAATGCCCCGGGCCTGTTCTGTCCCTTAAAAAGGCCCTGGATGAACTTCCTCCCGGTGGGACAATCCGGGCTGTTGCGACAGACGAAGGTTTCAGGAAGGATCTCCCCGCCTTCTGCAAATCCACAGGCAGTGAACTTCTGGAAATAAAAAAAGGGGAGGGGGGGTATGAGGCGCTGATCCGCAAGAGTGCCGCCGGGGCTGCCGTTCCTCAAAGGCAGGGGAATTTAAAAAAGAAGACGCTGGTGGTTTTTTCAGGCGACCTCGATAAAGCCATGGCCGCTTTCATTATCGCCAACGGCGCCCGGGCCATGGGTTCGGAAGTCACTCTTTTTTTTACGTTCTGGGGGCTGAATATTTTAAGGAAAGCCAATCCGCCTTCTGTGATGAAAACCGGAATTGAAAAAATGTTCGGCTGGATGATGCCCAGGGGGGCTGATAAACTGAATCTTTCCAAAATGAATATGCTCGGCATGGGCACGGACATGATGAAGCGGGTGATGAAAAACAAAAAAGTCACCCCTCTTCCTGACCTTATTCAAAGCGCCCTTCAAGGCGGAGTAAAGCTTGTGGCCTGTTCCATGACCATGGACATCATGGGGCTTAAAAAGGAGGAGCTTCTGGGCGGCGTTGAAATCGGCGGGGTGGCCCACTTTTTAAGCGAGTCGGATGAATCCGGAACCACTCTTTTTATCTGAAAGGAATTTTCCCATTTATAAAAAACGGATGAAGGAATTTGAAGCGGCGGAAGCCGTTCTTTTTGACATGGACGGCGTCATTACGGATTCCATGCCCAGGCACTGCCGCTGCTGGCAGAAAGCCTTCAGGGATTTTTTCGGGATTTCCGTCCCCTCTCTGGAAATCTACCGCAGGGAAGGGGAAAAGAGCGATAAGTCGGTCCGTGAAATTCTGGCGCTTTCCGGGCGGTCAATCAGCGATCATGAGCTTCATGAATTTCTGGATCACAAGGCCTCGCTTTTCAGCGGCACGGGGAAAATCAGATTTTTCAAAGGCATGAAAACCTTTTTGAAAAAACTGCACCGCATCAAAAAAACCGCCCTGGTTACCGGCACCCAGAGGAAGGAAGTGCTGGCCCATTTTGATGAAAAATTCTTATCCGTCTTTGATGCGCTTGTGACCTCCACCGATGTCACTCACGGCAAGCCTCATCCTGAATCCTATCAGAAGGCCCTGACCCGTCTTGGTATTGAACCGGGGAAAGCCCTGGTGGTTGAAAACGCACCCTACGGCATCCAGAGCGCCAAGGCCTGCGGTCTTAAGGTGATTGCCCTGCCCACCTCGCTTCCCGCCTCGGAACTCCAATCCGCGGATTTTGTTTTGAAGTCGCATGAAGAGCTTTTTGCCCTGTTGTAAATTATTCCTCGGTCAGAAGCGTCAGAAGGATGTTGGTGCCGAGGCGGAAGGCATCCTTTTCTTCCAGGCCGTGGCAGAGAAGGCAGGGGCTTTTGTTCCACCCGCAGCTTAAATCAAAAGGGCAGTAGATGATTTTCAGAAGGCCTTTCTGATAAAGCCCTTCGACTAAACCATTGACTCCGGAACGCGAAGAACTTTCAGACTGACCGGAAAATTTTTTAAGGCTCAAGGGTTTCCAGGCAACTTGCCGGATCTCATAGAACAGCGAAAAGACCGGGTGATCAGGAGACAGGGGATTAAGGTTTTCTTTCGGGTAAAGCTTCTGGCAGAGCCTGCGGAAAGAGGTGTTGAAGGCTTCATTTCCGCAGCAGGCTTCAGCCCACAGAACCGCGCCGTTTTCAAGATGTTTGCTCAGCCGTGCAACAGCTTCGTCGCTCAGGTCAATAGTCCCGTGGCCCGTCATGAAAAGAAGGGGATGCAGGGTCAGATCGTCTTTTTCAGGATCAACCACCAGAAACTCCGGCCTTAGGTCCGCAGAGGTCTTTTCACGGATATGCTGAATAAAATGATAATACCCGAAAGGATTGGGTTCATAGTTCCCTTTCCATTTGACAAGGCTTAAGGCGGTTTCATTTCCCTTATAGGGTTTTAAACTGGACAGGTCGGGGGCTTTCGGAAGTTCCCCCCCCAATTCCCTGTAGCCCAGGGCATAGGCGCAAAGGTTGACCCCGAACTTCAGGGCGTCTTCATAATGCATTTCATAATCCACGGATTCCCCGTGCATATGGCCGTCCCAGCCGCAGGAAAGATTGTCGGGTGAGAAAATGACGGCTGTACGGCAGCCGATGGAAAGACCTTCCATCCGGGGTTTTCCTTCCGGTTCTTTATTTTTGCCGGTATAGCGGATTTTTTTCAGATCAAAAACCATGGAATACAGGGGATGATCCGTGGAGAGTCTCCTGAACTCCGCTTCGGGAAACATCTGGCGGATGACTTTTTTAAATCCCGCGGCAAAATCAGGACTGCCCGAAGCGCAGTCGGCAAAGAGCATTCCCCCGCGAAGCAGATAATCTTTAAGTTCATTCAAACGCGATTGAGGAAGGTCGAAATTGCTGAGTCCTGTCATGAATAAAACGGCGTATTCTTCGGCTTTTGTCTGCTGCTCTCCGCCCTTAAGCTCAAAGGAGGCGATGGGCTCCTCTCCCCCGGCAATTCCGGGAATGTCGCCCGAGAGAATGGGATTTACCATCTTATCCGCCGGCATCTCCTCGAGGGTGATTTCAAAATCCTTGAGCTGGTCCAGCACAGAGCGCTTCTGGGGATCGGAAAGCGCAACCGGATTTTTTTCAGGGGTTGTGACTTTAAGCGCAGGGACCTTAAAACTTTTATCGATGTAAAAAAGAAGATTCTTCAGGGCCCTGGGGTTGATGTCCCAGTCCTTGAGAAGCTTCAGCCGCGCGATCAGGGGCAGGCGTTCAATAAGCACTTTTTTTGGAAAATTTCTTTCGGCTTCCTGCTGCTCCAGGGAAAGTTTTTCTCCCGGTCCTTTATCCCGCCCGGCGGCCCCCTCGCCTGAGGAAGGCATATCCACCCGTCTTCCCCCGCAGTCATTGGGTTTTCGAAGTTCCGGCAGGGCGGGGTCTTCGCAAAAAACTTGCAGGCTCATCAGAAGACAGAATAGCAAAATAATAAAGCGCATGATTTTTTCCTTAGGGAAACAGCCGGTTTAAAACCCGGGAGAGTTCATCCAGGGTAAAGGGTTTCTGAATGCTGCAGGTGAAGCCGTAACGGGCCGGATGCGCCATGACGTCCTCCCTGGAATATCCGCTCATGGCGATCAGGATGACCTCCTTATTGATCCTCCGCATGGCTTCGGCCGTTTCTTTCCCCCCCATTCCCGCGGGGATGGTCAGGTCGAGAAATACGGCTTTTAAAGCGGGGGTGAGAGTCCGGGAATTGCGATATACATCCAGGGCCTCTTTCCCGTCCCTGGCCTTGATGACCCTATAGCCCATGGATTCGAGCATCCCGGAGCAGACATCCCGGATAAAATCTTCATCATCCATGATCAGAAGGGTCCCCTGTCCTTTATGAAGGGGCAGCACTTCCGGTTTTGTTTCCTGGGCTGCAGCCGAAGAGGCCTGCAGGTGAATAATGAAGGTGGTTCCGGTTTCAGGAGAAGATTTCACATCAAGACATCCCCCGTGCTTCTGGACAATGGAATAACAGATGGAAAGTCCCAGTCCGTTTCCCTTGGCTTTGGTTGTAAAGAAGGGATCAAAAATACGGGGGAGGATATCCTGGGGAATCCCCGGTCCCTGATCCCGGATTTCAATTCTTACATAGCGCCCCTGTTTAAGGAGGGGGTGATCCCCCGGGTTTACATTCGTGTTTTGAGCGGAGACAAAAAGGGTCCCTCCTGTTGTCATAGCCTGTTTGGCATTGATGACAATATTCTGGATCACCTGGCCGATCGGGGCCTCATCGATTTCACAGAGCCAGAGATCGGGAGGGAAGCTGAAATCCGGGGAAACATTGGATCCGCTTAACGCAAAGGTTGTGGACTGTCTTAAGAGGGGGGTGAGATCCTGTGTTTTAAAGCGGATGCCTCCGCCTTTTGCAAAGGTTAAAAGCTGCAGGGTCAGATTCCGTGTCTGATTGATGATTGAAAGCGCTTCATTCAGGTTGGAGACGACGGCTTTAGGGTTGGAAGCCGACAAACGGGCAAGCTCAAGGTACCCGAAAATCCCTCCGAGGAGATTATTGAAGTCATGCGCGATTCCTCCGGCCAGCACCCCCAGGGATTCGATTTTCTGGGCCTTTTCAAGGCTGTCCTTCATTTTTTTTGTTTCCGTGATGTCGTAGATCACCCCGAAAAGGGTTCTTTTTTCAGGGTCATACTCCGCCATGCAGCGGATATCCACGATTTTCTGATCCGTCGGCCGGTTGATCTTATACTCCACATTATAGGGCGTATTTTCCTCCATCAGTTCACGGATGGATTTTTTCAGAAACTCCCGGTATTCCGGCAGGGGGATGGTCTGGATGTTTTCAACGGTCCAGGTTTTATTTCCAAGACCATAGATGATCTGAGCCCCTTCGGAAGCCGCAACGGCGCGGGTTTCAAGATTGAATTCAAAGTGGCCGATTTTAGCAATCCGTTCAGCCCTTTTGAGTTTGGATTCGCTGATGATCAGTTTTTTTTCAGCCTCTTTGCGTTCCGTAAAGTCGGTCATGGTGGAAAGAAGACAGGGCTTTCCGTTCAGCATGATTTTGTCCACGGAAAAAAGCGCGTTGCGGATGTCTCCGTTTCGGGTCCGGATTGTGGTTTCAAAACCTCTTACTCTGCCCTCCCGGGCATAAAGATCCAGGGCTTTTTTTCTGTCTTCAGGGCTTGCCCAGATTTTTAATTCATGTGAAGTGTGTTGAATCACCTCTTCACGCGTATAGCCCAGGACAGAAAGGAAGGTCTCATTCACATCCAGATAAGTTCCGGTTTCAATCGTGGAAACCGCCATCAGGATGGCATTGGAGTGAAACAGTTTTTCAAAGGTGTCCGCATTATCCTTAAGAGCATTTTGTGCCATTTTCCAGTCATCAATGTTGCGCAGGGTGACAATGATCCGGTCCAGGGGGGGAATGCGGATAAGCTTCATGTTGACTTCCCCCCAGAACAGACTTCCGTCTTTGCGTCTGCAGCGCCATTCAAACAATTCCGGTTCTCCGCACGAGGCCTTATGAAAATGTTTCAGGGCTTCGTCCAGGGTATAGGGGGGGATTCCTGAACTCAGTTTATCAATGCTGAGTCCCACGATTTCCTCTTTGGAGTAACCATACACTTCCTGAGTCTTTTGATTGACATCAAGGACTTCTCCCTTTTCAGAGTCATGAATGAAAATGGAATCATTGATCCCGTCAAAAAGAGTTCTAAAGTATTTTTCTTCCATTTGGATTCGGGTTTGAAGTTTTGAAATCAGAAAATAAAGGAGCAGGGTTGTCGTCAGAATAAAGAGCCAGCCTTTAAAAAGACTTATTTTTAATACAGTCTCAGGACTTTTAAACAGAAAATGGGTGGCCTGGTCTGAAAACAGAATCCAGAGTCCGCCGAGAACAAGATAAATCAGGGATATGGTGAAAGGCGTCAGGAGTTTGATGTGATTGATGACAGATAAATTTTTTATCGGGGTCATGAGGAAAACACCTTTTCCTTATATGAGGGGTTGAAAGAGAATACTATAAAAAGGTTTCCTGCCCAAGGATTTTATTCGGGTCATGAGTTATTTTCAAAGGAAGTTGCCGAGATTTCAAAGGAATCATTTTTATGGACATTTTTGACCTGCAGACTTAAAATTAAATCATGAAAACAAAAATTTATCTTTTATTATTGCTTTTAAGCCTTTTTGCCCTGCTTCAGGGCTGCAGAACCGTTGAATCCACTTCACGCTATTACCGGAATCTTTCTTCTGTTCCGGTTTCCCCTCAGCCTCCGGGGGTGGTATTACCCATTATGAATGCCGGGGAAACGAGAAGAACCTATAAAGTCATCGGTGAAATGGAATTTGAAACAGGAGCCTCGGATGCCTTCATCATGAGGGCCATTCAGTATAACGGAGCCCGCAACGGTGCGGATGCCATCATTCTTAAAACGTGGGAAAAAGACAAGGAAACCTATGTGGAATGGACTCCCGGTCCCGGATGGTACGGAGGGGTGAGGTATGATTATCACCATCGCCGCCATCATCGGGGAGAGCCCGGCTTTTGCTGGTACGGTTATTATGATTATCCTCATTATGAAACCTACACCTACATCACCAACAGGGTCAAAGCCGAAATGATTGTATTCCTGGACAAGGAATCTTTCGGATCCATAGGTCTTATTTTTGAAGATGTCCGCAACAGTGATTTTCTGGAGATCGGGGAAATTCTTCCTCTTTCCGCCGCTGAAAAGGCGGACCTCCAAAAAGGGGACCGTGTTAATAGCATAGGGGATTACCTGTGCAATAAGGGTATTGACGATTATTACAAAAACGGACCTGTCTATTCAGTCGGTAAAGAATTTGCCGTTGAATTTGAGAGACAGGGCGTTAAAAAAACCGTCAAGGTGAAAGCTGAAAAAGTCCAGGCCCTTCCTGTGGCTCGTTTGGAAGCCCCGCTTGACTCCTCGTCTCGCTAGTACTTCACACATTTAATTTTTTAGTTTTTTGTATTTTTTGGATTCGTTTTAAAAAAATCACATTTTTATCTTCTATAATCCATTCAAATAACTCTCCTTTTTCAACATCCAATGCCTGAGCCATTGCTGAAGGCAGGTTTACATAGAGCCTGTCCCGTTTATTGAAATTTTTTACAATATTAAAATTATAAATAATTTTGCATACAGGTTAACCCAAAAGTTAACCTCTCAAAATATTTCCATATTCATAACCCCTTCAAATTCAGACAAGTCATCTATGATTTTCTGAAAAACATTTACTTTCGGCAAACGGATTAATTTTTTAAGCAGCTTTTTTTCTGATTTTTTCCTTTACTTCCGGTAGCCCAGAAAGGAGCCACAGGTTATGCGCAAGGATCGCCCATCCTACGGCTGTTTCACGGCTCTTAAATCCTTTGTTTCTTAATAAACCTCCTAAAA
>CAYUET010000032.1:0-31384 GCA_964443875.1 uncultured bacterium | reverse complement strand
AGCCTTGTATATGACTGGGGATATCGATGAAATTTTTTCAAGAACAGTCAATAATACTTCTGAATTTTATCTGACGGATAATCTGAATTCCCTGCGGAAAACAATTGATGCAACCCAGGCGATTGTGAATACAGTGGACTACAAACCCTTTGGTGAAATCCTTTCCGGAAACCCCGGCAGTCACGGTTACTTATTCACAGGCCGTGAAAAAGATTTTGACGATCTGTATTACTACAGAGCCAGAACCTATTCCCCTATGAATGGAAGATTCATGCAGAAGGATCCGATTGGAATCGACGGGGGATTGAATTTGTATGGCTACTGTGGGAATAATCCGGTAAATTTGTACGATCCGTATGGCCTTTATTGGTTTCGCCAGAATGAGCAAACAGACTTCGTCGTCGGACGTGAGCATAGTATAGTTGAACCAGGTGGTACTATCAGTCGAGTTATTGAGGATTATATGCCAGCGGGACGCACGTTTGGTGAGATGCATGATGCTTTTGTGGAGCATGCTGTCAACGCTGGATTTCCTGACTGCCTAGTTAACATTCCTTCAATGCCTCTTATGTACCAAGCTGCACAAGCTGTAGAAGTATTAAGAAGTCTGGGCATTATAGATCAACCTAATCTCAATGAGAAAGGGGATTCTTGTAAATGAAAAAGTATGATAAGGGAAGAAAAACTTTTTTTGTCAGTATTACACTTATCCTATTTACTATGTTTGGCGTCCTATTTTGTGGATTAAGCTATGCAAGTGAAAAACCGCAGTCTGGGTGTAGATATAAAATCGTCGGTCCCGTGTATTTGAGTGGTGTATATCTGAAGCTTAACAATCGACAACTCAACAAACAGATGGCGCTTGGATCTTTGACTGCAATACAATTTTCGGGTCCCGAGGTTGGATTTCAAATCAAAGTGCCAGTAGGAACGATCGTGACCATCATTGGTCAGGCTCCAAAACGTTTTCCCATTTTTTTTATTGCCAATCGATATTTTATCCAATTAGATCCCGACCTGTCGCGCGGGCTTGATGTTGTGCTTGAACTTAATCGAGGCATAGAGGGTATACTGGATGGGTTAAATCCAGAATTATTTAGTCGATTAGAAGGCGAAAAGGGAAAGAAATAGCATAAAGAAAGTAAAGAAATAGGGACACTGAGACTGCCCTAAAATAACAATTCACTATTTAAATAGCATAGAAACCGGAAGCGAAGAGTGTATGGATTACACCATAAACGGCCTGTAGCTGACAGCAGAGAAATGGAGAAGTATGGTCAACGGGCGGGTGAATGGACGTAGGATGATCATCTTCATCCTGGGTGGATATTCAAAATAGTTATTACTGATAAAAAAAATATTACAAGGATTAATAATCTATTAAAGATTTAAAAAATCATTTCATGATTCTAATAATGCAATCGACGGTTGGAATCATTGTGAAATAATATTTTTACAAAAATCTCTATTTCCACCCTCTAATGGAGGGCACTTATTAAAAGGATTCATCCATATTAAAACTTTTTTCGCCATATTAATTTTCTTAGAAGTACTTCTTATCTTCTGTTTTCTCTTTAATCCGGTATATTACCACTCAAAATTAACCTTAGTTTTTTTCACCTTAGATTCGGAAGGCAGCTTGGTTAATTTTTTTACTGGAGGAATTTATTTTGCGATTTCAATTCTCCTTCTGTCAAAAAAATGGTTATCCACAGAAAGGAATCAAAATCTATCCCTGTTTATGACATTTTCGGCTTTTCTTTTTCTTTTTTTGTCTGTGGATGAAATGACAGGAATTCATGAAAGAATAGGAGACTATCTTGGTCATACAAATTTTTTCCCGGCAATTGAGGATAGATACGGTGAGTGGATTGTTCTATATTCAGGAATAGGCGCTTTGATCCTCATTTTCTCGATTAAACCCTTATTGTTTCTATTTAAGAATTATAAAAAAGAATTCTTCATTGGTTTCTTAGGAGTAAGTCTTTTACTTTTTGGAGCTGTATTTATGGAGATTGCTTCATATCATTTCCCCATCCGGACAGAGGCAACTTCACAGCTTTATAAGCTGGAAGTATCCATTGAAGAGGGGTTGGAAATGACGGGTACCATCCTTCTTCTTTATTGTGTAATTCTGTTAAAACGGAATTTTAAATGAATAACAGCGCTCTTTTGTCGAATAATAAACAAGGCTATCTATCCATGTCCAAAAAAACATTAATTTTGTTATGGATTGGATGGAGCTTGGCGTTAATTCTATTTCAGGCGGCTTTAGTTTCTCGTTTTAAAATTGAAAAACCTGACAGACTTTTTAAATGGACGGAACAATTAACCCTTGCAACTAATTCCACAGAAAAGGACGGATTTTTCAAAAAGGCTTTTTTGAATACTCATATAGCCTGGGACTCCATATTTTATCTGGATATTGCTTTAAAAGGATATAAAGATGGGAGTATTTTTTCTATCTATTATGGCAACCCTGAGAAAAAAATTCCATTAAACTACGGCTATTTCCCTTTTTATCCGGCCCTGATTAAAATTTTTTCGATATTCCTGATATTTTTTGGATTGCCATCTATGGAAGCAGCAATTCTTGCTGGAATTATTATTTCAGTTTTAGGGACTCTGGCCGCAATGTTTTCTCTCTACCAATTAAGTCAAGAATGGTTGGGTGAAGAAGGAGGTATCAGAACCGCATTTTATTTTCTCATTTTCCCAACAAGTTTTTTTCTTGCCCAGGTCTATACTGAAGGGCTTTTTCTTGGATTGGCATTTTCATCGTTAGCATTGGCAAGAAAAGGAAAATTAGGATACGCAAGTGTATTAGCAGGGCTTGCAGTATTGACAAGGGCAACGGGCATACTTTTACTGATTCCTCTAGCCTGGAATATATGTTTAAAAGAGAATTTTAAAAAAATTGACCGCACCCTATTTATCCATTTGGTTTATTTGCTAATCCCTCTGATTGTGTTTTTATTTTGGAAATTTTCGATATACGGAATAAATTTTTCAATTATTGAGGCAAATTATTTTCATAGAAAGTTATTTGCTTTTGAGGATTCTTTCAGGGAATGGATTGGTATTCTGGTAAGTTTGTTCTGGGGAAAGTTATCACCCCTTAAAATGTTTTATTATAGCTTAGAATTAGCTTCGGTTATGATCGCAATAACCGCCAGTATAAAGCTTTATCGCCGATATCCTGAAATCGTCTTATTTGGTTTATTTTCATTGTTTATCCCTTTAACAACTGGGGCAGGTTCTGTTTTAAGTATTCAACGATATATCTTAACTGTTCCGGTTATTTTTATCTGGTTGGGTTCCTTAGGCAAAAACTATCTATTTGACCGTTTATGGTGCCTGGGCAGCATTTTGCTCATGGGGATGCTGGCTACTCTTTTTTCTTTTGGGATGTGGGTTGCCTGATGAAAAAAAATTCATCTTTTTTTTGTTTTACTTTACTTGTTTTTACATGTTTATCCTTATTCTTCAGCCCCCGCTTACTTTCTTTTTTGGTGGTGGCTGAAAGCGGGTATTCCTTTGCCGGTGTTTTATTGTTTGTTCTGATCTTTAACCTGTTTTTTTATTATCTGGTTTTCAATATTTTCGTGATTATTTTTTCAAATCTTTACAGGGGAAGAACGCTTCAAAAACTACAATCTCTACCGCAAAATAATAAATTTTTCCCCTCTGTAGCTGTTCTTTATCTTACCAAAGATGATTTCAAGGAATCCGCCTGTTTGTCATGTTTTAATCAGAACTACATAAATTTCACAGTTTTTATTCTGGATGATAGCTCTCTGCCTGAAAATCAAAAGAGGATAGAGGATTTTCAAACCCAATACCCTTTCAATATACAAATTATCCGCAGGGAAAATAAAAGCGGTTTCAAGGCTGGAAATTTGAACAATGCGTTAAGGCAGATTCAGGAATCCTTTGAGTATTTTATTGTGTCGGACTCTGACGGAACACTCCCGGATAATTTCATCTCATCCCTTTTACCGTATTTTAATCTGAATGATACAATTGGTTTTGTACAAGCCTGCTGCAAAGCACCGGATCAAAACCTGTCGATTTTTGCTGAAGAAATGTCTCCACAGCTTAAGATTCACTGGAAGCATTTTATGCCCTATCATAACGAATTTGGATTCGTCATGTTTTACGGGCATTCTGCCATGATTAAAACTTCTGTGTGGAAAGAAGCCGGGGGATTCCCGGAAGTTGTTTCAGAAGATCTGGCCTTTTCTTCCAGAATCAGGGAACAAGGGTATTACGGGGTATTTGCTGAAAATGTCTGGACAACTGAAGAAGTTCCGGAGGATTATTCAAGATTCAGGAAACGTCATGAAAAATGGGTCAGGGGGACAACAGAATATTTAAAGAAAAATACACTTACCCTGCTTTGCACTAAAAACATCCCCTGGTTTGAAAAGCTGGATATTCTTTCCTCTGCCTTTTCAATGCTCATGTCTGCTCCTTTCATCTTATTTATTGTACTCATAGCCTTCTTTCTGCCTTTCTTTTTCAAAGCCTTTACTCTGGCCGGTTCCATGTTTAACCTTCCGGTTGCAGGCGTGAGTACACAGGCTTGTGATTATCTGTCAGGCTTTCGATACAATATGTTCTGGACTCTGGATTTTTATCTGATTGTTGTTTTTGGCTTACTGTATCCGGTTATTCCAGCTATTGCTGAATTCTGGAGGAAGCCAAAGCAGTTATTGAATTACCTTTTTGTTTCAACAGGAATTTATAATTCCTTAACCGTGTCCTCAACGTTGTCTGTCCTCTCTTACCTTATTACGGGTAAAACGTTTTTCCCTGTCACCGGGGCATCCATCCGGGAGCAGAATAAAGATTCCGGTCTGTTTGATTTTAGAAGCAATTCTTTAAAAGTTCAGGGGATGGAGATTATAACAGGAACAGCGTTAATGACCGTTTCTTTCATCTCCAATAATCTGTGGTTTATCCCTGTTGCCATAGGCGCTGTCATTGCTGTATTGCTTTTACAGACAGAGAATTATCGGAAAATTAAATATTTATTGTATTTACCTTTTTTGTTTCAATTGCTTTTGTTAATCCTGATTGGAAAAAATATTATTTAAGGATTGAGTCATGCCCTCTGAAAATTCAATCATTCAGTATCTGACCCGCAGGTATAACTCCCGAGGTCTTCCCGAGCTGTTGGGGGATGATGCGGCTTTATTGCCTTCAAAAGGAAACCCCTGTGTCATTACTCTGGATACCCTTGTGGAAGGGGTGCATTTTCATAAAAATGAAAATTCCAAAGACCTTGGCCGGAAGCTTGCAGCCGTGACCTTAAGCGATATCGCCGCCATGGCTGCAAAACCAAGGCAGCTTCTGATTTCCCTTGCTCTTCCCCGGCATTTACCTATGGACTGGATTAAAGGTTTGTATGATGGAATGAACGGACTGCTTTCTCTTTATAAGACCCCGGTTACCGGAGGGGATACGGTCCGCAGCCCCAGGATTGTTCTGACTTCCGTAGGTATTGGGGAAGCCCTTCAGAAAAAACCGGTGTACCGAAAAGGGGCGAAACCGGGGGATAGCCTCTATGCCACGGGCTATTTTGGATTCAGTCTTGAAACGCGTCATCATCTTCTTTTTACTCCCCGCCTCAGGGAAGTGGAATGGCTTTTAAAATACGTTCCCCTTCATGCCTTGACCGATGCCTCTGACGGGCTTTCCCGTTCCCTTGAGCTTTTAACGCTGGAACAGAATCTCGGGGCGGATGTTTTTACAGAAAAAATCGCCGTTCGTGGAAACAGAAAAATTTCAGACAGGACTATTTCTCATGCGCTTTTTGACGGCGAAGATTTTGAGCTTGTCTTTGCCTCTCCTGAAATTTCTCAGAAAATCCTTAAGGACTTTGAACGCAAATTTAAAATTCCCCTCCTTCAGGTTGGAAGCGTGAAACGGAAAAAAGAGATGACGTATTATTTCGATCAAAAAAAAATAAATCCTTGTGGAAAACCTTTTGAACATTTTTAAAAAGCTACTCCGGTTATCCGGATTAAAATTTGAAAAAATAAGTCTTTCCGATTTTTAAGAGATCGGTATCTTTGCGCTTCATGAAGGGTTTCTCTTTTTCTCTTTTTCTAAGGATGGAGAAAATCTTGAAAAAGGCCAGGAAGAATCCGATCACATAGGGCCACCTGCCGTTGAAGGTGAATTTGAGAAGTTTTACAGGCAGGGAGATAAAATGTTCAAGGAGAAGCCGGTAATCCGTAAGAAGGCTCCACATGAAAATGAATTTATTCCTCCAGACCAAAGCTTTGAATTTTGTTTCTCTGAAAAGAGGACGCGTTGTTGCCTCTCTTTTATGATACAGAACAACCTCCGGGCAGTAATAATGACGGTATCCGCGTTTACAGGCTTTATACCCTAAATCCAGATCCTCCCAGGAAAAGGGGTTGTAGAGCTCATCAAATCCGCCAAGTTCCCAGAACCGGTCTTTTCGGACGAGGAATCCTCCTCCCAGTAAAAGGGTCATGGCATGAATTCTTTCCAGGTTCTGTTCGTGAAGCGCTGTTTCGACAAGGCCCCGGTCAAACAAAAGGTCTCTTACCCCATCATCCAGGGTTTTTTCATCCCAGCGCAGAAATTTAGGCCCCACAGCGAAGACATCGGGATTGGATTCATAGACTTTGAGGAGAGGGCTTAAAAAATCGCCTTTGGTTTTGATGTCATTGTTCATGAAAAAAAGATAGTGCGCCTCTGCCTTTAAGGCGCCGATATTGCAGGCTTTTGAAAAACCCAGAGGTTCAGGATAGTGGTCATAACGCAGTTGGGGAAAAGTATGGGTTTTGAGAAATTCTTCTGTCCCGTCTTTCGGGCCGTTATCGATAAGAATAATCTGTGTGGGAAAGGGAACGTGTGAAAGAGATTCAAGAAGGGGCAGCCAGGTCTCTTTAAAAAGAGAACACCCCTTAAAGGAGGGAATGATAATGGAAACCAGGGGAGTGGAAGAGTCCTTCATGGAAGGGTAAGACTATCCTGCGCGTTTATTGAAAGCCACTGCTTCTTCATAGCGCACCCCTTTACCGCCGAAAATATCGAGGGCCGACCCTATGGTGAGGTGAATTCGCCCTTTGCCGATGGTATGAACGGTTTCAAGGTCATCGATGGTTTTTGCCCCTCCGGCATAGGTGATCGGCTTGGTGCCGTACGCGGTTAAAAGGTTTAAAAGTCTCAGATCCATTCCGCTGCATAAGCCTTCAATGTCGGCGGCATGAATCAGGAATTCATCGCAGTAAGGCTCCAGTTCAAGGATGAATTCTTTTGAAAGGAGAGTATCTGTGAAAGTCTGCCATCTGTTGGTGACAACAAAATATTTTCCATCCCTCCATCGGCAGCTTAAATCCAGCACCAGTTTTTCAGCTCCGGTTTTTTCATGTACTTTTTTGAGTCTGTCCATGGAAAAACGGTCGTTTTCAAAAAGAAAGGAAGTGACAATCACATGACTTGCTCCGGCTTTAAGCCATTCTGAGGCATTTTCCGAATGAATTCCCCCTCCGATCTGAAGACCTCCGGGATAGGCTGCCAGGGCTTCACGGGCCGGTTCCTGATTGCCCTGTCCCAGCATGATGACATGTCCGCCTTTAAGGCCGTCTTTGCGGAAAAGTTCGGCATACCACTGAGAGGAACGGTCAGAGACATAATTAGTCTGGAGTGCGGAGGTATCAATAGTTCCGCCCACAAGCTGTTTTACTTTTCCTTCGTGAAGATCTATGCAAGGTCTGAACATGGAGCTATTGTGATACAGATCCGAACCAAATTCAAGAAAGAAAAGTCAGGATTAGACGGAAGTATCCAGAATAACGCTTAAGGGATCAAAAGGGGTTTCAATTGTTTTTTGGATCAGCTGATGAGACAAAAGAACATAAAAGGTTTCGCTCATCTCATGAATCGGAGTCCAGATGGAGCCGACAAAATCCTTTCCGGATAAAGCTGAATAATGCGTCGGTTTGTAGCTCACCCAGTCGATCAGGACCCAGCGGTCTTTTTTAAGATCATAAAAGATCTGTCCGACATGGAAATCAAAAATCATGGCATGGTCAAAGGGTCTGAAAAATTCAACGAGCTTATCAAGCTGCAGACTTTCAAAGGAATCAAGTTTCTGGAGAATGGTGCTGTCAAAGCCGTCTGGTGCATATTTATTTTTTAAAAAGAGGAGCCAGTCCAGAAGGGAAAAACCCTGGATTTTTTCAGCCACAATAAAATCGGTATCGTTTTCCTCATTATAAATTTTAACCGTATTAAAGGTGACTTTATCTTTTTTCATCAGTTTTACAGAGTCCAGAAAAACCTTGGTGTATTGAATCCCATGTTTTCGGGATTCTTCCAGATGTTTATAACGCGGTGAAGCCAGGAGGGGAATTTTGATGACCTTTTCTTCACCGGCCACTTCAAAAACATGATTGGTATTTCCAGCGCCGAGAAATTTCCCCAGGGTAAAGGTTTTATTTTTGAAAACAATCCGGTCTCCCTGTTTGAGACTTAAAACTTTCTGTTCATAGCGGGTCATCGGATAAAGGTTGTTGCCTGAAAAACGAATTCCTTTGATTTCACGGAAAGTCTGAAGGGAGGGTTTAAACATCCATTCATCCAGTCCATCTTCTGAAAGATTGATGGTGAGGGAATCCTCAGGTACCGTTTCTGCTGAATGCTGTTTCAGATATTCTTCCAGACTTTCGAGTATTCTTTCCGGATTGGGCGTTAAGACTTCATCCTGCCAAACCAGGTAATCCGTACGGTTAAGACCGGGAAGTATTTTTAAAAGCCAGTGACGGGCAAGCCGGTTGTTTTTATAAAGCCTGGTCAGGGCTATGACGGCTGGATCTCTTTTGACCGGTTCCCTGCCTTGAACGACCGGTTCAAGAGGAGAAAAATCCTTTTCCTCTGTAAACGCAAACATTCTTAAAAGCATATCGGTTTCCAGGGGCAGGGAGTCCGGATCATCAAAGGTCTCAGTAAGAATATGTCTGGGAGCCAGGGTATTTTTTGATAAAAGGTTTGAGTTTTTGAAACCCAAAGCTCCTGTTGAAAATAAACAGACTGCTGTATAAAAATAAATAAATTTTTTGAACATAGAATTATCCTTAAGTAAAAGGATAACACACAGGAGGGACTTGTCAATAGGAGGGGGTCTTCTGTTTTACTTATGTCCGTGCAGATAGCGGATAATTTCAACCCTTTCCACAGTGACAACGCCTCCGCTTTGGGCCTGGTCAAAAAAATCATGAAGTTTCGGGATAAAGTTGTTGATCTTTGATTCCTCATCAAAAATTTCCACAATCACAGGCAGATCGCTTGAAAGATCCATGATTTTGGAGGTGCGTATCCGGCTTGTGGGGCCGAATCCCATCATTCCCTTCCATACCGTTGCACCGGCAAGCCCTGTTTTTTTTGCTTCTTCTACAATGTATTCACACAGGGGTTTGTGATGAAGTTTGTCTGACTCCCCCAGAAAAATCCGAAGCAGTTTTGCAGTACCATTTAATTCTTCCATAGGATTATCCTTTTAATAGGAGTTTTATGCCAACCATTCCCATATAAAAAGCTAAAAGGGAAATGACAAAGGTTCCCCCTGCGTACAGGGCAAGATAAAACCATTCAGAAATTTTTGTCATTTCCATGGATTCATAGACCAAGGAAGACCAGGTGGTGAGTCCTCCGCAAAAACCGGTCACCCATAAGAGTCTCATTTCAGGGGAAACCATCTGGGTCTGAAAAACGATCTGGCTTAGGGCGCCGATAATCAGGCAACCCAGGACATTGGAGACAAAAGTTCCCCAGGGAAAAACGATGGAGAATTTCTGAAAATAAAGAGTAAAGGAATAGCGGAGCATTGCTCCCAAAGCCCCTCCTGCACCCACCCAGAAAAATGCACTTAAGGTTTTCATTGTGTTTTCTTCCGCATGGAATAAAGGCATCCGCAATAATTCTGTCTATAGAAATTTTCCCTTTTGGCAATCTCCCCCATCCGTTTCTGGCCTTCATTTTCACGCCAGTTATGGGGCCAGAAGGTAAGTTTCGAATAAAGGGCCTGTGCCTTTTTACCGGACGCATTCACCTGATCCATATCTTTCCAACGGGAAATGCCTAGGGTGGTTGCAAAAACAGGAAATTCTTTTTCTGCGGCAAAACGGGCAGTTTCCTTGAGACGGAATTCAAAACAGACCGTACATCGTTTTCCTTTTTCAGGTTCCTTTTCAAGACCTCGAATACTTTGATTCCAGAAGGTGGGATCGTAGGGCGGATCAAAATACGGAAGCTTTTTGGTTTCTGCAAAACGGATCACTTCGATTTTACGTTTTAAATATTCTTCTTCAGGATAAATATTGGGATTACAGAAATAAAGGAAAGGTTCGATCCCGGAATGGAGCAGTTCTTCTATAATAGCACCTGAACAGGGCGCACAGCAGACATGCAGAAGAATTTTTTTCATATCCAGAGGTGCTTTTAAAGGAATGAACACTGAGTCTGTTTTCATTCTGAACTCAGGATAGGCAGAATTTTTTCAATCGGAAGGCCCATAACCGTATAAAAAGAGCCTTCAAGGGAAGCCACAATTTCCTCCCCGCCTTCCTGAACCGCATAGGCTCCGGCTTTGTCCATCACGTGAACAGTTTCAATATAACGGTCAATTTCCTCACGGGAAAGGGGCTTGAAGGTCACCTCGGTGACATCAAAACCCAGTTCCATGTGACCGTTCAATTTTAAGCAATAGCTGCTGTACACTTCATGGGTTTTTCCGGAAAGTTCGGTCAAAAATTGAACGGCTTCTTCCCGGGTTTCAGGTTTTCCATAATGTTTTCCGTTCAGAATAACAAGGGTATCAGAACCCACAACCCAGGTGTGTTCTTTAGGGACAATGGAAAGCACTTTGAGCCGGGCATTTTCACACACCACTTTTTCAGGGGTGTCCAGGCCTTCCTCACCCAAATCCAGTTCACAGACATTAACAGGTTTTTGAACGAGTACTTCAAAACCATGGTTTTCAAGAATTTTACGGCGGCGGGGGGATTGGGAAGCTAAAATAATTCTCATAATCTTTTCCCTTTACTGCCAGGTTCCGATGTCATCTGAGTCTCCATTAGTTCCATTGGGGCCTTTGGAATAAAGTACGGTTCCGCCGTTTTTCACAATGCGGGCTCCTTCCGCAGGAAGGCCTGAGGTAGAACCGAAAGGAGCAATGTATTTATATTCCTCTCCCCAGGGATCTACAGGGGTGTAATAAGATCCGGACATTTCGGCATTACTGTCCTTGAATTCATAGTAGGGTCCGAAAACAATGGCTGTATCTTCTGTTGAAGTCCCGTATACTTTATCCTTGGTATTTCCGCCAAGGAATTTTTCAGTAATTCCTCCGGGCTGAAGTCCGGTGTCGGAACGGTACATCTTGACTGCTGCAAGAAGGTTGAGCATTTCTGTTTTAGCCTTTTGAACCTTGGCTTTGTTGATGGCGGAAAAGACTCCGGCTCCGGTAAGTCCCAGAAGTACAATAATAATGGAGATCACGACCAGCAGTTCAATCAGCGTAAAGGCCTTTGTTTTCATCATAACATTTTGTTCCTTGTAAATCCCCAGTTCCCGATATCATCATCGCTTCCGGTAACTGTATCCGGCCCCCTGGACCAGACAAGAAATCCCTGCTGGAGTTTTTTAGTTGAATAGTCATTATTGGGTCCGGGATCAAGGATTAAATGTCGTCTTTCTGCTCTGCCTAGAGGGGTGTTTTTTGTTAAAAAGATTTTCAAGGGAGTAAATTCAGCCGTATCTCCCTGCGGCACTTCGTTATCATAATAAAAAAAATAATAACGGTTTCCCCAGGGGTCTTTATAAACAAGATCTTTTTCTGCGGCTGACTTTCCGGCCATGGTCTGGCTCTTTTCATACTGAAGCATGGGCCGTACCGCTCCGAAATTGCGGGATGTTTTTATTTCTCCCAGATATTGGTATGAAAGGTCCGGAGGATAGATTCCAAAGGCGGATTCATAGTTTCGCACCGCCATTTCAATTTTTTCTAGGTTTGCCTTGGCAGCCGCAATATTGGCTTTCAGCATGGAGCTTGTGACTGTGGGCAGAATAAAAGCCATTAAGACAATGATGATTCCTATGACCGCTAAAATTTCAACCAGCGTAAAGCCCTGCCGGATTTTCATGAGTCTTTCCTTGTGTTGCTTTCAATTTGCCGAAATGCGTTCAAAAAAGCCCTGTCCTTTAAGAGGACAGGGCGTTGGCTTCATTGTACTCTATATTATTCGGCAAAATCAATCTGGATTTTTTCCAGCTCAAGCTGAAAGCGGATCATTTTTTCATACACCTTAAGTCTTACCGCCTGACGGGCATCGCACTGAACGCATTTCCTTTCTGTGTCATCGGCAATGACTTCCACAATGGTGCCGTTGGATTTATAGGCTCCTGCTGCACAGAACTGAAAAGGCACCAGATCGGCAACGCCTGAACTGTGACTCGGGTCCACAATCACAGGAAGAATGGTCTTGTCCTTGATGGCTTTGACCACATCAAAATCAATATGGGAACGGTTATAGTCGCCGTGGGTAGTGGACTTTACTCCGCGTTCGCAGAGCAGGATGTTTTTATTCCCCTGAAGAGCAATGTATTCCGCAGCAGAAAGCCATTCATCGAGTTCAGCGGCTACCCCTCTTTTATAAAGAATAGGTTTCCCTGTCTTTCCCAAAGCTTCAAGAAGGTTGAAGTTCTGATAATTTCTTGTTCCCACCTGCATGACATCGGCCCGTTGTGAGACTTCCTCCACCTGGTCAATGGACATGACTTCCGTCACATAAGGAAGTCCGGTATTGGCTTTGACCTTATCCAGAAAACTTAAGGCCTCAAAGCCAAGGCCTCTGAAATCCCAGGGCTTTGTCCTGGGTTTGAAGGCTCCGCCTCTTAAGATCATGCGGTCCCGGATATTGTATTTGTCAGCAATTTTTGCCAGTCCTTCGCCGATTTTTGCCAGCTGATCATAGCTTTCCACAGCGCAGGGACCTGCCATAAATATAGGCTTATCATCACTGATGATACGGGTGAATCCGTCAGGACCCTGGATAGAAACCTTCAGCCTTTCTCTTTCTACTTTATGATGCTGATCTCCGATGACTTTTCTGGCAATGGTTTTGTAAGGGGAGGAAATCCTCCAGGTACGGACCACGCCCGGAAAGGTTTCAACCAGATTCGAATCGATCTGGCTTGCATCCCCTTCAACGGCGATGACGGTATAAAGATCGCCGTAAAGCACGTCCGGATGGCAATTTTTAGAAAGCACCATCTCCTGGATTTCATGGATCGTTTTTTCATATTCTTTTTCAATTTCAATAATCATAGCTTATGTTCCTTGGTGTAGTCTGTTGATGCCTTCCATCAGTTTTCGGGCACTGTCAGGGTACTGGGTTACTAGGTTTCCTTCAAAAATCATCATGGGCGTATACTCATCTCCATAATAGGCATTATTGGATTTTGAATCAAAACTGATTTTAAGACCTGAGGCGGCAATTCCTGCGAATAACCCCTTGCATCTGGAATAGGCATAGATGGCTTCACCGGGTTTCATGCGGTAGTCCTTTGGAGAATAGGAAAAATCCCTGCCAAAGGGGCCTGCACTTGCCGTGAGATTTATCCCGATATTGACATAATTATTCATGAAATTCTGGAAGGATTCTTCCGTCATGAAAAAAAGGATCAGATCGATTTCCTGAATCCCGACCTGAAGGCCGAGGCTTCCTCCGCGAATTTTAAAAAATGCCGGGGTACTCCATTTCTCATTGGCTTTTTTGTGGAGCACGACTCCTTTTCCCTTCATCCCCCCGATAAACCATCCCCCCTTTTTCATTTCCGGAAAAATACCGATGGCTATGGCATTTTCGAAAAATCGGTTTACCCTTTCCTTATCCGGTGCAAGGGACATATCTTCAAGCACGCCTTTGGCCGAGTGAATCAAAGCTTCCTGTTTTGAACTTACGTCTGCAAAAGGCGACGTTAAACAAAAGACAAAGCCGGTCAATGCCAGGAATAAATGAAAATTTTTCATGTCTCAATTTCCTTTTAAGGGTTGCGGTAAACATGTCCAAGGCATTTGAAAAAGTAAAGAAAAATTATCATTTTTATCTTGACGGAGGCTTGTATTTATAGTGATTCTTAGCCCTTATTATGAAAATAAACAGTGATTCCATTTTAATTTTAGATTTTGGTTCGCAATACACCCAGCTGATTGCAAGAAGAATCCGTGAACAGCATGTTTATTCCGAGATCAAACCCTGTCATTTTCCACTGGAAAAAATCAGGGAAATGGCTCCCTCCGGTATTATTCTTTCCGGAGGGCCAAGCTCTGTTTACACCCCGGAGGCACCGACTGTGGACCCCAGGGTTCTGGAACTCGGTATACCGATTCTGGCGATTTGCTATGGAATGCAGCTAATTACCCATCTTCTGGGGGGAAAGGTCTCCCGTTCCGATAAGGCTGAATACGGCAGAGCCGGTTTTAAACCGAATGCCTCCTGCCCTCTTTTTTCGTCTGTTCCTGCGAGACTTGAAGTGTGGATGAGTCATGGCGATGCAGTGGCTTCTGTTCCTGCGGATTTTATTGAAGCCGGAACATCGGACAACACCCCTTATGCCGCCATTTATCACCCTGGGAAAAAAATATACGGATTGCAGTTTCACCCTGAAGTCACCCATACGGATTTCGGAAAAAAAATGATTGAGAACTTTTTGTTTTCCATCTGCGGCTGCAGGCAAACCTGGTCCATGGCTTCTTTCATTGATAAGAACGTGGAGGAAATCCGCGCAAAAGTCGGGAATGAAAAAGTCATCTGTGCCTTAAGCGGAGGAGTGGACAGCACGGTTGTTGCTGTTCTGATTCACAAGGCCATTGGTACCAATCTGACCTGCATTTTTGTGGACAACGGGCTCTTAAGAAAGGGCGAACGTGAAAAAGTGGAAAATCTGATCCGAAGCCAGTTCAACATGAACCTTATTGTTGTGGATGCGGAAGTGGAATTTCTTAAAGAGCTTGAAGGTGTTGTTGATCCTGAAGTTAAAAGAAAAAAAATCGGCCATGCCTTTATTGATATTTTTGATAAACACGCCAAAGAAATCGGAGAAATCCGTTTTCTGGCTCAGGGGACTCTGTACCCGGATGTCGTTGAATCAGTCTCTGCCAAAGGCGGTCCTTCGGTAACGATTAAAAGCCATCACAATGTGGGCGGGCTTCCTGAAAAAATGAAAATGTCACTGGTTGAACCCTTAAGGGAACTTTTCAAGGATGAAGTCCGTGAAGTCGGAAGACTCCTGGGAATCTCTGAAGAAATCATCAGCCGTCAGCCTTTTCCGGGCCCAGGGCTTGCCGTGCGCATCCTCGGGGAAATCACCCGTGAGCGCTGCGATATTTTAAGGGAAGCGGATGCTGTTGTCGGGGAGGAAATCAAGAAAGCCGGACTCTATCAGAAAATCTGGCAGTCCTTTGCCATTTTACTTCCTTTAAAAACAGTAGGGGTTATGGGCGACGACAGAACCTATGAAAATGTGATTGCCCTTCGCGCTGTTGACAGTTTCGATGGAATGACTGCAGACTGGGTAAGACTTCCCTATGATCTTCTGGCTAAAATTTCCAACCGCATTATCAATGAAGTGGACGGAGTCAACAGGGTGGTCTACGATATTTCTTCAAAACCGCCAGCCACCATTGAGTGGGAATAAGTCTTTCAGTTCAGGCGTAAATATCCACGGATTTATCGGTGATGAGTTTTAAAACCTGTTTGGGTGCGTCGATTGCCTGTTTCATCATTCCCAGGGAAATCTGCTGCTGAAGCTCGAGTTTGCTTAAACCCATCTTTCCGCTTGCCAGATCACTGTTTTGAACCGTGTTTTGGGTCTGCGTCAGATTTACAAGATCAGAATATTGACTTTCTATATCCATGGCTGTTTTATAGCATTGTTTTATAAAAAAATCAAGCATCAACCCTGATGTGAGGCAGTAAATTTTTCCGCGGCCAGACGTTTATGCAGTCCCCATTTCCGGGCAATGAAGAAAACAAAGATGGAAAAAAGAGCTGCGAGTACCGGGGCAAGAACCAGGGAACCTAAAAACCATTCCCACACGCGGTCCATCTGGCAGAGATTACCCAATGACCAGTCCGTCAGTGTTTCTCCGGTTCTTAAATAGTAGCCCGTCAGGATGCATAATCCCGGAACCACGGGCGGCATGGCGATATTTTGAATGCTTAAGCTTACAACCAGATTTAAATGCAGTCTTATGCTGATATAAAGAATAAGGGCAATGTGGAACCCCATAATGGGAATAACACCGATAAAAACACCCACAAAAGCGGCGGTGGCAAGTCCTGCCGGGGTTTCATTTTCATGAATAATCTTTTTGAAAAGGCTTAACGGATTCAGAAGCAGTTTTTTAATTTCATGCTTTGAAGGCTTTACCCATTTTTTTTCTCCCCAGCAGATCAGACGTCTTAAAATAAGCCGTGTATGGGTCATGGAAATTTTAAGATTGTCCCGGAAGGGTTTGAAATGGCTTACCCGTTCTTTTGCCGGGGGATAAAAAACAGTAATGGGTATTTTTTCCACTCTGTACCCGGCCCAGATCAGTTTGACCAGGCATTCAATTTCAAAGTCATAGGCATGGGTCCGCAGTTTAATCTTAAGAAGCGGATTCACCGGATAAGCCCTGTACCCGCTTTGAGTATCCTCAAGATCAAAGCCGGTTTCCATCTTGATCCAGTAGTTAGAAAAATCCCTTCCGAACCGGCTTGAAGAAGGAATATGGGGAACACTGAAATCGCGAATGCCGATAAAGACGGTATCGGCTTCTGAAGTCATTGGGTTTAAGAATAGGGGAATGTCTTCCGGGGAATGCTGTCCGTCTGCATCCAGAGTAAGCATATACACTCCGCCTTTGATGAAAATAAAACGTGCAGCCGTGATCAGCGCGTTTCCCTTTCCTTCATTTCTGGCGTGAGGAATGACGGTGACAGGAAGGTCTTTTAAAAGTTGGGTTACATTAACATCTGTAGAGCCGTCATCCACAACCACGATATTAGGCCAGAATTTTAAAGTCCTTTCCACAACATCCCGCAGGGTTTTGGAATTATTGTAGCAGGGAATTGCGATCCATAAATGACAGGGGTTTAACTGCATCCGGAAATCAGGAAGCCGTAAAGGATTGTAATTGTAGTAGAACTAGAGGGATGGAAAGGCTCAGATCAATCTTGTCGAGCGGGGCCAGGGATCTTGCGGTCTGGGTGCCCAGAACAAGGAATAAAGCCGGATTTTCTGCAGTTCCCACAATCATCTGATCCGATCCCCCGTCATCCAGGATGGCCGTGGCAGCCAGAACAGCTTCTTCAAAGGAATGGGTGGGATGATCAAGATGAAAAAGCGGACCCATGAGACCGAAATAAATCGCGGCTTCAGCCAGAGCGCTGGTGGCCAGAGTGTAGATAAAAATGTTGGAGCGTCCCCCTGTTTCTTTAAAATCGAGAAAATCCTGAAAATAGCGGACATCGGTTTCCAGAGATCCCTCAGCGCCGAACCCGATCAGTCCGATGCGGTGTTTCTGCCCGTCCTGCTGGAGACCCAGGCCATTGAGGGCAAGCCCGACCGTGAGGCAGGTCACCTGGGAGGCCCTGTCAAAGCGACCGTAATTGGCGATTTTATTTTTCAGAACAAGTTCTTTCTCCGGCAGAAAAAGGCCTTCCTGATTCTGATCCCTTTGTTTAAGGGTCCCTCTGGAATTTCCATAGGCCTTTTCAGTAATCCATCCGAAGTCATTGATGTAATACAAGTGATCCCCCTTTATTCTTTCCATTCCGCATTGATGATCACTGCAGAATTGGTTCCTCCGAAGCCTGAATTGACGCAGAGTACAGAACCCGGCTCAACCTGTCTTTTCATCCGGGTGACCCAGCCTGTGGCCTCTTCATCCACTTCCTTGACGTTTAAGGCCGGAGGGATAAGACCTGTATGTGAAGACCTTAAGGCGAAAAGGACTTCCGTAAGTCCGCAGGCGCCCAGGGTATGCCCGGTTCCCCCCTTGATGGAGTATACCGGAAGAGTGAAATGCTTGAAAATGGACTGAAACGCTTTTATTTCCATGGAATCATTATAAACGGTGCCTGTGCCATGGGTTTTAATCGATCGGATCTGAGCGGGTCTTAAGTCTCCCACTTGAAGGGCAGACTCGATGGCCCAGCGCAAGCCTGAACCGTCTCTTGAGGGACCGGTAATATGGTTGGCATCATCCGAGCATCCCCAGCCCTGAACAGTGCCGAGAATCGTACGGTTTTCTTTCAAGGCCTTTTCACGTTTCATCAAAAGCATGTACCCGGCCGAGTCTCCCAGGGAAAGACCTTTCCGTTGACTGTCAAAGGGTCTTGCAGGTTCCGGGTCCAGGGCAGCCAGAGAGGAAAAGCCGGAAAAAATAAAAGGGGTAATGACATCCGCGGTTAATACCATCAGCGAATCCTTTTTCCCTGTATGTATCATTTTTGCTGCATAGGCAATGGCGGTCATGGAGGAGGTACAGGCTGAGGATAAAAAGATCCCGTCTTTTTTGAAACCCCATATTTTTTTCAGTTCACTCAGGGTTTGGCGTATGCCGAAATCCCCCGGAAGTTTTCCGCTGGTTCTCATATGTTTCTCAAAGAGGTCGATTTCCCCCTTGGAAGAGGCAAAAATCCAATCTGCATCCCGGGGAATAGAGAGGGAAGCCGCGGCAAGCAGGGTCATCCACTGGCGTATCAGGGGTTGATCCGGAAGACAGAGGGAATCCGGGATCAAGGCGGCGATTTGCGATGAAAAATGCTCTGTAGGGAAGCGGTTAACTTTTTTTATGGCGGTCTGCCCTGAAAAAATACCCGCCCAGAGCGGATCAAGACCCTGGCCATAGGCTGTTAAAATGTCCGCTTCACAGATGCATACCGGATCCATAGCTAGTTACCTGCTTCTTTTTTACAATGGAAATTAAGTTTTAAATCTGATTTTTTATCCGCTCCATGCTGAAGGGAACCGGAAACTTCGCAGGAGGATTCCTGCAGAGTATAGTGCAAGGACCCCAGGATCTGTTCCCCGGGTAAAACCGGAGCCTTGAATTTGGCATTGGAAATTTCATGCAGGGTCATCCGAAGCCCCAGTTTTTTTTCCATGGCCGCCTGAATCGTCATAAGCTGAACCACACCCGGCAGAATACTGTTTTCCGGGAAATGTCCCTCAAAGGCAGGAAAAGAGGAAGGAAAAACGATTCTGAATTCCAGAGAGTTTTCCCCTGTGTTCCGGATCTCCATCAATTGTTTTATCTTTTCATTGATCATGTAGAACAGGAATCCTTTTTAAACTGATTTCCACGCCGCTCTTCAAATGGGAATAACGTACTGTTCCGGAAAAGGGAGAGTCATCGGTTTGCGCATCGTTAAAAAAGGATATATTAACCACATTTTCACCCCGTATAAAATACTTTTTTTCCAGAATGTGTGCTGAGGCAGGATCGGCTTTAATGTATAAAGTGGTTTTTCCGTTAATCCGGGTTCCTATTCTTCCCTCCGGGGTTTTCCGGAAAACGGCTTTTTCAGCTTCAGCAGGGTCGAATATTTTTTCAAGAGCTTCTGACAGGAGAAGGACTAGGCGGTTTTTCCTGTTCAATTTTTCCATGGCCGGAAAAATGTAAAGACAGGTCAATTTTCCGCCTTCATTCGTGAATTCCAGGCATTTCACTCCAAAGGGAGTCATCATCTGGCAATGATAAAATCTTTTTGACGGATCAGCGGACAGGATTTGAATCATGGAAAAGGATTCTTTATTTACTTTTAAAACGGTTTTGATCTGGATGGAAAATGGTTCAGGCACAGCTGGCTTTATAAGCGGGTTTGGAATTAACGGAAAGCCGGAGAGATCCTTGAGCCCGGATTTTAAACAAATGCAGCCGGAGAGGAAGAGCAGCAGACTGAGGAATACAAAACAGGATTTCCAGTTCATAGGATTTTGCCCTTTTTTAAAAAAAAGAAGGACGGGATAACACAGACAGAGACCCAGAGGGAAATAAAAACACCCGCGAATACCGTCACTCCGATGGATTTCAAGACCGGGTGTTCCGCAAAGGCAAGAATCCCTGAACCCAGAAGGGTTGTAAGGGCTGAAAGTGAAACAGATAAACAGGCTTCTGTTTTCCGGCCTTTTCGGCAGTAGTCCAGCATGAAATTGGCATAATCCTCTGCCAGTCCGATCACCATGATGAGGGATAAAAGATGAGCCGGATTTACGGTTAATCCTGAAAAACTCATAAGGCCCAGAAACCCAAAAACCGAAGATAAAACCGGAAGCATGGTCAATACCACTCCCTTCCAGTTCTTAAGTTCATGGATCAAAACGAACAGGGTAAAAAGCGCGGAAATAATCCCGAAAAGCAGAAGTTCCTTTTTGGAGGCTCTGGAAAGGGCATTAAAAAAATCCTCTTTTTTAAAGATAAAAGTTCCTTCAGGAAGATCTGAAAATTTATGGGCTATTTCTGACTTGAGTGAAGGAGACAGGGGGAAAGAGACAAACCAGGTCCCCTGAAAACTGAAGAGAAAAGGAGAAAGGAGATCTTCTAAAAACAGGCAGGGAGCTGAAACGGGTTTTTTAAGGGAGTTCAGAAAGGGTTTGAAAATTTCTGTATCAAATCCGAAAGAAGGGGCATGCTTTACAAGCCCTTGCTTCAGTGTTTCTTTTTTTAAATTCCAGAAATTTTCCCATCTTTTTTTATTTTCCTCTGTTTTCTGTTTAGAAACAAGAAAACGCAGAAAACCCGGGGTTTCAATTTTTTCTTTTTTAAGAAATTCAAGCAGATTTTCTGTTTTTTTCAGAGCCTCCTCACGGGTCTTTCCGGAAACGACAAATTCATGAACATTTTTTCTGCCTGCGGCTTTGAAAAATTCTTCCTCTGTCTGTCTGACGGTTTCTGGAATTCCGTCAAATTGTTCAATCCGGGAATGGAAGGACAAAGTATTCAGATAAATGAGGCTTGCTGTCATGAAAAAAAACCAGATCCAGATCCAGGTCTTTTTAAATAAAAGGGGATGCAAAAAGGAGTTTTCAGAGGGGGACGTACCTGAGCGGCGAATATTGAAAAGGGGGAGAAAAAGGACGGAAGAAAGATAGCTGAATAAAAGATTTCCCAGGGCAAAGAGGGCAATCTGCCTGAACCCTTCAACAGAGGAAAAGAGGAAAGCGCCAAAGGCAAAAAAAGTTGTGCAGAAACTGATGAACAGGGGCTGATGGACCTGTTTCAGGGTTTCTTCTGCGTTCCCGTCATTGGCTTTCAGGGCGATATAAAGATGAATGCAGAAATCCACAGTGATACCCGAGATCAGGGCGCCTACGCCCAAAGCCAGTGCTGAAACTTTGCCTGATAAAAGATAAAGGAAAAAAGTCGCGGGAATAATCGTCAGCATGGGAATGATATAAATCACCAGAGCCTTCCATTGTCTGAAAACAAAAATAATAATCAGGAATAAGGCCACCGACATGGCCGGCAGGGTTCTTGTTGCATCCCGGATCATGATCTTTTCGTTCCAGAGGGCATGAACCAGAGGAGAAATGACGGAAATTTGAAACGCGGGGGCATAGGGGATCAGAAGGTTTTCCAGCCGAATGATTGTATCTTTGGATTGCTGGGTATCCATAAGGTCTGAGGCGGTTTTGATGAAGATGAAAAGGCTTTTTCCATCTTTGCTTCTGAAATACCCGTCTTTAAGTTCACAGTCAAATTGCATGGCCGAGTTCAGAGTCTGAATTTCGTTGAGCATCAAAGGAACTAAAAGAAGCGGGTCCTGCCCCATTCTTCGGGAAAAAGGGGAGGGCGTTGGAAAAAGCGATTGTTTGTAATGGCTTTTCAGGGCATTGCGGATCCCCTTTTCCTCTGTCCTGGAGGATAATTCTTTTTCAAATTTTTCATCAAAAAGAAGAGGCAGAGAGAGAAGCAAAGAATCCATTTCCTGGCTGGTTAATCCGTTTTTATGGCCGGATTCCACCCTCAGAAAAGTTTTATCTTTTCTTAAATCCCGGCATAGGGATTCAAGTTTTTCAAACCATTGCTCTTTACCTGTTTCCGGAACACCCTGGATGTGAAGAATAATATTGAATCTTGAGCTTTTCCCCTGAAGAAAACTGAATTTTTGAAGAATTTCAGGGGACGCCGGAAGCATGCTGTAAATGGAAGTATCCGGCCTGATGTCCCTGATCGTAAGAATACAGACAAAACCCGAAAAAAGCAAAAACAGGACCAAAAAGCATTTATGATTTTTCAGATAGAAAATAATCCGCAAATAAAAGGACATCATTTTTCCCGGGCCACTTTGAAATCCCGGTCTGTTAAAGGGGGATTATATTCAGAATCCAGAAAAGAAATCCTGGAACTGTCTCCATTATCTTCTGAAAATTCAATCTGAAGAAGTTTGCCCTCTTCATTGTTCATTTTTAAACGGATATGGGTGAAAAGAGTTTCTGTATCTGATTTGGGAGCCAGGGTCACTTCTGTTTCTTTTCCGTTCTCCCGGACATCCGTAATTCTGAAATAGCGTTCCAGATCTTTTTTTCCCCCGCATAACATGAGGTTAAATAAGGGCAGAGATTCCTTCATGGCAGGATTATCGCTTACGGAAAAAGTTTTGGGGATTTCCATGTCTTCATCCTTGTACGTCACTTCCTGATCTCTGACCAGAAAGGTAAATTGAACGGGTGAATCAGCCCTCCACAGGATAAAAGAGGGTTTAAGCACCAAAAGAATTCCCTCTGTCCGGAGCGTCTGGTGAAAGGCTTTGAGTTTTTTTTCCTGGATAAAGCGTGTTTTCAGAGAGGAAAACTGGAACAGGTTCACAGGGAGATCAAGTGAAAAAACAAATCCTGAAGTGAAGAGATAAAAAAACAGGGTAAAAAAAAGATTTTTTAGGAGTTGTTTATTTTTCATGAAAAGTCTTGCTGTCTTTCTTCACAGGGTGAAATTCAACAAGGAAAATAATCCCGCGTTTTTGGATTGGGGGAATAAACTCGAATTAATAAAAAAACGATCCCAAGGGGATTTGAACCCCTGTTCCAAGGATGAAAACCTTGTGTCCTGACCAGGCTGGACGATGGGATCGTTAAATTATGAGCCGCCTTGGACTTGAACCAAGCACAGTCACCTTAAAAGGGTGATGCTCTACCAGATGAGCTAGCGGCCCTAAATTTTATCTAATTCGTTTTCTTTATCTTTTAATGCATTATCGATTTTCAGGATAGTCTTATCCGTCAAGTCCTGAACTTTTTTCTCCCCCTGAGATTTTAAATCCTCAGTAATCTGGGAATCTTTAAGCATTTTCTTTATCTTTTCATTCGCATCTCTGCGAAGAGTTCTTACAGCAACACGATTTTCTTCCGCGATTTTCTTCGCAAGCTTTTTCAAATCGTTTCTTCTTTCCTGGCTTAACTCAGGAATGGGAAGCCTTATTATTTTTCCGTCTTTCATGGGGTTAATCCCTATGTTGGCTTTTGAAATCGCTTTCATTATGCCATCCATAATGGATACATCCCAGGGCTGAACAATCAGCATCCTTGGCTCAGGAGCCGCAATGCCGGCCACATCCTTAAGCCTTGAAAAACCTCCGTAAGCTTCTACCTGAAGCTCCTCAACCAGGCTCGGCGACGCTTTGCCTGTCCTCAGCCCGCTGAATTCCTTCAGAAAATGGGCGAAGGATTTTTCCATACTTTTTTCAAGTTCTTTGATAAAATTCTCTAATACTTGCATCGAGCTATCCTCCCTTTGGGAAAAAAATAGTCACGGACATTATCACGTTTTCAATCAACGAAGCAAGATCAAATTTTTAAAAATTGATCTTTAAGTATGAAAATTATCCGGAACTAAATATATTAATTTTACTTAAAGTCAATAAAATAATTCTATTATTAAATTTTTATTTATTTGCCCAAAGGGGGTATTCCTATTATTCTTTTTGAAACATTTTTGAAAAATGTAAAAAAAGAGTAACACAAACAAAAAATTCTCAAGGAGAAAGAAATGAAGAATCTTAAGAAATTGTTTGCCCTTCTGATGATCGCTGGTCTTAGCACTTTCGCTGTTGTTGCCCAGGAAGAAGAAGCTGCTGCTCCTGAAGAAGCAACAGAAGCTGTTGCTGAAGAGGTTGCTGCTCCTGCTGAAGAAGCGACAGAAGCTGCTGCTGAAGAGGTTGCTGCTCCTGCTGAAGAAGCGATAGAAGCTGCTGCTGAAGAGGTTGCTGCTCCTGCTGAAGAATAATTAAGTTTTTTGTTTATTTAGAAAATAAGGGCACTCCTTCGGGAGTGCCTTTTTTTTGTCCTTAATCGTTTCTTTAAAAAAATTTTTGAATTACAAAATCCAACGAAAAAGTAATGAAGACGGTTCAAAAAAACTTGCAAATCTTTTGATTTTTTCGCACAAAATTCAGGTTAGATTTTCAGCGGATGAAAAAAAAGCCCGAACCCATACAGACGATCAGCATGCCTAAAAAACCAGGGAGCAGAATCTTTCTTAAGGGAGCTGAACCGGCTGAAATGGCAAAACAGCCTTTTAAGAAGGTATTGGAAACAACAGCAATCAGGGTGGCAAAAACAGCGATATTCATGGGGAGAGGATTCGGCTGAGTCGTCTGAACCAGTTTTATCATGGAAAGCAGGATGGCATCGACATCCATAAATCCGCCGAAAAAGCTTGAAAAGTAAACTCCTGAATTTCCAAAATACAGATAGGCGGATTTTGCGCAAAAAAGCAAAAAGATGAAGAGAAGGGTGAATTTAATCGCAGGCCAGAGTTCAAAAGGATTGGTCAGTATTACTTCCTGGGCTCCGGTTTCCTGTTTTTTGGAGGATCGCATCAGAAGGAGGGAATAAAGAAGGCCAAAGCTTCCCCCGCAGATAAAGGGCATTAAAAGGAGATGCGCCAACAGGGGGTTGAGGATCCAGGCAATGATCCAGATGCGGATAAACATGATAGTCCACGCGATCATGATGGCAAAGGCAAAGGCATTGGATAAATGTTCATATTGCCGGCTTCGCTGAGTGAAGGTGAGGGTTAAGGCTGTGCTTGAAATGACCCCTCCCAGAATACCTGTCAGTCCTATTCCTTTTTGAGTTCCGATCAGTTTCATAAGAAGATAGCCCACGAAGCTGATGCCGGAAATCAGAACAACCAGATACCATATTTTTTTGGGATTAAAAATATCAAAAGGGACACTTCCAAAAGTCTGGTCCGGAAGAAGAGGCAGGATAATCGTTGTGATGACAGCAAACTTCAGGGTCGCGTAAATATCCGCATTGCTGATTTTTTTTGCAAAAGAATGCAGTTCCAGCTTTGCTGAAAGGAGCAGTGTCAGGGCTACAGCAAGCCCTGCCCCCAGATTATAAAATTCATAAAAAATCATGCCGCCCAGAAGGATGACAATCAGGGCGCAGATTTTAGTTGTAAGTCCAACCCGCCCGGTCTTGTAATCATAGTAATAGCTCACGGTAAAATAGGATCCGCAGACCAGGATCAGGGAAACAAAAGGCCAGGGGGAATGCATCAGGGAGGACATCATGGCTGACCCGCACCCTAAGACTCCCATAAGGCCGAAGGTCCTCATTCCTGCGGGGAGTTCATTTTCCTGCACCTGCAGGGCATGCTCCCGCTGAATGCCGACAAGAATTCCCAGAAGAAGAGAAAGTCCGAATTTGAAAAATAGCGCCTGATCATCCATAACGTACAGTATATCTATTTTTTAGATAAATTAAAGTTCTTTTATAGTTGAAAATGGACGTGCTGTTCCATAGCATTGACTTTTTTTCTTTTTTAAGATAAAAAATTTAAAATTTACATGAGACAAAGTATCTGTAACCTTTTTAAGGTAGACTATAATGATTTACCGGGACATATTAATCGCCAAGCCAAAATATCAGGAGTTGATAAATCAGCTGTTTGATCTTCTAGATAAACAGGGCGTTACCCGCTATAAGATCAGCAAAGACACCGGCATAGATCAGACACGTTTAAGCCGTGTTTTTAATCACAAAGTTCCCTTATCCATGAATGAGTTCATCCGCATCTGCGAAACTTACTCCATCGGAATTGAAATTAAAAAAGAAAATCTGATCAAACAGAATGCCAAACAGATGATGAACTATCTTTCCAAACTGATTTCCTAGCGCCTGAATCTCCGGTTCAGCATTTAATAAAACGGATTTGTATTTCTATCGAATTTGTTCATATTGGTTTGATTCATTTCACCCAAATAATGTATTTCTTCCTATCAGGATCAACAGAATCAGTTGAAAAATAAAAGGCAGGTATAACAAAGATTTTATCTTCCGGTAATTTTCGAACTGAAGAAGCAATACAGCCAGGACAGAGCCTATGGCTATGGGGATAAACCACAGATTATTGGAAATATAAGATACGAGGATTAAAGACATTCCTATGACAATCTCAACGATTTGAACTTTCAGGGAATTACTCCTGAAATCAAACAGGCCTGAATCCTTATGCTGTTCTTTGATTGTTTCCCCGGTAACAGAAAAAAAAGTTTTACCCGTAATAAGGTAGGACAGAACTGAAAGTGTTGAGGAAACAGTTAAGGAATTATAGATCCCTGTTGAAACAAAAAGGTAATTCAATAACTGCCTGGGTTTCCTCCAGAATTCAGCCATAGCAGGAATAAGAGGATACAGCAGACCAAAAACAACAATCAGATAAAAATCCAGAGTCCAGAACATATTGTATCGAAAGCCTGACAGATAATCACAAGCCTGCTTCCCCACACCGGAAACCGGAAGGTTGAACATGGAACCTGCCAGAGTAAAAGCTTTGAAAAAGCAAGGCAGAAAGAAGGCTATGAGTACAATAAACAAAATGAAAGGGGCGGACATAAGCATCGAAAAGGCAGAGGAAAGAATATCCAGCTTTTCAAACCAGGGAATATTTTTAGTGCAAAGCAGGGTAAGTGTATTTTTCTTTAAATATTCTGTTGTTCCTCTGATCCATTTTTCATGACGTTTCCTGAATCTTGAATAATCCTCCGGTACTTCTTCAGTTGCCCAGACATTTTCAGCAAATACTCCGTAATAACCTTGTTCTCTAATCTTGGAAGAAAAGGCCAGGTCTTCTGAAACCACTTCCGGGAATCCCCCGGCTTCTTTCCACACCGAGGTTTTAATCATGGCAGAATGCCCGTAAAACATCACGAATCCAAATTCATTATGATAGGGCATAAAATGCTTCCAATGAATTCTAAGCTGTGGAGACATCTCTTCAGCAAAAACCGATAGGTGTTGATCCGGTGCTTTGCAGCAGGCTTGTACAAAACCTATTTTATCGTTTAGTTTAAAATAGGGTAAAAGGGCTGTAATAAAATTTTCCGGCAGTATTCCGTCAGAGTCAGAAACAATAAAATATTCAAAGGATTTATGAATCTGCCTTAACGCATGATTTAGATTTCCGGCTTTGAATCCGATTTTATTTCCCCTGCGGATAACTTGTACATTGAAAGGGTATTGGGTTTGAAAATCTTCAATTCTTTTTTTGTTTTCAGGCAGAGAGCTGTCATCCAGAATAAACACTTTAAAATTTAAGTAATTCTGATTGAAGCACGACAAGCAGGCGGATTCTTTAAAATCATCTTTCGTAAGATACAAGACTGCCACAGAATGAGTATTTTTCTCCATTTGGGGAAGAGTTCGAACGTTTTGAATAATTTTTCCACGATAAAGATTGGAAAAAATAATCACAAAAATATTAAAAACCAGGTAATAAAAAAACAGGTTAAAGATCAGAACAAACAATAATACCCCGGCAAAGGAATACCCATTTTGAGCCACAACCAGGAAAGAAAGCAAGCGGGGGCTGAAGAACAAGGACAAACATGCAAAAACAAGTAAAGCAAAACAAAAAAAAGATGGATTTTTTTTCATCAGGCAACCCACATACCAAATGAGAAAAGTGTAGTCAGCATTCCCATGAGCAAAATGCTGCCCAGGCACCATAAACGGTCAAATAGATGGTTTTTGCCTAAGGAACCCAACCAGATAAAAATAACCGGAACAGTTAAGATATATCGTTGAATACTTAAAACAGAACCTGCCCCAGTTGTTAAAGGGATAAACAATGAAAATAAACCAAATAAGACGATTTCAGGATATCGGCGATAAAGCTTTATACTGGCGGTTATTGCGATCATAACCGAAGCTAATTCTAAGCTATAATAAAACATTTTAAGGGGTGATAACTTTCCCCAGAACAAACTTACCAGAATACCAATCCATTCCCTGAAAGAATCTTCAAAGGCAAATAACTTTCTATGAAAATAATTTTCCTCAATAATTGAAAAATTCATTCCATATTTTGAAAATTTCCAGGATAAAAACACAATTAATGGAACAATTAAATAGATCAAATGGATAAGCAGTGCTCGATCAATTTTTTTTAAATTTATTTGTTTATATATATTCCAGGCTAAAGGAATCAGCAGAAGTATGCCCGTTGCCCTTGTCAACACTGCAAGCCCAGCTAATACACTTGCGTATCCTAATTTCCCTTTTCTTGCCAGTGTTAACGATGAAAACGACAATCCCAAAAATAGACCTTCGCTGTAGACCTGCGCAAGAAAAAAACTTGTCGGAAAAACAAGAAAATAAAATGCCGTTCTTATCCCCCCTTCCTCTTCCAGCCATTCTTTACTTAGTTCATAAATGGAAATCAAGGCAGCTAAAGTCCCTAGAATTGAAATAATAATTCCAGCAAGAATTGCTGCTTCCATAGCGGGCAATCCAAAAAATATCAGGAATATCGAAAAAATTTTAATCAGGGCCGGATAAAAAGGGAAATAGCCGTAGTTTAATGGAATTTTTTTCTCAGGGTTGCCATAATAGATAGAAAAAATACTCCCATCTTTATATCCTTTTAAAGCAATATCCAGATAAAATATGGAGTCCCAGGCTATATGAGTATTCAAAAAAGCCTTTTTGAAAAATCCGTCCTTTTCTGTGGAATTAGTTGCAAGGGTTAATTGTTCCGTCCATTTAAAAAGTCTGTCAGGTTTTTCAATTTTAAAACGAGAAACTAAAGCCGCCTGAAATAGAATTAACGCCAAGCTCCATCCAATCCATAACAAAATTAATGTTTTTTTGGACATGGATAGATGGCCTTGTTTATTATTCGACAAAAGAGTGCTTCTATTCATTTAAAATTCCGTTTTAACAGAATTACACAATAAAGAAGAAGGATGGTCCCCGTCATTTCCAGCCCTTCTTCAATCGCCACCTCCAGCCTATAAAGCTGTGAAGTGGCCTCGGTACGAATGGGGAAATGATATGAAGCAATCTCCATGAATATTGCCCCGAAAAGCAAAAGACTTACTCCTGAAAAACCAATGAAGAATTCTTTTCTATAATTCTTAAATAGAAATAATAAGGGTTTAATCGAGAAAATGAGGATCAAAGTGCCTATTCCTGAATACAGTATAATCCACTCACCGTATCTATCTTCAATTGCCGGGAAAAAATTTGTATGAGCAAGATAAGCCCCTATCCTCTCGTGCATTCCCGTCATTTCATCCACAGACAAAAAGAGAAAAAGAAGAGCCGAAAATGTCATAAACAGGGATAGATTTTGATTCCTTTCTGTGGATAACCATTTTTTTGACAGAAGGAGAATTGAAATCGCAAAATAAATTCCCCCTGTGAAAAAATTAACCAGACTGCCTTCTGAATCTAGGGTGAAAAGAGCCAATGTCAATTTTGAATGATAATAGAATGGATTATAGAGGAAGCAGAAGAGGAGAAGTGCTTCTAAGAAAATTAATATGGCAAAAATAGTTTTAATATGGATGAATCCTTTTAATAAGAGCTCTCCATTAGGGGGTAGAAATGGAAGTTTTTTATAAAAATATTATTTCACAATGATTCCAACAGTCGATTGTAATATTAGAATCAAGAAATGTTTTTTTAAATCCTTGTAATATTTTTTATCAGTAATAACACTATTTTAAATATCCGCCCCGTATGAAGATGATCATCATACGTCCAGGTCACGCGCCCGTTGACCATACCGCTCCATTTCTCTCCTGTCAGCAGTAGGCTGTCCATGGTGTAATCCATACACTCTCCGCTTCCAGTTTCTATGCTATTTAAATAGTGAATTGCTATTTTGGGACAGCCTCTGTGTCCCTATTTCTTTACTTTCATTATGCTATTTCTTTCGCTTTTCGCCTTCTAATCGACTAAATAATTCTGGATTTAACCCATCAAGGGTACCCTCTATGCCTCGATTAAGTTCAAGCACAACATCAAGCCCGCGCGACAGGTCGGGATCTAATTGGATAAAATATCGATTGGCAAAAAAAGGAATACGCCAGACTTTTGGCGCTGTGTCAATGATGGTCATAATCGTACCTGTCGGCACTTCACATTGAAACGCCACTAAGGATGTTTTGTAGTATCGGATTGGCTCTAAATATGCCCGTGCTGTCTCTTTACTAAGGTACTTATGATTGCGGCTGTCATATGCAGCCGTTAAATATAAAGGTTGGATAATTTTATATTTACTTCCAGGCTGTAGCTTTTCGTTTGCATAGCTTAATCCACAAAATAGGACGCCAAACATAGTAAATAGGATAAGTGTAATACTGACAAAAAAAGTTTTTCTTCCCTTATCATACTTTTTCATTTACAAGAATCCCCTTTCTCATTGAGATTAGGTTGATCTATAATGCCCAGACTTCTTAATACTTCTACAGCTTGTGCAGCTTGGTACATAAGAGGCATTGAAGGAATGTTAACTAGGCAGTCAGGAAATCCAGCGTTGACAGCACTTTCCACAAAAGCATCATGCATCTCACCAAACGTGTAACCTGCTGGCACAGATGTCTCAATAAATTCACTGACTGCACCACCTGGAGGAACTGGAGTACCTCTACGTCCGACTACACCAGGTGTTTGCTCATCTTGGCGAAACCAATAAAGGCCATACGGATCGCGAAAATTCACCGGATTATTCCCGCAATACCCATACAAATTCAATCCCCCGTCGATTCCTATCGGATCTTTTTGCATGAATTTTCCATTCATAGGAGAATATGTTCTAGCTCTGTAGAAATACAGATCATCAAAATCTTTTTCACGTCCTGTGAATAAGTAACCATGGGTTCCAGGGTTTCCGGAAAGTATTTCACCAAAAGGCTTGTAGTCCACTGTATTCACAACTGCCTGGGCTGCATCTACAGCTTTCCTTAACGAATTTAGATTATCCGTCAGATAAAATTCAGATGAATTATTGACTGTTCTTGAAAAAATTTCATCGATATCCCCAGTCATATACAAGGCT
>CAYUET010000031.1:0-32996 GCA_964443875.1 uncultured bacterium | reverse complement strand
GCCTGTTTTGAACGGGTCAAACAGGCATTGCATCCCCGAATATTTGTCGCTTACGTGCAAAATTCGGGTTAACGCTCCGATAAGAATTTTAATCATTTTCCGTGCCTGGAGTTTTTATTGTTCACGGATTGCTGGTGAATATGGTATATTTTTAAACTATCCGGACAGGGGCTGGACAGTCGTCGCATGCGGAGGTGTAAAAACAGTCCAATACCCTCGAACACCCGGCCCCGCCAGAATTGAGGGGGTAAAGCATTTTGTCCGGAGTGTTTGAGACATCTGCTTCCTTCATGGGGGATTCAGGAAGTCATTATAGAAAGGGGACTTTAATGCCAGATTATATCAAGGGAGTCGAAATCATGGAACGCGCCATGCGTTTCCTTATCGATATGGACGCGGGGTGTTTTGAGCGTCTGCAGATGGCCTGCAAGGAGGTCTTTACCCTTCAGTCCGACTGCCTCAGCGAAGATGCGGTGAATATTTATCTCGAGATCGATGGATTCTTTGACCGCAGTCATGAACATGAAACAGAAGGATTCTGCTGGCAGAATTTAATGGAAATGAGCGATGATAAAAAACAGTTGATCGCTGAAAAAATTTTTCTCCTTTATTCTATTCTTTGCCGCGCAGCTGAACAACAGCGTATCTCCCTGGGGAGATAGGGCTTAGTCCGAGATATAGCCGCGGTACAATATTACCCTCTGAGATTAACCCCCTATGGGGTATGGAAGGATCGATCCGGGGCTAAAACAACCGAAGTTAATTTTTCATGTAGCAGGTGGTTTGAATTCAAGTCCGGTCCATGGAAAAACTGCTTCTGCGTTAAAAAATAGTCTTAATTAAAAACCCATGCGATTTAACATCGCATGGGTTTTTAATTTTAGAACAGAAAAATTTTAATGCTTGAAATGACGGGTGTTGGTAAACACCATGCTGATGCCGTATTCATTGCAGGCATCAATGACTTCTTTGTCACGGATGGAACCGCCGGGTTGAACGATGGCGGAAACGCCGGTCTTGGCTATAAAATCAATGTTATCTCTGAAAGGGAAATAAGCATCTGAGGCCAGTACAGAACCTTTAAGGTCTGAGCAGGCTTTTTCAATACCGATTTTGACGGAGTCCACGCGGCTCATTTGTCCGGCGCCGATTCCGATCGTAGCACGGTTTTTGACATAAACGATCGCATTGGATTTGACATGTTTGACAACCGTCCAGGCGAAAAGAAGATCATTGATTTCGTCCCGGGAAGGAGCTTTTTTGGTCGCAACCACAAAACTGGATTCGTCTTCAGTCTTTAAATCACGACTCTGAACCAGCAGTCCGCCGCTGATCTTTTTAAGATCAAAACGGTCATAGGAAATCTCTTTGTGTTTATGCTGAATCCATTTCTGAATGGAAGGAAGGAGCATCAGGCGAAGATTCTTTTTAGCAGCCAGAATCTGCTTGGCTTCAGAAGAAATGTCCGGAGCAATGATTCCCTCGATGAAAAGCCCTGAAAGTGCTTTGGCGGCAGCTTCGTCGATTTCATGATTAAAGGCGATCACAGAGCCGAAGGCTGACTTGGAATCACAGGCCCATGCCCTTTCAAAGGCGTTGAGGGTGTTGTGTCCGATAGCCACTCCGCAGGGGTTGGTGTGTTTGACGACCACGCAGGCCGGTTCTGAAAAATCCTTGATGCAGTTTAACGCGGAATCAAAATCCAGAATGTTGTTGAAGGAAAGTTCTTTTCCCTGGACCTGAAGGGCATCGGGAAGCGAGGGTTCAAGAATTTCCTGATTAAGCCTGTAAAAAGCGGCTTCCTGGTGCGGGTTTTCACCATAACGCAGATCTGTGATTTTCTGGGCATCCAGAGTCAGTCGTGCAGGAAAATCCTTTTTATCCGTTTTTCCGTGCTGGAAATAGGAGGCAATCATATTGTCATAGTGACTGGTCAGATAAAAGGCGGCCTGGGCCAGTTCTTTTTTTAGCTCAAGAGACAGAGTCCCTTCATTGGACTTCAATTCCTTCATGACTTTTTTATATTGGGAGGGATTAGTGACGATTCCGACGGATTTATAATTTTTGGAGGCGGAACGAACCATGGAAGGCCCGCCGATATCAATATTTTCAATAATCTCTTCATCGGTGCTTTCAGGATTGGTGGAGACCTTTTCAAAAGGATAAAGGTTCACCACGACAAGGTCGATGGGCTGAATCCCATGCTCTGCAATGGTTTTCATATGTTCCTCATTTTCGCGAAGAGCCAGAAGCCCCCCGTGAATTTTGGGGTGGAGCGTTTTAACCCGGCCGTCCAGCATTTCCGGAAATCCGGTAACATCGGAAATGGGGATGATGTCAATTCCCTTTTCGGTCAAGGCACGGGCTGTGCCTCCTGTGGAAACGATTTCGATTCCCAGGTCCCTTAGAAAACGGCAAAAAGGAATTAAATTGGTCTTATCGAATACAGAAATTAATGCACGTTTGACTTTAGCCATAAAAAAACTCCCTATCTGAAAATGAAGCAAGTTGTTTGACAGAAATGACGGTATTAATCAAGAATAATCATCATGGTTTTAATCAGGGCTTAAAGTCGCCTCATCGGCTCCCTCCAGGTATATTTCCCTTGTTTTTCCGCCCTGAGTCGGAGGTCCGATAATTCCTTTGTTTTCAAGTTCATCCATGAGCCTTGAAGCTCGGTTATACCCGATTCGGAATTTTTTCTGAAGGAAAGAGGTCGAGGCCTGTTTCGAAAGCCTTATGGCTTCAACCGCTTCATGAAAGAGCGGATCTTCGGGGTCAGCCCCTGCATTTTCCGAGTGGTTGATGATATTCATGGCCAGGTTGTCGTATTCCGGAGCTCCCTGGTTGTCCCAGTGTTCTACCACGGCATTGATCTCATTGTCTTCCAGATAGGCACCCTGAAGACGGTTTAAGTCAATGTCCCCGGGGTTTAAAAACAGCATGTCTCCGCGTCCAAGAAGTTTTTCAGCCCCTGAGGTATCCAATACGGTTCGGGAGTCCACTTTAGCCGATACCCGGAAGGCGATACGGGCAGGAACGTTGGCCTTGATAAGTCCCGTTACAACATCCACGCTGGGTCTCTGGGTGGCCAGAATCAGATGAATGCCTACGGCCCGGGAAAGTTGCGCGAGCCGGACAATGGAACTTTCTATTTCCGATTTGGCCACAAGCATGAGGTCTGCCAGTTCATCAATCACGGCAACAATATAAGTCATGTGTTCCGGAAAAGCCTCCACAGGGTCGATGCCGGTTTCCTGTGAAGCCAGCTGTTCCCTTAAGGAGGTTTTGTCTTTTTTATTGTATCCCTGAATATTGCGAACCCCGGCTTCCTTAAAGATCTGGTAACGCCTTTCCATTTCCTCGATCAGGCAGTGAAGCCCCTGAGAAACCTTGTTCGGATTGGTGATGAGGGGAACAAAAAGATGAGGAAGGTTTTTATACATGGCCAGTTCCACTTTTTTCGGGTCAACCATCATGATTTTTACTTCCGAGGGGGAAAGGGTGTAAAGAAGGCTCATGACAATGGTATTAATACAGACGGATTTTCCGGCTCCGGTGGCTCCGGCAATCAGAAGGTGAGGCATGGCGGCAAGGTCAGCGATCACAGGTCTTCCGCTGATATCTTTTCCCAGAATCATTGGAATTTCAGCTTTTGTGTTTTTAAATTCCTGAGAAACCAGCAGTTCTTTAAAAAAGACCATTTTCCGGATCTGGTTGGGAATTTCAATTCCGATGGCGGATTTTCCGGGGATAGGGGCGATAATACGCACGCTTTTCGCCCTCATGGCAAGGCCGATGTCATTATCCAGAGAAACCACTTTCTGGACTTTAATCCCTGAGGCTATCTGGATTGCATAACGGGTGATGACGGGTCCGGATTCAATGCCGACCACTTCGGATTCGATATCAAATTCGTGGAGGGTCTGAACCAGCTTAGAGGCATTGGCCTGAATGTTTTCCTCGAGGTCAAGGCTATTGCTCTGGGGTTCATTAAGGTAGTCCAGGGTAGGGAAGACCCACTGACCTGTTTTCTTTCGCAAAAGATTGGCTTCGGATACAGGTTTTCCCTCCTTTTTTTTACGAAGGGTCAAAGGAAGGGAATGAATGAGTGAAGTTAATGGTTTGGGGTTGACAGGAGGCAACGGTTCAGGGGCTTCTTTTTTCTCCGGAAGATTTTCAACGGGATCTGCTACAGACATAGGGACTGTTTTAACCGGAGAATCTTCCTGTTTATTATCCTCATGAAGGACAGAATCCTCAGGGGATTTAATTTTTTTGATAATCCAGATTCCCAAGAGAAGGCTCCGGGCCCATAGAAAAGAAAAAAACTTTTTAGTGTATTGGATGAATAGGACGCAGCATTTGAAAATCATTTTCACGGCTGCAGTATAGGAAAAATGGATAATGCCCTGCAGAGAAAAGAGGAACAAAATCATGAAAACAAAAAGGCTTGTCCCTTTGCCTATGAAGGTAATGGATAATTCTTCCCCCAATATTTTTCCGACAAGCCCTCCGGCGCTGAAAGTTTGAAAGGTTTTAAGAAAGGGAGTCATCCAGGAATCCAGCATAAGAGTAAAAATTGAACTCAGACTGATAAGGGAGACCTGAAGGTAGAGAAACCATTTCAGAAAAAACATCCATCCGTCTCCACGGATAAGGCGCCAGGCCAGAGAGGCGGAGAAAAAAGGAAGAATGACAGAGGCAAAACCGAAGGAAAAAACCATGCCAAAGGTAAAGTAAGCACCCAGGATGCCGCAGTAATTGAGTGCCGGGGTATTGGGGGAAGTCGTGTAAAAGGTGATGTCAAAGGGATTATAGGTAATAAAGGAAAGCACCTGGAACACCATGAAGGCAAGCATAAAAATGGCCCACAGGGGTTTGAAAAAAGGCAAAGATTGTTCTTCGTTGGTTTCCGGCATATCTTTTCCAGAGGAGTTGTTGTTTAGGTTTAAATTTTAATCTTAAAGCAAAGTTACACGGATGTAAAACCGTTTTTTATCATTAGAAAAGGTTTTATGCCTCATTTCTTTTTGTTTCTTCAGATATTTTTGATATACAATCTCTTTCATAAATTATATTTTTTACCCAATGATTTCTGGAATCCCTTCCATTTCAAACAGAAGATTGATTATTATTCTGATTGGGCTTGCTTCTCTTGTGGGGGCCGGATACCGTTTTACTTTTATTTATCCCTCCTCCCCCCTTTATACCCAGACCATTGATCCTGTATTCATAGGAATCCAGGCTTTTGATATTCTCCAGGGTGAGAGACCTCTTTTTTTCCCGGGGCAGGATTTCATGGGGGCTTTTGGTTCCTATTTTATTGCTTTTTTGTATAAATTCATGGGAGCCTCCACTTTTACCCTGGGATTATCTGCCTGGTTCTGGGGAGTGCTCTGGTATTTGTTAGTCATTGTCATGTGTTTACGATTTTTCGGCCCTTTTTCAGCCCTGCTCGCCGCCTTATTATGGACTATTCCTACAGATTTACAGTTATACTGGGGCAGGGAAGCCAGACCGGATTACCAGTTAAGTTTTATTTCTGTTCCTCTGCTGTTTATCATAACCCATAACATTGTCGGAAATATTCAGAATCACAGGCCTGTTAAGTTGCTTCTTCTGACCCTGGGACTCTTTTCGGGGCTGAGTTACTGGAACAATATGATTACAGGTCCGGCCATATTCGTCTGTTTTCTGACCCTTTTAATTCAAATCAAAAGACGGCTATTGAATTTTTTCATTCTTGGTTCAGGTTTTTTTTTGGGGTATTTCCCGGTTTTTTTTCATAAATGCACAAACAGTTCTTCTTTTTCATGGAATCCTTTAAATTGGAACCAGGTCTGTAATTTACCCCAGGCCGCAGCTGCGTTTTTAAAAAACTCCTTTCCCGCCTTGTGGGGATTTACCCCGCCTTTTCCTTCGTCCTCATTTTTTTTGAGCCCTGAAAAGATTTTTTTGTTCTGGACCGGATTTCTGGGGATTTGTTTTATCCTCAGGATCTGTGTTCTCTGGAAAAGGACAATAAAAATTTGGGATTCCCTGCTTCTTTTATCTTACCTGTTTACCCATTTTATGGTTCTTGCACTTACTGATTTTAGCAGTCGTTTTTATTCCACAGACCCTCTTTCTGCAACAACCTACCTGTCTCCTCTTTTTTCAGTGGCACTTGTAATCCCCTGTGCTGTGATTTCCTCTTTTAAGAGCATCGTGTGGAGGATCGTTTTCATTCTTCCTTTCGGGATTTTTTTAATGAATAATTTTAATGAAACAAAGGGGTATCCCAAAGTTTTTATACAGTCCTTCAAAAATAAAATTCCTTCAGGCATTACTTCATTTCCTTCAGGTAAAGATGAACTTATTTCATTTTTAAAAGAAAAAGGTTTGAAAAATGGATACATAGGAAATGTTATTCATCAGTCACTTAATATGCAGGGATTGGGACAAGCCGGATTTTCTGATTTTTATCAGGAAAAGAGACTTAGGACCGCACTTCAATCAGATTCAGAAAAAAATCTTTTCTGGATTTCACATATTGAAAATCTGGACAAGGATTTTCAAAGACTGGGTTCAGAATATATAAATAAAACCATCAAGGGTTATTCTGTCTTTTATGATTTTAAAAGAGAGATTCAGGAAGAGTCCCTGATTGAAGATATTACGGTATCTGCTTCTAAAAAGGGTAAGGACATTCAGTCAGCATTGGATAGAAAAGTAAATACAGAATGGGTGGTGACGCCATCGGAAATTGACCCTCAGACGACGATTCTTTTTCAGTTCAAGGCACCTGAAAAACTATCCCGTCTTGTACTTATTCCCTCTGACCATGCCTGGATTCCCCAGAGTTTTTCTGTGGAGGTATCCCAGGACGGGAAAGAGTGGACAGCGCAGATGGAAGTCGAGGATGCAAAGACTTTTTTCTGGTCTGTGTATCATCCCTTCTGGAAGGTTGTAAAACCGAGAATGGAAATTTCCCTGCCTTCAGAAAAACCGGTGAAATACCTGCGAATGGTCATTAACGGTGAAAAACAGAATTTCCCCATTTCCATCAGGGAATTCTACATATACCGTCACAAGGGAGAAGGTTTACATTTAAAGACTCAATGGGAGAAAGAAACCCGATTATTGCTGAATAAGATTTTGAAAATCCCAAAGCAGAATATCTGCATTGTGGCAGATCACTGGTTTGAGAGTTTTTTCAGGCTGGCTGATTTTGAGGTTGAATTCATTCCCAATCAGAGCGTAAGCGATACCGGGAAAAAGAATCCTCACTGGAATCAGCTGATTCCCCTTGATTTTTCAAAAAAGATAATTTTCCTGTCATCCGCCCCTCACCGCTCAGGAATAGAAAAACGACTTAAAACGGAAGGGATTCCTTTTCAAAGGGAAGATTTTCGTTTTTATACTCTTTTTTATACCCTTCCGGCAGCTCCAGCTGAATCCCTGTATTGGAACGGAATCGATCTGACCTTGTAGGGTATAAAAATTATCGCCGGGGCTTTTTTATCCGGTTTTTAGAAATCTTAAGCCGAAGTCTCAGAGGAACGGCCGGTAAAGGAAGCAAAGGAGAGGATAAGCTCCAGATTGGTTTCAAAATCCTGTACTTCCAGGTGATCAAAAACAGGAAGCATTTTTCCTTTAAACTCCATCACGGGGTTAAGGCGGAGCTTTCCGAAAATGGTCTGTATTTCCTTTGCAGAGAGACCTTTTTCGATCAGGGCGGAAATGACGGACCCCGGATTTCCAAACCAGTTTCTGCCTTCGCAGGCGCCCTCAAGCCATCCGGCTGAAAAATGAGTGCCGTTGTAAGCCATGCCGGCTTTTGAAAAATAATCACGGAAGAGAAAGCGAAGAGTTCCCTCTGCCGCTTTCATGGGATCCGTTGCTCCAACAATGTCTCGAAGTTCTTTGATTTCTGGCCCTTTTTCAGGAATTCTCATATTTAAGGCAATGACCCCCTGACGGTAAAAATGAAGAGCCTGATTGACTACATAACCGTTATAAATGGCAAATACTCCGGTTTTCCCCTTATGCTCTGCTTTCAGAAGACGGAAATATTGGGAAGCATCTCCCTTGCCCTTGGGGCGGTTTGGATCCGCATCATCCCACAGAATTTTTTCAAGTTCCACTTCATTTAAATTTTCAGAAATCACTTCTTCCGCGAAAAACTGATTAATGCCTTCTCTTGCCTGGAAATAAGGGAAAAAACCCTGGACTTCAGGCCATCCGGTTTCAGAGGATTTTTCCCTTGCCTTTTGTCTGGCCGTCTCTGAAAGAGGGGAATCGCCCCGGGCAACCCTGTTGGCGGCCATGTAATGATCCGTGACCATATGGTTTTGTCGCAGGTAGGCTCCATTGATGATCCGGACTCCTCCGGGAACAAGTCCCAGGGAAGTGAGTTTTGTCAAGGCTTCCTCAAAGAAATTTTTGAAATCTTTTCCCGGTAAAAAATCAGAGGTCATGAAGCATTCGGGTTTGAAAAAGAAAACAACTTCCTTCCAATCCCTTCGGGAGGGGATGTAGGGAATAACCTCTTCGCATTTGGGAGAGCTGTCTTTTATAATGGAAGAAGGATTCAGACTGAAAACATAATCTGAAAGCGCTTTAACAAACTCCCGGGTTGGATTTATCTTATGATTTAGAATCAGACTGATTTCTTTTTTGAACCTGTTTTGTTGAGGATCATTTCCGTTTTCCTTGTCGGCAGCGTCATTTTCATTGCTGGCTTTGTCTGAAACAATGGATTTTGGGGAAAGACACGATAAAGAGGTTTGGTTTTCAGAAAAGGAAAATTGCGGAGTCAGGAGTAATGAGGAGCTCAAAAAACATAGAGAAAATAAGTTGTTTTTTTTCATATGATAGAATTAATACCCTGTCTTCCTGAAGGTGTCAAGAGTGACGGAGAAGATTTGAAAATGGATTGCAGGAAAAGAAGTTTCTTTTTGAAAAATGAGGAGTTTTATCCCGGATTTTATCAGGATACAGGATGGGATACCCCTTGCCCCCTGTGATTAAACTTATTTCCGGGTTTTTAAGGATTGAAGTGTCCAGAGTCAAAAAAATAAGAGTTTATTTTCCATACAATATATAGGGATTAGACCGGGAGGATGGAGTTGAGAAGGGTTTGGGTGTATTGATTTTTGGGGGAGGAAAAGAGGGTTTCGGTTTCTTCCAGTTCAACGATCTTTCCCTGGTTCATGATGCCTATGCGGTTTGAAACAGCCCTTAAGGCTCCCAGATCATGACCGATGATTAGATAGGAGAGATTTAAGGATTCTTTGAGCTCCAAAAGCAGATTGAGAATCTGTGCCTGGATGGAGACATCCAGAGCAGAGACGGGTTCATCTGCAATCACGAGGCGCGGATAAAGAATGAGTGCCCGGGCGAGTGCGATCCTCTGCCTTTGCCCTCCGGAAAATTCATGCGGATACCGGCCCAGAAAATCCGGAGAAAGTCCGGTTCTGGAAAGGATATCGTTCAGGCGTTCCTGTTTTTCCGAAGCCGAGAAATTTCGGGCATGCAGAATCAGAGGTTCAATCAAAGTGTCTCTGATGGTCATGCGGGGGTTAAGGGAGGAAAAAGGGTCCTGAAAAACCATCTGAACATTCTGTCGGAATCTGTTGAGTTCCAGAGGAGAGGCCTTTAATAAGTCCAGGGTCCGTCCGTCTTCATGGTAAAGAATTTTTCCTTTGATTTTTATACCCGGAATGGCAAAGGGCAGGATGGAAACAAGGGCCCTTGCGAGAGTTGATTTTCCGGAGCCCGATTCCCCGGCAAGGCCCATAACCTCCCCTTCACAAAGGGTGAGACAAACATCCTCAAGAAGTGTTTTTCCCGGATGTTTTTTGTTGAAAAGACCTGTTCGTCCTGGAATGTGTGCAGAAAGGTGCTCAAGGGTTAACAAGGGTTTAGTCATGATAAAGCCAGCATCGAACCTTTCGTTCAGAAGTTTGTTGAAAGAGAGGAGGTTCTTCTTTTTTGCATTGGGGCATGGCCCTAGGGCAGCGTGGGTGAAATTTGCATCCATTGGGAAGATCCAGAAGGCTGGGGATCTGCCCCGGGATGGAGTAGAGTTTTTTCCGGGAAAAAGCGGAGGGCAGAGCGTCCTTAAGTCCCTGCGTGTAGGGGTGTAGGGGCTCTTTCAAAAGATCCTGAGTGGGCCCGTATTCGAGCATGCGGCCGGCATACAGGACAAGCGTTGTTTTGCACAGGGCTCCGACAAGGCTTAGATTATGGGTAACAAGGATCATTCCCATTTCAGGTTTTGAGGCAAGGGTGTCCTGAAGAAGGGCGACGATCTGCTTTTGAACTGTCACATCAAGGGCCGTTGTGGGTTCATCAGCAATCAAAAGTTTGGGATCCGGTAAAAGGGCCATACCGATCAGAACCCGCTGCCGCATTCCCCCGGAAAACTGGTGAGGATAGTCCCCTATCCTGGTTTCAGCATCCTGTATCCCCAGTTTTTTCAGCATGTCTATGCTTTTTTTATCCGCCTGGCGTGCAGAGAGAGGCTGATGGGCTTTTAATGTTTCATTCATCTGCATGCGCAGGGTGAAGACGGGGTTCAGGGAGGACATGGGGTCCTGAAAAATCATCCCGATATGTTTCCCTCGTACCTTCCGGATAAGGGCTTGAGATAGCTGGAGTAAATCCCAGCGTTTGTAAAAGATGGCCCCTGAAATGATTTTTGCCGGCGGGGTCGGAAGCAATCTTAAAATTGAAAGACAGGTTGCGGATTTGCCTGAACCGGATTCTCCGACAATACCCAGACTGTCCCCTTCATTCACATTAAATGAAAGAGAATCCACAGCCCGGAGGGTTCCGGTATCGGTTTTGAATTCAATGCTCAGATTTTGTATGTTAAGAAGCGAAGGCATGGTGCGTTGTGTTATTTTTACCTCGATTTACTTTTTGTATGGATAAGCTATACTTTATATACTGATAACTTCAAAAGTGAAACAAATAAAAAAGCCGGAATACACACCCTGTCATTATTGAATCATGGCAGAGGGTTTTGGATCAAAGGCATCCCGTAAGCTTTCTCCGATAAAAGTAATCATAAGAAGGGTTAGGAAAAGGGCTGAGAGAGGAAACGTGACCAGCCACCAATTTTGAATATCCCCGGCCCCCTGGTTCAGGAGTTCTCCCCAGCTGGGGGTTGGAGCTTTAAGCCCGAGCCCCATAAAATCAAGGGAAACCAGGGCTCCGATATTTCCAACAAGAGCAAAGGGGAAAAAGGTAATAAGCGGGGTCATGGCATTAGGCAGGATATGCTTGAACATGATTCGGGAGTGTCCGGCTCCGAGGGCTTTGGCTGAGAGGACATATTCTTTGGCCTTTTCCCTGTAAAATTCTCCTCGCATGTAGTAGGCAATGCCTATCCACCCCCCCATGAGAATCACCAGGGTTGAAAGCATGATAAAAGAAGGCTGAAGAAAAGAAGAGAGAATCATGGTCATATAAAGAAAGGGGATCCCTGAAAAAATTTCAATGCAGCGGACTCCGAAAAGGTCAACCCAGCGGCCGAAATAACCGAGAGTTGCACCAATGACTGTTCCCATGAGAAATGAACACAGGGTAACCCAGAGGGCAAAAGTCATGGAAATCCGGAAACCGTAAACCAGCCGGGCAAAGACATCTCGTCCTTGTCCGTCTGTTCCGAAAAAGTGTCTGGTATCCGGGGCTGTGGGAGGACTTTCGGAAATTTCCTCCAGAAGATGTTCAACAGGGCTATAGGGGTAAGGGGGCAGAATGATCCTGTTTCTTTCCCTGGAATCCTCAAACGATTTTTTAAGTTTACGGTAATCCGGTTCCCCCAGAAGAGGACGGTTTTCCGTGTCTTTTTGATTGAAAAAAGAGGCTTCAAGTTCTTTGAATGCCCAGAAGGGCGAGAGGAGATCCTGAAAGGCGGGAAAATAGTATTTCTCCTCATAAAAAACCATAAGTGCTTTGTTATTAACTAATAAAGGAAGAAAAAAAGAGAAAAAATAGAAAAAAGTCAGAAGGAAAAGGGAATAATATCCCCTGCGGATTTTTTTAAAGGCCGAAAATCGTTTTGAAAATAATGTCAGGGGCTTACTCATAAGTTTAGGATTAGTATGGGAAAAATCTTTATAATGTCTATTAGAATTTTATTAATGAAGAAAATAAAAAACATTTTCAATTAACTGGAAATGGGTTATTTTCTTTGCCATGAAAAAGAAAAAGTCCGGACAGCAGCTTTATTCACAATTGCAGATCATCCGAGAAATCAATGAACTTTTAAATGAAGCCCGCGATCTGGATTCAATTTTAAAAAATGTCGTTTTAAAAATCAGTGAATCCCTGGGATTTGAAGTGGTGTCCATTTTCTTATGGAATGCGGAAACCCGGCATCTTGTCTTAAGGGCAAGCAAGGGGCTTCATACGGATGAAAAAAATCCCATCCGTTTAAAGATTGAGGAAGGTCTTACGGGCTATGTTTTCAGCTCCAGGCGTCCGCTTTCCTCCTCTCCGGCTTCCAAGGATGCCCGGTATAAGCATTTTCCTGAAATCGGAGAATTGAAGTTTGATCATTATTATGGGGTTCCTATCCAGATTCATACCCATTGTCTGGGGGTTCTGGTGGTGCAGACCTCGGTCAACAGGAGTATTATTCCCGCCGAAGAAACTATTTTTCAGATCATTTCTTCCCGTTTGGCCGGTCTTCTGGAAATTGCAGACAAACTGGAAAGACTCAAGTCTCCGCTGTCCGGTAAAAAGAAGGTTCAGGCGATTCAGGGCAAGGGAATCTCGAGAGGGGTTGCTGTCGGGCCTGTCTTCATCTATCAGGGACTTTATGAAAAGTTTTATTATAATCAGCCCGAGCATGTGAATGCGGAGAATGAAGTCCAGAGACTCAGCAACGCCTTTACCAAAGCTGAGGATGATCTTTCGAGCCTGATTAAACATCTGGAGGCAGACAAGAAGCTGACAGAGGGGGAAATCAATATTTTTAATGCACATCTGATGATTCTCAGGGATTATTACCTGAAGAACAACATCATCCGGAAAATTCAGAAGCAGAAAATTCTGGCCGAAACAGCTGTTCTGGAAGAAATCGAGCAGATCGCCAAAAATTTTGAAATCAACAAGGATGCGTTTTTAAGAGAAAGGGCTCAGGATTTCAGGGAAATCGGGCATAAAATCCTGAATTGTTTGATAGGGCCGGAACAGCATCCCATGACGCCTATTTTTCAGGAAGGGGCTATTCTTGTGGCTCAGAACATCGGGCCTTCCCTTCTGGTTTCTCTTTATAAAAACAAGATCGGCGGGCTGATCACTGAAAAAGGGGGGGAGACTTCCCATACGGCTATTTTAGCCCAGTCTCTGGGAATACCGGCTGTATCCGGGATCGAAAATATCTGCAATCTGGTCAACTCCAACGAGCAGATTCTGGTGGATGGAAAAACCGGTTTTGTTTTTTTAAATCCGGACAAGAGCCTGATCGCCGAATACCAGCAGTCGATTCCCAAACAGGACTACCTGAAGGAATTCATTAAGAAGGAAGGGTTGCATAAGAGTGCCGGGGATTTTGATGTGAAGGTCACGGCCAACATCGGCTTTCCTGCAGATATTGATATTGCCAGACAATATGGGATACAGGAAGTGGGGCTTTTTCGAACGGAATTTGCCTTTATGCAGTTTGAACGCTGGCCGACTCTGGATGAACAGGTTCATATGTATGAAGACCTTGCAAAAAATTTTACGGGCCCTGTGACAATCCGCACCCTGGATGTCGGAGCCGATAAGATTCCTGAATATCTTTCCTTTCCCAAGGAGGAAAATCCTCTGCTGGGGCTAAGGTCGATTCGCTTTTCCATGGAAAACCCCCTTTTGTTCCGCGAACAGCTCCAGGCTGTTTTAATTGCCCAGAAAAACGGCAACACTTTTAAAATCCTTCTCCCCATGATTTCGAGTCTCTGGGAGGTGGAAACGGCACATGAGATTCTTGAACAGCTCATGGTTGAACTGGATATGAAGCCCTCCATGCTTCCCAAGCTCGGGATCATGATGGAAGTTCCCGGGTTATTTTTTCAATTGAAGGATTACGAGAGACTGATTGATTTCATAGCCGTCGGGACCAATGACCTTATTCAGTATGTGCTGTCCGTGGACAGAAATTCCAATACGGTGAGGCATTTGTATTCAGGGTTTCATCCTTCCGTTTTAAGGATGCTGAGTGAAATTCTGACCCTTGCCAGGTCCATGAGAAAAGAGGTGTCTGTGTGCGGAGAAATGGCCGGGTCGGTTTCCGGAGCCCTGGCGCTGATTGCCCTGGGATACAGGCATCTGAGTGTTCAGTCCTACAAGATTCCTCTTATTCATTATTTATGCAAACACCTTAAGGCTGAGAAACTCAGGGAAATCCGGACCTTTCTGCTGAAAGAGAATAATGAGACCGAGATCAAATGCTATCTTTCGGATCTCATTCAGTCTCTGGATCCTAAACTTGCGGAAATAGAATAAGCGGCTCTCCATGGCTGTTCAATGTGATCTCTGCCCCAGATATTGCGTGCTGACGGAAGGGCAAAGCGGGGAGTGCAGAATCCGTGTGAATCTGAAAGAGGAGCTCCTTGCACTCACTTATTCCCGCCCCTGTGCTCTTCATACAGACCCCATTGAGAAAAAACCTCTTTTCCATTTTTTACCCGGATCCAGGATTTTGTCTCTTGCTACAGCAGGGTGTACCCTTCATTGCAAGAATTGCCAGAACTGGGAGATCTCTCAAAGTAATCCTGAAGATGTGGAGGCCTATGTTCTCTCCCCTTCTGAGGTAGTAGAAACGGCTCTCAGGGAATCTCTTCCCTCCATCGCTTATACCTACACAGACCCGGTTGTTTTTTATGAATATGCATTGGACACCTGCATTGAGGCTGAAAATAAAGGTCTGAAAAATGTTCTGGTTACAGCGGCTTATGTCAACGCCGCTCCTTTTAAAAATCTTTTAAAATATACGGATGCGGCCAATATTGACCTTAAGGCCTTTTCGGACAAATTTTACAAAGATGTCTGCAGGGGAAGTCTCAAGCCTGTTCTGGATAATCTGGTTCTGGCCCGTGATGCCGGGATTCATGTGGAGGTGACTAACCTCCTGATCCCGCAGATGAATGATTCCGAGGGCGAAATTAAAGCCCTGAGCCGTTGGATAAAAGAAAATCTGGGCATGGACACCCCCCTTCATTTTTCACGTTTTTTCCCGAGATACCAGATGCAGCATCTTTCGCCAACCCCCTCCGTTACTCTTCTTAAAGCAAGAGAGATTGCGGAAGCTGAAGGAATGCGCTATGTCTATATCGGGAATCTTTATGAAAATCCGCAGGAAATCACGTTCTGCCCCTTTTGCAGAAAAGAGTTGATTGTAAGAAGCGGGTATGTGATTCTTGAAAATCATTTGTCTTCAAAAGGGCTGTGTCCGCAGTGTAACCGTCCTATAGAGGGAGTATGGAAGTGATGAACCGCAGGGAGTTTCTGAAATCAGGGATTGCGGTGCTGCTTCTTCTTATGAGGCCATGGAAATTAATCCAGAGGGGTGTTCCCAAAACGGTTCTTCATGCGCAGGCGGGGGAAAGACTTTACCCCGGGAAAGTTAAAATTCTCAGTCGGGAGGTCGTTCTTCAATCTTCCCCTTTTGCAGGGTAAACTTGAACAATTGGACGTATCCCATTTTGCACACAGGTCAATCCCCGGAGGGATAACTGAAAGGAAAATGTGATGGGCATAGAATATTCTGAAATCAGCAGAGATGAAATTTTTCTTATTGAAAATTTATGGATCAATCTTAACCGGTTCCATTCAGAGATTTCGCCTTTTTTTGCAGAGGAATACGCACAGAAAAATTTTTCAGACCGGAAAAATGAACTGCTGAAAAAAGCGGAGGAAGGAATCCTGAAGATCCTGATTGCCAAAGATAAAGAGACCGGGGTTATTGCGGGGTATTGCATCTGTTCGGTTATTCAGGACAGGGGTGAAATAGACTCCATTTTTGTTGAAGAGGCATGGAGAAAACACAACATCGGAAAGGAATTTTTAGAAAAAGCCGATGCCTTTTTCAGGATGAAGGCGGTCAAAAAGCAGATTCTCAGTGTGTATGCGGGGAATGAAGCCGTGCTTCCCTTTTATAAAAAGCATGATTACTACCCGAAATATATCATTATGGAAAAAAGGATTTAATCTTATGAAAACAGCCTTACTTATTATTGATGTGCAGAAAGACTATTTCCCAAATGGAAAAATGGAGCTGACAGGAAGCCTGGAGGCAAGTCTGAAAATCAGGGAGCTGCTGGAACATTTCAGAAAAATGGGGAAGCCGGTCATCCATATTCAGCATGTATCAGCAAGATCCGGGGCCACCTTTTTTTTACCCAACACTCCGGGCATGGAATTTCATGAAAATGTTACTCCGAAACAGGGCGAAACGATTTTCATAAAAAATTTCCCCAACAGTTTCCGTGAGACCGGACTGGACGGGTATTTGAAGGAGAATCAGATTTCAAAATTGGTGATTGCCGGGATGATGACTCACATGTGCGTGGATACAACGGTCCGTGCAGCCTTTGATCTTGGCTATGAATGTTTTGTGGCAGAGGATTGCTGTGCGACAAGAAATCTGAGCTATAAGGACAGGAAGATGGAAGCGGCTGATGTGCAGAATTCCTTTTTAGCGGCGCTTAACGGAGTTTTCGCCAAAGTGCTCACAACAGAGGAAGTGCTTGCAAAGATGTAAAGGAGATTCAACCCCGGCATCCGTTACAGGCCCGTTGAATTTTCCATCTTGGAAAAGAAAAGGATTTAAGATACTCTTCCAATTAAGAGTCGCCTGTTTTTTAAAAACTTTCTTCCGGGTTATCCCATAACCGCTTTCAAGGAGGTTTAAGATGAGATCTCTTTTATTATTTCTTTGGGTCTGGTGTTCTGTTCATTTTTTAAGTGCAGAGAAAATTGTTTCTTCCTCTCTGCCTTCCGATGGCTGGTATTCTGCCTCCAAAAATGTGCTTGATCATGAGCTTGAGGGCTATCTCCGTGAAGCGGCTGTCCCGGATTTGCTTTCAGTAAGAGCCCTGGTTGTTCCTCATGCCGGATACCGGTATTCCGGAAATATTGCGGCCTACGGGTACAAGGCGGTCATGAAGTCGGCCTTTAAAAGAGTGGTAGTCCTGGGGCCGAGTCATCATCAATATCTTCCGGGATATTCTGTAACGAGCATGGCGGACGTTGTTGAAACACCCCTGGGCCGGGTGCAGATAGACCGCGATTTTGTCAAAGCCCTCTTGAAAACTCCATGGTTTAAAGAGGATCCGGCAATTGATGAGGCGGAGCACAGCCTTCATATTCAGTATCCGTTTATTCAGAAAACGATGAAAGAAGTGAAAGTTGTTCCCATAATGACCGGGGAACTTGACCTGGAACAGATCCGGAAGACCGCAGAAGTTTTGAAAGGGGTTCTGGATAAAGAGACCCTTATTATCGTCAGTTCTGATTTTACACATTACGGGCCGCAGTTTGACTATGTCCCCTTTGAGGAGGATATTCCGGAGAATTTGGAAAAACTGGATATGGGCGCTTTTGATCGGATGGAGAAAATAGATGCAGAAGGGTTTTGGGAATATTGCGGGAAAACAGGAATAACGGTTTGCGGAAGGACAGGGATTGCAATCCTTTTAAGTCTGCTTCCCCCGGGAACTCAGGGTCATAAACTTTCCTACGATACTTCTGGAAACCAGAATGGCGATTATTCCCATTGCGTGAGTTATCTGGCCGCAGCCTTTACCGCCAATTCAGGCTCGTCCGGAGAACAGAAAAAAGGTTTAACCCCGGATGAAAAAAAGACACTCCTTTCAATGGCCCGGAAAACACTTACGGAATTTTTAATAAAAGGCAGGGATCCCCAGACAGAGGATTTTTCAGGAACCCTTACGGCTGGAATGAAGGAGGTGCGCGGAGCCTTTGTTACTCTTCATCAGAACGGAGAACTTCGGGGCTGCGTCGGGGAAATTTCCCCCAGGAGACCTCTTTATCAGGCGGTGAGAGAACATGCGGTAAATGCCGGGGTTTATGATAACCGTTTTGAACCGGTCCGCGCTGAAGATCTGGCTTCCCTGGAATTTGAAATTTCAGCGCTTACACCTCCGAACGCCGTAAGCTCCTACAGAGACATCATTCTGGGGAGACATGGAATTGTGCTTCGTAAACAGGGTCAGACGGCTGTTTTTCTTCCTCAGGTTGCGCCTGAACAGGGCTGGGATCTTGAAACCACTCTGAAAGCCCTTTCCCGCAAGGCAGGGCTTCCCGAAGATGCCTGGAAACACCAGGCCGGGTTTCTGGTTTTTGAAGCAGAGGTTTTCAGCGAGGCTTCCACAGCTTCATGAGCAGGACAGTTCTTTATACCTCTTTTTTTGTCATGGGATTTTTTTCTCTTGCGGCCCAGGTTCTTCTTTTCAGGGATTATTTGACTGTTCTGGAAAATCATGAACTGGCAAGCGGGGCGTTTTTTGCTTTCTGGCTTTTGTGGATTGCCCTGGGGGCCTGGATCGGCCGGTTGAAGATTTTTTGTTTCACAAGGGAAGAAATATTAATCCCCTTCTATTTTCCTGCATTTTTTGTGCAGGAGCTCCTGCTTTTAACCTCCCGGTCCTGGGCCGGGGGCGCGGCCTATGAGGTGTTTGGAATTTCCGGGCTTTTAATGGTCTCCTTTTTTGCGAACGGGATTTTAAGTTTCATGACCGGTTTCCTGTTTGCCATGCTTTGCAGAAATCATCCTTCCGGAACAGCAGGAGAGATAACCCCTGCACTTTATTATACCTGGGAATGCCTGGGAGGAGTTCTGGGCGCAGCCGGGAGTCTTTATATTCTGGGGGGAGGGAATGACCCCGGAATATTTTCAGGCCTTTCCGTATTCCTGCTCTTTTTACCCTGGATCATGGATTCTTTTATGAAAAAATTTTTAAAAAAGTCAGGAATGCTTTTAAGTTTAGCCCTTCTCTCGGCCTTGTTCTGTGCTTCAGATACGGTCACTTCCCTCCGGCATGGATTTTTATGGAAAACCTTTGTCAGAGAGACTCCGCTGCAATCTTTTTTTTATACCGCTCAGGGACTTTATCTGACAGGAGAAAACAAAGGTGAATGGAAGGTTTTTCATGGCAAAGACCAGGTAGAGAGTTATCCGGGTTTTTATAAATCCCATGAAATACTTCCAGTCGTTTTCTCTCAAACGGAATCTCTAAAAAATATTTTGATCGCAGGCTCCAACAGCCTTTCTCTGGCCGGAAAGCTAAATGGTTTTAAGGAAGTGGAAAACATCGTTTGTCTTTCCACAGATCCCGCCTATGGTAAGACGCTTAAAAAACATATTCCCAAAGGTTTTCAAAAGGAGTTTTCAAAAGTATCTTTTCCGGAACAGGACCTGAGACAGTTCCTGGCCAGTCAAAAAGGAAAATGGGATATCTGTTTTTTTGATCTGCCTTCGCCCCTTTCGCTTTACCTCAACCGGTTTTATTCCAAGGAGTTTTTTGAGCAGGTCAGGGCGGCTCTTAAACCTTCCGGAGTCCTTTTTTTTAATTTTGATGCAGGTGAAAATGCAATGGGAGAAGAGATCGCCCTTTGGGGGGCACTGCTTGAAAAAACCGTAAAAAGTGTTTTTAAAAAAGTAATTTTGAAACCCGGTGAAAGAAGCCTGTGGATTGCCTCTATGGAGGCTTCTCTTTCTGAAGATCCTGAGGTTCTTTTTAAGCGTATCCGTGATCGTAAAGAGATTTCCCCTGAAACCATTCTTTCATTATTTTCCAGAGACCGCATCCAATTTCAACTTAAGGAATATGAAAAGGTTTTGAAAAATTACCAACGTCCTGTTTTGATTCAGGATGAATCTCTTGAGGGGGTAGGGTTTTATTTATCCCATGCAGGGAAAAAAATATCCCTTGGCCTTTTGCCAATTCTGAAAATATTTCAAAACATGGGAATTTCCTTCTGGATCTGGGCTTTTGTTTTCTGGTGGGCTTTAAGAATTTTATATACAGGACTAAAAGGGGTGGGGAGGGATGAGGGTCTCCGGTTGAATTCCCTTGAGGGGATTTGCCTTACAGGATTTGTGAGCATGGGGCTTCAGGTTAGTTTTATGTTTTTGCAGGAAGTGAGGGAAGGCTCCCTTTTTTACCATATGGCCGGCATATCTGCCCTTTATATGCTCGGAAGCGGGGGGACAGGCTTTGCTGTTTACAGGGGGCTTTCTTCAGGGAAAGTGTCCCCCACTTTTCTTACAGGTGCAGGTTTCTTCTTTCTGATGTTTTCAGGAGGGTATGGAGCCCTGTTACTTCTTCAGACATCGTTTAACATGATTCTTTTTCTTTCTTTTCTCAATGGAGCAGGCGCCTCTATGATTCTCTGCGCCTCTGTTTCAAGATTTGAAAAAACGGGCGGGGACATACGGACAGCCGGTTCTCTGCTCGAAGGACTGGATCATGCCGGTGCTTTTTTCGGGGCTGTTTTAACCGGGGTCTTTTTTCCTCTCATCCTGGGTCCTCGCATCACATTTTTTCTTCTGTTAATGACGGGTTTTACAGGTTTGATTTTCTGGGCGTTTTCATTCCGAAAAGACAGATCTTTCCAGTTCAGCGGGTATTCAGACAGGGTTTCATTGGGAGTGTTCTGGAGTATATCCGTTTTAATCTTTTATTATCTTTTTTTATATTACTGGGGGGGGCCTTTAGAAAGAGAAGTCCGGAAAGTTCAGAGGGATTCTTCTCCGCATAGCTTGATTCTGAATACAAAACAATATGCTTCAGAGGTGACGGGCTTTGGAGGCCCCATGGAATTGGAAGTCGAGGTAAACAGTTCCGGACGCCTTGAAGATATACGGGTTCTTACCCATCAGGAAACAGCCTACTATATGGACAGAGTGATTCCCTGGATGAAATCACTTAAAGGCCTGGATTTTGTAAAAGGGAGTCTGTCTTCCGTGGATGTGGTTGCCGGAGCGACTTATACCTGCAATGCAGTCCTCAAATCGATCGAACAGACCGTGAACGGAGACAGTACTTTTAAAAAGGCTTTTCAAAAGGAGACTATTCCTGAAAATAAAAAGAGTGTGAAAAAAACAAGGGATTTTCGTACAGGATTCAATTTTGCCTTGTGGTTCTTTTTCGGAGTAGGGGCTTTACGATTGCGGGTTTCTCCTAAAAAGTCTGCAAAAATTCTTTTCTTGATTCTGGTCGCTCTGTTTATGGGGAATCAGAATATTCAATACTCCCTGGACAGTCTTTTTCGTTTGTGGGAAGGGCATTGGCAAAGGTTCGGGCTTACGGGCTCTTTTCTGGCGTGGGCAGTGCCTTTAAGTGTTGTGCTGTGCGGAAATATCTATTGCGGTTATCTTTGCCCTTTTGGTGCATTGCAGGAATTGATCAGTTATTTAAGGCCTTCCGGATGGAATTTATTTCCTTCCAGGGTTCTTGTCCGCTATTTCTCATATATCAAATATATTCTTTTGATTTTTTTTCTGACGGCATATGCATTTACCGGAAACCGGCATTTGTGTTCATCTGACTTTCTGACTTCATTTTTTCAACAGGTTAAAAGTTTACCCCTGCCTTTATTTCCTGCAATAATGCTGGGGATCTCCTTTGTTTATCCCCGGTTCTGGTGCCGGTGTTTTTGTCCTTCAGGCGCATTTTTAAATTTTTTAAACGGTTTCAAGATTATTTCCGGGTTGATTCCCGGGATTAATCCCGGAAGATGTTCAATGCGTTTGAATTCCGGAGAAGAAATGTCCTGTCTTCATTGCGATCAATGCCGTTATCCTGTTCAGAGTCACAAGAGTCAGATTTTCTGAACGATTTTTGGATAGGAAAACAGGAAGGACTATAAAAGGGTTGAATTGTATTTATAAATAAATTATTTTTACAAGATCCCTTCGACATCCGGGCTCTTAACTTTTATCCTGACAAAAGAGTGGAGGCATATGAAGAGGTTGGTAAGCTATGGATTTTTATCAATTCAGAGGATCTCATTCTTTTTTCTTTTTTTTGTTCTCTGCCGCAGCTTTGCCTATGAATCAGACCTGGAGGCTAAAAGTCAGCACCGGATTCTGATTTTGAATTCTTATCATTATGGGTATTCCTGGTCGGACAACGAAGTGAAGGGAATCATTGAGACTCTGGATATCTCCTTCCCTGATGCGGATATTCTTGTTGAATTTCTGGATGCCAAGCATTTTCCGGAATCCTTTCATGGGCAGACCCGAAAAAAAATGATTGCCGACAAATATCCCTCTCAGACTTTTTCTCTGATTTTTGCAGTAGATAATCCCGCTTTAGAGTTTATTGTAAGTTACAGAGATGAATTATTCCCGAAAATCCCGGTCGTTTTTTGCGGGATCAATGATTTTACTCCAAGGATGCTTAAAGGGGGGAAGAACATCACCGGGGTTGCTCAGCTAATGGACATTAAAGGTACTCTTCAGGTCATGCAGAAGCTGCATCCCTTTACGGATACGCTTTATATTCTTCATGATGATACTGTTTCCGGTCTCGCCATGCGGCATGAAACAGAAAACATTCTTGAAAAATTTCCTCAAAAATGGAGGGCGGAATGGCTGGGCAATGCGGCTATAGACTCTATCCTCTCGAAGCTTAAAAATATTTCTTCGAATTCGCTGGTCCTTCTTCTTTCCTACAGCCGGGATAAGGAAGGTATTGTCTTTAGAAATTCAGATATTTCAAGAATCATTTCAGAGGCTTCTCCTGTACCTGTATACTGTACTCATGAAGAATTTCTGGGTTTTGGTGTTGCGGGAGGAAGCCTTTTAAGCGGAAGATTTCATGGGGCTTTTGCGGCTCAAATGGCACTAAGGATTTTAAATGGAGAGCCTGCAGGCCTTATTCCTGTTGTGCAGCAGCCGACTTCTAAAATAATGTTTGATGACAATATCCTGCAGAAATTTTCCCTGTCCGTAAAAAATATATACCCTGACTGCATTGTGACCAATAAGCCTGAAAATTTTTATGAGAAATACCAGGGGCGAATCCTGGCGGCTTTTATAGTCATTCTGTTTCTGAGCGCCTGTATTTTTGTTTTAGCCTTGAATATCTTAAGAAGAAGGAAAGCAGAACAGGAGCTGTTTTATGAAAAAGAATTTTCAGATGCAGTTCTCAAGAGTCTCCCCGGGATATTCTTCATGTATGACAGCAATTTTAAGCTGATCAGATGGAATAAATGGCTTGCTGATCGTTTAGGGCTTAAGGATGAAGAACTTTCCGGCCGGTCTATTTACGCCTTCATACCTCAGGAACAAATTCCGGAGTTCATGAAAAAAATTGAAAGCGTTTCGAGAAAGGGAATTGCTTTTGGGGAATTCAATCTTCTGGACAAAGAAGGAAGCAGGATCCCCTATCTCCTGGCTGGGATTTGGATTTTTCGGGGTGAAAAAAAATATCTCCTTGGAGTAGGGATTGATGTTTCTGAACTCAAAAAATCTGAAGACGAAAGGCTTAAGCTTGTAACAGCTATTGAACAGGCCTCTGAAGCTGTTCTGATTACCGATAAGGAGGGAATCATTGTTTATGCTAATCCGGCTTTTTCGGCGATTACAGGATATCCATTCCGGGAAGTGATCGGAAAAACTCCACGGCTGCTGAAAAGTGATCAGCAGGATCAGGAATTTTACAACAGGTTCTGGGATACTATCCGGAAAGGAGAGGTTTGGAAAGACCGTATGATCAACAGGAAAAAAGATGGATCCCTTTATCACGAGGAAATGACGGTTTCTCCTGTCCGGGATCATTCCGGGCAGATTACCCATTATGTATCTGTTCGCCGTGATATTTCTTCACAAATAAAATTGGAAAGTCAGTTGCGGCAGGCTCAGAAAATGGAGGCTATCGGAACCCTTGCCGGGGGCATTGCGCACGATTTCAACAATATTCTCACAGCGATTATAGGGTATACGGAACTCTCAGTGGATTGCATTGCAAATACCTCCGAAGTGTTATCCTTTCTTCATGAATCTCTCAAAGCCCAGGAAAGAGCTAAAGATCTCATCCGTCAGATTTTGACCTTAAGCCGTCAGAAAGAGCCGGAGGTAAAGCCTGTTAAACTTTCTCCCATCATTAAAGAAGTGGTGAAATTCATGAAAGCTTCAATCCCGTCTACCATAGATATCCGGTATTCCATCCTCACGGAAAAAGACTGTGTCCTGGGAGACCCGACAGAGATTCACCAGGTGTTAATGAATCTTTGTACAAATTCAGCCCATGCCATGAAAGAGCATGGAGGGATACTTGAAATTCATCTGGACTCCTTTTTAGCGGATCCGGAGGAGGATATGACCTTTGTACATATTAAAAAAGGGCCTTATGTCCGGATTACCGTGAAAGACACCGGAACCGGAATTCCCAGGGAAAATCTGGAGCGAATTTTTGAACCCTATTTTACAACCAAAGAGTTGGGTCAGGGAACTGGGCTTGGCCTCGCGGTGGTACATGGAATAATCAGCAATCTTAACGGGGAGATAAAGGTATACAGCGAACCAGGTCAAGGAACAGTGTTTCTCATCTATTTACCCTGTATGAACTATTCAGAACAATCAAAAGAGATTTCCCAGGCTTCTATTCCCGGAGGGAGAGAGCGGATTCTATTTGTGGATGATGAGAAATCCATTGTTTCAATTGCAACGCAGATTCTGGCGCACCTTGGTTATACCATAACCGGAACCGTTTCTCCGAAAGAGGCCTTAGCCCTTTTTAAGAGTTCTCCCCAGTCTTTTGATCTGGTGATTACAGACAAAACCATGCCTGAGTTGACTGGTTTTGATCTGATCCTTGAGATTAAAAGAATTCGCAAAGATATTCCGGTTATTCTATCCACGGGTCTTAATGAAAAAGAAGATCAGCATCGGGCTGAAGAGATTGGGGTGGATTACCTGATTACCAAACCTCTTCAGAAGATTATAATTGCTTCAGCTATCCGAATTGTTCTGGATCGGGTGAATTAGCCCGAATTTTGCGCGTAAGAGGGAATTGACGAGGTAGTACAAGTTTGAACATTTCCCACCGAATCCAAAGTTGTTTTGTCAATTTTGGTAATTATGCTTTAACCATTTTATTTATAATGGATTAAGAAAGTTCTACTAAAAAACTGTCAATTTTTGTTTCACCTCTGAATTTGGAAATCAGAAATATAAAAGAGCCTCGATCAAAAAACTGAAAAATAATAAGTCTTTCATTTAAGTGAAAAAATAACCTCTTTTAAGAATCTCTTCAGACAAAAGGTGTTGAATATTCCATACATGTTACAATGAACTTATGTAACATTGAGAGGATAGGATTTAATAATACAGATCTTGAGGAGGCGGACCTTTTTATAGAAAACCGGATAAAAAATAAACCTTTTTTTTAAAAACGGGCACGGCTTCTGCAACTATTAGGGTTATGAAAAAGAAAAAGAGCTTGAAAGCTTTTATTCTGGTTGTCGAAGACGAAGAAGAGACAGCCAATTCAATTTACATTATTCTGCGCAAAGCGGGATACCAGGTAGAATGTGTTCAGGATGGTTTGGGCGCGGTAAACCGTATTGCAGCATGCAAGCATTCCTCCTGCCCTGTTGATCTGGTGCTGACCGATATTCAAATGCCGATCCTTACGGGAACGGAACTCATGGAAGAACTTAAAAAAACCGACATTGATATTCCGGTTCTGGTGATTACCGGCTACAGTGATGAGGAAACTCTGCATCAACTGGAATCCGTTTATGCCGTACCTTATATGATCAAACCTTTTAAACCTTTGGAATTACTGGAGCAGGTTGAAAATGCTTTGAAATTGAAAACGGAGAGGAGTGTTCATGAAAAAAATTGATGGATTGCTGGAGAAGGTTTCAGAAATGATTCTTTTGATAGAGGCATCCGACCTCCCGGCTCTGGCAGAAATGCATACCTTATTTACCGATCTCAGTAAACTGTTTCATAAACACAAATATAGCATGGCTGCTCCTATGGCTGAAAAGAATCTTGAACTTATAGAAAACATAATGAAAAGCGATTCCAGCGATCCTGGGAAAGACCTGAATGAGATTCGGCAGAATCTTTCAAAAATTCAGCAATCCTGCCGGAAAAAAGACAATGGTCAGGAGAACCCGGAAAAGGCAGAGGAGAAGATAGCTGAAGCGCCTGGTCCCGTTGAATCCTCTCCTGCAAAAAAAGAGGAAAGGGCGCCTATTGTAAAACCTTCTTTTCTGGGAGATTCCATTTTTCAGGAATTTCTTCAAAAACAGGACATGGTTCTGGAACGCATGGAAGAACTCAGCATGGAGCTTGAGCAGAAAGGTTTTCAAGAAACAAAGTTTAACGATCTTTTAAGAATCATCCACACACTCAAGGGAGAAGCCGGAGTCCTGGATCTGGTCAGACTCGAAGAAGTGGCGCATACCTTGGAATCGTATCTTCAGAAAAAGAAAGAAAAATTTTCAGCGGAAGTGGTCCTGAAATTCAAGGATTGGCTTTTATTGGCTCTGATTGAATTCCGGAAAGGGATTGTGGATGTCGATGGTCATGCCATTTTAGAGTATATTAAAAGCAGGACAGAAGAGGTGGAGGAAAAAAAGGAAGTTCAGGAAGAGGAGATGGAGCTGACAGAAGAGCCGGGTTTTTGTCTGGATTTTGTCAATGAATCCCGGGAGCATCTGGAGCAGGCTGAAAATGCACTTTTAAAGGTGGAGGCCGGAGAAAACATTCCTGACAACATCAACAAGCTGTTCAGAGGGTTTCATACCATCAAGGGGATTGCGGGTTTTTTACACCTTAAGGATATTTGTGCTCTGACCCATGAAGCGGAGAGTCTTTTTGATAAAATCCGGAATAAGCAGATTCATATGTCGCCTTTGTCCGCAGAAACATCGCTTAAGGTAATTGACAAACTGAAAGTCCTGATTTCAGGCGTTGAAATAGCGGCAAAAAAAGGCGGAAAAATAAAAATAGATAAAGAAATTCCGCAAATGGTGGAAATCCTTCAGAAACTCCAACGGGGGGAAATCGGCTTTGAGGTGCAGGTGACTAAAAAGGAAGAAGCCTCACCGGAAGAACACAAAGAGGGCGGAGCTATAGAGGCTCAGGCCCAAAGCACAGGCCAGGATGATTCCATCCGTATCCAGATCGATAAACTGGATAGAATTGTCAACATGATCGGTGAGCTGGTCATTTCGCATTCCATGGTAGGACAATTGGCGGAAAAAACCGGTGATCCTTTGTTACAGAAAAATATGGAACACATGAAAAAAATTACCAGTGAGCTTCAGGAAATTTCCATGACCCTTCGGCTGGTTCCCCTGAAAAGTACTTTTTTAAAAATGTCCCGGGTGGTCCGGGATGTTGCACGGAAAATGGGAAAACAGGTTGAACTCGTCATTTCAGGAGAAGATACGGAACTGGACAAAAGCATGGTGGACAAGCTGAATGACCCTTTGGTTCATATGATCCGGAATTCTGTGGATCATGGAATCGAGGATTCGGCAGAGGACAGGAAAAAGAAGGGTAAAAATCCCCTGGGCCGGGTTGATCTTAAGGCTTATCACAAAGGCGGGAATATCTGCATTGAAATTGCTGATGACGGAAAGGGGGTTAACAGGGAGGCTATCCTGAAAAAAGCAATTGAGAAGGGACTGGCAAAGCCCGAGGATAATCTTACAGAAAATGAAATTTTTAATTTCATGTTTGCCCCCGGATTTTCCACAGCCAAGGTTGTCACGGAAGTTTCCGGGAGAGGAGTCGGAATGGATGTGGTTAAAAGAAATATTGAGTCTCTGCGGGGCAAGATTGATATCTCAAGTGCCCCCGATAAAGGGACGACTTTTATTGTCCGGCTTCCGCTTACCCTGGCAATTATAGACGGAATGATTATCCGTGTGGGCAAAGAGCGCTACATTCTGCCCACTCTTTCAATTTTGAATTCCTTTCGCCCTAAAGAGAATGATATTTCCACCATTCTTGGAAAAGGAGAAACCTTCAAGTTTCTGGGACATATCGTTTCTCTGGTCAGACTTGGAAATCTGTTTCATGTAGAGCATTGCTGTGAAAAACCCCAGGAGGGGCTGATTGTGGTTGTGGAAAATGACGGGAGAACAGCAGGTCTTCTGGTGGATGAGCTTTTGGGGCAGCAGGAAATTGTTATTAAAAATTTAGGAGATGCCTTTACGGATACTCCGGGGGTTACCGGGGGCGCTATCCTTCCGGATGGAACCGTGGGTCTTATTTTGGATATTGCCGGAATCATTAAAGCGGCAAGTGTATAAACAGTACCCAATAAACAAAGAGGAGAAGATGAAGATGAAAAGAGTATCAATAATCATGATCATTGTTTTTCTTGCGGGATGGGGCTATTGCCAGAGCCAGGCTTCAGTTCTTGAACAATTAGCCGCTTTAGTGGCGGCTTCTCCAGACGGATCGGATAAAGTCAAACAGTTTACCCGCGACAAATTGCTTATGTTGGGGACAAACCCTGTTCTTGTGACGGAAGTTAAAGCGCAGAATGCCAAAAATATGTCAATGGCTGAAATCAAGAAAATAGATGAGGAATGGAGTAACGCAGAGGATGAACTCCCCATTCAGACGGAAAAAATGAATAATGCCTGCGCCAGGGAGCTCATAGCCTTTGCCGCTTCCAATCCCGCGATTGCGGAAATTTTTGTGATGGACAATCAGGGCGGAAATGTGGGGCAGAACCGTCTGACGAGTGATTACTGGCAGGGAGATGAGCCCAAATGGCAGAAAGTTTACAACGGAGGCAAAGGCGGGGTCTTGATTGAAAAAGAAAAAATGGATAAATCCGTCAATGTTGTGACACAGCAGGTTTCGGTCCCTATTCTGGATGAAAATGGCGCAGTCATAGGGTCGGTCTGCTGCGGTATCAATGTGAGCGCGCTTTAATCAAGGAGGTTAATATGGGTCTCAAAGGTAAAATAATTTCACTTATTTCTGTTCCGATTTTAGGTTTGATGGTCATTCTTTTCAGCGGTTGGAGCGGGCTTCAGAATGCCAAGAAGAATCTTGAGAATGTTGTCTATAACCAGTTTCAGGTATTGATTGAGAAGAATGTTTTACCTTTGATTCAGGAAGATATGCTTCCGCTCATCAATACGGATATTCCAGAACTTCAGGAGAAGCAGGACAGTATTGTCCTGCTTCTTGAAGCCGACAGAGATTTGCATCAGGCGGTTATTGCAGAAAAAATGGCCCTGGTTGCAAATGATGATGAAACTATGAAAAAGGCGGACCAGGCCAACCAGGAAAATATTGACCAGACAGAATCCCGCGTCAACAAGGCTTCGAAAGCCTTTGATTCAGGAAAAGCCCGTGAGTTACACGCAAAATTCAATGAGGTTTTTGCAGTCTGGAAGGAAAAATCGCGTAAGGTAATCTTCCAGGCAGCAGCCCCCGGAAAGCTTATGTTTGCGAGAAAATCAAGTGATGAAGGCGCAGCCTTCAAGGCGTTCACAGAGGTGAGAGAGATTGTGGATCAATTAAAAACGGTCCAGGAAGAGGAAATTGAAAAGCTTATTGCTTCTGTGGGGCAAAAAAAAGAGAGGGTCAATGTCAACAATAGCGAGGTGGATAAAAGAAATACGGAGGTCATGAACTTAACCAGAAAGATCAACGGAGAAACCGAACGGCTTGTAACGGTTTTTTTAATCATAGGAATTTTACTGCTTCTCATCATCCCCAGTGTTGCTTTTTTTATAGGAAAATCGATTATCGGACCCTTGTTTCGTGCGGCGCAAAGCTTAAGAGCCGGGGCGGATCAGGTGGCTTCTGCCTCCAGTCATGTGTCGGAAATCAGTCAGCAGATGGCTGAAGCTTCAGGCGCACAGGCTTCAAGCCTTGAAGAAACTTCTTCTTCTCTTGAAGAACTTTCTTCCATGACCAAACAAAACTCCGAAAATTCCCAGAATGCGGATAAACTCACGCGTGAAACCAATGAGCATATCGTGAACGGACAAAGCCGGATGCAGAAGCTTTCCACCGCCATTTCAGAAATCAAAAAATCATCCGATGAAACAGCGAAGATTGTGAGGACCATTGATGAAATTGCCTTTCAAACGAACCTTCTGGCCCTGAATGCGGCCGTGGAGGCAGCCCGTGCCGGGGAGGCCGGAAAGGGTTTTGCCGTTGTTGCGGAGGAAGTGCGGAATCTCGCCCAGAGAAGTGCCGAAGCCGCTAAAACAACCGCAGCCCTGATTGAACAATCCCAGAAAAATTCTCAGCAGGGAGTCATCGTGGTAGGGGAAACGGCAGATTCTCTTGAGAAAATCACGGTGAGTTCCAAAAAAGTGGCGGGGCTGGTCTCTGAAATATCGGAAGCCTCCAGAGAACAGGCCCGCGGAATTGAGCAGATTAACACGGCTGTAGCTGAAATCGATAAAGGGGTACAAACCAATGCAGCCAATTCTGAAGAATCTGCATCCACCAGCGAAGAACTTTCAGCTCAGGCCAGGGAATTGAATCAGATAGTGGAGTCCCTGGTCGTCCTCGTTAATGGAACGGCTTCAGGAACAGACAAAAGAGAGAATCCTCCGGAAAAGTCTTCAGGAGGAGGAACGAAAAGGTCTGCAATTGCCGGGAAAACAGCTCCCCTGATCAAACCGAGACCTGAAACCCGTATTGTGAAATCTCAGGAAGTAATTTCTTTGAATGAAGATGAATTAAAGGGGTTTTAAACCGGAAAGGGATGAATTTCCCAGAATAAAGAGAGGAGATAGCTATGATTTCCAATATGAAATTAGGAACAAAGCTGCTGCTCAGTTTTTTGGCTGTGGCCGTCATAACCCTTTTTGTAGGGGGGATAGGGTGGAAGAATGTAGCGGGTTTGAGAGGCCATCTGGTATCCATTTCCAAAGAGACCTTGCCAAGCATTCAAAATCTGGCGACCATTAAACAGAATCTTGAAATTATTAAAGCGATCCAGGTTACACTGATGAGTACGAAAATCAGTCTGGAGGAGCGTAAAGTTCAGTATGATACCTTGGCGATCGCCCGGGGTCAGTATGGAGAGGCGATGAAAGCCTATGAAGCTTTGCCTCAGTCACCGGAAGAAGCATCCAGGTGGAAGGATTTTCTTGGTCTTGTTTCCGAGTGGAGGGAGGAGAATAATGTGTATTTCGATCTGTGCAAGAAGCTGGAGGAAAGTGATATTTTAGACCCGGGTAGATTTCTTGTTACACTTGAACAATTCACACTGGATAACACCGGGATTCTCATGAATGTTTACAAGATGCTGGATTCGGGGGAGGTGTTTTCCGGGAATGATGATTCTTCATCCAGTCGTCTTGGAAAATGGCTGAGAGAGTTTAAAACAAAGAATTCTATTATTCAGAAGTCTATGAGGGAGATGGACTCTTCTTTTGGTTTATTTTATGCCACAGTTAGAGAAATTAAAGATTTAATGAATAATAAAGATGTGAATTCTGCAAAAGAAAAAATAAAAGATCAGCTGATTCCTACCTTTGATAAAGTCCAGGAGGGATTGAAACAGATAAAGACAGAAGCTGAAAAATCGGGAAGTCTACATGAATCCATTGTGAGTCAGGTTTTGGGTAAATGCAAGGAAAAACAGATGAAATGTATGACCTTGACCAGCGAGATTATTGCCTATGAAACCCGGAAAGCGGAAGAAGTTTCGGCACAGGCGGATAAAGGTGCCGCAAATGCAATTACAGCCTCCATTTCCGGAATGATCGGCGGAACATTTCTGGCTCTCTTTTTGGGTATTTTTTTAAGCCGCACCATTTCAAGGCAATTGAACAAGATTATTGTTTCCCTGGAGCAGGGGTCCATTCAGATTGCCTCTGCTTCTTCTCAGATTTCTTCATCCAGTCAGCAGATGGCGGAGGCAGCGAGTGAGCAGGCCTCTGCTCTTGAGGAAACGTCCTCTTCACTTGAGGAAATGTCAAGTATGACAAAACAAACATCGGACAATGCCAAACAGGCCAATACACTCACGGTGGACACAGCTGAATTAGTCAGGAGCGGGCAGGATTCCATGACCAACCTTTCCGCAGCCATTGAAGATATCAAGAAATCTTCGGATCAAACCGCCAAGATTGTGAAAACCATTGATGATATTGCTTTTCAGACCAATTTGTTAGCCCTTAATGCTGCCGTGGAAGCGGCCCGTGCCGGAGAGGCCGGAAAAGGATTTGCCGTGGTGGCGGAGGAAGTCCGGAATCTTGCCCAGAGAAGCGCTGAAGCGGCTAAAAATACAGCCACACTTATAGAAGGTTCTCAGAAGCATGCGGAAAGAGGAGTTTTGGTTTCAGCTGAGACAGCCGCTTCTCTGGAAAAGATTACGGTGAGTGTAAGAAAGGTGGCGGATCTGGTTTCTGAAATTTCAGCGGCAAGTCAGGAACAGACCCAGGGAATAGAGCAGGTTAACAAGGCTGTGGCAGAGATGGATAAGGTCGTACAGGCGAATGCCGCCAGTTCGGAAGAATCGGCTTCAGCCAGTGAGGAACTTTCTGCGCAGGCGAATGAAGTGCAGGATATTGTTAATGTGCTCGTGGCTCTGGTCAAAGGGCGTTCGGAAGCCTCCCGTTCATCTTCAGAACAGGTAACGGTTAAGGCGAAACATCCTTCCGGTTTTCAGCAGACGGCTTTAAAAGGCAAGGTGCACAGGGAAGGTTTGGGAGGAGTTAAAAAAACGTTGATCAAACCCAAAATGGTCGAACATAAAGTCATAAAACAAGAAGAAGTCATTCCTTTAAATGATGAAGAATTGAAAAGTTCTGACAAATCAGAATAAATTTTTATAGGCCGGGACTATTCAGAAGGAGAAATTATATGACAGAAAATAAGCTTCAGGATAACGCCGAAGGCGTAAAAGCGAGGGCAGGTAAGTTTCTCACCTTTAGGCTGAAAGAAGAGGTGTACGGTCTGGAGATTTTAAAGGTCCAGGAGATCATCGGGATCATGAAGGTTACGGCTGTCCCCGGAACCCCCTCCTTTA
>CAYUET010000030.1:13609-33308 GCA_964443875.1 uncultured bacterium | reverse complement strand
GGCCGGTTCTGTAACCGGTTCACTGTATTTCGGATTTTATGGCGTGTGTTTTTTTGGCTCCCCGGGCTCTCTTTATTTTCTGGGGGCCTGCTGCCTTGTGGTCTCTGTTTTTATTTTCCAAAGATCAAAAATAAAAATGTTGAAACGGCGCCGGGGAATCGTTCTTTTCTGTGTTACGCTGCCCCTTTTATTTCCAAACCCCCTGAGGATTGAGTTTGCGTCCGGAATGGAAAAACGGGTCTATTCGGAGGACGAATACGGGATTTTTCAGATTTTCAGGCTTAAAAACGGAAATCTCAGGGTTTACAACAACAGTACCTCTCTCATCTTTAATCTGGGAAGCCGCACGACTTCGTATGTTCAGTCCATGCAGGGGCATCTGGGAATGCTGTATTTCCCTGAAGCGGAGCGTGCCCTCGTTATCGGGAGCGGGTACGGGATCACGGCCGGGGTTCTGGGGCTTTATCCGGGGCTCAAGTCTGTTGACGCCGTGGAAATTCTTCCCCAATTGATCGATCATGCCGAAATGTTTGAGCCCTACAACTACAGCTACCATGAAAATAAAAAAGTGAGATGCATCCGGGACGACGGCAGACATTTCCTGGTAAAGAGCAGAATGAAATATGATCTTATTTCTGTAAATCTTACCGACCCCACCCTTCCCGGGGCGGCCCAGCTTTATCATCAGGAATTTTTTGATCTGGTAAAGGAACGCCTTTCTGAAAAGGGGGTTTTGGTCCAGCATATTTTTACAAAAAAGCTTCCCGGCATCCTCGCAACCCTGAAAAAATCCTTCCGATATGTCCGGATCTATCCGGCGTATAAAAACAGTTTTAATGCAATCCTTTCGGATCATCCTCTTTTGATAGACGAAGCCCGGATTAAGGAGATGATCAGTGAAGAAAAGGTGTTGTCTTCATTAAAAGACATCGGATGCAGAAAACCGGAAAACCTGATCCGTTTCAGTAAAGATTTTGTCCTTCCGGAATCCCTGGTTGAGAACCTTTCTGACATCCGGAAGTTCGCCACCGATGACCGTCCCATCCTGGAGTTTGCCTGGGAGGATTCCCTGCGCAAGGTCCTTTTCAGCAATGAATAACCCGGATTTTAAATAAATTCCGGAACCCTGCAAGAAAACATTTTATATCTGAAAAGATTCTGGTAGATTTCAGCCGTCAATCCGCATATTGCATGACTGTAATTTATAAAATGAATGATTGGAATACCATGCCCCTGGAAGATGAGATTAAGCTTTTGATTAAATCCAAGTACCCTGTGGTGTATTTTGAATGCACGGAAGAAAAATACGCCCTGCGCCAGCTTTTTTCCATAGCGGAAAGCCTGAACCTTGTCTTTTACCAGTGGTCAGTCACCGAAGGACTTTCCCGCGGCGATAAGGAGGGCTCTTTTTACCAGACCCATGAGCCTGTGAGCATGCTTCGCATGGTGCATTACCTGATTAATGCGGAGGGCGCTCCTGACGGTCTTTATGTTTTTAAAGACATGGAGAAGTATCTGGGCGACCCCTTGATTTTAAGACTGTTTAAAGATGTGATTAACCGGATAAAAAATTCTAAAAGCACGGTGGTCATTCTTTCCGCCGAATATAAACTCCCTGTCGAACTTGAGCCCGATGCCGGCCATATCCTGGGGGGCATTCCTTCCGGAGAAGAGCTGGAAAGTGTTTTTTCGGAAATGATCGGCGAGCTTCAGTGGCAGCATGAGGAATTTAGCGTTTCCCTTTCCCCTGAAGAGTATTCCCGCATTCTGGGTGCGCTCAGGGGCTTGAGCATCCAGCAGATCCGCAATGTCCTGACCCAGTGTATTATCGAGGACAACCTTCTCACGATCGCAGACCTCTCCTCCATTGAGGCCTACAAGCGAAAGATTTTTGATCAGGAGGGATTGCTGGAATTCTGCCTTACGGAAAGGCAGGAGGCCATGGCAGGTTTTCCCAGTCTCAAACAGTGGCTTTCCGACCGGAAGATGAGCTTCAGGGACGCTTCTTTACCAGGGCTTCCTCCGCCCAGGGGAATTCTGCTCATGGGCGTGCAGGGCTGCGGAAAAAGTCTGGCCGTGAAAATCATTGCCCGCGAACTCGCCCTTCCCCTTTACCGCCTGGACCTCGGAAGACTTTACAGCAAATACATCGGGGAGACCGAACAGAATTTAAGAAAAGCCTTTGAGCTTGTGGAAAAAATGTCCCCCCTTTGCCTGTGGATCGATGAAATTGAAAAAGGCTTTGCCGTTTCTTCCGGAGATATGGACGGCGGGGTCTCCAAGAGGATTCTGGGTACATTTCTCACCTGGATGCAGGAGCGTAAAGCCGCCTGTTTCATTGCGGCTACCGCAAACGATGTCTATCATCTGCCTCCGGAGTTTCTGAGAAAAGGGCGTTTTGATGAGATTTTTTTTGTGGATCTTCCGGATAAGGATTCCAGGGAGGAAATTTTCAAGATTCAGGTCCGGAAAAGAAAACTCCCCCCTGAACATTTTGATTATTCCTGCCTGGCTGAGGCGTCCATTGGTTTTAACGGAGCGGAAATCGAACAGGCCGTGATCGCTGCCCTTTACCGCTCTTCCGGCAAAAAGACAACCCTGGATACTTCCGAAATCAAAGAACAGCTTCTGGCGACCAAACCCCTTTCTGTGCTGAAAAGGGAAGAAATAGAAACCCTGCGGGAATGGGCTAAAGAGCGGACTGTCCCGGCCTGATGAGAATCCCCGGATTGATTTCCGGGGCAGGGGTCCTTTGAAGGGACTTGCATAAAAAACGGATTCTTTTTAAAATAAACACAGATATAATTTGTCCCTTGAATTGTTCCCTGAAAAATTGAACACTTGAAAATTATGAAATGTCCGGGCAGTTTTTTAACAACGAAAAGAGGTCCCCCTTGAAAATTCTTATTATTAAGCCAAGCAGCCTGGGAGATGTCATTCATGCCATGCCTGTCGTTTCCGCCATACGCACGCTGGCGCCTTCCTCTGAAATTCACTGGCTTGTGAATGCCTCGCTTTCCGGTCTTGTGGAAATGACGGAAGGGGTCTCCAGAATCTATCCTTTTGAAAGACAGCTCTGGAAAAACAAACAGAAGATCACCCTGAATATCCGGAAGCTTTATCAGCTTGCCAGGGCTCTCCGCCGTGAAAAATATGATGTGGTTCTGGATCTGCAGGGGCTTTTCAGGAGCGGATTTTTAAGCTGGATTACCGGGGTCAAAAGACGGATCGGTTTTGATAATGCCCGTGAGGGCGCGGCATTCTTTTATTCGGAAAAGATCCCTGTGAAAGGAAAAGCCCTTCATGCCCTGGATGCCAACCTTGAATCTCTTAAAAATCTTTTTCCCGGAAAAACACTGCCCCCGGTTTCCTTTAAGATGAAGTTTCCGCCCGCTGTTCCTGTTTCTGTCAGGGAAAAGGGATTCGATGTCCTGCTTTCAAAAGGCTCTTATTGTGTTTTTTCCCCCCAGGCCAGATGGGCTTCCAAAACATGGCCCAGGGAGCATTATCTGACTCTGGCGGTAAAAATGATTGGGGCCTCCTGTCTGAAAATAATCATCACCGGAAGCGGAGAGGATAAAGCCTTCTGGGAAAAGGCTGAGGCCTCACATCCTGACCGGATCATTTCCCTTATGGATAAAACCACCCTGCCTGAGCTGGCCTGGATCATTTCAGGGTGTGAATTCATGGTCTGCAACGATTCCGGCCCCATGCACCTTGCCGGCGCTTTTCATAAAAAAGTCATTGCGCTGATGGGGCCGACAAAGCCTGAAAAAACAGGGCCCTACTGGAATGCCTGCATCGTGAGGGAACCGGTTTCGTGTTCTCCCTGTCTGAAAAGGGAATGCCCGAAAGGTGAAAAGGGTATGGAATGCATGAGGCATATCACCCCGGAAAAAGTATTCAGGATTCTTGAAAAGGAAGGGCTTTTAAAGTGACCCCTTCAGCCGACGCCATGAAAAAAGAAGCCTCCAAACTTGAAAAAGCCAAAACCATCCTGAGGATCCTGAGAAAAAAAGGATTTGAGGCCATGATTGTGGGCGGTGCGGTGAGAGACAGGGTTTTAGGCCGTGAGTCCAAGGATTATGACATTGCAACCAACGCCGAACCTTCACAGGTGGAAGCGTTGTTTAAAAAAACGATCGGGGTCGGAAAACAGTTCGGCGTGATCCTTGTGATCCTGGGGGGGGAGCAGTTTGAGGTCGCCACCTTCAGGAAGGACCTCGGCTACACCGATGGACGGAGGCCTTCGGGGGTTGAATTTTCCAATGCCCGCGAGGATGTTTTAAGACGCGATTTCACCATCAACGGCCTTTTCTGGCATCCTGAAACCGATGAACTCGTGGATTATGTGGAAGGACTTCCTGATATTGAAAAACATCTGATCCGCTGCATCGGCAATCCCTGCGAGCGTTTTGAAGAGGATAAGCTCAGGGTGCTGCGTGCCATCCGGTTTTCTTCCAATCTGGACTTTGAAATAGAAAAGAAAACCTGGGAGGCGGTCTGTGACCGGGCGCGTTTTGATCTTTCCATCATCAGCCGCGAGCGGATCCGGGTGGAATTCGAAAAAATTCTGACCCGCCCCCATACCTTCAGGGGGCTTGTGCTGATCGAAAAAGCGGGGCTTAAGGAACATGTCCTGGAAAGGGATTTTTTCCCTCCGGGGGAGGCTTACCCGGTGTCTCTTGAAAAATTTCTGGATCACTGCCTTGAAATCCCGCTGGAAAGGGCGATCTCCCTTCTTTATCTGGGATCTTCCCGACTGACCCGGGACGGCAATTCAGGGATTTCTGCTGCTGGGGATCGTACGGAGACGGATCCTCTTCTTTTAAAGCTCAGGGATTTTCTGAAAGCCATGACGTATTCCAACAAGACGGCTGACGGCGTCTTCAATATTCTGAGACTCACCCTGGAGCTTATGCGGAGTTCAGAGCCGGACACGGTTTTTCTGAGAAAAAGTCTCGGCCATGAATGGGGAATGGAGGCCTACCAGGTGATAAGGACTTTAGCCCGGGTTTTTGAGGGGCCTTCATTTCTGACAAAAAAGCTTGAAGAAGTTTTAAAAGTATACAACACTTCCGCCATGCTTCCCAAACCCTGTGTGACAGGGGGGGATTTGAGCAAAATGGGTCTGAAACCGGGCCCGCTTTTCGGCCGTATTCTGGCTGAAGCGTATGATTATCAGCTTGCTCATGAAAATCTGGATAAAAAAGAACTGCTTGCGGTTTTAAAGGAAAAGGGTGTGTTTTGAAACGGGTGTTGAATTTTATTCTTGTCTTTCTGCTCGGCTTGGCCGTGAAAGGGATTTCAGCTGAGGAAAAGCCTCCTCTCGCTCCTCCTTCTCATATCAGCCTGGGCTTTGAGGAAATGATTCTTCACTTTCGGGTGTTCATCCTTTCGGATATGTTTCAGAGAATTTCAGCGCCCGCCTCGGGAGAGGAAAAATTTTTCAGGCTGACGGATGTCGAGCTGGATTTTCTTTTCAGGAAGTCCGTTGAAAAAGAGCCTTTGCTCCGGGAGCTTGAAAAATTCCGTTATTGTTTTGTCAACCGTGAGCTTTATCTGAACCTGGAAAATCAGTATTTCAGATGCTACCGGCTTGAAGTCTTTCCCGGGGAATATGAGTTCAGGGTTGAAGGGCTGGACGCCGGGATTTTTGAAAAAATTTATGCGGCAAAGGGCAAGGAAAAATAATTATGTATCCTGGAAGAAACGATCCCTGCCCCTGCGGCAGCGGACTGAAATTCAAGAAATGTTGTATGAATAAGGAGGGGAGCCTGGCCCCGGGAAAAATCATTAAACCTTCAGGAAAAATAGTGGCCAAATGGATTAAAAAACCCGCTGAGATTGAAGGGATGCGCAAGGCCGGCCGTTTTAACGGGGAGCTTATGGATTACATCCGCGATTATGTTAAACCCGGAGTCTCCACCAAATCCCTTGACGACCGGGTTTGTGAATACACCCGTGATCACGGGCATATCCCGGCATGTCTTAATTACCGCGGATTTAAAGGATGTTCCTGCATTTCCATCAATGAAGTGGTCTGCCACGGAGTTCCCGGTGAAAAAATTATCTTAAGAGAGGGCGATATTGTCAACGTGGACCTCACCACGATCGTGGAAGGCTATTATGCCGATCAGTCCGAAACCTTTCTTCTGGGGAATGTTTCACCGGCAGCCAGAAAGCTTGTGGAAGTCACGGCAGATGCCATGGTCGAAGCGATTGCCGGCGTTGCCCCCAATGTCAGCTTTGGCCGCATAGGCGACCTGATTGAGGACTATGTCCTTCCCAAAGGTTATTCTGTAGTTGTTGATTTTACCGGACACGGCCTTGGCAAGTCTTTCCATGAAGACCCACCGATCTATCATTTTAAAAATTCCGAAACAAAGCCCTATCTCATGGCTCCCGGAATGACCTTTACCATTGAGCCCATGATTAATGAAGGCACCTGGAAGGTGGAGGTGGATCCCAAAGATGGATGGACAGTTCGTACACTGGACCGAAAATTAAGCGCCCAGTTCGAGCATACCATTCTGGTTACGGAAAAAGGGTTTGAGGTCCTCACGCTTACCCCTTCACAGCTCAAAGCCCGGAAAATTTCTTTTCATACCAGTCATCCTAAAAACTGTTTTTAAAATATTTCAACCAGGATTAATTCCATGAATCAGCGAAAGATTGTTATTGCCGCGTTCGTTGTTTATGCACTGGGTATGTTTTACCGTTTTTTTTCCCTTTTCCCTCCGTCTTCCAATATTGACACGGCGGCTTTTGCCGTTCAGGCACTGCATGTACTTCGGGGGGAGACTCCTATTTTTTACTATGGTCAGAAGTTCATGGGCACAGGGGGCGTGTATCTGATTGCACTTTTCTTCAAAATTTTCGGCATATCCTCTTTCACACTGCATTTTTTCGGATATGTCACCATGGGGTTCACTGTGTTTTTTTCCGTTCTCCTGGCATTAAGGTTTTTCGGGCCCTGGTGCGGATTCTGGACCGCAGTCCTCCTGGCTGTTCCTGCCCGCATGATGTATGAATGGGCTCATCATCCGAATCCGGACTATGCCTTTACTTTTCTTCTGGCTCCTGTTCTTTTGATCCTTTGCCATAAACTCATCTTTCTGTCGGAAGCTGAGGGTATGGAGAGGCGAAAACAAGGGCTGTTTGCCCTGGCCGGACTTATCAGCGGATTCGGCATGTGGAACAACCTTCAGCTCGGAACCTGTGTGGTCTGGACTTTTTTCATTTTTATGTGCTATTACCGGCTGCGTCTGTTCCGCTATTTCTGGGCCTATGTTTTTTGTTTCTGCATCGGTTTTCTTCCTGAAATTTATGCCAATCTTACAATGGATTTTTTTATTTTCAAAATGAAGACTCTTGATACCGTGAGCGCCCTTCCCTTTAAGGTAAAATTGTTCTTCACAAAAGCACTTCCCTTTTTCTGGGGATGGGAGAAAATTTCCATTACAGAAAAAATGACAGCCGGATGGATTATTTTTCAGTCCTGGCTGGGAATTATTTATATCCTTTTTACAGGTCTCCTTTTTTCGAAGAAGACAGATTCCGGATTTAAAAAAGGGTTTTTTATCGCCTTTGGTTTTTTATGCTATCATCTGCTTGTGAATTTTATAACGTTGTTCGGAAATCGTTTCGGACATGGCGAATTCCCTACGCCCTATCTTCAGGTTTTGTATTGTGTCGCTCTGCTTGTTCCTGCCTGCGTCATTTCCTCCCCGGTTTTTCCAAAAGTATTGCGAGTGTTTCTGTTTTTACCGGTTCTGATGTACCTGGGGCATAACGCACAAAGTAATATCCCCCATATAAAGAAAAGCATTCAGTATCTTCAGCAGAAAGGCTGGCAAGCCTTTGCCCCGGAACAAATCGATTTCTATGATCCTTTTTTGAAATTTTTAAGGGAGAACAATCTGGAGGCCGGCTATGTGGATGGGCCTACCCTGCCTCAGATCTCTTTTAACTATCGTACACGCATAGCTCTCAGTAATCCATATCAGGAACGCTATTTTCCTGAATCCATCCGGGTGGATGACCGTAAAAAAATTTTCTGGGCAGGAGGGTGGATCCCTGCGAGTTTCGGGGCCAATATGAAATACCTGGGCTGTGACTATCAGACTTTTCAGGCGGGAGGACTTTTAAATTTCGTTTATTATGATTTCAAAAAGAAGGCCTTTCCCGCTGAGAAACTCAGGGAAGACTATGAGTTTAAAGCAAGCCGGAATGTATTCAATCAGAGTTTTGTAAATGACCGGAATGCCCTGACCTTGTGGAGTACAGCCCGGTGCGGGATTAAGGGAGATTCCTTCACGATGCAATGGAAAGAATCCTGCCCGGTCTCCAGAATCGTTTTTATTCCTGAAAATCAAAAAACTCTTCCCAGGGATTTCACTCTCTGGATTACCGAAAATGGAAAAGACTGGAAGGAATTCAGAAAATATGAGGGAAATATCGGACCTGTCTTTTACTCGGTTTTTCATCCCTTTATAAAAATAGTGAAACCCAGAATGGAACTGACCCTGGAAGACCTCAAAATCTGCGGAATCAGGCTTACCCTGGATAAGGAAGCTCTTTTTCCTGTTTCTCTGAGGGAAATTTACCTTTATGAAAAAACAGGAGAGCTGGGGAAAGACCGTTATGAAGAGGATGCAGAGGCGGTTATCCGTGAAGTTAAAATGAAGTCCGGAAAGGACTGTGTCGTGATCGCGGATCACTGGTTTGAAAGCTTTTTTTACCGGAAGGGTTTCAAGGTGGAATTTATTCCGAACTGGAGCGTCAATCTATACGGAATGGAGAACCCTCATTTGCTCCATATCCGCCCTGTTGATTTTACAAAATCAGACCAGGTACTCATCTCTGAGAAATCTCATTCGCCCCTGACGGAGCAGGTTCTGACGGACGGACAGATTCCTTTTCAGAAAAAGAGCCTGGATTGTTTTGATATTTTTTCAATTCCAAAAATGTCCGCGGCTTACCCGCCTGTTTATTGGGACGGACTTCAATTGCTCAGCCTGTCTGCTTCTGCAATAAACTATCCTGATTTTTCGGGTATTGTTTCAGGGGCAACCCCTCTGGATCTGACTTTCGGGGATCTGTTTAAACTGAACTCCTTTGCCCTGTCGCAGGATCAGGAAAGGATGGAGTTGTTTTTTGATATTCAGACCCTGAAAGAAATTGATAAAGATTACTATCTTTTTATTCATTTCTGTGATGAACAGGGCCATATTCTTTTTCAGGGAGATTTTCTGCCTGCAGGCGCTTTAGGGTCTGCCCGGAACTGGATTCCCCTGAAGAACGTACTGGTGGAAACTTCCATCCCGGTTCCGGAATCGGCAAAGGGGCAAAAGGGGAAAATCCTGATAGGAATGTGGGATCCGCTGACAGGCAAAAATTTATCGCTTAACACCTCTAAAGAAACCCGTATTTTCCTTTCGGAATGGGAAGTGAAATAAGAATGTCCGCCTGACTCCTGCATGCGGATTAGCCGGAAAGGTAATGTCCGGTTAATGTTTTTATCCATGGATTAAAATTCAGGAAAATGTTAGTTTTGAATTATTGTTTTTTGGAAAGGATTCGGAGAAATAAATAAAAAATAGAGATAACCGCGCTATGATGAAAAAATTGTTCATAACCGGATTTGTGATTTTCAGCATCTCTTTTTTTGTTTTCGCTCAGTCCGGCGTCGAAGAAACCTCCGAGTACCTGACTTCTTTCGGTCTGCCCTCCGTTTATACTCCTGCGCATATGATTCAGAGAGCAACAGAGGCTCCTGCCATTGTCAAAGTGATAACCGAAGATCAGATTTTAAGCCGCGGTTACCGGACGGTCATGGATGTTTTATGCGATACCGTGGGAATCTCCTCCGACATTTCCAATGAATTCATTCCCCTTATCAAACTCAGAGGTTCCTCCACTTCAGGCTCGGGGATTCTTTTTCTGCTTAACGGTCAAAAACTTAACAATAGCTTTTATGACGGAATGCTTGGTTTCATCCATATGCAGACAGATCAGATCAAACAGATTGAAATCATCCGGGGTCCCGGCGGAGCCTTATGGGGAACGGGAGCATTCGAAGGCATTGTGAATATCCTGACAAAGTATAACTTTGATGAAAATGAATTTTTCGTTTCGGGTGCCGCAGGGAATGAAAGCTATAAAACCGGAAATCTTTTTGTGAATTACCGGGACGACAATTTTTATTTTAATTTAAATTATGATTATTACCGTTCCAATCAGTATCAGCTTAAAGTGGAAAAAGACCACGGGGACTATATCCGGAATTCTCCAATAAGCTCTTTTTTCAGTTCCAGGATGCCGGATCTGACTCCGGGTACTTTTGAGCAGGATACTGAACAAGAGATCATAAACGGTATGATTGGAAAGGGTGACTTCAAACTGGAGTATTACTACAATGATTCTGTGTTTAATGTTTTTGGAGGGAATTATTTTTTGATTGAAAAGGATTACGCCAATGGAAGCCGGGATTATTTTTTGAAACCTCAATATGTTTTCCGATTTGCGGAGGACTGGCAATCAGAAACAGTTCTCACATGGCAGGAAAGCAAAGCTGGGAGCCGCAGAAATGGTTTTGCGGCAACCTCTCCCGGGTTCGGGATAAACGTCGATGTCGACGGTGATGGAAGGTTTGAATCCTGGCCTGAAGGAATCCTTTCAAAGAATGAGATCAAAGCCGGAATTTTTTCAGCAGAAAATATTCTTTCTGCTGCCCTGGAAAGACATGATTTTAAATTTGGTTTCAAATATGAAAAAACAGAAGTTTCCACTGAAGAGGACCTTCAGAATTTCATTTTTATCGGGAATGGAAATATTGTTTCATTGGGAGAAATGAGGGATTTTCATTCTTCTTCGCCCATGATTCCGGACAAAACCAGGGAGGTGAATTCTTTTTACTTTCAGGACAGCTTTGCTCTTACGGATGAAAGCGCTCTGATTACAGGTCTTCGTTTCGATGATTCCAGCGGATATGGAGGCAAATGGACTTCCAGGGCGGGATTAATCAGCCATTTTAACCGCAGTGTTTTTAAATTGCTTTACGGAGAAGGGTTCAGACTGCCTTCCTTTTTTGAGCTTTATATGTATTATAGAAGCGATGAAAACTGGTCCTTGGGGAATCCGGATCTGGATTTTGAAAAAATTAAAACTTTTGAATCCAGCTTTGACTGCAAAGTGACGGACTCAACGGACCTGAATCTGAATTTCTATTATACAGAAGTGAAGGATAAAATTCTACAGAATGAACATAAAACCGCCATGAGGGGATATGAGAATATTGATTCTTACCGGATCATGGGATTAGAAAGTGAAATTCGTCAGCACTTTGAGCGCATTTCCTTTTTTCTGCAATATGCGTATACCCGCGCAGACCGTGATTTTATTGAAAGAATTGATTCGCTTTACCCGCTTAAACATACTGCCGGAGCGGGGTTTGATTCTTGCCCCTTTGAAAAGGTCACTTTTTATTTCGGCTATTATTATGAGGGTGAAACCACGCGTTACTCTCAGGAGGGCGATCTGAGCTCTGCTCATTATACCAACATCGCCCTCACGAGAAAAATCTTTGAGAATACGCGCCTCAGTTTTTCGGTTTATAATTTTTTCGATGAAAAGAATTATTATTCAGGGGTGAAAGGAAAAACTTCAGACATTGAAAGACCGGGCAGAACCTATACCCTGAAACTGCAGTATAGGTATTAGTCTGCTTGTGTGACAAATCTTCAGTCTCCCCCACATCCTCTGACCGGAAGGATAAGGGGGTTATTTTACCAGCGACGTGTTGCCTTAACGGACCAGGTTCTCCTGGCGATAGGGGCATCAAAAATCCATAGAGGGTCATCTTCCGTAGGGGCATCATAGCCCTTTTTATCAAAAAGATTGTTCACTCCTGTAGAGAATTTCCAGCTTTTATTCAGTACATCGGTGGTGCTGAGAAAAATATTTACAAGGTTGTACCCTGACATTTTTTCTTTGTTCCACCCCTGAATTTTGGAAAGATAAAGGTCATGAATGTAAAAATTCAAACGATTTTCGAAAAGAAGGAAGTTCATTCCGGATTTGCAATGCCAGGGGGCTGTCACGGGAAGGTAGTTTTTTCTGCTTGTATTTCCATTTTTGTCAACAACCTCATAAAAGCCGTCAACATAGGCGGCAGAGAGAAAAAATTTGAAATTTTCAGAATTGCTCCAGTCGATGTTCAGTTCACAGCCCCTTGATTCCTTGGCCCCAAGATTGTTATAAGACATGGAGTAATAAGCCTCTGGGTCAGGGTTGTTGACAGGTGCGATGACGTCCCTGACCTTATTGAGGTAGATGCTGGCATTGATATGGAGTTTTTCAGATATTTTATGAAGAAGATTGATTTCATAAGAGGTGAGTTTTTCCGGATCCAGATCGGTTGCGCCCTTGACATTGCCGTGATCCCCGATAATCTGGTCATTAATAACTTCAAGACTGGGAACCATATAGCCGGCTCCGGTAAGAAATTTCAGCGTGGTAAGGTCGGAAATTTGCCATAAGACAGATCCCCTGGGAATATAGACGTCAGCATAGGTATTGCTATTTTCGTACATAAGTCCGATGACGGCTGAGACTGAATCCGTCACGCGATAATCATCCTGAATCGTGATGTTGGTATACATAAGATCCAGAAAGTCATCCCCTGAAAAAGAGGGTTTTACAGGTATTAAGGATCGGGGAGACCCCAGAGGCGGTAAAACTTCTATTTCTTCATAAGAAAGACCGATGCTGAGGTTGTTGCGTTCACTAAGATGATAAAGAACCTTTTGTTCAAACATATGGCTTTCAGTTTCAGCCATATAAATCCGAAATCGGCTGTCCAGATACCACAGAATCCCTTCCCTTTTATATTTTTGAAACTGGTAAGAGGTTTCGCTTGTCCAAAGATCCGTGGCATAATCATATTTGAGGCGGGCATTGTTATAGACTTCCTGATTATCAGAATCCACAGGCTGGGCATAGAAAAGAGGGGTTAGATAAGTTCCGGCCTCAGGCCATACGGCTTTATTGTAATCATAGTCGAATTGAAAGCCGCTGGCATGTTTAATTTTTATATAGAGATCCGTATGTTCCCAGAAGAGATTCCAGTCATCCCATTCTTTTTCGGCGGGAAAAGTTACATGGAAATCGGCATCTTCAAAATACCGACCTTCCCGGCTTTTTCTTGCATAGCGCTCAGGATAATCATGAGTCAGATCCACACCGTCTTCACTGTAGTTTTTAAAAGCGGAAAAATAGAGGTCCCATTTTTCAGTTTTTTCACCGACCAGAAGGGTGGTTTGCATACGGTCCCATTTTCCATAGAGCAGATCGAGTTCCCCTCCGTTTATTTTTGATCCGGATTTGGTTACAATGTTTAAAACTCCTGAAAAGGAATTTCGTCCGTATAGTGAAGAATAGGGGCCGAGAATAAATTCTGCATGATCGATCCCTTCTATAGGCATTCTTGAATCCCAGCCGTATCCGCCGCCACCTTTTTCATCCATATCCATTCCGTTTAAAAGAAATTTCAGTCTTTTGGAAAAGAAATTTCCCCGGATGACCGGTGATAGATTTCTGTCATTTCCTACCTGGTTCTGAATGGTTACACCGGGAAGGTCATAGAGAAGATCCATGATAGTGGTATATCCACGGTTAAGCATTTCCTCTCCGGTAATGATGTGAACATTGGCCGGGGCATCTTTCAGCTCCTGTGCTTTGTATGCTGTGCTGGTGATCATGGGGATTTCAGCAAAGAGTAAAGATTCCAGCCCCTCCTCTTCTTCTCCCCAGGGGTATAATGGAACAGCCTGAAAAATGAAGATGGACAAAAAAAAGAAAAATGACACAACAGACTTTTGCATGGACCTGTCTCCCTGATTTATAGGTGAGGATTATAAATGAGAAGCATATTTGAATGTATAATATCCGGGAGAGGGAGGCAAGGCTTAAGATGGCAGGCAGAGGGGATTCCCTCTGCCTGCAAAAAAAAGACTAAAGAGCCACGTAAAAAGCAACTTCGGCGCCGATAGTCTTAGCAATTTCATCGACGACGGAGGTGTTTACTTCTTTGTCTACCTTGAGTATGGCCAGGGATCTGTCCTGAGCCTTGTTATGGGGAGCGCGGACATCATGAATATTGATGTTGTTCTGACCGAGAACGGAAGTGATTTTTCCAAGCACGGCCGGCCGGTCTTTATAGGCGAAAAAGAGGTTATGCCCTTTGGGGCCAAAATACAGCTTGTGGAAATCCTCAATGCGGGAAATCATAAGGGCGCCCTCTGTAACCGTTCCGCGGATGCTGATGCGGTCAAGGTTATTGGTGCCGCAGAAAAGATCAATGGTGACGGATTCCCCGTATTTTTTTGCATTGTCGGCTTTACGCAGGGTATAGTCGATTCCTTTTTCCTTGAGATTGCTTAAAGCCTGTGCGTTATCCGACTGGATGTCAAAGGCGGGGTCGATGGCTGAGACGATGGGAGAAACCATCCATTTTGCAAAGGATTCGAGTTTGCCGTAAAAGCTGGTTTCTATCTGCCTTACAGGTTTGTTCCCGAGCCAGGCCCTGGCCAGGCGGGTCATATGATACACAAGTTCCTGGTATTTCTCATCCAGTTCCGCAGGAATGAGGGCGTTCACAATATAGCGGGTGATTCCTTTTTCCCATAAATCGATCAGCTCTTCGGCCGCTCTTTTGGCTGCATTGAAATTGGATTCAAAGGTGCTGGCCCCGATGTGAGGCAGCATGATGTCGGCAACGTCTTTCACCGTTTTGTCGCCGGGGGCATCCTTGGGGTAGACATCCGTGCAGTATTTGAGCTTCTTGATGGGTTTGATCTTGCGCAGGTCATCTTCGTTGATGATTCCGGCTCTGGCGCAGTTGATGATGGTCGCCCCTTCGCGCATGATCATCAGAAGTTTTTCATTCACCATGCCTTTGGTTTCTTTGGTTTCAGGCACATGGAGGGAGATGAAGTTGGAGTTTTTGAAGAGCTCTTCCAGGGAAACAATTTCAATCCCCAGTTCGCGGGCTTTGTCAGCGGAAATAAAAGGATCAAAGCCTAAAAGTTTGACATCAAACCCGGCAAGGCGTTTGCAGACGAGCTGTCCGATGGCGCCCAGTCCCACGACACCGACGGTTTTGCCGGCGATTTCGGTTCCGTCATATTTTTTCTTTTCCCATAAGCCTGCGCGGGTGGTCTGATCCCCCGGCACAAAGTGGCGTGCAACAGCGATCATCAAACCGACGGTTTCCTCGGCAACTCCGTTGGCATTGGCTCCGGGGGTGTTCATGACATCGATTTTTTTAGAGCGGGCATACTTGATATCGATGTTGTCATACCCGGCTCCGGCACGGACAATGCTTTTAAGCGAGGGAAGAAGGTCGATGATTTCCGGCGTGATTTTTTCAGAACGGACGATCAATCCTTCGGCGTCCGCATGCTGTTTTGCAAGGTCGGCAAGAGGTGTTTCCGCATCGCGCATCACGTTATAGCCCTTGTCCTCAAGAATTTTAACGGCAACTTTATCGAGTTTAGTCGGTATCAATACTTTTTTCATGAATGCTCCCTTTGTCTTGGTTGTCTCTGCCTGCGGCCTTGATTCCGCCATTTCAATTTCAGGTGGGGTATTTTATCTGAAGATTTAAAAAAAGTGAAGGAAAAGTTAAGTGCCTCAACCGGGAAAAGGGAAAATCAAAGCTTTTTCTTAAAAAAACCTTGAAAAAGCATGTCTTTTGCAGTTTAAATATCGCATTCTGATTCGGAAATTTTAACTTGCCACATAAAGGAAAAGAATATGAATAAAAAATCTGTCAGAGATTTAAAACCTTTCGAATTAAAAGGGAAAAAAGTATTGATCCGCGTGGATTTCAATGTCCCCATGGAAGAGGGAAAAATCAGCGATGATACAAGGATCCGCGCTTCTCTTCCCACACTTAAAATCCTCAGGGATGCCGGAGCAAAAGTCATCATCATGAGCCATCTGGGACGTCCTGAAGGCGGGAAACCGAATCCTGAATTCAGTCTTGCCCCCGCGGCTGTCCGCCTGGGCGAGCTGATGAACATGCAGGTCAAAATGGCTTCTGAATGCATCGGGGCTGAAGTGGAAGCACTTGCCGCCAGTCTTAAAGACGGTGAATTTCTGATGCTTGAAAATGTCCGTTTTCATAAGGAAGAAACAAAAAACGATCCCAAATTTACACTCGCCCTTTCCAAAATGGGTGAGATTTATGTCAATGATGCTTTTGGAACAGCCCACAGGGCTCACAGTTCCACAACAGGTCTTGCCGATCTGCTTCCCGCTTACGCCGGTCTTCTGATTGAAAAGGAACTGCAGTTTTTAAGCGGCGCCCTGACGAATCCGAAACAACCTATGGTGGCGATTATCGGCGGAGCCAAGGTGGGAACAAAAATCGCAGTCCTTAATAAAATGGCGGAGGTTGTGGGCAAAAACGGCACAATCATCATCGGCGGTGGTATGGCTTTCACCTTTTTCAAAGCCCAGGGGTATGAAGTGGGGAAATCCCTTCTCGACAAAGACAATATCAAAACGGCAGAGGATTTTTTAAGCAAGGCGAAAGAGGTCGGGGTAAAGGTTCTCTTACCGGTGGATGTCGTGATTGCGGATGCCTTTAAGAACGATGCAAAAATCCAGACTGTTGATGCGGATAAAATTCCCGCTGACTGGATGGGAATGGATGTCGGGCCTAAATCCGAGGAATTATTCGCCCAAAACAGCCGGAACGGTTTTATGGAACGGGCCTATGGGTGTTTTTGAAATGGAGAATTTTGCAAAGGGTACTTTTGCAATTGCGAAAGCCATGGCTGAAAGCAAGGCGGTGACCGTTGTCGGAGGCGGAGATTCCGCTTCTGCTGTCGAGCAGTCCGGCTATGCGGAGAAGATGTCCCACATTTCCACAGGCGGAGGCGCCTCCCTGGAATTCCTTGAAGGCAAAGTTCTGCCGGGTATTGCGGCTCTTCAGGATAAATAATTTTCGTTAGTTCATTATTATGGGAACCCCTGATAAATCAGGGGTTCTTTTTTTTAAATAAAACGGGCGGAAAGTTCTGGTTTTTGCTAATTTGGGCCCTATTTCCGGCCAGGATTAAAGGAGCATTGTTTGAAAAATTCCTTAAATTGGGTGACACTCATTTTATTGGTATTTCTTTTTTGCGGGCAGGGTTTTGCCTACCAGGACACTGAAATGCGCGGGATCTGGATTTCAGATCCCACGGATTACAACTGGTCGAAGGTGGTTAAAAATCTGAAGAAAGCACGCATCAATAATATCTTTGTCAATTTTGCCTCAGCCGGTGCCGCTTTTTATTCCGGTGAACATCTGCCCTACAAGCATTGTGAGGATTCCCTTCAGAATCTGATCCGGGTGGCCCACAAGAACGGGATCAGGGTTCACGCGAAAATTCTTGCTTTTTTTCTTCACTGGGCGCCTGAAGCTCAGATTAATAAAATGAAAAGGGAAAAAAGACTTTTGAAGAATACCCGCGGGCGGATCGCATATCAGTCTCAAACTCCCTGGCTGGACCCCTCTCTGCCGGAAAACCGGGAACTCGTGCTTTCCCTGATCTGGGAAATCGTGAAGAAGTTTGATATTGACGGAATCCAGCTGGATTATGTGCGTTTTTTTGAAGAGACCGGAGTGCCCGATTCCATTATGAGCATCAGGCGTATGATTCTCACCAATTTTGTGTCGGAGGTTTCCCAGATGCTTCGTCAGCTCGACCCTTCACTGGATTATTCGGCCTGCATTTTTTATAATGTCAACCGGGCGCAGAGGGAAATGGCTCAGGACTGGCCGACCTGGGAAAAAAGAAATATATTCACCTTTCTTGTCCCCATGAACTACACGACCTATCCGCGTGAACTTTCCAAATGGATGAATTCCCAGCTTAAAGGCCTCAAGGGAAACACCCCTTTTTATTCAGGACTGGGGTCCTACATGCCGAAAATGACTCCTGCAAAGCTGATCCAGCAGATTGAGGTTGTCCGGAGTTCCGGAATGAACGGATTCATTCTTTTTGCCTATAACGATGATTTTGTGAAAAAAATGCTTCCTGCCGTGATTCATAAATTAAACCCGTCCGGGAAATAGGGTTGGATGGCGCATAGACATTGACCTTGGAGAATGAATGTGTTAAGTTTTTTACTTCCCTCCGGTTCTGGAAAGTCGGTATTACAAACGCTAATCAAAGAAGGAATAGAATATGAAAAAGATGGAAAAAGGCGATGCCCATCCTCTGGCTTTCAAAGCGGATTCTCTTGAAAATTACAGACACAGCATGGACGCCAAGTCCCTTAAACGGGGGTTTGCCAGCCATCTTCAGTATACGCTGGCCAAAGACCAGTATACCGCAACCCCCTATGATAAATTTACAGCCCTGGCCTACACCATTCGCGACCGGCTGATGGACCGCTGGATCAAGACCCAGCAGACCTATCATACCCATCAGGCTAAACGGGTTTATTATCTTTCCCTTGAATTTCTGATCGGACGGCTTATGGGAAATGCCATTCTGAACCTGGGGCTTGAAAAGGAAGTCGAGGAGGCTCTTTCAGAGCTGGGCGTCAATCTTGAAGACGTGCGTGAGGCGGAAATGGATGCCGGTCTTGGAAACGGAGGCTTGGGCCGTCTTGCCGCATGTTTTCTGGATTCCATGGCAACATTGCAGATTCCCTGCCACGGATACGGAATCCGTTATGAATACGGGATTTTCAACCAGAGCATTGCCCACGGCTATCAGGTGGAGCAGCCCGACAACTGGCTGCGCCTTGGAAACCCCTGGGAAATCGGACGCCCGGAGTTCACCTTTACCGTAAAATTTTACGGTCATGTGGAGCAGTACAAAGACGAGCACGGCATGCAGCACTATCTCTGGACAGACACCCAGGACGTTCTGGCTATGCCCTATGACACCCCCGTCCCCGGATATCTTAACAATACGGTCAATAATCTCCGGCTTTGGGCGGCGAAATCCACCAATGAATTCGACTTTGATTATTTCAATCACGGCGACTACGTCAAGGCCATTGAGGCCAAGGCGCATTCGGAAAATATTTCAAAAGTTCTCTACCCCAATGACAACAACTATTCAGGCAAGGAGCTTCGGATTAAACAGCAGTACTTTTTTGTGTCCGCCTCCCTGCAGGATATTATAAGGCGTTTTAAGCAGCACTGTACGGATTTCAGCAAGATTCCCGAACAGATTGCCATTCAGCTGAACGATACGCATCCTGCCGTGGCTATTCCGGAATTCATGAGACTTCTGATTGACGAGGAGCATCTGCCCTGGGATGAGGCCTGGGACATCACGGTGAAAACCTTTGCCTACACCAACCACACCCTCATGCCCGAGGCTCTGGAAAGATGGCCGGTCAGCCTTTATGAGAAGCTTCTCCCCCGTCACTTGCAGATCATTTTTGAAATCAATCATCATTTCATGAAACAGGTATCCATGCACTACCCCGGAAATGTGGAGAAGCTTAAAAATATGTCCATTATTGAGGAAGGGCACGAACAGAAAATCCGGATGGCCTATCTCTCCATTGTCGGGAGCCATTCCATCAACGGGGTTGCAGCCCTTCATACCGAGCTTTTAAAAGACACCCTGATGAATGATTTTTACAAGATGTTTCCGGAGCGTTTCAACAACAAGACCAA
>CAYUET010000030.1:0-13599 GCA_964443875.1 uncultured bacterium | reverse complement strand
GCCACGCAGATGGCTGAAAAAGTGCAATCCCAGTCTTTCGAATCTGATTTCTTCAAAAATCGGAACAGACTGGATCAGGAATTTAAGCGAACTTAAAAAACTGGTGCATTTCACCAAGGATAAGGATTTTATCAGGGACTGGCAGAAAATAAAGCTGGAAAATAAAAAACGTCTGGCGGAAATTATTCTGAAGGAAACAGGGATCAGGGTCAATCCGAACAGTCTTTTTGATGTCCAGGTCAAGCGTATTCACGAATACAAGCGTCAGCTCATGCTGGCCCTTTATGCCATTCACTGCTATAACCTTCTCAAGGAAAATCCGAAGCGCAAGTGGCAGCCCCGCACCATTATTTTCGGCGGAAAGGCGGCGCCCGGCTATTACATGGCCAAGCTGATCATCAAGCTCATCACCTCCATCGGCGACATGGTTAACAATGATCCTGAAATCGGGGACAATTTAAAAGTCGTGTATCTTCCCAACTACCGGGTGTCTCTTGCGGAGAAAATTATTCCGGCTTCGGACTTGAGTGAGCAGATTTCTCTGGCCGGAACAGAGGCTTCAGGTACAGGCAACATGAAGTTTGCCCTGAACGGCGCTTTGATTATCGGCACCATGGACGGGGCCAATATCGAAATTGCAGAAGAAGCGGGCGAGGAAAATCTTTTCATTTTCGGTTTAAGGGCCAATGAAGTGGAGGATGTGCGCAAGAAGGGGTACAACCCCATGGAGTACATTGAGAAATTTCCCGCCCTTCAGAAAATTCTGTTTTTAATAGAATGCGGCTTTTTTTCTCCGGAAAAGGGAGATCTGTTCAACCCGATCGTGGACACCCTTAAACATCACGATCCTTTCATGATCATGGCCGATATGCCCATGTATCTCGATGCACATTCGAGGGCGGAAAAGGTTTATGAAGATCATGAGGCCTGGACAAAAAAATGCATTACCTGCGTGGCGCACCAGGGTAAATTTTCCTCAGACCGCACGATCATGGAATATGCAAAAGACATCTGGGAAGTAAAACCCATAAAAATCGACTATGAAAGCTGAAAGATGAACATGGGGATTTATTATCAGCATTATCCACGGCATCTGCTGGGAATAGCCCGGGAGGCCGGTGACGGACACTGCAGATTCACCCGCGGAGATCATTTTCACCTTATCGGGGGATCCCGGGAAACCCACGAAACCATGCAGGAAAATGCCGTACGTCTGACTGAAGAACTTAAAAAAAGAGGCAAGACCATCATTACGGCCACGGATCAGGAATTTTATGAGACGGCGCAGTATCTGGGTCTTTCGATTTATTCACCGGAAAATAATTAAAAGGAAAAGACTGTGGATTTATCAATTGTTATTCCTGTATACAATGAAGTTGAAAATGTGGAAATCCTTCTTAAGGAAGTGGATGACGCGGTTTCCTCTTTGAAGCTTAAATCAGAAATTATTTTCATCAATGACGGCAGCAGGGATAAAACCTATGAGTGCCTTGAGTCTCTGTTTTTAAAATTTCCGAGACTCAAAGTGATTAATTTCCGCAGAAATTTCGGACAGACCAGTGCCATGGTTGCTGGATTTGACCATGCCGCGGGCGAGATTATTGTGGCCATGGACGGAGACGGGCAGAATGACCCGCGCGACATTCCCAGACTTATAGAAAAAATTCATGAAGGATATGATATTGTCAGCGGATGGAGAAAAAACAGGCAGGATCGATTCATTACCCGCAGAATTCCCTCCATGGTTGCCAACAAAATCATATCCCTGTCCACAGGGGTGTCTCTTCATGACTACGGCTGTTCCCTGAAGGCTTTTAAAAAGGAAGTGATTAAAAATACCAACCTGTATGGGGAAATGCACCGTTTTATCCCTGCGGTTGCCTCCTGGATGGGAGTAAAGCTGGCTGAAATTGAGGTGGGGCACAGGGCCCGAACACGCGGGGTTTCCAAATACGGACTTTCGAGAACCATCCGGGTTGTTCTGGACCTTATTACGGTAAAGTTTTTACTTTCATTTTCCACAAGGCCCATCCAGATTTTCGGTTTATGGGGGCTTTCTTCAGGATTCCTCGGAATTCTTCTTTTCCTCTGGGTGGCTTTTGAAAAATATTTCATGGCCGTTTCCGCCAACAGACCTTTGTTTACGGTATCCATTCTGCTTCTGCTTTCAGGACTTCAGTTCATCTGCCTGGGATTGATGGCGGAAATTCAGATCCGGATCTATCATGAGTCCACAAGCAAACCGATTTATACGGTTAAAAATATTCTGGAGCACTCATAAACAATTGTTTCATTTTTTTGAGGCAGAACAATGCTCACTATCATGAATAGTCGTTAGGAGGAGAAGATGCAAAAAAAATATTTAATATTCTGTCTGTATGCCTTTTTTAGTTTTTACGTGAAAGGGCAGACAGTCTCTGTACCGGTTCAGGATGAAGGGCTGGAATCTCTTTTATTCACAGAAATCCCAAGTATCATTACAAGGATGGATGCAGGGAAAGTTCCTGCTTCCGTGACTACCATTACAGAAGAAGATATTCGCTTAACTCCGGCCCGGAATTTGTTTGATCTCATGGAAGTTTATGTTCCCGGAGCCCTGTATATGACTCATAGCGAAGGTATGGAGCCTGCTATCCGGGGGATTTCTTCAGACCGCAAAAATAAATTTTTATGTCTGGTGAACGGAAAGGCCGTTAATATCAAAGGGCATACCGGGGTAAGTTCCGAAACGGAAAACTGGGACCTGGGCGATATTTACAAAATAGAAATCATCCGCGGCCCCGGATCTGTCACCTATGGCCCCGGAGCGGTCATGGGCGTTATCAATATTATCACAAAAGATGCGGTGACTGCAGCCGGAATAAAGGGCGGAGCCTATTATGTTTCGGATTATGACGCTTATGGCGTGCGGGCCAGCGCCGGAAAATATGTGAATGAAAATCTGGCCTATTACACCTATGCCAGTTACAATTACGCCGAGGGCATTGAGAATCCGGATGCCTACCGGGTTGCCTCCAGCGGGAGATACGGGTATTACGGTTCCTCTTCAGGCGCTTCGTCCATTCCTACAAGTGATTATTATCACAATACCTATGATGTCCCTCACCTGAAATTTTATGCCAATGTCAATTTTATGGAAGAGTGGAAATTCTGGGCGCGCTATACCAACAACGGTACGCCGACAGTCGCCTCCGGACCCAAAAGGCGATACATGAATACAGGGGATTATTATGACGCCGGCTCAAGACAGGACAGGCAGGGCATTCTGTCTCTGGACAATAATCATCAGTTTTCGGATACCCTGTCTCTCAAGACTTCCTTTTCCATGATGTCGAGCGATTCAGAGTTTCAGAATCCTTCAACCTATTCATCAGATAAGAGCAATGGGACCAATTACAGCTGGAATTTCAGTGAGGACCAGGTGCTTTTAAAATCAACCCTTCTTATGGACATCAGCGATACAACGCAGATTGCTTTTGGAGCCGCTTATGAGTACGGGCATTGGGGCCCTGGCTGGGGCGACAGTGAAAAGGATTTCAGAATGGGCGATAATGCGGATATCGTCAGCGGACCTGATTCAAATGTTCTTCCGGCTTTGACCACAGCCCCGGTTTATGCTGGAGATGGTTGGAATACAGATACCTGGTCCGTTTTCGGCGAGTTTAATACCCGGCTCTTCATGAATACTAATGTTATTGCCTCAGCCCGTCTGGATAAAAACACCTATACGGATACTTTATTTTCTCCACGTCTGGCCATAGTCAGTGACTGGGCGGACATAGGAATAACAAAATTTATCATACAGCGTTCGTTAAGAATGAACAATGCTGAACAGTTATGGCAGCAGGATCAGGAGGGTGTTGAAACAGACCCAGAGAAATTTGACGGTGTCGAACTGATTTATGAGCCAATCCTTAAAGGGGATTTTTCAGTATCCTCTTCTGTTTTTTATAATGAACTTGAAGTTTTGGGATGGAATGGAGATCAAAGAACCACGGTACTTTTGGGGACAGGTTCTCTTTATGGGGCAGAGCTGGAATTGGCCTATAACAAAGATCGTTTTATGTTTGGGATTAATCATTCCTATGTGAATCTCAATGACTGGGAGCTGGAAGAGGGTGTTGGAGCCGGAGGATTCAGCTATTCGGACATGAATAAAAACTCCAGATATGGCACGGGGTCTACTATTTTACTTCTGGGGTCCGGAGACGATATCAACAACTGGTCCAAAAACACGACCAAGTTTTTCTCAAATTTTTATTTTCTGGAAAGAAAGCTGACTCTTCATGCCAATATGCAGTGCTACTGGAAATATGAAGGCGGAGAGGATCAGTTAAATGTTGTGGAGTCTGCAACAGCAAATACCACCTATGAAACCCTGGCTACAGCCGCCAGGGAGGATATTGAAGACAAGGATGCCTATGAAACCAACTTCCGGCTGAATATGTCTGTTCAATATGATTTTAATGACAGTTTATCTTTAAACGTCTTTGTGATGAACCTCTGGACGACCAATGACAATAAGCGTTATTACTATGATTCATGCAACATTGGTCCCTATGCCACACGCGTCGTATGGGTGGAAGAACCCACGGTTTATGGGATAAAGATGGATTATTCCTTTTAGTTTCAGCCTTTCGGCTTTGTTTAAAGGGGCAGGTTTTTTAACGTAAATAAAAAATTTGCCCCTTTTCCTTTTCCTTCAGATTCAACCCTGATGGTGCCTCCATGGAGTTCGACAATTCTTCGGACAAGGGCAAGCCCAACTCCGCTTCCTTCGGTTTGAGGATCAAGCTTTTCAAAAATGTTGAAGATCAGTTCCCGGTATTCGGGTTCAATGCCGATCCCATTGTCTTTTACAAAAAATTCGACTGAATCAGACCGCTTTTCAAAACCGATTTCAATCTGGGGCGATGGAGAATCCCCCATGTATTTGACGGCATTCTCAATCAGATTCTGATAGAGTTCGATCAGCTGGCTTTGATTGCCGTAAGTGGTGATATCGTTGTGAGTTTTTTTAATCTTGAATATTTTGGATTGAAAAAGCCCGGTTGTGAGCTCCAGGGCATCGCGGGTAACCGCCTGAAAAGTGGTTTTTTCAAAGGAGTTTCGACAGTGTCCAAGTCGTGAAAATTTAAGGAGATTTTCAAGAAGCTCTGTCATCTTTTTTGCTGCGTTTTTGATGAAATTAAGGGAATTACGTATCTGTTCTTTATTATTCTGCCTCAGGTTAATTTCAAGATGCCCGATAAAAGCGTTCATGGTAAGCAGGGGGCTTTTTAAATCATGGGAAATGGTATAGTTGAAACGCGTAAGCTCTTCATTTTTTTGAGCAAGCTCTTCTTCCCTTTCTTTTCTTTCAGTGATGTCACGGGCCAGCATGATTAAATGCGGATTTTTTGAGCCATTGGATTGTTTTAAGGAGATTGACAGTTCAAACCATTTTTTGATGCCTTGCATGACTAGGAAATAACAGCTTCCATAGTCATAACCTGTTTTAACTGCCCGGGCCAGAGCTTCCATGATGATTTGTGCGGCCTGAGGAGGAAGAACTTCAGACATCGTATGCATCAGAAAACGTTCCTGGGGAACATAAAGATTCTGGTTATCTCTACACCGGAAATTATAGATACATCCGTGCTGATCGACCTCAAAAAGAAGATCAGGAAGGGCGCATAAAATAGCTTCTAACCGGGCATTGGTTTCTTTCAGTTCTTCTTCCGATTTTTTCCGATCAGAGATATCCAGAATCGAGGCGATGATGAAACGTACGGAGTTGTCGGGGTTTCTGAGGCAGGAAACAGCAAGGTGAGCAAAGACGAGAGAGCCGTCTTTCCGGATGAACCGTTTTTCATGTTCATAGGTGTTAACCTCTCCATTTATAAGAAGATTAAACTGAATTTGATCCTTCTCGAGGTCCGGGGCATAAGTAAGTTCCTGCCATGTTTTATGGATTAGTTCCTCCCGGGAGTATCCAAGCATGCGGCAGAGGTGAGGATTGATTTTTATGGTTCCTTTATCACCCGAAATGATGACAAATCCGATGCTGCCGAATTCAAAATGAAGATGGAACAGGGCATTATTGTCATAAAGGGCCTTGTTGAGTTCATGTGTTTCTTCAATTTTTTTTTGATAATCAGAAACGACATGCCCCAAGTCATTCCGGATTACATCCATATTCTGTTTTAAACGGGAAACTTCATTTTGAAGATCCTGTTTTTCTGAAATTAATTTGAGAAAGCCTGACAGAAGTGGCTTAAGATCCATGGAAAAGGGTTCAGAAAGGGTGATGTGCCAGAGATGTTCACTAAGAGGAGTAAAGGCCAGGGTGCTGTCCGGAGTAACAAGGCAGCCGCTCAGGGTCTGGAGATAATCCGGAACAAGTTCTTTAATTCGGGAGAGATCGCGGGTGTAGCAGGCTACAAGGTTGCCAGTGAGATCTTTTGCTGTAAGATTTATGAAATCAAAAGGGGCAGGGGCGGGTTGAATATCGGTGATGTAACGTATCATGGAAGGTTTCTCGCACGTTGAAATATTGAAAGACGGCATCCATTGAATACTTTTAAAAAGCATAGTATGTATTAAAAAATATGTCCAGAAGAATTCAGGGGAACTTCGGCTTGCAGAGCATGTCGTTCATCTGCTATAATCAGCAACGAGGAGTGGCTGCATGAAACGCAAGGGTTTTACCCTGATAGAAATAGTCTCATCGCTTTTGATTTTTGCCGCGGGCGGAACCATGGCCCTGTCTGTTTTCAACTACAATGCCGGAAACCGTGTGGAAATCATGGAACGTATGGAAGCCTCTGACCTGGCCTCAAGTATTTTGAATACCCAGATATTGTGTTCACAGACGGATTCAAAATGGAAAGACGATTACGACTCGATCAGAGACGCTGCAACAATGTGGACGCCATTTAAGGATATTCACATTCAGTCTTTAGAGGCGGATTCACAAGCAGAGGAGGTCAGAAGAAATGCTCAGACTTTAGACGGAGCGGCGAATTTTTTAAAATCCGATTACAATGCGTTTACGCAGTTAAGCGGCTACCAGTGGAGGTTCCGTCTGATTCCAGTTGAGGATAGAGAACCGATGAAACTTAAAAGAAGTAATATTCTTTATCGTAAATACAGTGCGCCAGCCTTTGAACAGGTGCTTGATGACCCTTACTTTATGCTGCAGGTGGAAGTTTCATGGCCAAGGGATGCCATAACAGATGAAGAGGCCGATGAGCATAAAGATTCTAATGGACAAGCGGATCCTCTTCCCCGCCAGCGTAAAAAAGTGGTATTAAATACGGTGGTCTCATGCCCGGATTAAAAAAACGATCCTCCGCTTTCACCATCCTGGAACTCATGCTGGCCATGATGATCTTTACAATAATGGGAATTACTCTGTATTCCATGATGGACGCCCTGACCCGCCTTCAGGCCAGCTCTCTGGGGCTTCAACGTTACATGAACGAAGGGCACAACATGCTTGATAAATTAACAACTGAGATTTCATTGGCCACTACAGAACCGGTTTACCTGGTTGATCCGGAGAATACCTCTCAGAGGAAAAGTTTCATCCCAGAATTTGTCTGCACAGCCAGAAGCGAGGCAATTACGTTTTTTGAAGGAATCAATAATAATACATCTGTATCCCCTTATCATCCGGATTTAAGGGCCAAACAGAATATTCAGCAATTGTTTTACACAATAATAGATCATTTTGTTAAGATTGATAATTCTACTCCACTAGATAGTCAGATTACTGAATTTTTGGCAAATTCAAGTGCCTATTGGAATGATATCCTTATAAAGGAAAGAATTTTTTATATGACACTAGGTATGCAGATAGGTCTTTATGTCCGCACAACAAATGTGGATGGAAAGGCGAATGTGGATAAAAATGGAGGTTTTTATCCTCCTTATCCACCTCCTGAAGATCCCGTGACTGGGAAGGTACCCCGTTATCAGCCTTTTTGCCCCATGCCAATTTATCATATCGAATACCTCTTCTGGGGAAATAAAAGTAAAAGCTGGGCAGATGATGGGAGTACTTCTTCCCCTCAACCCATCCGAAGCTGGGATTCCGGGGATAAGGAAGAGAGAAATGGAGTGGTGATTCATGAAAAAGGGGAGCTTCCCAGAGCCATGAAAATTTTATTAACGCTTAACTATAACCCTGAAATGTATGATAAACGTGCAGAGCATCTGGAATCTGCAAAAGATCAGCTTATCACTCTTGAACGAGTGGTGATTTTTAAAAATTATAAAAAGCCGGAGGCTGCATGAGAAAACTGGCAGACAGGCAGGGAGTGGCCCTGATCCTCACAATTTCGGTTTTAACCGCCATCTGCATTCTGGGGCTTTCATTCATGTTATTACTGCGCAGAGATCAGAAACAGTCGGATTTGTATACCGATATCACCAGCAGCACCGGGGTGGTTGAAGCAGCCTATAAATATGGAATCTATGAAATCAAACGCATGTCTGCGCAATATTCCTGCTATTCTTCGGGCGGGTTATCCACATACTTCGGTTCCACCATTGAAAGTGCGGATTCGCTTTACAGTCTTTATTTTAAAAATGCCATCTGGGCCACAAATGCAAAATTGAACCTTTATCAGTGCGGCCCGGAAATGAACACCACCTTCAGGATGTTAACCACTCATCTTTGTGAGGATTTAAAGCTTTCCATAAAAGAGAATGTCCGTGATAATATAAAAAAACTCATTGCTGTTCTGATGTCCTACAGCGGGCACTGGAAGCTTAATGAACTTCAGGAAATTGCCAGAGTATTTAACAATTCTTCCACCCCGCATGGGGCAAGGGTCTACAACCAGATCCAGCTTTATACCACAGTCTACCCGAACCGTTTCAGCGAGCTTACCATGAATGTGATTGATTACGGGCATGTCGAAAAGAAAGATACTGCGGCAAACAATACTTTAATTGCTGAAAAACGGAATTTTTTCCCGAATACATATTCTTTAGCTTTTAATCGAAATCATTTACAGGGAGCGTATGTGGAGATTATAGCCGGTAAAGGATTCGATCCAGAGACTCCGAATATTAACCGTGTAGATAAGGTTGATGCAATAGAAAATAATAAACTAATTCTGAAAAATAATTGGCCCACAGGAAAAGAGCCTGATAATACATCGACTTACAAACTTTATTCTTACTGCGTTCCTTTGAATTTTAACGCAGTGGATCCAACACTTTTAAAATCTATATTTGAAATTATGGAGCTATATTGTTTTGATAAAACCGGAGTGAATTCTGGGGCGGTAATGACCCAAGTAAAAGCCTTAAGGCCAAAAGATGGAAATACTCAGAGGATTGAAGACTATTGTGGCTTTGATAATTTTCTGGAGTCAAAATGCAATATAGGTAAGACAGGTTATGGATATGAATGGCAAAGAGCATTTATTAGAAGACTTATTGATCCCGAAGAACCAAAAGGTTTTTGGAACTCAACAGATCAGAAATGGGAAATCTATCCTTTACCCGTACCTTTATGTTTTACCCATAACGGCTATTTCGATATGGACATTCAGGCAGGTTACAAACGCAATAGCATAAGCGCTTTTGCGATTCCTAGAAATCTTCAAAAGCGAAAAACCACAGTTAAGGTTTTTGGAGATTATGTTCAGACCTCAAGACAGGATTTTGAAAAGGAAGGTTCTTATCAGAACTGGATGTGTTCCTCTGACTGGGTGCCAGTGCGCAACATGGCTGATTATGCAGGGTGGGAATACGCAAAGAATGCAACTTTTCAAAATTATATCTACTCTTCGGAAAATCCTAATGTGATTCCTGACGCGATAAAAACAGGCCTTTGGCTGGATTTTGGGGCCTTCAATGAAGGCAGGGGAGAGGATAGGATTTTTAGTCAGATTACTAAAGCCTTTTCAAAAGTTGAAAATATATATTCGTCGGATTTTTTTGAAAAAAATTCAACTTCTTACCCTGATCCTGTTTTGGATAGTTCAAAAAAATATTTGGAAATCAAAGGCACAGCAACAAATTCTTCTTCTGGAATTACATTAGGGAAAGGGTCTACTCTTTACAATTTCGGTGAACTTGGTTTGATGACAAGAGTGGAGGATTTATCAGATTTTACAAAAACAGATTGTTTCCCTCACCCGACAAATTATTCTTGGTATACGAATATAACAACTGAGAAGGGATTAAATGACCATTCTTATGCGGATCATAAGGATGCCTATTCGACTTATAATGATGGATCATCAGTTCAAAGAGAGTCATGGCCCCCTGAGCGGTGGTTTACGCCGACTGTTTTTTTGAGAGATGATATTGATTTTAGATCCGAAAAACAATTTAAGAATGATTCTAGCAAATATTCTTCATGTAAAATGGATGATGACTCAGATTGCTATCGACAATTAGATCATGATTTTTCTGTATGTAAAAAAGAAAAATATGAAGAGCGGGTTTATCATAAACCTAGTACTTATGATTATATCAAAGAATACAGATTGAATATTACTTTATGCCGCATATCGGAGGATAATAAAATAAAAGTTAATACAGAGAGTTTTAAAGATTCTGACTTTGATGCATCTAGACCATGGACAGCATTTTTAAACTCAATGAGTGCTGAAGGTAAAGTAGGTTTTAAAAGAATTTTTGAGGATGAAAATGAATACTTTCCTGGAACTGAAACAGATATTCCCCGTCCTTTCGGAGTCTATTATCTTCGTATTATCCCCGGCACACGATCAAGCGATGCCAAAAATTCCTACTACACATCTCCTGTTATCAACCTTCCCAAGGCTAAAGCACTTAAACAAGTGAAAGTGTATTATAAATTGGGATTAAGAAAAGATGCCTCTTCAACAGCAAACTCTTTTACATCGAAAGACTCTTTTCAGATGCTCATGAAATTAGCATTAGACATAGAAGATTATAATGGAACTAATGAAAATTTTACTCCTGAAACAGGATTTCCAATTTCGAAATCAAAAAAAACATTGGAAATTAATACTTTTGATAGAACCCAAGGAACAGTATTATTTGATGTAAGTGATGTAGCTTGGCCTGTCAATCCTGTTGATCTTAAAGATCGAAATTTGGCCTACCGTATAACTTTAGAGAATGATGGTGGAACGTATGAAGACAAGCGTTTCGCTTATCTTAATACCACCATTGCCATAACCAAAGTGGAATTGTATTATGATTCTGAAACTGAAATCTTTTCCAGTTCTGATCATTCGTATTAGGAGAAAGGAAGATAGTCAGGCAGGTTGAAATTTTATAATTTTTAAATCAGATAAGGAAATAATGATATGCAAACATTAAAAGAAGAAGCGATGCACGCAATAGAATCATTGCCTGAAGATGCAAATCTGGATGACATCATGTATCGTCTGTATGTCATTGATAAAGTTATGAAAGGAAAGGAAGCGATTGAAAAAGGGCAATATAAAACTGTTGATGAATTAAAGAAAGAAATTGCCAAATGGTAAAATGGTCGGATAGCGCCTCCAGAAATTTAAAAGAGCTTCATGATTATATTGCACAGGATTCGGTCTATTATGCAAAAGATGTGGTTTCGGAGATAGTAGAGCAATCAGAGGTTTTAGGTAAGTTTTCTCAAATGGGCAGAATTGTACCGGAAATTAATGATTCTTCTATCCGTGAAATTTTTGTGTATTCTTATCGTTTAATCTATAGGATAAAGGAAGAGGAAATAGAGATAATTGCTTTGGTACATGCAAAAATGAATTTTTTGAAAAATCGGAAAGCTGAAGAAATCGAATGAATCATGGAAGATATATGGATGAAGAGAAGCTGGTTGTTAAAGGTGTTAAAATTTTAATGGAAAAGTTAGGCGTTATAGAAGCCAATCGTTTTATTTCAATGTCTGCTGATAAAAGACTTGAGAGTGTAAAACGGCATAATTTGTGGCAGGCAAAACTGGATAAGAATACATTTCTAAATAAAGTGTTTCAGAAATAGGATTGTTTATAATCGAAATCTTTTTCAACTCTGATCCTTCATTGTTAGGAGAATAATATTTAAATGAAAATCCCCCTTGAGCCGGAATACCGGAAAAAATTTTATAGCTATCTTGATGAAATCTTTGATTCCAATTTCTGGACTGAAGGTCCCATCACCAAACGTTTTGAAAAGGCCTTTGGCAGTTACATCGGCATCCCCGCAAAAACGTCTGCCAGCGGCGGAACCGCTTTACTCGCTATTCTGGAATACCTGAAGGTAAGGGATCAAGAAGTCATTGTGCCGGCCAATACCTTCTGGGCCACGGTGCAGGCTGTAAAAAAGGCCGGGGCAAAGGTGGTTTATGCGGATTGTAATAAAGAAGACTTGTGTCTGAGTCTTGAAGACCTGAAAAAAAAGGTTACCCGGAAAACAAGCGCTGTGATACTGGTCCACATTGGCGGTCATATTGCCTTTCAATCTGAAGAGATTTCGCGGTTTTGCCGTCAGCAGGCCATACCGCTGGTTGAAGACTGCGCCCATGTCCACGGAGGTTTCTGGAACGGGAAAACCGGAGGCCACTTTGGCTTTGCCGGGGCCTATTCTTTTTACGCAACAAAAACCATGCCCTTGGGTGAAGGCGGCATGGTGGTCAGTCGTGACGCGGAATTTCTGGATTGGTATGAGAAATACCGTAATTATGGCAAAGAAACGGTGGCCGGAAAAATTACATACCCCTTGAAAGACGGATTCAACTACCGAATGAGTGAGTGGTCTGCTGCCTTAGGCCTTGTTCAGCTGGAACGCCTGCCTAAAATCCTGCAATGGAAGAGAGCGCTTGCTGCCAAGTATGATCAGATTTTCGAAAATCGGGTTCGTTTTCCTGAAGGAATGAACTCCGGATATTACAAATACATTGTTTTCGGCTATCCGCCTTTGAAACAGAGAACCGGCATGGTTTTCGCCAAAACAGACCTTGGTCCGACCATTGAAGACCTTGATCTTTCTTTACCTCATACCGACTGGGTGGTGAGGAATCACCAGTGCCCGCCCATGTATTACGGCTGGGAAGGGGCGGAATTGCCTCCTGAAGAACTTATTAAAATTCTTTTTTGAGATCTATGGATTTAATTCCCCGTACTTTACAGAGGTATGCCATTTCGCGCGTGAGTGAGAAATCCAGATTCTTTAGATTTTTTCAGAATGACTTTTGGTTCTTTGCTGTTTGATGACGGATTGTATATGATAGATCAGTTCATGTTTGCCCCCATGCAATTTCAAAGTTTGACTTTGAAATTGCATGGTATAAAAAATATCCATACTGATATGCATTATCTTCCTTTTTAAGGAATAGCTTGCATTAGAATACTGATTTTAAAATAAAAATGGGGAATTAATTCCCCGTTTTTAAATGAATTACCCCGCAGCAAGCTGCGAGGAAGTAAACCCAATGAGATTAAATTAAGGGAATATGGTTTCAAAATTTATAAAAAAAGATTTGCAACAGAAAATTGAATCTTCCTTATTTAACGGAAAAGTCATTGTTATTTAAATTTTGTCCTGTATATTCGAAATTTTTACAATTAAAAAAATTCCACTGTCATCCCACAAGTCGTTAATTTATGACAAAAAGCCTCTGTACCCCTA
>CAYUET010000029.1:0-33449 GCA_964443875.1 uncultured bacterium | reverse complement strand
ATGTAATCAAAATATTCCTGACGAATTCTTTCATCCGCACCAAAACGCATGGTGGATTGATTCTTCTTAAGATCCTGAGCTGTCCCATAAGTCCAAAAAAGACAAATAGCAAACATCAAAGAAATTTTTTTGAACATATATAGTCCTCTTCTTAATTGATTTTTGAGGCAATTCATTCCATTTTTATTGGTTATTCATAAACACTGCAGGCCAAAATAAACCAAATTTTAAACAAGACATCAATAATATCCGGGATTTAACCTGAATTTTGTGCGGAAGCGTCCATTATTCCGGAGGCAATGACTGTTTGACTCAGTCAAAACATGCTTGCTCAGAGAAAATGTTGTATTATGACTGAATGGATAAAGCCTGTGGTATAGCATTTGTCTTTTAAAGTTGGCTGATGATCACTTTTTTGAATAAACAGATCATCAATTTATCTGGAGAGCAGATGTATATATGACAACTTGAAATTTTTTTGTTTTACTGACTTGCATGCAATCAGACGATTTTGAAAGAAAAGACTGCATGTAGTTTCTTCGTTTTGATTCAGTTGACAACTGCCGCAGGTTGGTTAAATTACCCCCTTGTTTTGATACAGCTGGACAAAGTGTCAGGTTTGAGCCGCAATCTCCGGAAGGGATGATCTCAGTGCAGTGAAATCAAGGAAATATTAAGGTGATGAAAGGTATGTTCATGAATAAGATTCTTTTTTTGGGCGTGATTCTATTGATCAATATATTATGCGGCGGATGCACGGTTTTTCATTTTTATCCGAAGATCCAGGGGGCCGTATTTGATTCGCATTCCGGGAAACCCGTTAAAAATGCGGCAGTGGTTGGAATCTATAATATCAAAAAAAACACCCGTTATGGTGAAACGACGGAAAATGTCTATACGACGGAAGCCCAGACGAATTCAGAGGGAAAGTTTTTCTTCAAAAATAAATTTATATTCGCACCCGGATTATCGTATTCAGGCTTCTGCGAGGCCCCCTTGTTTTATATTTTTTCGCCCGGATATGAAGTGTTTACCGGGGATTCTCCCCTGAGCCATTTTGATTTTATGAAAACGGATCTTGGTTCAGGATCCTACAGAATCAAGGCAAGAACAATCATGACACTGACCGGGAAGGGCGAATCCAAAGTGTACACCTTCAGACTTTCACCCCTGAAGACTTATAAGAAAAGACGGCAGAATTTGTGCTATACGGATGTGGATATGGATCCTTCTTTGACCCCCTATTATCAGACCCTGGTGAAAAATGAAACCCAGGCTTATGGCAAAAATATCTGGTAACATGCGGAAGTTTATTTCCCTGCCTATTCCACTGCATTTTGGGTCTGGGCCTGGAAAAGGCTTTTCAGAAGTGCCCTGAAGTCGTGAAGAATCAGGATCAGACTCGGGAGGGCAATCAGAGTCAGAACCGAGGAACTCAGAATCCCACCGATTACGGTTATCGCAAGAGGTGCCCACATGCTGGATGCGGAGCTTTTATCAAACGCTAAAGGCAGAAGTCCGAACACGGTTGTGCAGGTGGTCATGAGGATCGGCCGGATGCGCTGCCCTCCCGCGCTGATAACGGCTTTCAGCAGAGATGCCTTTTCATGGCGCAGACGGTTGAAGGCTTCAAAATAAAGAATGGCGCTGTTGACCACCATTCCGCCCAGGATGATGATCCCCATTAATGCCCCCATGGTCATGGGCGTGCGGGTGAGTCCTAAAGCTATGCTTACACCGATGAGCGACAGGGGGACTGTGACCATGATGATGAGCGATTGCTCATAGGATTCAAAAAGTCCTGCTAAAAGCATGAAGACCAGGATCAGCATGATCCACACGGCAATCTGAAGGTTGGAGTAGGTTTTATTCATTTCTTCATAATCTCCGCCAAAGCGGATGAAATAGTCCTCGGGAAGTTTCACGGCTTTTAATTTCGGGGTCAGGATTTCAACCGCTTTGTTTAAAGGGTGCTTTGACGTGGAAAAACTCACCTGAATCATGCGGAGTTTATTGGTATGCCAGATTTCACTCGGAGCAAGGCCTTCCCTGAATTCCACCAGCTCCTGGAGGCTGACTTTCTGACCCTGCCTGTTGACAAGCTGAAGGGAGGTGATTTCATCAAGATTCTTCCGGTTTTCCTCCTTAAGGCGGATAATGGTTTCAATTTCTTTTCCATTCTGAAAAATCTTGGTGGCACGCACTCCGCGTATGCGGGCATGAACGGCATCGGCGATTTCCTGCACACTGAATCCTGAAAGGGCCGCCCGTTCATGATCGACAGCAAGAATCCGTTCAGGCCTCCCGGGTTTGTAGCGGAGTTTAAAATCGAAGAAATCACCGTCTTCTTTTACAGCCTCTGAAATTTTTGAGGAGATATCGAGGAGTTCAGAGTACTGGTAACCGTAAATATCAATCATGACTTCCGTCACGCCTACGGATTCGCCGGAGCTGGTATAGACAAAGGCCTTTTCTTTTTCCCCGAGTCCTTTGATGAGCCCTCTGACTTCTTCAAGAACCTGTGGAGTTGAATGGTTCCGGTCTTTTTTCAGCAGGCAGTAGATTTTGGAAGACCAGCCCTCCACCCGCGAGGTATAATGCTCCAGGTCAGGAAGATTTTTGATTTTTCCCTCCACCTGCGCGACCACGGATTTGGAAATATCGGATTTGGCTCCGCTTTGCAGTTCCACAAACACCGTGAATTTCGCTTCATCCGAACTTCCGAAAATATCCTTTTCCATAAGGCTCAGATAAAGCAGCGCCCCGATTAAAAGAAGCAGGATCCCTCCGGAAATAAAAAAACGGTATCTTAACGCACCCAGGACAAGTTTTGAGTAAATACCGGTCAGCCGCCGGGTGAAATCCGATTTTTTAAAGTTTGTTTTTCCTCTTGAAAACAGGGTGGGGACAACCGTAACGGAAACAAGCAGGGAGGAAAGCAGTGAAAAGGCGACGGCCAGCGCCATTCCGCCATAGAGGATTTTGGTCTGCGCGTTGATGAAGACAATGGGAATAAAAACGATCAGCGTTGTAAGGGTTGAAGCGCAAAGGGAGGTAAAAACCTGGTTGGCGCCCGTCACAGCCGCTTCCATCCGGGATTTTCCCCTTTCAAGATTCTGGGAGGCGTTTTCAAGCACCACAATGGAATTGTCCACCAGCATTCCTATCCCTAAGGCAAGTCCTGAAAGACTCATCACGTTTATGGAAACATCATTGGAATACATGAGCGAAAGGGTTATCAGCAAAGAAAGCGGAATCGCAGTACCCACGGTGACCGTTGAGCGGAGATCCCGAAGAAAAATCAAGAGGACAATAATGGCAAAAAGCGCCCCTTCCTTTAAGGCAGAGAGAACTTTCCCTATGACTTCAGTGATATAGAGGGATTGATCTTCAACAACTTTGGACTGCAGGGCATCGGGAAGGCTTTGTTCCAATTCGCTGAAGGTCTTCCGGATATTTTTGCATACGGTAACCGTATTGGCATTGCTTTCTTTTTGTATGTAAACCGAGACCACGGGTTTTGAATTAAAGCCTGAAAAATTCGAGTTCTCCATATATTGATAGGAAACATCCGCAACATCTCTGACTCTCAGGATATCCCTTCCCCATTGCGAATAAAGAATGGTGTTTTTAACTTCCTCCAGATCTTTGAAAAGGGCTTCGGAGCGGATCAGAAGCACGTTTTCTTCATTTTTCATATCTCCGGCCAGAATATTAAGATTGTTTTTTCCGATGGCTTCGCTGACCTGATCCAGCGAGAGAGTATGGGCGGAAAGTTTACGCTCGTCCACGTCCACCACGATTTTCTGTTCTCTTCCTCCGGCAATCTCCACATTGGCGACATTTTTAATGCGCTGGATAAAGGGTTTTATCTGCTGATCCGCAGTTTTCCGGATGTCTTCAAGGCTTAGGGTATCGCTGAAGAGGGAAATAATCACCACGGGCACGTCGTTCTGCTCATATTTGGCAATAACCGGTCTTTCCATTTCTTTGGGCAGATCATTTTTAATGGCGTCGAAGCGTTCGCTCACTTCAAGGCTTTTGATGTCCATGTCGGTTTCCGGGGGAAAGGAAAGCACGATGTTTGACTGTCCTTCCTTGGAGGTGGATTGAAGGGTTTTAAGGCCTGGAATGGTCGACATCGCTTCTTCTATGGGCAGTGTGATCTGTTTTTCCGTTTCCTCAGGGGGCATTCCTCCGCGTACATTGGCAATAATGGAAATATTGTTGAACGAGGCATTCGGCCGAAGTTCAATCGGGATTTTGAAAAAGGAAATCACTCCGGCCAGAATCAGAACCCCGAAAAACATCAGAATCGTCACAGGCCTTTGCACGGCAAAAGAGGAGATGGAAAAAGGGGAAGGTGGCGGATCAGTACTCACAGGGCGGAAGGCTTAAGGGGGTTGTTTTGAAAACGGCTTACGGCAATATAAAGCAGGGGAAAGGCAAGCAGGGTGAGGGCGGTTGAAACAAAGAGTCCGCCCAGAACAGAAATGGACATGGGGGACATAAGCTCAGAGCCTTCCCCGGAGGCAATGGCCATGGGCAGAAGACCTAGAAGGTTTGTGGAGGTGGTGATCATGATAGGTCTGAAGCGCACCACACAGGCCTCGATAACGCTTTCAACAATATCCGAATGGTCTCTGCAGCTCTGGTTGAAATATTCCACCAGGATAATCCCGTTGTTGACCACAATACCTCCCAGAAGAATCATCCCCAGGCTGGAGACAATGCTTAAGCTTGTATTCGTAAGCCAAAGGCTTAAACTTACCCCAATGATCCCGAGAGGTACGGTAATCATGATTAAAAACGGCTGAACGAGGGATTCAAACTGGGAGGCCATAATCATGTAGACCAGAAGGATGGACAGCACCAGGGTCATTATAAGTTCAAAAAAAGCATTTTTTTCTTCTGCGGTTGCCTCCACGCATTCCAGTTCGGCCCCTTTAAAGCGGGGGGAGAGCGTCTCGAGTAATTCCCTGATTTGTAAAAACACCTTTTTTCTGGAGGCATTGCCTGAAAGATCTGCTGTGATCATGATAACTTTACGCTGGTCGATTCTTAAGATTTCAGAAGGCCCCATTCCGCTTTTAAACGTGACCACATCGCCGAGTTTGACAAGGGTGTCTTCCCCTGCCCACAGGGTGATATTTTCAATGGAAGCGGGTTCGCTGCGGTCTTTTTCCGCAAGCCGCACAATGACCGGTATTTCCCGGCCCTTGTCATCTTTCAATTCTGTAGCCCCTGTTCCCTTGATGGCTGTTTGTGCGGCAAGGGAGATGTCCTGTGCGGAAAGACCCAGGAGAGAAGCCTTTTCCTTATTGATGATGATTTTTGTTTCCGGGGAAGGATCCGCCCGGGTGGTCTTAATGTTTAAAAGTCCGGGGACATCGCTGAGATATTCACGAACAGTTTTTCCCGCCTGGTTAAGCAGGGCGGTGTCATCACATTGAATCCGGACAACCACAGGCTGATCGGAAGAAACGGCGCTCGCAATCCCGGACGCGCTGATTTTAAACTCCAGATTCATTTTAGGGGAAAGAAGGGGCTTTGTCGTTTTATAAAAATCTTCAATAAAGGTTTCTGTTCTCTGCTTTCTGTCTTTCTGCAGCACAACCGTGATAAGCGCCTGATGAGAGCCTAAAAACTGGCTGCCCTCCTGGGCTTCCTGCGGTGAAGAGCCTATGGAAACGCTGACATTTTTAACGTTTTCCTTCTGAAGGAGGAGTTTTTCCAGTTTTGAAACCTCATGGTCTGTTATATCAAGGCGTGTTCCGGGCGGCATCTCGGCCTTGATGACAAACTGACCTTCATCCACTTTGGGAAGCATTTCCCTGGGAAGAAGAAGAAAAAGATAAAGGGAAGCCAGAAACAAAAGGAATACCCCGGAAAGCACCCGGGAGGTATGAGGAATAAGTTTTTTCAGCCAGAGGCGGTAGGTGTTTTCAGCCTTTCTGACCAGACCCTCACAGGTTTTGAAAAAAACATTCCCGGAAGCAGTGCGGATGTGCAGACAGGCAAACCTGGGAATAAGTGTCATGGAAACACCCAGGGAAGCAATGAGGGAAAAAGTGACCGTGAAAGCAAGCTCCTTGAAAAGCTGTCCTTCGACTCCGGAGAGAAAAACCATGGGGAAGAAGACGGCGATGGAGGTCAGGGTGGAGGCAAAGATGGACGTCCAGACCTGGTCAGTTCCCTCCATGGCGGCTTTTTCAGCCGGAACGTTTTCCTCACGCTTGCGCATGTAGTTTTCCACCACGCAGGTGGAGCAGTCAACGACCATTCCGACCCCGAGGGCAAGCCCCCCCAGGGACATGAGGTTGATGGAGACTCCCTGGCTGTACATGAGAATCAGGGTGATTAAAACCGAGACAGGGATGGAGAGAGCGACGATGAGAGAGGCGGAAATGGACTGCAGGAAAAACAGAAGCACGATAAAGGCCAGTATTCCACCCTGCATTCCGTTGGATTTAACATTTTCAATGGCATCCCGGATAAATACGGATTTGTCATAAATAATATCAATCTGCACAGGCTGGGTTTCCGTTTTTTTCAGATTTTCAAGGGTATCCTTCAGTTTTCTGACCGTGTTGAGTACATTAGCGTCACTTTGTTTGTATACCGAGAGCATGATGTTTTCCGTGCCGTTGAACCGGGAAATGCTTTTGGTTTCAGCAAATTCCTTCTTTATTTCGGCAATATCGCCGAGCCTTATGATTCCCATGCGGGAAGGCGATTCCTCCAGGGCGGGATCTTTATTTTTCAGAACTTCTGTTTCAAGGATCGTATCTCCGATTTCATCCATGGATTCAAATTCTCCCTGGGTTCTCAGGAGGTATTCATAATACGTTTCTTTGGTCGTGCCGGCCGGATAATTGAGGTTGGAATCCCTGAGCGTTTTTCCTATGCGGGTCAGATCAAGATTTCGGGCTTTAAGAAGCCCTGCATCCACATCAACATGGATCTCGTATTCTTTCCCCCCCTGGACCGCCACAGAGGCCACTCCCTCGGTTTTGGAGAGGGTCTCCTTCAGAATTTTTTTTGCGTACTGCTGGAGTTTGTCTCCGGGCATGCTGCCCCTTAAGCTTAAGATGAGCACGGGAAGATCAAAAGGGTTGATTTTTTTTACAATGGGCTCCCGGCATTCGCGCGGAAGGCTTTCCTTCACCAGGTCGATTTTCTGCCGTATGCCCAGAGCCGCAAAGTCAATCCGGGTATTCCAGCCGAATTCAGCGGTAATCATGGAGATTCCCTCGCGCGAGATGGACTTGATTTTTTTCAGATTGCCGACGGTGCTGATGGATTCTTCAATGGGCCTGGTGATCAGATTTTCCAATTCCTCAGGGGCGGCATTCGGGTAACCGGTGACAATAGTCACCTGCGGGAAGGTCACAGGAGGAAACAAATCCTGGGGAAGCTTAAACCAGGAAATAAATCCGAAGAGCGACACCGTAAGGAAGGCCATCAGCGTGGCGACAGGTCTCTGAACGGCAAAGCGGGTAAGGTTCATTCGGCTTCCACTTTGACGGAGGCTCCGTCCTTCAGGGCCGCGGACGATTCGATGACTGCACTCATTCCCGGCTTGAGTCCTTTGGTAATCAGGGCTTCATCCGCTGACATATAGCCGCATTCCACAGTTTTCCGGACCACTGTTTTTTTTGCGGAATCATAGACAAAAACGTAAAGGGTGTCATTTTCTTTGGTAAGCGCCTGAAGAGGGATCACAAGCGCATTTTTCTGTTCAAACACCTGGATTTCCCCGGAGACAAACATCCCCGGTAAAAGCGTCAGTTTTGAGGACTCAAGTTTGGCCCTTGCGCAAAGAATCATGGCCTTTCCCTGAACAGCCGGTACAATGGACTGGATTTTTCCTGCAATAATTTCCCGGAAAATATTGGTTTTAAGAAAGAGCTGCTGTCCGGGTTCGATTTTGGAAAGCTGTTTTTCATTGATTTCAATGTCAGCGAAAATATTATTGATATCCAGAAGAACAAAGGCCTCCCGGCTGGAGGAAATACTTTCCCCTATTTCGATTTTTCTTTCCAGGACCACTCCGTCAAAGGGGGCGCGAAGCTGTGCTTTTTTAAGGTTCTCTTCGGCAGCCTCTATTTCAAGCTCATCCGCTTTAACCTTATTCTGCTTGAGTTGAACGTCCAGTTCGTAGTCCCTGAGCTTGTTTTCCAGGATAAATCCTGTTTTGGCTTTTTCACGGTTTTCTTCCAGAATTTTCACGGCTTTTTCAAGCTCGATTTTTGAGCCTTCCAGGGCATTCTTCTTGTATTTTTCTTTGAGAATCAGGTCCGTGGTGTTAAGTTCCGCCAGGATGTCCCCTTTTTTTACAATGGCGCCTTTGTCTGCAGCAATGATTTCCACGGTACCGCTTCCTTCAAACCCGAGTTTGGCGCGGGCTACATCTATACGGCCGGTCACCCCTTTGATTTTATCGCAGTAATCTCTGGGTTTCATGGTTTCGAGTTTGACCAGAGCCGGGATTTTTTTTTCTTTCTGATTCTCCTGGGTGTTTTCTTTTGCCGCTGTTTTTCCTGCAGACATCTTAAGGGTGTATTGTTTTACGACCAGCAGGGTCACAATCAGAAGTATTCCTGCTCCGAAGATAAAAAGGATTATAAGGGTTTTTTGGTTTTTGGGACGTTTTGTTTTCATTCATTCCCCCGGAATTTCCACCAAGGTTTCTGGATCAGGTTTTTTTCCTTTTCCTCGATGGGGTCAATGTGTTTGGTCTTTTGGGTTAGATAAGGCAGAAAACCGTCTTCAGTAACGGTGGTAAACTTGATATCTTCATAGGATTTATCCGGATAGCGTGCATCACGTTCATAGGGATTGCTGAAAAGTCCCTTCCAGAAGGAGGTTTCCTCCTGCGTGGAGGGTAAAAGAACCTCTGTAAAATCCTTTCCTTCTGTTCCGGTGTCAGGCCTGAACCAGCCGGGCATCCCTAAAGCTCTGTTGAAGTCAGCCGCTGCGGAACAATATCCTGAAACGGCTTTGGAAAGCTGAACCTTTGCCTCATAGGAAGAGGAAAGGGCTTTGAGATACTCATTGATCCCGGCTTCGTTTTTGGACAGGGCCAGTTTCTGGTACTCCGTTCTTTTTTGTTCAAGGGCTGCCTTTTCAAAACTTAGAGAATAGTGCTCCCAGGCTTTAAGGGTATCCAGGTACGTTTTGGCCATTTCAAAGATGGCTGCTTTCTTGACCTTTTCGCTGTCTTCAATCGCCTTGTAATATTTGATCAGATTTTCAAGCCTTGAGGAGTCAAATTTGTTGTCCAGAAGATTGAGTTTAACGCTCTGGCTGGTAAACTGAGTGGAGGTAGTCTGCCCTGCGGAAGGGACGGTGTCCTGATCAATGATCTGGGTTTCCAGGGTGTTTTTCCCAAGGGGGATGGAACCGGTTACACCGAGATAGTATTCATTCTCATAGTCAAGCTTTTCGCTCTTAAAGTTTTCCGCGCGTCTTCCTGTGTAACCGTCGAGGTTGATTTGAAGCCGGCCTTCTGATTTTGCAATATCCCGGTTGAAGCGGTTGACCTGTTCCAGCAAACGGTTGAGCTTTATGTCCGGTCTTTTATCCAGGGCAAGGTTTAAAAGGTTTGCAGGGGCCGTATTAAACGGGGAGCATTTTTCAAATAACAGGATCTTGAGAGGTCCCTGATACTGGTCGAGTACCTGCCGGAGGGAAAATTCCGCAAGCAGGGCATCATTTTCAGCCTCCTGAATTTTCTGACAGATTTCCCGGTAAAGAATCTGGGTTTCCATCCAGTCAATTTCACGGGTCAGCTTCTGATCAAAGCGTTTCTGTTCAACGTCAAAGGCCTCCTGGCAGAGGGACTTCACCTGTTCAGAGGTTTTAAGGCGGTTTAAGGCTTCCGTAAAGACATAATAGGCTTTTTCCGTTTCCGTCAGCACTTCCATGACCACCTGATCGTGTTTCAGTTTTGCAATTTCAAGATTCAGGCGGGACTGCTTAAAGGTGTTGCGGATGCGCCCGCTGGTATATAAAGGATACTGCATCTCCAGTTTGGATCCTTTGCCTTTGAAATCCTCCCCCGTGGTTGTTCCATCGATTTCCTCATATTTGACTCCCAGCTTTGGGAAAAGGTCTCTTCTGGCATGAAAATAATTGAGAATGCTCAACTTGTATTCTTCTTTGGCAATCTGGAGTCTTCCGCTTCGTTCAAGGGTCAGCTTTAAACATTCTTCAAGATTTAAGGGTGTTGTTTGCTCAATGCTTTTGTCTGAGGAATTGGTTCTGAGCCGTTCAAGCATCTGTGTAAGCAGAAAATCAGACAGGTTCAGATTGGATTCAGCACTGAAACAAAAGAGAGAAAAGGGGAAGGCAATCAGTAGAATTATTAATTTTTTGCGCAGCGTCATGAGGTGCCCTTTACTGGGATTTTTTACTGTTCACTTACTTGCTTACAACGGGCTTATTAATTGCCGTGGATAGAAATTTACTACATTCAATTTTAAATATGTTTAACTGATTTGTGTTAAATTGTAAACGTAATATATTGCAATAAAGAGTGGTGTATATTTGACTTTCTTAAAAATTTCTGGTATTAGTATTAGAATGTGTGTTTGTTTTTGGATTAAATAAAGGAAATTTTTATGCTTGCCATCTTTCAGACTTCACATTGGAGAGTGTTCAGGGGAATCGTTGTTTTCTGGACTGTTTTTTCTTTTCTGTTTGGACAGGCGGTCTATGCCGGCGCGCTTGATAATATGACCGGAGTCAAGCCCTATCAGACCGATGAAGATTTGAAAAAAGAAGGATTTGTCGGTGAGGAGTATGTGGATCAACTGAAGGGCCGTGAAACCTTTCAGCGTGAAAAAATGAAGGAAATGACGGATATCCGGGAGGGCTTTCAGAATGGCAAGAAAAACCTGTTGAAGCAGATGGAGAATGTGGAGGATACAGCCGAGCAGATAAAGCAGGTGAATGAGATGCAGAATCAGAAAAGCCTTGGAAGTCTGCGGAGGGATTCTGAGAAAAACGCTTCTCTTGTTGCTTCTTATGGCAGAAAATTCATCAAATACGGCGATGGCAAGAAAGTCTGGACTTTCGGCGGTCTTGTTACAGATGTTGAGAATGAGAGAATTTATGACAAGCATGGCAATTTAAGCATTCGCAATACCCGCAATATGAAGTATGACAATCAATACCAGATGGTATCCTATGAATCAGATACGGTGGATTCTCTGGGAAACAAGACATCGGTGAAGTGGAGCGGAGGTCTTTACTGGACAAAGCAGGACGAGGCGGGTGATACAAGAAAAAAGGCAGGTCAGCTCGCCTCCTTTAAAGAAGTGCGCACAGACGAAATCGGGGTGGAAAATGAAGCGGTCTGGAAAGACATCCTCTACTACACGGATTCCGATGAGCTCAAAAATGAAGCGCACCAGAGCGGCCAGATGGCAGGCTATAAAAAAACGGAAGTGAATGAAGCCAGCCCTGAGAGAATGGATACCATTGAGACAACCGACATTGAATACCTCAAAAGAAATATCCTGATTTACCCCAAATCTGACGACCCGAAGGAAAAAGATCGCAGAAAAAGGCAGTCTGAGCAATATGAAACGCTCATGACCGGCTTTCATGAAACCCGTGAGACTTTCGGTGTGGTGACGGAAAGGGAATGGCGTAATGCCCGCTATAACGATTTCAGCGAGCTGACCTGTTATGAAGAGCGCAGTTCCACTCTGGGCGTTGATACGGATAAGAATTTTGCCTGGGCCTCCTATGATGAATACGGTCGCATGGATTCATTTAAGGAAGTTTCCACCACTTATGGCAGCGAGACTGAAAAGACCCGTCTCTACACCGACTACAACAATGAAAATCAGGTTGTGGGCTACGGTGAAGAAAGCATAACGGACGGAGTCCTCACCAGTATTGTTCGCGATCAGATGACCTATAATGACATGAATCAGCTCATGGAGTATCACGAGATTTTGACCAATTCCGAAGGCTATGAGCGCGAGCTCATGCGCTATGGAATGGAGTATGACCTTCGGGGGCTTATGACGCATTATGTGGATGAATATGATGAAAACGGCATTCACTGGACGGTTGAGAGATCCGATATTTCCTACAATGAAAACGGTTTTTTAAGCGGCTATTACGAAACCCGGCATGAAAGCGCCGAATACCTTGCCCCGGACGGCGAGTTGGTGGTGATTGACCGGACAACCGTTGTGGAAAGGCTTTCCACAGACTACAATGGAAACGGGCTTGAATCCGCCTATCATGAGCGCATTACCGACACCATCGGCCTTGTTACGGATGTTTACCGCTCGGAAATGGAATACGAGGGCGACAAGCTCACGGCCTACCATGAAAAGCGGGAGATTCGTGGGAAACTGAAGCAGTCAGCTCTGAAAGTCAATTCTCTCAGCCAGTTTGAAAAGTCCGGTGACGAGTGGGTGGGTGAGGATGAAGAACTGGAATATGGCTATACCCTTGAAAAGAAATTCTACGGCGCAAAATATTCCGGCGGAAAGCTTGTGGAATACACCGAGGAGGAAACGGACAGCCGCAAAGATGGCGCAACGGTAACAAGACACCGCTATGATCAGGTGTATGGATCCAACGGAAAGGTTCTTTCATATAAAGAAGATGAGACAACGGAGGTCTCGGGTGAAAAAAGTCTGATTGCCAGAGAATGGAAAGAGGGGCTTTATGATGCGCAGGGCCGGCTTTTAAGCTATAAGGAAATCACAAAAGATTCCCTTGGGGCGGTCACGGAAAAAGTCTGGAAGGCCTTAAGCTATAATGCCGTCAGTCTTATAGAATCCTACAGCGAAGAAGTTCTGGAATCCGGCGAATCCACGCTTACGGAACGTTCCAGGATCAAATATAACGGCCTGGATCAGATGCTTTACTACCAGGAAAAAATTCACGAGAACAGCGGGGTTGAAAGTCAGAAAACATGGCAGACCCTCAAGGGCTACAATTCGGTCGGCCTTCTGAAGGACTGGAAGGAGACAACCGTCAAAGGGGCGCTCACAACCGTACTTTACAGACATCATATGGTCTATAGCCGCTTGGGTGGGCTGAGGCAGTACATTCAGGAGCAGGAGGAGGAGGGCGGTTATCAGAATATTCTGGGGCAGCAGATTCTGATCAGCCGTAAAAGCCTCTTTGAACGGGTGGATACCCTTTATGACGATCAGGGACGCGAAAAGGAATATTGGGAATTCCGCAGGGAAACCAACGGCATGGAAGCTTCGACACACCGCAAAGACATTACGTATCATGCACTGGGAGGGGTTAAAAGTTATCAGGAAGACACAGAATACAAGGGTTCCTACCTCAGTGATTCTATAAATGAAGCAGATCCTCCAACGCTCCGTGCCGGTGGGCTCGGCAATGCGATGTATGCTTATACGGTAACCCGAAACCGTCTGGATTCCCTCTATGATGCGGGCGGTAAGCTTTTATCCTACAATGAGGCGGTGGTCGACAGCCGTAAACCCGGGCTTACAACCCTTATAGAGCGTTCTGGTCAGCAGTACACTTCAGTATCGGGCCAGCTTACCCATTACGAGGAAAATAAGACACTTCGTTATGAAGGGGAAGCCTTTGTTTACTCAACCGTCTATGATGCCGAATATCATCCTGCCGGAATGCTCCTTAAAAGCACAGAGCGCGTTACGGATTTTCTGCGTACTATTCGGCTGCAGACCTATGAAGCCCTGACTTTTAATGCTGTAAACCTTGCCGAATCCACGCTTGAAGTGTCCTTGCTTGAAGACGCAGGGCAGAAAATCAGTGAGGTCATAAAACAGAAATCCGCCATCCTTTATGACGGCCTGGATCAGAAAGTTTCCTACCAGGAGACCCAGAAAGACGGCCAGACAGGGCAGGAAACCTCCCGTACCGAATGGACCGGAAGCTACTATGCGGGAACTGATCTTTTAAGGGCTCAGACCACAAAAACCACTGAAGGCGATCTTGTTAAAACCCAGGCTGAGCTTGCCCGGATCTATGATGCCCTGGGAAGACTCACGCAAAGCCTGGCCTCCACAATGGAAACATCAGATCAAGCAAATTTAATTTCCATTCAGGAGGGAGATCCTTTTAAAACCCTATATGATGAAGCGGATGCCCTCAATCCTACTGAAATGAATGCCGGAGGCGATCTGTTGCAGACAGCTCTTGCCGAGAATTATCGCATTGAAATCCTTACCCTGAAAAAAGATGTCACCTATGACTTGGCCGGGAATGAAAGCGGGTATCAGGAAAGCCGGATCCAGAGGGAGAACGAAAGCACCATTCAGACAACTGTCACCACAAGACAGGTTGCGGATCAATTGATTGACGGACGCCTTACAGAATGGACCGACACACAGGGGATTACTTGCGCTCTCGCTTCAGGAAGCATTTCTTATCAAACCGTGACAAAGAACCGTGTAGAAGCCTGGAATTCCGGCCGTGGACAGGCTTCTAAAACCTATGCCCTGACGACCGATTCCAGAAAAGCGGAAGCCGGTGAAACCTCCCAATGGAGTGAGGAAAAAATCAGAGATTCCATTGTTTATGATTCCAATAACAGAGTCTTAAGTTACATGGAAGCCATCAGCGAAAAGGCAGCGGATGGCAGTCTTGAAACTTCCCTTTTGATCGAGCGCACGGCCACACAATACGACCTTCAGGGCAGGGAGATTGAACTTCTCGAAACCAGAACAGAGCTTTATGAGGGCGCTTCCGGTGTGGAAGTTTCTGTAGAAAAACAGAGATCCTGGAAAGGCCTTTATTCCTCCATTGGTCTTCTGGAAAATTATGAAGAGCAGGTGACCTACCCGGTTTCAGGGGCAGTACAAAACACAAAACGGGATACCCTTCTTTATGACCATCTTGGCCGTGAAAAGGCCTATAGGGAAATAATCCTCAGTGCTGACGGGACTGAAAAGCAAAGTCTTACCTGTTTGACTTCCTATGACGGCAGTTCAAAAAATCTTCTTTCCAGTACTCAGGTCACACACACCACAGAACTGGATGTGGCTGAATTTGTCATCCGTTCCGGAATGTCTTATGATACAAACGGAAATCTCAAAGCCTATCAGGAAGATGTTTATGATTATGGTCAATACTATGTCTTAAATTATTCGTCTGAGCGCGGGGCGCTTGGTCAGTCTTTATCCCCCCTGAGTTCAACCCAAAGAGTCGACACCTTGAGAAACACCCTTGGGCAGGTCGCAGCCTACAGTGAAATCAGAACCGATTCTTTTGGTATTGAAACGGCAACGGACAGAACGGATGTACAGTATTCATCAAAAGGTCAGGAAACCGGCTATCATGAGGAATCCCGGGTGACAGGCACCTCGGGGGGCGTGACGGCGCTTTCCTATACGCTCTCCAGGGACTATTCTGTGGAAACTTTCAACAACCTGGGGCTTGCCGCTTCCACTGATGAAAAAACTTCAGACAGCCGCAAAAGCGGTCTTGCGGCCGAAATCACTAAAACCCTGGAGTACAATGCCTCAGCACTGCTGGTGTCGGGCTTCACTCAGGTAAACCATGAATACGAGGTCGATGCTTCAGGGATGATTGCGGCCAATCCCGCCTACGACCTCACGGTGACTTCCGTGCGCTCGGCAATGATCTATGACAAAGGCCGTCTGAAAGTTTACAATGAAGAAACCGTGCAGGGAATGAGCCTCACTTATGAGTCAGGTGAGTGGACAAGAGGTGAAAAAGAAAAGGAAACCCTGGAGTGGAGCGCCTCTTTCATTGAAGGAACTTCTCTCTATACTACTGTTACAGAAAAAAGAACCCAGGGCGGCCTTATCACCCTTTCAGAGAAGTCATTGATTCAATACAATGCTCTCGGCCAGGAGATTGCGTATAAGACAGTCAGCACCGATGCTTCAGGGTGGCAGACGACTCTTTTAACTTCCAGCATTCTTTATAATACACTCGGTCAGCAAAGCGCCTTCGATACGCTAACCCGTTCCCAGGGGGTGGAAACGACCTCAAGGCGCAGCCAAATTCAGTACAACCTTTCAGGTCAAACACTAGGCTATGAGGAAATCCGGCGAGAGAAGGATGAATCAGGTCTTAACCTCGGGCTTGATCGGATTACTTTGTCTGAGCGGCTTCTTCAGGTATACAACGGTTTCGGACAGATGATCTCCTATTCGGAAACAGCCCTGACTCCCTTCGGGTTTAGTGAAATCAGTGTTCTTGCTTCAGGATTCTCTTCTGCGGATTATCTTTCTCTCGGGATTACGGATATTTTTTCACAGTATATGCGCACCACAACCCTTCGTAATCAGATGAAATACACAAAAGAAAATCAGCTTTATGCTTATCACGAAGATATTTCTGTAACTGGTTTTCTGGATCAGGCTGCCCTGGCTCTGAGCAATGATTATACAGGCCTTGCTCCTGAAGGTGCCGTTTCAAACGTCGAAGCGGATGTCAGTGTTTCAACAGAGAGGCATCATGATTATAAAATTACAGCCTTTGATACGAAAGGCCGAGAAGTTTCTTCAATAGATACAGAAGAAAAAATATGGACAGACGCATCAGGAAATCCCCATACCCTGACACAGAATACGGTCAAAAAAAACATCACGTATGATCAAAACGGGCGCATTCAGAGCTATCTCCAGACAGTGCATCTCTTTGACAGTGATCTTTCACTTCTGAATAAAAAAACTGTGACCGAGCGGAAGTCCACTCAATACAGCGCTTCCGGTAAAACACTTCAAACAGATGAAATTCTTACAGATTACGAAGCCGATGCTCAGACAATTCTTGAAGTCAGTGAAAAAATCTGGAACGGAACTTACTATGAGGGTACTGATACCCTTAGCAAAACAGTGGAACAGACGACGATTATTGATTCCAATCCGGCTATTCTGAAAGGTCTTAAGACTACCAAAATTCGTGAAGGCTTGCTTTCCAATCCGGCTCAGACACTACTGGGAATCACCTACAATGAATGTGGCCTTGAGGAAAGCTATGCCGAGGTTGAATACCAGGAAAATATCCTGACCGGAGAAAAGGCTTCCTATGCCACAGTAAACCGTGTGGCAGAAACAGTATACAATGACTTTGGAAAACTGGTGAGTCAGAGAAAGGAAACAGGCACCCTGACCGGAGAATTCGATGACGCCGCTTTAAGCCTCTGGAAAAAAGACGCTGTAGGGAATTGGGCTCTTAACGGAACCTATGTCTTAACTTCGCAAAGTAAATGGGGAAACGGAGTCTATGACGCAGAGGGTAACCTCATTGCTTACCATCAGGTCACAATGCCGTTTGGTATCGATTTCCCCGGATTTTCAACCCAGGCCCAACAAACGGAAAATCTTTACTCTGCACCTTCCCATATCTTTTTTCAAAATGCTGTTTATGATGCCTTTGGCCGTCAGATTTCAAGCCTTAAGACGACCTGGGATTACTATGACGATACTGACTCAGACGGTGTGGAGGAAGGTGTAAACCAGAGGGAGGATGAAAGAATTGAAGACTGCGTTTATGATGCTCTGGGACGCCTGACCGGGAATACTGAATATTTAAGAACCCGTCAGGGAAGCGTTGACTATTTCACCAAAACGATGAAAACAAGTACATACGGGGGCATGATCCAGACCGGAAGCGAGAGTATTGTCTTCACAGAATCTGCTGCCAATGTAAGCTATGCCGATACAGATCCACGGGCCTATGGGGTTCTGGCTGTGAAGCGGTGTTTTTCGGAAATTACCTATGACAGCCTTATGCGTCAGGCTTCCTACACCTATAGTGAAACGGAAGGAGGGCATGATACTGCCGAACCTTTCGTATTCATTCCCGATTCTACGCCAAAGGAAGTCTATACAAGAAGCGGGATCGACTATGACGCCCGCGGCCGACTAGATCACTATGTGGATTCCTATGCCTGGAAAGACTATGTGGAGCACACGGAGGCAAATAAACTTACCGTCACTCGTTCTGCAACAACCTATCATGACGGAAATGAAACGGAAAAGACATCCGGGGCGGGTTATCTTCTTGCGGATGACCATAAGGGGAAAATCAAATACTATAAGGAGAGCATTATCGAAGGGGGAGTCACAGAAAACAAAGAGTATTCAATGGAATATTTTTCCACCACAGGGCTTCTGGATAAAAAGCACGAATATATCGACAAATGGAAGCTGACCAATGCTGTTCTTGATTCCAATGGCCGTTTTGCCTCCTACACAGGGGAATGTCTTGAAACCGATGCTTCAGGAAATGAAACCGTATTTAAAATTGTCAAAGACAATATCAGCTATGAAAGTGATACCCCGGGAGAAGAAGGTTTTTTCACGGAAAAAGGTTTTTCAGGAAGTATTTTCAAAGATGCAGGCAATGACAAGGTTTTTGAACTTTCCTTCAGCGGTCTTTCCATCGATGGAATGGACTTTATCGACGGACACCTGACCTCGTATCATGAGTTTTTTAAAGATGATCTGAGCGCATCTTCCAATGATGTGGAAATCACAAAGAGCGCCATCACAGAAAACGGCTACAGGGCAACGATCGTTAAAGAAGGCCAGACCTTTTATGTTGAAAGAACTTTTCTTGAAGACGAAAAAGACGCTGAAGGAAATCCCCTCTATCATCGGTTTCAGGACATATACTATACAGAATCCGCCTATGCTGCCCTGTTAAATCTTTCCATAACCCGGACCTATTATTTTGAAATAGACGAAAACATCACTCCTTCTGAACGGCTTGCCTGGTTTCTTGAAGAGAACGAGGGCGGCGTCCAGACGAAATACACGGCCATCTGGAATGGAAACACGCTGGAAAGTTTTGATATAGAGGGTTCCGGGGCCAATGCCTTTCAATACAGGAATTTGACCTATTACAGATGGTGGAGTCCCTATCGCGGGCAGATAAGTTCCTTCCGGATTGAGGACGGAAAAAATACCCGTGTGGATCTGATCACATACGACATGACCCAGGCTCCGCCTGCCATGACAGGTTACAGGTTGCGTCAGGATGGAAGCCCCGACAGAGTCTACAGCCATCTTACGGATTCAAACGGGTTCACCCTGGTTCAGGGCGGTCAGACCTACAGTGAAATCAAAACCTCGCTAGTAAACGGCCAGGTTCTGGTTTCCTCCTTTGTGCATCAGGGAAACAAGTATAGCAATATCACCTACGATACGACAGGCGCTTCCCTGGTTGTGACGGGTTATGATGTCACGGCATCCGATGGTATCCAGTATAAAAATGTAAGTTTAAGCGGAAATACCGTCACAGCCTACACCCTTGTTGAATCAGGCTCGGAAGTTCGTTATTCCTCAGTCGTATGGAATCAGGATGGAAAACCTTCAGGTTTCACGCGTACCATTGCCGGAGTCTCTTCCGTTTATTCCGGGATTACCTGTTCCGGCAGTAATGTGACAGCCATGAGCGTCACCACAGCCGGAGTCACCACAGCCTACACCTTTGGTGAATATACAGGCACGCATTACGGCAGCATGACAAAAGATATCAACGCAGATGGCACTTTTGAGGCAGAGTTCCAGAACATAACGTATGACGGAAACGGCAATATTACCGGGTTTCAGCAGAGAACGGCAGACCAGAACGCCTCCTTTGATGAAGATGGAAAAGTCCAGGTCTGGCAGATTTTCAGTGTAAGCGGGGGGATTACCACCTGCAACGGAGCAAAAGTTGTGTATGACTACGACCGTGACGGTAACGGCACACCGGAAACATTTGAAGCCAAATATACCGTTGATGCTGAGGGAAATGAATACTTGACCGGATACGACATGAATTTTGAATATTTCGGTCCTTACCAGATGATTCAGATGAAAGTATCCTCCCCGGGTTTTGGTTATATGGTAAACTACAGTCAGCAGCCCTGGTGGGAAACGCCGGATGTGGACGGTAATTTTACCGAATCCCTTGGCAGTGAATTCATGTTTTCAAAGCCTTCCATTCTACCCGGAAATGGAGATATTGAAGATTATTACGATTCCTCCACAGTTGCTTTGAACTCTTCTGTTTTTATGCCCGCAGCCCTCTCCTCTTTTTCAGTGGGTGGAACAGGTTCTTTGATTACTGCCGACAGTCTGGTTCTAAATGCCGAGGGCGTAAACGAGCCGATCACCAAACTCAAGACCAATTCCCTCACCCCGGCTTTAAGCTCCTATCGGCAGATTGAGAAAGAAAAACTTCTACAGCAGATGGGTACCTTTTCCTCCAAGGAAGTCGTAACCACTGAATACATGTATGATGAATTCGGCCAGGTCACGGGCATTAAAACACAGACTTTTGAAGGCAAAACGGGAAAAGTCCTTGAAAGTTCGGAGCGCACAAAAATCACGGTGGATAAGCTGGGGCGCACCCTCACCTTTGAGGAAAAACAGGTGGACTCTTTCGGTACTGAGAAAAATATAAAACGACTTGAAACCAAATATGATGGCCGCGGAAACGTGCTTTCCTACAAACAGATCACAGAGACCAAAAAGAGCTCTTCCAAAACAGGAACCCTTGAAACGGAAGTTGAGAAAAACGCCGCAGAACTTTCTGAAGCGGAATCCCTCCTGGAAACAGGCTATGAAAACATAGAAGTCGCTGAAGCTGTTGAGACGGTGTTGGAGACCGTAGAAAACCAAATCTACAACGACAAGCGCGAACTCCTTCAATACACCCGCAAAACAGAAATCACAAAAGAAGGAACGCTGGAAAACGGGGAAAAAATCACAGCCAGGGAAACACAGACTTCTGAAAACACCCTGAAATACGACACCCTGGGCCGCGTCATCTATTCCGAGGAAAAGACCCGTTCCAGCTCCACCCCGGATCTTGTCACCACCCAGATCAAATCCGGCATCCGCTACGACGAACAGAACAGGGAAAAAAGCTACAGCCTTCAGGTGAATGAGCTTGCCCTGGATTCAAACGGCAATACCCTTTCCTCTGTCACCTCCTTTGTTAACCGCCTGGACACCAGATACGACGTCTTCGGCAGGGTCCTGGGTTACACGGAAGAAAGATACACCTCCCAGGCCTCCAGAAAAGAAACAGTGACCCGTTCCAACACCCGTTATAATGAACAAGGCCAGATCAAAAGCTACGAGGAGCAGTACACCTATGGAAGCGGGGCGTATACCCGTTCTGTTTACAAAACCGATATCTCCTATGACCGTTACGGAAATGAGGCGAACTACCGCCAGCTTGAAAAGGTAAAAGACGCCTCCCTTAATGCCGAAACCACCCTGATTACCGAACGCCGCGGCACGGTCACGGATGCCTTTGGAAACCTGGTCAAAAAAGTGGAGCGCACGCTTGGCTTAAAACCCGATGAAGACATTGTCATGGAAAACTTTTTCCAGGGCGGAGAACTGCCCGAAGGCGTGGTCACGGAGATCGTCTTTGAAGCCGGTTCGCTTGATGAATTCGGCAGGGTTGTGGGCTATCGCCAGACCACGGCTACAGCGCTTGGAAAAATCGACTTTGAGGGAAAATTTGAAAATACCTCCATCCTTGAAAGAGTGAGCCAGAAAACCGATTCCGCCGGCCGCCCCACTGAAACCGTCGAAAAGCAGTGGACCTCACAGGAGCCGGCCCTTGTTTCCCAAATCACCACAAAAGACATCACCTACACCAAAGAAGGGCAAAAAAGCGGGCAGACAAAAGAAACCGTCAAACAGGGCGCCTATGCAAACCCGGTGAGCGGGGCAACGGAAAACTATTATGTGAAGGAAACCTCAAAAATAGAATCCCTGGCCTATGATCCCCAAACCGGTGAAGTCAAAGGAAGTGTTACCCTCAACACCCGTTATGACGGCAAAACTGCCGTTATTTTGAGCCAGACCCGCGTCAGCGAAAATATTAAAAACACCTCCGCTTCCGGAAAAATCCTTTCCATGGAAAAAAAGACCGACACCCTTGAAGGCGGAAAAGTGGCCAGTACCGAAGAATTAAAAACAGACTACACCTATGACAGGGATTTCACCACAAGCGAAGAAAACACCCTTCGTACGGTCACAGAAAACAATGAAGTGGTTGTCAGCACTGAAACAAAAACAGAAAACCAGACCGACCAGCTCGGGCGTGCGGTCCGGCAGCTCATCACCGCCAATGACCTTTTAAGAAACGAAGGCCGCAAGGCGAACAATCTTGAAGAAATGCTTACGACCACAGAACGCCGCATGAGCTACAATGCCGCCAACCAGGCCACTTCCATTTATACCTGCACCCTTGAAGCCGGAAAAACAGGCGGAGAAATCAAAAGCGGAAGCGTCACTCTTGAAGAAAATATCCGCTATACCGGAGCAGGAACCCGGGCCAGCTATGAAACCACCACCTACACCCTGAGCAGTGAAACCCTGAAAAACAACCTTAAAGTGAATCTGGAATCATTGCTGGAAAGCTTTAAGTCAGACCGTCAAAGCCTTGTTTTACCGGCGGTTCCGGCAGTCTCTGTTTTCGGGATAAACGCAGCAGGGGGAGCCGCCGGAAGTGCGGCGGTTGCACCGGTCAAGGTCATGGGGCTTGAATCATCCCTCTTCACAAAATCAGGCACCCAGAAAACAGAAGTTCTGAGCTGTAACCTTGACGGCGCATCGGCAAAGGAAAAAGTTGAAGGCACCACCATCACAGCCTCGGGTACAGAAATCGCCTTTACCGAGACCCGTGACTCCATTGTGCGCGACAGCCGCGGCAACATCAAAAGCATGAACGTCACAAGGCAGGAGCAGGGGCGCATTGCGACCGAATACAAAGTCCTGGACCGTGAGTACAATGCCGCGGGACGGCTCACCCTTGAAAAAATTGCCGAGCCTGCAGGCATGGATTCAAAAGGAAACAAGACCTATGCGGTCACCACCAAAAGCAACATTACCTATGACTTTGAAGGCCGAACCCTTACCTATACCTCCTTAAGGACCGCCCCGGACGGAGGAATGCAGAAAACCCAAAGACTCAGCACAAAATACGACGCTGAAGGCCAGCTCACGCAGTACGCCGAAACAACCGCCTCCATCAGCAGCAACCATGTCACCCTTACCACCAAAGGTTCGCTCACCCGAATCCTCTCACGGGATGCCGACGGGCGAGTGCTTGAACAGCAGACCGAAAGCGGAGTCATCAGCGATCAGGCTGCCTTTGAAACCGCCCTTAAAAACGGGGGGGATTTGAAAAAAGGCCTCAGAGAGAAAACCTATTCCCTGGCCTCTGAAACAATGGAATACGACAGCCTGGGCAGAACCGTCAGCACGCATACTGAAACCGCAAACCATAAAGGCCTGAAAACCGTCACCGACTACAAAGTCCTTTCCATGGACGATTCCGGCCGGGTGCTTTCCACTTCAAGCAAAACCGTGGATGCAGAAGGCAAAACCACCACCGCAGAAGAATCAGGCATTCTCTACAACAAAATGAACCAGAGAACCCAAGTCATCCAGAAAAATACCGATGCCAAAGGAAAGACCGTTGTCACAAAACTTTCCAATATGACCTATGACCTCTGCGGCAGACTCAAAAGCCAGACAAGCATTGATCTGGAAGGCGGCAACTCCAACCCCATGACCACCCGCGACATCACCTACAATGCCGCAGGCCAGAGAACGGCCTATATCGTTGAAGGGAAAAATAAGGAAGGCCAGCCCACCTTTGAATCCAGAACCGGCATGAGCTACAATGCAGACGGCGAACTCGCTGAATACTACTCCAGCGGCAGCAGCAACGGCTACAGCTTCAACAAGCATTTGACCGGAATCAGCTATGATGAAAAAGGAAGAATGTCTGCCTACAACGAAAGCGGTTTGACCGCGGAAGGCGTGAGCTACAATGAAAACCACAGCAGCATGGTGTATGATGCCGAAGACCGTGTGACACAGGAAAGAGTCAGCGGAACCCGTGCGGGTGATAAGGTCGATGAAACCACCAAGACCCAGTACAATAACGATGGTAAAGTCACCTGCACTGAAACCCGCTCCAATATCAATAGCGACTACTCCATCACCTCCAATATCAGCTATGATGCACGGGGCAACCGCACAAGCTACACCACCCAGGGCTCCAAAGACGGCAAGACCTTTAGCTCTACAACCAAAACCTCCTATGCCTATATAAACGGCTATGACCGCCTTGTCAGCAAGGTGGAAAGCGGAACCCGCAGCGACGGCAAAGCCTACACGGAAGTCACCAGCGGCTACAGCTACAACAAGGCAGGTCAGCTTAAAGCCTATACGCAGAATGTTGAAATCCGTGGAGACAAAGATTATGTGAAGACCGTCTCCAACATCGAATACAACAACCTTGGCCAGATGACCTCTATGAGCTACACCGACACCCGCAACAATGATTTTAAAGTTCGCGGCAACACCATCACCGAAACCTACTCCTACAACAGCAACGGCAAGCAGACCGGAAGTACCATGACCACCCCGGACTATGTCATCCGCTACGACGGCAACGGCAAGCAGATCGGCCAGGCCCAGGAAACCGCCGCTTATCGCCAGTGGCGTGAAGCCGAGGAAGCCAGAGCCTATCAGGAAGCCCGCGAACAGGCCGAAGCCGAACTGCTCAACGGCCTTGCGGGAAGCACCGTGATTCTCGATGCCAACAACCAACCGGTCAACAACGCCCTTGTGGCCCAGATGCTGGGCGGAAGCGGAATGTATGGGAACAATATTTTCATGTCCTCCATGGGCATGATGAATACTGGCAAAATCGCATCATTCAAAGAACTCATGGGCACACTGGGCAAGGGCAATAATCAGGCGATCAGCCTTCAGCTTGCTCAGTACGCCACAGCCATTGCACCCCAGCAGTACCAGGCCGCCCTGCAGACGGCCATCACCCGTGAAATGATTGCCGCCAAGGTCAATGAAAAGACCGCCAATTTGAGACAGGAATTAATGAATATCCTAAGCCGTGCGATTGCGCAGGCGGTTCCTTCTGGAGCCGCCAAAAATGCCCTTCTCGCCAAGATCAAGCAGAGCATGGGTACTTCAAGAATGTTCGATAGATCCGGAGCTCTGGTTCTTGGAACCCAGATGTTAAAATCCCCCACCGGAAACAGATTTTATGTGAACGGCAAGGAAGTGAGCAAAGCCGAGTATGCCAAGAACGCCCAGCTCAAAGGCGGCAAGGAAATGAACCTGGATCTCATGCAGGAACTGGATCTGTCCTCCCCCGAAGTGGCCGAGCAGCGCTGCAAACAACTCCAACAGGCCCTTGGGAAGAATGCCGCCAATATCGCCTGGCCTTTAAAAGTCTGTTCCTACGATGATAACGGGAGGCTCCAAGGATTGGAGGAATTTTCGCTGGAGAAGAGCAAAGACGGAACGACACACGTCAAAAGAGATTACAAGAAATACGATGAAGCCGGATATGTAACGGAGAAGAGAACGTTTGAAACCTACAAGGGACCGAATCAGGATGTCAAAGTAGATACCAAATATAACAATGACGGATCAACCGAAAGTCATGTCTGGGGGACAGAGAAGAGCGAAAAGACCGGTCAGATGGAGAAGGTGGACAGGACGATCAAAATTCGTTCAGAAGCAATAGATGGCGGGTTCAGAACGATACAAGATGCTACCGATAATCTGACAGGACTCAAATCAACCACCACCGATACTTTTACCGGATGTCAGTATGCCGGAGGAAAGCTGATTGCCTTTAATCTGACGCACGCGGTTAAAGGGCAGCAGATGCAAAACGGAGTAGTTACGGAGATCAATATACTTGAAACAACCCGGCAATATGATGCGCAGGTAGATGGCAAGGGGAATCTGCTGAGCTACAAGCAGGATGTCTGGTCCAACAGCTCACCGGATAAACATACGACCATGCAATACAATAATAATTCCTTTGATTCAGAAGGAAGAACCACTTCGCAGACGATACAAACTTGGGAAAAGGGGAAGGGGAAAGACAGTTCAGGAAATACGGTGGATTTGAATTCCTTCAAGGTTCAGGAGAGATCGAACATAAAATACAATTCGTTTGGTCAGATGGAAAGCTACGATGAAAAGACCTACACACAAAAGCAGTGTATATCCTTTGATGAATTTCAGAAGAACTGTTCAATCATGACCACGGCCTGGCATGGGGAAGATATGCAGACGGAAGGAATCGATCTGAAACAAATCTACGAAGCCGAGAATCCAACCACGATTACGACTTCAGGCGGAAATTTTATCAAGGCATTTGACGGCTATAAATGGACGACGGAAAATACTTCTCAATCCTCGATAAGCTATGATTATGGAGGAAGGATGAGTTTCTGGAAGGATTCAAACGGAAAAGCGCATCACCAGACTTACGATATCAACGGGCTTGTAAGCACGAGCTATACGAATGCAACCCATACAAGAGAATATGATATTAAGTATGACTCGACAGGGCGGAAATCAGAATGGTCAAGTAAGACCAGCGGTGGTCAGCAGAGCTATTATGGGACACACAAGGCCGAATACAATGGACTTGGGCAGATCATTAGTCAGACCGATGAAGTCAAATCTTCCGGGGCTTACTTTAAGCACCATGAAAAGACTCAGACCTTTTATACTTATGATGCACAGGGGACGCAGAAGGAAACAGGGACGACATTATTTTTCAAGAGTCATAGCAAGCATAGTTTTTTTACACGGCTGAAGGAAGGGGACTCGAAATCGGTGACGACCATAGGAATCGCGAGTGCTTTTATGGGGCCGGAGATGTTTGTAAACTTTATGATCTATGCCACAGAGGCGGCTACCATAGAAATGCTGCCTGTATCGGATAGTATGAAAAATTCACTACAGATAGCGGAGCTGGCCTTTTCGCCATCCGGCTGGACCATGACCCCCGTGATAGCGGGACAGGGAGCAACCTCAGATTTTGCAGCCTCGAACCAGAAGACATTCAATCAGGTCTGCGGAGCAATCAAGACAGTCTGTTCGGCCATAGCGGCAACAAATATTCCTTTTGTTGCATGGATAGCGGCCTTGGTTGGGCTTGCGGTTGCAACACAGGAATCGCTGACAAATTATAGCAATGGGCTAAGCAGTGAAGAGGCGATAAAACAGTCTGCTGTGAGTGCTGCAAGTATTGGAATGGCATTTTGTGGAGGGCAGTGTGCAAGTTATGCGTCTGCCTTTGCCGTTCAGATGGCAGGGAATTATGCCATAGCCCGGATTCAAGGCCAGAATGGCAGTGATGCTTTAAGGGGGGCGGCCATAGCGGCAGCCATCTCAATAGCAGCGAAATTTATAGGAAGGGGTTTCAATAGGACCTATGGGACGAATGCCCCCGGAACCTTTCAGGATGCCTTGATTCAGGGAGTAAAGAATGCAGGAATGAATTATATTGGGGAAAAGGTTGCTGAACAGTGTTCCGATCCCAGACAGGCGGCTATGATTACGGCCATTTTAAGCATGGTGGTTCAGGGGATTCAGGAGGATGGAGACTGGAGCGGAGCGGACGGGAAAGCGTTGCAGGAGGCAATTAAGGGGGCTGTCAATGTTGCGATGGCAGGGCGGGTAGATGGAAACGGAAATCTTTCCAAGGACGAACAGTATCTTCAGCAGCTTATGAATGGCATAGTGGACAATATTGATTTTGGCGGATATTTCGATGCGGAAAAGAAAGCTGAAATCAAGGCGATTGAAGACTCCGGAAACAAGGATATTATTGCAAGCTATAGAATGTCTGATGATACCCTTGTTGAAATCAAGGGCGGAGTCACAACAAAGAAATATAAAAATGGCACAAGTGAGGTTACGATTTTTGGGCATAATTCAGGAGTTAAAAGGACAATGGCCTATGATAAAAATGGAACGCATATCCACACAGATGTCTATGCGGCGGATGGCAACAGCTATACCCGGATTAGCGCGATACAGGAAGGCCATGCAAAACACTATGTAAAAGTGGGGAATCAATTCGTTAATGATTATGACATTGTAACCGTTGAGAAGGACGGAGCTACCATTTCAACGAAAATGGATAAAGAGGGGAAGGAAGTTCTTGAAGTTTACAGGAATGAAAGTCTGATAGAGAAACATATACTTGGAGCAAAAGACATCAGGGATAATAAGGGCAATCTTTTGAAGCAGGTTTTTACAGATGAAAAGACCGGAGTTGTTACCTGGTATTCCGCAAAGGGTGAATTTCAAGGTGGAATGAAGGAAGATAAGACTACCGGCACTACAGAATATTATGGCAAGGATGGAACCCTGGGAAGCAGGGAATACAAAGACGGAACCTGTGAATATTATGGCCTGCGTGAAGACGGAAAGTCTGTGGTTGTGAAAGCGGGAGAAATCGCCTTGTTTAACGGCATGGGTGGGATCAGCGGAATTCTTACAGTTTCGGCGAATTTTTTAAAGGCGGATGGTTCCGGCTACAACCTTGGTGAAACCTATCTGGAACGGGATGTTTACGGGAGAAAGAAGTTTGAGGTTGAGGTTAATGGAGATCGAGACCGTTACAAAAATGGAGTGATGTCTGAGAAGTTTAAATACGGTGCGGAATATCACCAGGATTTGGATGGAATACTAAGTATTCAAACAACAATGGATGAAAAAGGCCATGTAATGTTTTGGGATTCAAAGGGAAATGTGGTAGAGAAGGGCCAATATATGGGCAATGACCGTATTTCTGATGAGTCATACAAATTAATGGGTGCTATGCTGGATAAGGTGGTAAAATATGGAATAAGCGTCGATTCTGTTTTGTTTGATTCCATGGGAGGATTTGTTGGAGTCAGGGCTGATTATGGTGATGCAGAGAATGAATATCTCTTTTTAACAGGACAAAAGCCTGTCAAAATAGAAAAGGAAGCTGTTATAGTTGATACAAGGAATTTGGGAAGCCTTGAATCTGCGGGGGCTTTATCCAAGTCTTATGTTGTCGATAATGGAAAAATTATTACGAGTTTTGAAGGCCCGGTAAAAGTAAAGGGAATAGGATTTAGTGCAGACGGGAAGAACATGGTTGGTTATGAAAATATGTATGGTGAGCGAGTGCTCAGGAACATCGATACCAATGAGGAAATGAAACTTGAAGATCCGAATATGCACTTCAGAACCAATAACAAAGGTGAATTAACCGGACTTTACAGGGAAGGTTATGAAACCGGAGGAGAGGCCGGAAGCGGAATTAAAACATTTAGAAGGACCGAATGGGGGCTGAATGGAGTCAAGGAGACGGATTTTGTTAGGAATGAACAAGGGCAGTTTGAGCGTTTTTATGACAGTCAGGGGAATGTGTTTAAGACGAGACAATATCTTGAGGATTCAGAATTCGCCTATGTAGAACTGGACGCAAAAACGGGAATACAGGGATATTTCAAAGCGGATGGCACAAAGGATATGGATATTGTGACCTATACGACCCAGGCTGGGGAACTGGGGGCTGTGAGAACTCAGGTTGTAAAGATGTACAGAAATATTGCGGACAGGAATGGAGCTACTCACGATTATAATATTCTGATGGGGACAAACGGTGAAGTAAGCTTTACTGATACTTTAGGGGGAAAAATTGATAAGAAATCGGAACTTGGCTTATTAATCCAGAGACAGGCGGATATAAGCAACAATACTCTTTTAACGAGAATGGAATCCGAATATCTGAATGGCAATCAGAAGGCGCAACTTTTGAATTCACTTAGCCGTGACCAGATAGCCTTTGGGCAATATAGGAATCTTGACATTAGGATGGAGGGGTTGGAGGCCATTGAGAAAAATAGACCCCTAAGTGAACTTTTAAATTCTCAATTTTCAAAATCGCTTGGCGACACTTGCCTTGGAGCTGGGGTTGTTGTGGGAGTACTTGGAAGCACCGCATTATTGGTCGGAGCTCCAATAGCCTTGACTCTTGGAATGGGGATGATGGCCTACGGAATGACTACTAGTGGATCGAAATATTACAATGAGTTATCTATAGAAAACGAGGGAAAAGGAGTCAATTTGGGACAGGCTTTCACCCTGGCCCTGGGGGAAATGGTGGGAATAAACCAGATTGTTGAAGCCGCCACAGCCGAGGACATCGTATCAGGCAAGACACTGTATTTGAATGAACGCAGTAGTCTTCTGGGGGAAGGTTATGGAGCTTTGGTGATAACGCTTGGTACATTACCTCTTGGAGCTAAGGATATTGCTGCTTTGAAAAGTGAGACTTTTGGCAGCCTTGCCATGAAGGCGATTGAAGGGACAAAGAATCCATTCACAGAAATTTCAAGGATTTGGGAAAGTACAGGGGAAGTGTTGGATTCTCTAAATTCGAAACTTGGAAAATTATTGGGGGGGACTGAAGCGCCAGCGAATAATCCGCTTCCTGCGGATGGACTTTATGCAAGGGCGATGAATGAAAACTTTGTGCAAAGCTTTTTGGAAGGTAGGAATATGTTATCTAATCCTGACCCAAAATATAATCGCAATAATGAAACATTTTTGACTACTGCTACAGATATTGCAGATGTTAAGACTCCGAAGGAAATGCAACAGAGATTAAGTCTATATAAGGATTTTGAATCAACGTTACCTAATAATTCAGCAAACACTGTAATTGTGTTTGAAAAGCCAACTGTACCAGATGGGATTGCAACACCAGTTAATTCTGAAGCAAGAGGATACGGTAATATTGGGACAGGCAAAACTGGTGGTGGGACAAGAGAGTTTGTTATTCCAAATGCCAATATAAAGACAATGACAGAACAAGGATTCAAAATAAAAGAAATTTATACATTAAATGAAAATGGAGGGAAAATTTCATGGGATTTTGTTGCAAACAAAGATGGGACTTACTCGGTACTTTCAAAGGAGACGCAGAAAGTAAAAGAATTGAAAATCAACAATATGAACAACTTGAATGTATCCTCAATAGAAAGCTTGCAATTGGAAATTGGGAGGCAGCCTGTCAATGTAAAAAATGCGGACAGTATTGGTATGAACACTGGGAGGGTGGACCCCATGGAGAACACGCTGTCTTCCAGAAATCTACGTTTGAAGAGCTCAAGCGAAGATTTCCAGATGCAGAATTCTTTAAATAAAAATGGAGGTAAAACGATATGGAACATTGCTGCAAATCCAGATGGAACGTACTCGGTACTTACAAAGGGACAAGCGAAGATACTGACAGAGAGTACAACGAAAAATACGAACTCCTTGAACATCTCAAGCGAATCGGCTTCAAATCTTTCGGAGACAGTATCTATCAATGCCAAAAATGCGGACAGTACTGGCTCTGTCACACCATTGGAGACGGACGCTGTGAAGCAGATGTCTACAGCAAAATCGACATCACCCCGGAACGAATCGCCATCGAATACCCTGAAAAACCCGGAATCTGGGGATAATGGAGAAAAGACAATATTAATCCAAAATGAATCGTTGTCTCCTATCTCAAAAAGTTCATTTTCTGAAGGGGGGAAAGAAGTTTTATCAACAAATATTAAGCCAAGTAGCTTTGGCGATCCTTTTCGGAAAATGGTCGAAAAATTAGGAATTACGGAAGATCAATTAATTAACACCTTTGATTTAATGTTTGGAAAAACTCAGAATCCAATAAGGCTTTCAAGAACAAATCTTATAGATTTTGAGCCGGTTTCAAGGGGTGGTTTGTCATCTTTGGAAGGGGTTGATTGGAAAAAGAATCCAGAAAGATACAATTTTGAAACTTCAGGGGGCGATAAGTCAATAATATCCCAAAGAATAAAGACCAACATGATAAATTCATATAAGAACGCAAAAGTTTCCCAACAATTGAAATATTCTGAGATTCAATTAAAGGAGATTAGTAATTCTATTGTTTCAAAAATTCAAGAAGGCATAATGAAACAATATACCCCTGAAGAAGTACCCAAATGGGGTGATATATTAAATGAGTATGTGGAAAATAAAGCGAGTAGTTTTATCAAGAAGCAAGTAGATAAAATGATTGATATGACGATTCTGGCAACCGGTTTAATTAATCCAGCGCTTATGCAAGCATTGAAATTTGCAAAAGATTTTAAGGGCTATGCCAATAAGGTTTATGGATTGGTGGTAGATAATAAAATTCCTGTATTTAAAAATGAAGTTAAGTTAATTGAAAAAATCACAGAGAGAATTCAAATTTTAGAAAGAAATAATCAACAATTTAACGATTTGGTTAACCAATCAGACAAATACAAAAATTATACTTCTCAGGAATTAGATAAATATCTAGGAGGTCGCAGGGATTCATTAGGTATTCATGTTGATAAGGCAGATACTGACAGGAATTATATACCTATTCAAAATTTTAGTGAAAAATATAAAAAAATAGTAGATGAATACATCGATGATAATCAGTCAGATTTAAGTCAAGTAGAAATAGAATATTTAAAAGAAAAGGTAAAATCACTTAAAAATGAATGACAATCTTTTTGAATCAATAAAGGAATGTGGACTTAATGTCGATGCCCATCAACATTACTTGAAGGCAAGTAAGTTTTTTGACGAAGAGCAGTATGAAGCTGCTTTAGGGGAAGTCGATTTGGCTCTTAATTTTAAAAATTTGTCAGAGGGATCAAGAGTTCTCTACTTAAATCTTAGATCAATAACTAATATGATATTAGGTAATTTTTTAAAAGTGATAATTGATACAGAGGTAATTCAGCGTTTGCATCCCGAAGACGGTCATAATCAATTGATGAAAGGGCATGCATATTATGAGCTTGGTGAGTATAAAAATGCCATGGAAAATGTTTTAGAGGCTTATAAAAAACTTGAAGATCCCTCTCATATATCGATTGCGAAAGAAATCATAAATGGTTGTCGTGAAAAACTGGGGATATAGTTGCAAAAATTGAAAATAGGGGACGGAGTTAGGTAATTATGTGGAAGGATGATTAGGATGAAAAATTGGATTCATGCCTGTTTTTGTATTGTGTTTGTGATATGTCTGATCAATGTAAAGGCGGAGGATTTATCCAAGGTCGGTTTAATGAGCCCACCGGTTGAGGTGATCCAAAGCATAAGGAAGCAGATTGATAAAATGGATTATGAAAAAGCGTCTGCTTTTTTGATGGAAAATTTACGTCTTTTTCCAAATAACGCGGAATTAAAATTGTTAGATGCAATATGCCTTTATCATAAGTTGAAATTCGAAGAAAGTCTCGCTCAATTAAAAAAAGCAAAGGATTTGGGCTTGGACAGTGCTGAATTATATCAATATATCGGAATGAATTACAACGCTGTGTCTAAAGATGATTTGGCTTTGGAAAATTTTAAAGAAAGCATCAAAAGAAAAGAAGATCCGTATGTTTATAGTATAATGGCAAGTATTTTTGAAATTCGAAAAAATTACGAGGAAAATTATAAAATAATTAAACGAATTTTAGAGATTACCAAAGGCGATACATTTTATTTAAGCCTTTTAGCTAAATACTATTTAAATATTGGAAAATTGGATTTAGCTGAAGAAAAGTAAGCGTCCGACAGCGGACACATTGAAGGTTTAACAGGAAAGGGATAGTCTTA
>CAYUET010000028.1:0-33648 GCA_964443875.1 uncultured bacterium | reverse complement strand
GTAATCAGCCTTTTAAATTAAAATTTTTTAAAATCCTATGGGATGGTAGTGAATTTGTTTCAATTTCGTTCGGGTTAAAATTTCGGCAACTTGCTGCGGGGCGGTTCATTTAAAAAAATAGAAATTTTTTCATATTTACAATATACCGCATATAGGAATAAAAAGATGTAAATATGAAAATTTTAAAAAAGCATCAGCACACTGTTCTGGCTATTGTTTTTTTGGCAATAGTCTACATATCCCTGTTTTATTTAAGTTATGAGAAATTGGGGAATATCATTGTCGATAGCTTCAGAGATGCCTGGGTAGGCTTGAAATTATCTCAGGAATACACTTTATATAAAGATATGCGATATTTAATGGGGCCGATAACCCCTTATATTTTATCTCTGTTTTTTAAATTTTTCGGAATCCATATTAAATGGATATATCTTATTGGATCGATTTGCAGTTTTATTGCGATTGGATTCATGTATAAGATTTCCAGACTGTTTTATAATTCGACAATAACTTTTATCAGCATACTCCTGTTTATAGTGACCTGTATCTTTGGTTCCTATACCTTTAATGGTATTTTTAACTGGATTTATCCTTATAATCTGGCTTCAGTTATTTTTTGCATTGAAATGTTGGGCTGCGCCTATTTTACAGTCCGGTATATGCTCGAATATGACAATAAATTTTTATTAGTATCTTCATTTCTGATGATATCAGGATTTTTGACAAGACCTTTAATGACAATAGAATCCTGGCTGATGTGGTTCATTTTTCTGGGTGTCTGGGGGCTGTTGAACAGGAAAAGACAAATCTGCCTTTATACTTCAGCCGTATTTATTATCAGTTCAGGGATATATATTTTATTGGCTTTGGGATCAAATTGTGTGGAGGGAATAAAGGAATCTTTATGGGATCTGTTAATCTATATTTCAAAAGGTAAGTTTCTTTTTTCATTGCATTCTTCCGGGAAAGATTTCCTTTATGAAAATATTTTTTTGAGTTTTAAGGTTTTCCTTGTTGAAGTAATCGTTTTTTGCTTTTTAGCAATGACGGTGACCCTTTTCAGAATAAAACGGGTTAAAAATAGTTTTTTAGGAGGTAAAATACAGTATGTTTTTATTGTTTTTGCTGCATTTTGTTTCAGTGAACTAATTTTTGGTTTTTTTGAAATTTTTGATTTTTTCCGCTCATTGCCTTTTATTATTCTCTATGTAGTATTATTAGAATTAAAAAACTTCAGAAATTCCAAAACTTATGCCTTTCTTTTTATTTTAGCCTTTTTGGGAGTTTTGCTTCATAGAATTATTTTTAAAGTTGTTTTAGGCGGGTATAGTTTTTATTTGATTCCTCTGGGAATTCCGGTTTTTACTGGTTTTTTTTATAAAACAGGAATAAGACTTTTTGATGAATTAAAAATAAAATATCGAGTCAGATTAAATCAGTATAAACTGTTTTTTGTGCTTGCTATGATTTTTTGTGCCTATTATTTAAGTGCGGATTATATCTATTTTTACCAGATGAAGATCAAAAAGATTGAGTATCCGAGAGGAACTTTAATTTGCTTAGATACCCCGGAAAATAAGATTTTAAAGGATACAATTGATTTTTTAAGGAAAGAAACCGCAAGCAATGAAACTTTTGTTGTTTTTCCTGAAGGGATTGGTATCAATTTCCTCTCGGAACGAGATAATCCTTTACGTTATGAGTCCTTTTTGCCCTATGAAATGGATATGTTTGGAGAAAAAAATGTAATCTCACTCCTTGAAAAATATTCCGTTGATCGCATCCTTATTGCAGGCCGGCGAACAGATATATACGGGGCATCGTATTTCGGTTATGATTATGCACAGAATTTGAAAAATTGGATTGAAGTTCATTATTCTATAGAAAAAGTCTTTGGGAAAATGCCGTTTATTTCTGAAGAATTTGGAATTGCTGTTTACAAGAAAAAGAGTATTTAATCCGGGGTTTAAAGCCAGGTAGTATAAATAGTATATTAAGGCAATGTACAGGTCAGGATGATTATGAAATATTTTGAAAAATTGAGTATCAATACGATTGATTTCGGAGATGTCCTCTACAGGACATCTTATTTAAGAAATGATGCATCTCTGAGAGATTCCTTTCGTAAAGCCGGGATTATTCAGCCTCCGGTTCTTCAGGCAAAAGGTGAAGGTTTCCGGATTGTCTCTGGTTTTCGACGGCTTGAATTTTTAAGGGATGAAGGCGCCTCTGAAACATCCGCCTTTATAAGAGAGTCTGATGAAAACAGCTATTCTCTTTTCCGGATGACCCTTTTTGAAAATTTAGCGAGCAGGGATTTGAATCTGGTAGAAAAGGCCCGAATCGTTGATCGTCTTATAAATGTGTTTGAGAAATCGAAAACTGAAGTTCAAAGAGAATATTTTCCTCTTCTTGCTTTAGGTCAGAACAGTAAATGGTTTGAGTGGATGCCTTCTCTTCTCCTTATGCCCATGGAGATTCAGATTTCTTTTATGAAGGGAGATCTAAGCTTTGATCTGATTGATTTTTTTTCCGGAATTGAAACCGGGCAACAATTGAATCTTCTGGATTTGTTCAGTGAATTCCAGGTGAATAAAAACAAACAGAAGGAAATCCTTCATCTGCTGCAGGACCTTTTGAAAAATGAATCCTGCAGCCTGAAAGAATTTTTAACTCATTCGTATTTTTCTGAATTAAAACAGGCAAAAATGACACCTTCACAAAAAGCGGATAAATTTTTTCAATGGATCTTTAAATGGCGTTATCCGATGTATTCCAGGGCGGAAAAGAATTTTAAACAGTGGCTTTCTGAACAGAAGATTCCGCCCCTGCTGGATATTCAGCATTCTCCTTTTTTCGAATTGAAAAAATATGATGTCCGCTTTTCTTTTAAAAGTTCAGAGGATCTGGAAAAAATAATCTTTAAATTAAAACAGCTTCGCCAGGGCGGACTTGAAGAACTGGAAAAGCGGATCAACGGAGAAAATGTGTGAAGCTATTCAGGCCTGAAATTGTATTGATTGAAAAAAAAGTGGGAAAATTTTCTAAAACACTGGAGATTCTCTCCCGAATCAATCCCAAAAAGATTGAATATATTGAAGATGTGGCCCAGACGGTTGCTTCCGGCCTTTACTCTCCTGAACAGAACGTGCTAGTTCTCGCAAAACAGGAGGGGAAATTTTTCAAGCCTTGTCCCTGTACGCCTTCTCATATTACCTGCGGTTATTATTTTCTGAATTTAGCAACAAACTGTACGGTGGGCTGCAGTTACTGCATTCTTCAGGGCTATCTGAATAACCCCCTGATGACCGTGTATACCAATGTTGAGGACATGTTTCAGGAATTATCGACACTTGCCGCTAACCCGGATAAGTTCTACAGAATCGGCACCGGAGAACTTACAGACAGTCTGCTTCTGGATTCTATTACCGGATTCAGTTCCATGCTGATGGATTATTTTAAGGATCAAAAGAATTGTGTTCTTGAACTTAAAACTAAAACCACGGAGATAGATAATCTTCTGGCTTATAAGCCGGTTCCTTCCAACATCATCATTTCCTGGTCATTGAATCCTGAAGAACTTATTCAGACCGATGAACCTTTTGGAGGGATCCAGGAAGAACGTTTAGCGGCTGCTTTGAAGTGCGTCAAGGCTGGATATCCTATCGCTTTTCATTTTGATCCCATTATTCCTTTGCCCGGATGGGAAGAGAAATATCGGATAACTTTGAGGAAAATGTTTGAGGCTGTACCTCCTGAAAAAATTGTGTGGATCAGTCTTGGGATTCTCCGATATCCGGGTTTTATGCATGCCCTGTTAAAAGAAAAACATCCGAAAAGTATGATTTTTTCAGGTGAAATGTTTCCGGGGCAGGATGGGAAAATGCGATTCTTCAGACCTTTTCGTCAGGAAGTGTATAAAAAAATGCTGAAATGGATTCATGAGTTTTCTCCTGAAACATGGGTTTATCTTTGCATGGAAAGCATGGATGTCTGGAAAGCGGTTTATGGTGAATCTTTTAGCCGATGCATGCCTCTTGCCCGGTGCATGGACGAGTCAGTGAAAAGGCAATTGAAGTTATAAGTTAAAAAATAATAAATTGGCCTTAAAGGCTGTTTTACTCTTCAATGAGGCTTGAATGATTACAATTCTCTATATTGATGACAATGAGAAAATGACAGAACTTTTTGCTTTGCTCAGTAAGGATTATGATTTCACTGCCTTGACGGCCAATACCCTTGAGCAGGGGGAAAAGATTTTATCTGAGCATATTCCTGATCTGCTGATTTCAGATCTGCAGATGACTGACGGGGATGCCTATCAATTGACCGCACGGTTAAAATCTGACACCAGGACTTCAGAAATTCCCGTAATCATTTGTACCAATGCTCCAGCGGAAAAAGGAAAGAAAAGTTTTCTTTTAGGCGCAAAGAAATTTCTTCATCAAAAACCTTATTCAATCCGGAATCTGAATCATATCCTGGAAGGAATTATTCCTCCCCTGCAGCTGAAAAAAGAAATGCCTTTATAAGTTTAAAGTTTTTGAATCTGGATCATTGATTCTTCAAGCTCACGGAATTCTATCCGGAACCCCGGATTATACTGTTTCAAAGCTGTTTAAACGCTTCCTTTTCATGTTTGTTGAAAAAAATCAAACCATTTATCCCGGCGATAAGGCATAAAAGAGTAAGAATCGGCAGAGAGAGTCCCAGGGAGAATTCATGACGAATATCAAGGCTTGCACGCAGGGCATCCAAAAACCAGGTCGCCGGATTCAGCAGAAGAAAATGCTGCAGAGAGAGCGGGAGATCTTCAAGACCATAAAACACAGGAGTCAGCCAGATCAAAAATGAAAAGAAGGTCTCAAGTCCATGGGTAAGATCGGGGTAAAAAAGTGAGTAAATGGAAAGAAAACAGGAGATTGAAAAAATAAACAGGAAGATTAAAAACAGAATCAGGACGCATAAGGGAATTTTTAAGAGGGAATGAGGAGAAAGCATCCAGCAGCTCAGACAACACAGAAACATACCCGGTAAAAATAAAAAAAATCGAAAGAGAATGAAATTAAATAAAAAGGATAATTTGGTGCTTTTAAGCTGTTTGGCAATGGCTCTTTGATCAAGATACAGGCGGTTTGCAGATTGCAGGCTCGAGGCGGAAAACTGCCAGGGGAGATATCCTGATAGAATGGTTAAAATGATTAAAGGCGATTCCGGTTTAAAGATTTTAAAAAATAGAATTCCTATGATCATGGATAGAAAAAGAGGGTTCAGAAGGCACCAGGCTGTTTTCAGTTTGGACCCCGCAAAATGAAACAGATAAAACTGTCTGATGTAGCCGGGATTAAGCATTCCCTTTTTCCTCTGTTTTTTTACCTTGCTAAAGAAAGTGAAGATTATTATCTTTTTAAGCATGTTTGACAAAAAGATCAAGGTTCTTGTAGTGGATGACTCGCTTGTTTTTCGGAGCTATCTTTCAAATTCATTAAAAAAAGATGATGAAATTGAAGTGGTGGGCACTGCGATGAACGGGAAAACCGCGTTAACTTATATTCCGCTTTTAAAGCCCGATATCTGTACCCTCGACATTGAGATGCCCGGGATGAACGGTATTGAAACGCTTCGGAAAATCCGGGAATTATATCCATTCGTCCGGGTGATTATGGTGTCGAGCAGGACCTCGGATGGCGCAGATATAACCCTCCAATGCCTTGAGGCAGGGGCAAGGGATTTTGTCTTTAAAGAGGATTGTGATTCCTCTTTTCAATCCGGCAACAGTTTGAAATTATCCCAAACGCTTATCCGGAAAATTAAAAAGATTTATATGACCCCCTCTATTTCTGAATCGAAGTCCGGGGCTTCTGAAATGCTTATTCCCAATAGGTCCCGGGAAGCTGATGCTATGAAAAATCTGATTATTCCGGGAAGTAAGCCCCTTTTCCTTTTGTTGTGTTGTGAAGAATCCCAGCTGGGATATCTTTTGCTGCTTGTAAGAAATTTATCCCAAAGCGTGACGATTCCCATTCTTTTTAAAATAATGGTCCCTGATATTTTTTTAACTTCACTGATCAAATCTTTTGAGAGGAATAATCCGAATTATTCTTATAAAATTATTTCTTCTTCCTCCTGCTATCTGGAACCCAGAACCTTATATCTTTTTGGAGAAAAACATCAATTTTGCCAATTTCAATACGCCCCGATATTAAAAACAGAAGTTCTGGTTGCTCATGAAAAGATTACTCTTGATCGCACTTTCCGGGATCTTGAGAAATGCAAGCTTCCCAACACCCCTATTTTTTTGATTGGAGATGATCCTGCCGGCGATGGAATAAACGGTTTAAGTGAGCTGACTAAAAATGGATATCCTACGGTTTATGCGACAAAATGGCCTGTCTTATTTATGAATCAAAAGAATGTCCTTGCCCATGTTATTGTTGATATTACCCTTTTCGGAACCGCCATCAATGAATTCGCCGGTTTTTAACATTTTTTAATGATGATAATCCCCGCCATAAAGGATGTTAAGACATCTGAAAAGCTGTTCAACCAGAATAAGGCGGACAAGCTGATGATTGAAGGTAAGAGGGCTTAGTGAGAGTCTGGCTTTGGAGTGATTCAAAATTTCATGAGAAAGACCGTATGCTCCTCCGATGATCCAGACCGGGTGAAGCGTTTTGTTCATCCATTGCTGAAGCTGTACGGCCTCTTCAATGGAATTTTTAGCGCAGGGTCCTTCGCAAAGGCTGATAAGAAAAGGATTTTTAATGGCTGAAATGGATTTGAAAAGAGAGAGGGTTTCTTCCTGGATACGCTTGGCAATATCCTTCTGACTGCTTTCTTTGACATACAGTATCTCGATTTTGCAGTATTTTTTAATCTGTGATTCAAAGTGAAAAAGACCTGAAGTAATAAAAGAATCCTTGTTTTTTCCGACACATATGATATGAAAAGTATGTTGAGTTAGCATATTTTCCTGTAAAGAATAAATTTACAATTCATTTTTTTCATGATAAACATATAAGAAAAAGTGACAAAAATGGAAATAAAATATTTCGGTCAATATTTAATTGAAAAAGGAATTGTAGCTCCAGAAGATTTGCTTAAGGCAATGGAACTTCAGGGGCATACCAATCTGTCTTTAGGGGAAATTTCAGTTCAGGCAGGAATTATCTCTCAGTCCCAATTGGAAAAAATTCAACAATACCAGATTCTCCATAATATGACCTTTATGAAAGCCGCCAGGGCGCTGGATTGTATTTCAGCGGAAGAACTCGAAACAATCATATCCAGACAGATGAGCAACAATATGCTTCTCGGAGATTGTCTTGTTAAATTGAAAATTCTATCCCAGGAACAGATCGAAAATCATTTCAAAATTTTCAGAACAGAACAGTCTATTCTGGAATTTAAGATTTTGAATGCCATTGCGGCTCATACCAATGCCATATTGGTCGAAACTATTATTCAGTCGACAGTGAATTTATTCAGGTATCTGCTGGATGTTCAGCCTCGTATTGGGGGATTCTATTCAAATGGAAGCAGTCTCTCAACTTCTTCGGAATATCACTGGGTCGCTTTACAAAATCTTAGCGGCGATTACATGTGCAATGTAGAGCTGTTTTTAAGCAGGGAAATTATTTTAAAGATCTCCTCTTCATTACTTAAAAGACCGATAACTGAAATTTCTGAGCTTTCACTGGATTCCTCCAAGGAATTTTTGAATATCATTGTGGGCTATGTTTGTTCTGCTCTATCCTTGAAGAATATTAAATGTGATCCCACTGTTCCGGAAATAAAGGAAGTTGAACAGTATATTTCCAGTGAAAAGCAGATTCGGGTCCCTTTTCTTCTTCCTCAGGGACAGGTAGAGGTTCGTGTCAAGTATTCTTAAAATTCTTTTTTCTATCGGGGTATTTCAATTTTTTGATGTGTTTTTTCAGCAGGGGAGCAGGTATCTAAAAAATAATCAAAAAGTCAGTTTACAGAGCCCTTGCAAATAACTTCAAAAGGGATAATTTTTTATGGCGTATTTTTTGCAAAGTGTGTATAGATGACCACCTTTCGTTAAAGTAGATTAAAAGGATTGTTTGAAATTTTTAAGATGGGAATTCAAACAGCTGCAAATTTTTTAAAACAAGATTGCAATCTCTAATAATATGTTTCATAAAAAAAAACTTGCAATATCTTTAAAAATATTGTTACTTTACAGCCCATTTTTCTAAATATATTTAGAGTGTTTTAATCATAGATAAAGGAGTCAAAACTGTGGGTTCATATGAAGGAATGTTTATTTTATCTCCTGTTTTAGAAGGGGAACAGCTTGAGAAGGAAGTCGATTTTGTTAAAAACGAAATCGTAAAGCAATTGGGGGAAATTCTTGAAGCCAAACAGATTGGGAAAAGGAAGCTCGCTTATCCGATTAAAAAAATGAACGATGGAATTTATATTCTGATTAATTTTGTGAGTAAGCCGGATGTGGTGGCGAAGCTTTTGCAGAGAGTTCGAATGAACGTCAATGTTCTGAGAGCCAATATTCTGACAAAAGAAAAGTATTCCACAAATGAAATCAGAGAATAATTAAGGCAGAGTGAATGGTTAGTTTGAATAAAGTGCTTGTGGCAGGTAATTTGACCCGTGACCCGGAATTGCGGTATACGCCGGCTGGTCAGCCCGTGGGTGGTCTGGACTTGGCGATTAATAATTATTTTTTGACCAAAACAGGTGAAAAAAAAGAAGAAACCGTATTTATTCATGTAGTGGTCTGGGGCAAACAGGCGGAGTCGGCCAAGAATTATTTGACAAAGGGATCCCCTATTCTGGTGGAAGGACGTCTTCAGATGGATAATTGGGAAACCAAAGAAGGCGAAAAAAGATCCCGTTTAAAGATTTTAGCGCAAAGGATACAATTTCTTGGCACCGGTAAAGCAGGAATGAATGAACATGCTGCAGATACCGGTTCCTACGAACTGGAGAACAGCCCGGAACGGGCTTCTCATGAGAATAATCACGTTGAGGAAGAAGATATTCCCTTTTAAGTTTAAGGGCATATCATTATAGAAGGAGAAAAGGAAAACCATGATTGAAAAGAAAAAGAAAAAAAAGATCATCCGTAAGAAAAAATGTAAGTTTTGTGCCAATCTTGTCAAAGGCATTGACTACAAAGATTTAAGCCGTATCAGTAAATATGTTACGGAGCGTGGAAAAATTATCGGCAGAAAAATAACCGGTAATTGCGCAAAGCATCAAAGACAGCTGACAAGGGCGATCAAGCTTGCCCGTATCATGGCCTTGTTACCGTATATCGGTGAATAACAAGCCAACTGAAAAAAACAAAAAATCTTAGGAGAATTGCCGTGGAAGTCATATTGGAAAAAACAGTACCGAAATTAGGACTTATCGGGACCGTTGTAAAGGTCTCCGATGGGTATGCCAGAAATTATCTCTTACCTCAGGGACTGGCTGTTGTTGCTACCAAACACAATGTTGCAGCTGTAGAAAAGAGAATCAAGACTATCCGTGAACAGGAACTTAAGGAACAGGAAGAGGCAAAAGTACTTGCATCCAAGCTGGAAGGCATCAGTGTGAATATTGAGGTTAAAGCCAGTGAAGACGGGAAATTGTTCGGTTCCGTATCTTCCAAAGAAATAGCGGACGCCTTAAAGGATAAAGGATTTGATCTGGACAAAAAACTCATTGCCCTGGATGAGCATCTTAAATTTTTGGGGGTATATACCGTTACTTTGAAACTGCACGCCCTTGTGACCACAGATATCAAAGTATGGGTGATTCGTGAGGCTGCTGAAAGTGTTGAAGCCGAGAAATCATGATTGATGTTGAAGTTGTAACTTCAAACCAAAAAAGAAATATTCCTCACAATATTGATGCTGAGAAAAGTATACTCAGTGCCATGTCTTTAACTCTGGATGCCTGTTCTACAGGCATCCAGAAATTAACTCCGGAAAGTTTTTATAAACTTGAACACCGAGAGATTTTTATAGCATTAATGGCTCTCTTTGAAGAAAATCTTCCTGGAGATCTTATAACACTCGTTGAAAAATTATCACGTTTGGGAAAGCTGGAATCAGCGGGCGGCCCTGAATATGTATCCCATATTGTCAACTATGTTCCTTCAACCGCTCATCTGGAACATCATATTTCCATTGTCAGTGAAAAAGCAGTTTTAAGAAGCTTAATCAACACAACGACGACAATTATTGATGACTGCTTCAAATCAACTGCAGAAATATCTGAGCTGGTTGATCTGGCAGAAAAGAAAATATTCGAGATTGCACAGAAAAAAGTTCAGAGAGATTTTATCTGCATCAGTGAGCTGATTAAAAGCGGTTTTGAAAAAGCTGAACAGATGATGAACTCTCATGATGTGCTCACTGGAATTGAAACAGGTTTTATGGATCTGGATAAAAAAACAAACGGGCTGCAGCCGTCCGATATGATTGTTTTAGCGGCGCGTCCTTCCATGGGAAAGACCGCACTGGCTTTGAATATTGCTGAACATGCTGCAGTGAGAACCAAGAAATCCGTTGGGATTTTTAGTCTGGAAATGTCAAAGGAACAGCTGGTTTTCCGTCTTTTGTGTTCCAATGCCAGAGTGAGCGCTCAAAGATTGCGAAGTGGATTTGCTTCTCCGGCTGATTTTGAAGAATTGAAATTTGCCGCAGGAAGGCTTTCAGAATCCCCTATTTATATCGATGATACACCAGGTATTTCCATTATGGAACTGCGCGGAAAAGCCAGGCGTTTAAAAGCCAGAACAGATTGCCAGCTTATTGTGATAGACTATCTTCAGTTAATCACTTCGCCTTCCGGAAAGGAAGGACGTCAGCAGGAAATATCGGAAATTTCCCGTTCTGTAAAAGAGATTGCCCGTGAATTGAATGTTCCTGTAATTATTCTTTCTCAGCTGAACCGGCTGGTGGAAACAAGAAAAGATCATAAGCCCATGCTTTCAGATTTGCGTGAATCCGGAGCCATAGAGCAGGATGCGGATGTGGTGTTGATGTTATACAGGAAGGAATATTATGATCCTTCTGATGACCCAGGAACGGCCGATTTATGTATTGCCAAGCAAAGGAATGGTCCCACAGGAGATATCAGGCTTCAGTGGAGTAATGAATATACACGATTTGGAGATTTAGAAACCCGAGAATAAACAGGTGGAGAATGAAAATGCTGAAAAAAATGCTGGGAAAGACTTTTATTGTAATATTGATCTTTAGCTTGTTAAGCCCTGTCTATACGGGGGAAGAGGAGATGCCTGTTATCAGTGATGTTGAAATTTCAGGAAATCAGTTTGTTAATTCCACTCTGATTAAAAATCAATTGCGTACTCAGAAAGGTAAAAAATTCAGCCGCATTGATGTGAATAATGATATCAAGGCCCTTTATCAGCTGAATTATTTTTCAAAAGTCGATGTGCGTCTTGTTGAAGATCCGGGTAATTTCCAGATAATTTTTCAAGTGGTTGAAAAACCCATTGTGGACCGGATTATTTTTCGGGGAAATGCGAAAATCAAGACAAAAATCCTTAGAAAGCAGATTGTCTGCAAAGAGGATGAATTTCTGAATGAAAGTATTCTTTCGAGCGATGTAAGCAAAGTAAAGGAATTTTATGAGAAGAAAGGCTATAAGCAGATATCCGTCGATTACTCCATTGAAATGTCGGAAGATAAAAGAATGGCAGATGTTACCTTCAATATCACTGAAGGTAAAAAAATCAGGATAAAAAGAATCAATATTCTCGGTGCGAACCAGATCAAAGAGAAGAAAGTTCTTAAGGTTATGAAAACCAAACGGAACCGCTGGTATAACAGCGGGATTTATGAGCGGGCAAAGTTTATGGAGGACCTGGATCGCATACGTGCTTTTTATTACCAGAGCGGGTATGTGGATATCAAAGTATTGGGAGTCAAGGAGACTTTTATCAAAGATAATTCAAGAGTGATTATTGACGTTGAAATTTCAGAAGGCCATCCGTATAAGGTTGGAACAATAGAAATGGAAGGCAATAAAAAGTATTCCAGTGAAGAATTACAGAAAAGAAATTCCTTGAAACCCGGAGAGATTTTTCTTCCGGATAATCTGCAGCATGATCATAAGGCCATCCAGAATGTTTATTATAAAAACGGCTATATTGATGCCAGAATTGCACCGAATACCGTTGTTTCTTCCACGGATAATCAGGTGATGAACATTAAATATACGATAGAAGAAAATGAAGAGGTTTTTATTGATAAAATTTTAGTAACGGGGAATGATAAAACGAAAGATATTGTTGTACGCAGGGAATTGAATTTAAAGCCCGGAGAAAAATTTAACGGGGTAGAAATGGAAATTGCAAAGAAACGTCTTGAAAACCTGGCGATTTTCAAGACGGTAGATATTTATCCTGACCCTACCCATACCCGTAAAGTCAGGGATCTTCTGATTGAAGTTGAGGAAGACAAAACAGGGGAATTAAGTTTTGGGGCCGGATACAGTTCTGTTGATCACCTGATTGGATTTTTTGAAGTGACTCAAAGTAACTTTGATATTTTCAACTACCCTTCCTTTACCGGGGATGGTCAGAAATTGAAATTCAGATCAGAATTTGGAGAGACCAAAGAAGAGTTTTCTTTTGATTTTACCGAACCCTGGTTCATGGACAAAAAATTGCTTTTTGGTTCGAAGATTTTTACTTCTTCCAGAGATTATGACAGCTCTGATTACAGCGAAGACCGCAGAGGTATTGTCCTCAGGTTGGCTAAGCCGGTATTCAAATATTCCAGGGCAGAGGTACGTTATTCCTTTGAGAATGTCGATATCCGCAATGTTGATGATGATGCCTCCGCGTATTTAAAGTCTCAGGAGGGGGAACGGAATGTGGGGAAGGTGGGATTGAGTCTTGTCCGTGATGTGAGAGATAATTATTTTAATGCAACTCAGGGGTCCCGGTTGAGTTTTGATACTGAAGTGGCTGGAGTCGGGGGAGACATCGATTACTATAGGACTGTTTTGGCGTCTGATCTTTATTATAATCCTATTTTCAACAATGTGTTCATTTTTTCTTTAAAAGCAGGGATGGTTGAAGAATTTGGAAGGAGTGATGATGTTCCGATTTTTGACCGTTTTTTTCTGGGTGGAGCATGGTCAGTTCGCGGGTATGATTATAGAGACATAGGGCCTCATGATGAAATGGATGATCCTGTCGGTGGAAAATTTATGTATTACGGAACTATGGAATATGTCATTCCTTTGATGGAACAGTTCAGAACTGCAGTTTTTTACGATTTTGGAAATCTTTACGCTGAATCAGATGATATTGATTTAGGTATTATCAATACTTCGATAGGATTGGGTGCTCGTATTTTGATCGATCAGAGAATCCCTCTTCGTTTTGATTATGCATGGCCTCTGGAAACGGATGAGTATCATGACGGGGAAGGCGGAAAATTTACCTTTGATATAGGTCATAGATTTTAGTATTGTTAAATTTTTGCATTTAAATTGATTATAGTTTTTTTTGAATATAAATGCAGGATTATTGATTTTTTGTTTTGTATCATTAATAAAATGATGATAATTTGGCGACTTATGTTAAAAACATCCATACGAATGGAAACGGAGTAAAAAAATGAGAAGATTTAATTTCGTGAAAGTAATTTTAGTGATGTTAGTTATGATTTTTTCTACTTCAATTTATGCAGAAAATCAGAAAATCGGTTTTGTGGATTTTGAGAAAGTTTTTAATTCTTATAAAAGAACCCGTGATGAAAATCAAAAGCTTCAGAGAGTAAAAGAGGAAAAGGAAAAAGCCGCTCAGACGATGATTGAAGAAATCAATAAACTCAAGGCTGAAGCAGAAATTCTTTCCGATGATGCTAAAAGAAAAGCAGAAAAAGAAATTATGGAGAAACTGAGAGCCTTAAGAGATTATACGGATGATTCGAAAAAAGAATTACTGGATGAACGTAATGTGCTTTTTCAGAAGATTACAGATGAAATCAGACAGATTATAGCAGCAAAGGGAAAAATTGAAAAATTTTCATTAATCCTTGATGATAAGGCTTTATTTTATAAAGAATCCGCTTTAGATTTGACTGAACAGATTATTCAAATCGTTAATGATGATACCAAAAAATCAGAAATCCTTAAGCAGAAAAAATAAAGTTTAAGGGTATTCATTCATGATTTCTAAAACAGTGGCAGAAATTGCAGCTCTTGTTAAAGGTACTGTCGAGGGCAATGCAGATGAAATAATTACGGGGGCTTCAGGAATTAAAGAGGCGCAAAAAGGGCATATTACTTTTTTAACCCGAAAGAAATATGAGTCTTTTTTGAATGAGACAAATGCCTCGGCCATTCTTCTTGATCATGCCGCAGAATGTACGGATATTAAAAAAACAATAATTCGTGTTACCAACGCCACAAGTGCTTTTAATACAGTGGTTGGATTATTCATTTCTGAGCTGGATAAGCCTTTTTCCCCTGGAATATCCGATAAAGCTTTTATTGGAAAAAATGTTCATTTGGGAAAAAATTTAACAATACAGCCTTTTGCCGTGATAGAGGATAATGCTTCCATCGGTGATAATACAGTCATTCAGTCAGGAACATACATAGGCCGTGAGGCTAAAATCGGATCTGACTGCAGGATTTATCCCAATGTTTCTATTCTGGATAGGGTGAGTATTGGGAAAAGAGTTATCATACATAGCGGTACGGTAATAGGTTCAGATGGCTTTGGTTTTGAACCAGTGCCCAATGGAATCCCTAAAAAGATCTTTCAGGTGGGAACTGTTGTTGTGGAGGATGACGTTGAAATTGGAGCCAATGTTGGAATAGACAGAGCCCGGTCAGATAAAACCTGGATCAGGAGAGGGACAAAAATCGACAACCTGGTTCATATTGCTCATAACGTGGAAGTCGGAGAAAATTGCATGCTTCTTGGGCAATGTGGGCTTGCCGGCAGCTGTGTTCTTGGTAAAGGAGTGATTGTTGCCGGACAGGCTGGAATCAACGGACATATAAAAATTGGCGATAATGTGATAGCGACAAGCAAATCGGGTGTTACGAAAGATACCGAGGCCGGTAAGATGGTTTCAGGGTTTCCGGCTTGTGAGCATAATAAATTTAAAAAAACGACAGTAAGTCTTTTTCATGTTCCGGAATTGATAAAAAAAGTGTCGGAATTGGAAAATAAAATTATGGAATTGGAAAATAAAACCTCAAAGTTGGCAGATAAATGAAAAAACAATGTACAATCAAAAAAAGAGCTGAAATATCTGGAATCGGTGTTCATACGGGGTCCAAAACAACCATGGTGTTCTGCCCGGCCCCTATCAACAGCGGAATAAAATTTATCAGGGTCGATCTTCCGGGTAAGCCTGAAGTAAAGGCCGGTATTGAAAGTGTTGTGGAAACAGCGCGCGGAACGATTCTTGGAAATGCCATGGTCAGAATTCATACCGTTGAACATGTAATGGCGGCTTTATGGGCATTCGGGATTACCAATTTATCCATTGAACTGGATGCGGATGAACCCCCTGTGGGTGACGGTTCTTCAGATCCTTTTGTAAATATCCTTAAGGAAGCCGGTGTGGTGGAACAAGAGGCTGATTCTACTATTTTTAAGGTTACGGAACCGATAACCATTACTGAGGGCGATGCATTTCTGACTGTGCTTCCCTATGAGGGCTTTAAAGTCACCTATACCCTGGCTTATAATCATCCGGTTGTTAACACGCAGTACTATAGCCTGGATATTGATAAAGAGTCTTTTGTCAAAGAGATTTCATCTTGCCGGACCTTCTGTTTTTATCATGAGGTAAAATACCTGATGGATAAAGGGCTGATTCAGGGAGGATCTCTCGATAATGCGGTGGTTATCGGGGATGAAGCGATTCTCAGCAAAGAAGGTCTGCGTTTTGAGAATGAATTTGCCCGTCATAAAATGCTGGATATTATCGGAGACCTCTATCTTTTGGGAATACGTCTGGAAGGGCATATTGTTGCGGCAAAATCAGGACATTCATCCAATGTAAAGCTTGCTCAGATGCTTTATGAGAAATATCTTCGGGTCAACCAGAAACCGGTTGAATTAAACAGTGAGCAGATTAAAAAATTGCTTCCTCACCGTTATCCCTTTCTGCTCGTCGACCGGATTGTTAACATCACCCGGGAAGGGTGCGTGGGCATAAAAAACGTCACGGTTAATGAGGAATTTTTTAATGGTCATTTCCCTGTTCAGGCACTGATGCCGGGGGTGCTTCAGATTGAAGCCATGGCCCAGGTTGTAGGAGTAGGGTATTTATTTAACAACGCCATCGAGAATAAGATGGCTATTTTAGCCGGAGTTGAAAAGGCCCGGTTCAGAAAGACAATCGTTCCCGGAGATCAGCTTATTATCGATATGAAATTTGGTAAATTCCGAAAGTCTATTGGAACAGTACATGGTTGCATTCGGGTTAAAAATGAAGTTGTTTCTGAAGCGGAATTAATCGTTGCAATCATAGAGGTGAAACAATGATCCATCCCACTGCAATAATAAATCCAAAAGCACAAATAGACAGCTCTGCAACTATTGGCGCACATGTCATGATTGGGCCTGATGTTGTAATTAAAAAAGATGTTGAGATTCAGCATCATGCCTCTGTTGATAATTGTACTGTTATTGAAGATGGGGTAATCATTTTTCCTTATGCGGCAGTCGGAGGTATCCCTCAGGATTTAAAGTATAAAAAGACCCAGAAATGTTTTTGTAAAGTTGGGGCAAGGACTGTTATCCGGGAATTTGTTACTTTAAATGCCGGGGCTGAAGACGATCATATAACAGAAGTCGGATCAGATTGTCTTCTGATGGCCTATTCTCATATGGGACATAACGCAGTTATCGGGGATAAGGTCATTATGGCTAATTCAGTGGCTCTTGCCGGGCATGTCCGCGTCGATGATCAGGCAGTGATTGGCGGACTTGTTGGAATCCATCAATTTGTTAAAATAGGGAAAATGGTGATAGTCGGAGGTTGTTCCAAGATTGTAAAAGATATCCCTCCTTTTATGCTTGCGGATGGAAATCCTGCAGTGATCCGGTCAATCAATAAAGTGGGACTACATCGCAAAGGCTATTCAGAAGAAAAGATTGCCAAGATCAAGACGGCTTTTAAATATTTATATAGAAGTGATTTTATGGTTTCATCGGCTTTGGAAAAAATCAAAGAGCTGGGACCGGATCCCGAATTAATGGAAATCATTAACTTTATAGACAATTCAGAGCGCGGAATTACAAAAGGGGCAAAATGAAGAATCTTGGTATTATTGCCGGAAGCGGTGAGTTTCCTTTGCTTGTAGCCCAGGGGGCCCGTAAATCAGGGGTTGATCAGATTGTTGTTGCAGCCCTTATTGGAGAGACTAAAAAAGAAATTGAAATGATTGCCGATGTTGTCATGTGGATTGAAATCGGGCAACTCAGCAAAATGATCCATTTCTTTAAGAAAAATGAATGTGAATCTGTCGTCATGGCCGGGCAGATTACCCCCACTAAGCTTTTTTCCATATTAAAACTTGATCTGAGGATGGCTAAACTTATGGCCCGGGTAAAGTTTCGGGGAGCGGCTCCGCTTTTTGGAACAATCGCTGAAGAACTCGAAAAAGATGGATTAAATATCATCAATTCCAGTTCTTTTATTCAGGATCATTTATCCACAGAAGGCTGCATGACAAAGGCCTCCCCTTCCAAAGAACAGATGGTTGATATTCAGAAAGGCTTGCAGCTGGCCCGTGCTGTTGCCGATTTGGATATAGGTCAGACCCTTGTCATGAAGGAAGGTTCCGTGGTGGCCGTTGAGGCCATAGAAGGGACTAACCAGACCATTCAGCGAGCCGGTGTTCTTTCCGGTCCCGGAACCATTGTGGTGAAAGTTTCCAAAAGTAATCAGGATCAGCGTTTTGATATCCCTGTGATCGGTCATGAAACACTCAAGATAATGAAGGAATCCGGTGCCAAGGTTCTTGTTGTAGACAAGGGCGGCGCGATTATGCTGAACAAACCGGAAGTGATTAAAGCTGCTGATGCTTTGGGAATAGCGATCATTGGATTATGAAGTCTAAAAAAATCAGAACAGCAGTCATCGGTGTCGGACATTTGGGCAGGCATCATGCCCGGATTTACAATGAATTACCCAATTCTGAACTGGTCTGCGTTGTCGATGTGAATGAAAAAGAAGGCCAGACAGTGGCTAAAAATTTAAATGTTCCTTTTGAAAAGGACTACCGGATCATTGCCAAAGAGGTTGATGCAGTATCGGTTGTAGTCCCTACGGTGGGACATTACGAAGTGGCTCGTTATTTTCTTGAAAAGGGGGTGCATGTCCTGGTAGAAAAACCAGTGACTGAAACGATAGAACAGGCGACGGCGCTTGAAAATCTTGTCACCAACACCCCTTTGGTTTTACAGGTCGGACATATCGAGCGTTTTAATCCGGCATGGCTTGCTGTTCGCGAAAAAGTTACGAACCCGAGATATCTCGAAATTCATCGTCTGGCTCCCTTCAAGGGAAGAAGCATTGATGTCGGAGTCGTGCTGGATTTGATGATTCATGACATTGATATTGTTCTCAGTATTGTCAATGATGAGATTGTAGATATCCGGAGCAGCGGAGTGGCAGTCCTCGGAAAACATGAGGATATTGTGAGTACCCGTGTTGAATTTAAAGGAGGCTGCGTGGCCAATCTGACAGCTTCCCGCATCAGCAGTAAAGAACTCAGAAAAATCAGAATTTTTCAGCCGGACAGCTACATGACCCTGGATTATAAGAACCAGTCCGGCGAATTTTATAAAGTAATCAATGGTAAAATTTCAGTTACAGAAATTCAGACAGACCGGCAGGAACCCCTTAAAATAGAATTAGCTGATTTTCTCAGCTGTGTGGATCATTGTTGCGCCCCCAAAGTATCAATCGTTCACGGTAAAATGGCCTTGTCCGCCGCGCTTAAGATTCTTAAGCAAGTTAATAAGTAATGAAATCAGTTCATTCGGTTTTTATCATATGTGGAGAGCAGTCGGCGGATATTCATGGGTCGCTTTTGTCCAGACATCTGAAAAATCTCAAACCTGAAGTCCGAATTGTCGGTATCGGCGGAAAGATTCTTAAGGATGCAGGAGTTGAAATTTACCGTGACAATGCGGATCTTGCTGTTGTGGGCTTTTGGGAAGTGCTCAAGCATTACAGCAAATTCAAACGTCTCCTGAGAGATGTTGTTGATTATATTGATAAGGAATCCATTGATACGGTTATTCTGATCGATTATCCCGGATTCAACTTACGCCTTGCTGAAGGCCTTAAAAATCATAAAGCGAAAGTTTTGTATTATATCAGCCCTCAGCTGTGGGCCTGGGGATTTGAACGTCTTAAAATTATTAAAAAGTATGTTGATCACATTTTTGTCATTTTTGAATTTGAGAAGGAAATTTATGAAAAGGCCGGCATTCCTGTAAGTTTTGTAGGACATCCCCTTTTGGATACTTTTAATCCTGATATCCCGACAGAAAATTTAAAAAAAGTAATACCCAAAAAAAACGGAGAGCCTCTGATTGCCTATTTGCCCGGAAGCCGCAGTTCAGAAATCGCCAGGCTTCTTCCTGTTTACCTGCAATCCATAAAACTGCTGAGAAAAAAGAAGCCTCATCTCCGGTTCGTCATATCTGCGGCTTCTCCTGAACGGATGAAGGAAATTGAAGCCATCAGTGAAGAATTCCACAAAAAGAACAAGACCGATAAAATTTTTGTCTACCAGGGAGATGTGAATGAACTGATTAAGGAAGCGGATGTGGTCGTGGTGGCCTCAGGGACAGCGAGTATGCAAACCGCTTTATTTTTAAAGCCCATGGTGGTTGTTTATACGGTAAATCCCGTTTCCTACTGGATCATACGAAGCCTTATTAAGACAAAGTATATTTCAATTGTGAATATTGTCGCCAAGGAAGAAATTATTCCAGAGCTTATTCAGAAGGATTGTAATCCTCAGAAAATTGTTCAATGGGTTAACCGCTATCTTGATGATACAACCTATGCGAAAAATATGACTCAAAGATTAAAAAAAGTGAGGGAAAAACTTGGAACTCCCGGGGCGAGCCGGAGGGCCGCTGAAATTATCAGCGGGATATTATCATGAAAAAAACATGGAAACTTTTATCTCTGGCCTTTCCCTATACTCCGGCCTGGCTTTTTGCCATGTTATGCATGCTGATTTTTACGCTCTGTAATACGGTTTCCGTTATGGGGATGATTCCCCTGATTGATCGTGTTCTTTCAAATAAACCCATTCAGATCAGCCTTTCCATGAACATCCCTTTTCAGGGTGCTTTTAATCATTTTCTTGATTTTTTGAATAATCAGGATCCTTTACAGCTTCTTAATATGATCTGCGTTTTTTTGATCTGTGCAACCGTTTTGAAAGGAATTTCAGAATACCTTCAGGTGTCGATCATGGAGTGGGTCTGTCAGAAGGTCTCCAAAGATTTACGCATTAAATTGTTCAGAAATTTTTTTAAACTGCCTTTTTCATTTTTTCAGGGAGCAAAGACAGGGGAATTGATCTCAAGAATTGCTCTGGATGTGAACGTTGTTCAGACTGTTTTTTCAGGCCGTTTTACCAATACTATTTTAGATTCCTTGCATTTTTTTCCTTTTTTAGGAATCGTGCTTATCATTGACTGGCGGATGACGGTGATCGCATTTATTGTTCTGCCTTTAACACTCCTTCCTATTATTTTTGTAGGAAGGCAGGTTCGGAAACTGACCCATAAGACACAGCAGAACCTGGCGGATATTTCTTCATCTGTATTTGAAGTTCTTAATGCCATGAAGGTGATAAAGGTATTCGGACAGATTGAAAAAGAAGATAAAAAATTTGCGAATGTCTGCGAGAAAACCATTAAAGCCAGAGTAAAATCCCAACGCAAAGAAGCGATTCTCTCTCCAATTACGGAATGGGTGGGTGTCAGTACCGGCGTGTTTTTATTGTGGTGGTTTGCCCCTAAGGTCATCAAGAGCGAGATGAGCCTGGGAACTTTCATTACGTATATTACCTGCATCAGCTGCATGGTAAAACCCATAAAAACAATCGGAAGAATTCAGGTCATGTTTCAGAATGCCATGGGGGCTGCGGACCGGATTTTTGATCAGCTGGAACAAAACGTTGAGACCAGTGAAGTGACCGGAGATAAATTTCCTGTTTCATTTAAGGATACTATTCGTTTTGATCATGTTTCTTTTGCCTATAACAAGGATAATCCTGTTCTTCAGGATATTTCTTTTGAAATTAAAAGAGGCGAAGTGATTGCTTTGGTGGGCCCGTCAGGATCCGGAAAAACAACTATTGCGAATATGATTCCGCGTTTTTTTGATCCCCAGTCAGGTTCTGTTACTATGGATGGGAAGGATTTCAAAACCATTCATGTGGAATCCCTCAGGAAAATCATGGCCATGGTGACCCAGGAACCGGTGATGTTTAATGGAACAATCAGAGAAAATATTTCTTATGGGAATCCCGAAGCTTCCGAGGAAGAAATTGTAAAAGCCGCAAAGCTGGCCAGAGCTCATGAATTTATTTCTGCCATGCCGGACCAGTATGACACATTAGTCGGTGAGAGGGGATTCAGACTTTCCGGAGGAGAAAAACAGCGCATTTCCATTGCGCGTGCTTTGTTGATAAATCCGGATATTATTATTTTTGATGAAGCGACTTCAGCCCTGGATACGGAAAATGAAAAATATGTCCAGGAAGCCATTGACCAGGTCATGGAAAATAGAACGGTATTCATTATTGCTCATCGCCTTTCCACGGTATCCAAAGCGGACAAAATTCTTGTTTTGGAAAAAGGGATTGTTGTCCAATCCGGAAAACACAAAGATCTAATCAGTCAGCCGGGGCTGTATAAAAAGCTTTATGAGATGAATTTTGAGGGTTAATTCCTCTGATGAGAGAAAATTGACTTTTGTTTCTTTTATTTTTATAAAAAATTTAGTAAAGACTTTAAATTCCCTTGACTCTTCAAAACCAGGGGATTATGTTTTCGAAATTTTTTAAGTTTTCTAGTTTTCGACCATTATCAGGAGGGCTTCATTATGTCTAAAGTTCTTATAATTGGGGCGGGCGGCGTCGGGAGTGTTGTGACGCAGAAATGTGCTCAAATTCCGGAAGTTTTTTCTGAGATTGTATTGGCCAGCCGTACGATTGAAAAATGTGAAAAAATCAGAAAACTTATCAAAGGAAGAAAAATAATTACAGATCAGGTGGATGCGGATCAGGCCTCAGAAGTCGTTAAATTGATTAAACGGCATAAACCGGATTTAGTGATGCATATTGCTTTACCTTATCAGGATCTGGCGATTATGGATGCCTGTCTTGAAACCAATGTTCCTTACCTGGACACGGCTAACTATGAACCGCCCAATGAGGCGAAATTCTGTTATAAATGGCAGTGGGCTTATCAGAAAAAGTTTAAAAAACAGGGACTTATGGCTTTACTGGGCTGCGGGTTTGATCCCGGGGTGACTAATGTTTTTTGTGCCTATGCCAAAAAGAAATATTTTGATGAGCTTCATACGGTGGATATCATGGACTGCAATGCCGGAAGCCATGGGCATCCTTTTGCCACTAATTTTAATCCGGAAATCAATATCCGTGAAATTACCCAGCGCGGAAAGTACTGGGAAAATGGTGAATGGAAGGAAACAGAACCTCTTTCCGTCCACAAGACTTTTGATTTTCCGAAAGTAGGCCCAAAAGAGATGTATCTCATGTATCATGAAGAGCTGGAATCCCTGGTGAAACATTTTCCGGAAATTAAAAAAATGCGTTTCTGGATGACTTTTTCTGAAAACTATCTCAATCATCTCCGTGTCCTTCAGAATGTAGGAATGACGCGTATTGATCCGGTAATTTATGAAGGGCATGAGATTGTTCCTTTAAAGTTTTTAAAGTCTGTCCTTCCTGATCCCGGATCTTTAGGGGTGAATTATACAGGAAAAACCAATATAGGCTGTATGATTGAAGGGATCAAAGGGCGTAAAAAGAAAAAATATTATGTTTATAATGTCTGTGACCATGCGGAATGCTACAAGGAAATGAAGGCTCAGGCCATTTCCTATACCACAGGGGTTCCGGCAGTGATAGGTGCCATGCTTATGCTTCAGGGCGTATGGTCGGGTAAAGGGGTGTTTAATGTTGAACAGTTTGACCCGGAACCTTTCATGGAAAAATTGAATCAATACGGATTGCCATGGGAAGAGATTCATTATTAAAAGGATTGGATCTTCAAAAGATTCCTACTCCCTGCTTTGTTGTTGATGAATCCGCGCTTGAAGAAAACGGGAAGGTACTCGCGAAGGTAAGAGAAGAGGCGGGATGCAAAATTCTTCTAGCCTTAAAAGGGTTCGCCATGTTCAGCCTTTTTCCGATTCTTCGGAAATATCTGGACGGAGTCTGTGCCAGTTCTCCTCATGAGGCAAGATTGGGAAGAGAAGAGTTTCAAAAGGAAGTGCATGTCTTTGCTCCGGCTTATAAAGATGAAGACATGGATGAGCTGATTACTCTGTCCAACCACATTGTATTTAATTCCTTTACCCAATGGGACAAACACAGAAAGAAAATTCCGTCTTCCATTTCCTGCGGATTACGGATTAATCCCCAGTATTCTGAAGCCGAGCCTTTGATCTATAACCCTTGTGCTCCTTATTCCCGGTTAGGAATTCCTCTTGATGTTTTTGAAAAAGGAAATCTTGAGGGGATCTCAGGACTTCATTTTCATACCCATTGCGAACAGAATTCAGATGCCCTGGAGAGAACGTTAAAGGTCGTGGAGGAAAAATTTGGACAATATATTAAAGGAATGAAATGGATTAATTTTGGCGGAGGGCATCACATTACCCGTGAGAACTATGATATTCAAAAGCTGATTCATTTGACTCGCGATTTTAAATCTAGGTACGGGGTGGAAGTTTTTCTCGAACCCGGAGAAGCCGTAGGGCTTCACACCGGTGTTCTTGTGGCCTCTGTGCTGGATATCATTTATAACGGGATGCCGATTGCAATTCTGGATACTTCAGCAGCAACGCATATGCCGGATGTTCTGGAAATGCCTTATCGTCCTAAAATTGACGGAGCAGGGCACCCCGGGGAATTTGCTTATACCTATCGACTGGGAGGTTTGACCTGTCTGGCCGGAGATGTCATTGGGGATTATTCCTTTAAAATCCCCCTGAAGCCAGGAGATAGACTGGTATTCGGCGATATGGCGCATTACAGTATGGTAAAAACCAATACCTTCAATGGAATTCAGCTGCCTTCCATAGCGTCTTATGATCCTTTTTCTGCCCAGTTTAAACTTCATCGGACTTTTAATTATATTGATTTTAAATCAAGGCTTTCCTGATCGTTTTTTTATCTGCCGGGAACCTGGATTTAGCCTTATCAAAATCGTGACATTTTTCAGAGGTTATAGCACAATACCGTTAAGGCAGAGTCAATAGAACAACGTGAATTGCAAAGTGGGGGTGTATGAGCAAAAAAATCATTTTTTTTGATGCGAAGCCGTATGACCGGAAATTTTTTGATGAGACGAACAGGGATTTTGGTTTTGAATTTACCTATATCGATGCCCATCTGAGTGTACAGACTGTGGATTTATGTGCGGGTTTTGATGGTGTATGCGCCTTTGTGAATGACTCTTTGGATGCCGCGGTAATTGGTTCACTTGTGAAGCATAAGGTAAAAATCATAGGTCTTCGTTGCGCAGGATTCAACAATGTGAATTTTAAGGCAGCTTATGGGAAGATTCATGTGGTGCGTGTTCCGGCCTATTCTCCTTACGCTGTTGCTGAACATGCGGCAGCCTTGATGCTTGCTCTTAATCGTAAGACCTACAGAGCCTATAACAGGACAAGGGATGGTAATTTTTCAATCCAGGGTCTTTTAGGTTTTGATCTGTATGGAAAAACTGCCGGAATTTTAGGAACCGGGAAGATCGGACGCTGTCTGATTTCTATTCTGAAGGGATTTGGAATGCAGGTATTGGCTTATGATCCTTTTCCGGACCAGAACTATGCCAGAGAGTCAGGGATCCAGTATGCCTCTCTTGATGAAATTTACAATGCCTCTGATATTCTTTCCCTGCATTGTCCATTAAGCAGGGAAACGGAATATATGATTAATGAAGCGGCTATTCAGAAAATGAAAAAAGGAGTGATTCTTATCAATACAAGCCGCGGAAAGCTGATCGATTCCAAAGCACTTATTTCAGGACTGAAATCCAGAATCATCGGTGGTGCCGGTCTGGATGTTTATGAAGAAGAAAGTGAATATTTTTTTGAAGACCGGTCGGAGGATGTGATTACCGATGATGTTCTGGCGCGTTTGCTGACCTTTCCCAATGTACTTATCACTTCACATCAGGCCTTTTTTACCCAGGAGGCCTTACACAATATTGCTTTGATTACCCTCAATAACTTCAGGGAATTTTATGACGGAGGCTATCTGAAAAATGAAATATGCTACCGCTGTGATAAAACATGTTTGAAGAAGTCCAATCAGCGCTGTTTTTAAAAGAATCCGGGGACTATTTTATTGTGGTGTTTTAGAATTATTTTTTATATGCAGAGCAGGCGAGATGATAAAACCAGATCGGTTAAAAGCCTTTAAAATATTATTAATGATGAAAGGAATACTATGAGCACTGTAACCATGGAAACCAATTTTGGAATAATTAAGGCTCGTTTGTTTGATGATCTCGTCCCCGAGACAGTAAAAAATTTCAAAAAGCTTGTGAGCGAAGAATTTTATGACGGGCTTATTTTTCATCGTGTGATTCAGGACTTTATGATCCAGGGGGGATGCCCGGAGGGAAATGGAACAGGAGGGCCGGGGTATCGCATAGAGGACGAGTTTCATCCGAAGCTTAAACACAACAAAAAAGGACTTTTCAGCATGGCTAATTCGGGACCGGATACCGGAGGAAGCCAGTTTTTCATCACTCTGGTTGCCACTCCCTGGCTGGATAATCATCACGCGATTTTTGGAGAGGTTATAGAGGGCATGGATGTGGTCGAGGAAATTGGCGAAACAGAGACGGATGCCTCAGACAGACCCCTGGAAGATGTGATTATGGAAAAAGTCTTTATTACTGAAGAATAGCTTTGTTTTCTTTCTATAGCTCTTTTAGGGCTGGGTTCTTGGTGTGGTTGAAATATTATTTCGTTGTTTTTAAATGATGCAGCGGATAAAATAAGAAAGCATTGATAATATTTGAGGTATTTAATCAAATTTAATTATTGTTCAGCCACCTCAATCCAAGGGAAACCTTATGAGTGAAAAAAAGGGGATAATACAGTCAATTTCGAATACTGTGGAGTTACCCCTTTTTTATCCTCGATTTAATTTTTCAATCAGCATTCTCTTTCTTTTTTTATTTCATTTCTTTACGCTTTCTATTTCTGCAGAGTCCGCAATAGAGCAAAAGCCTGCCCGATTAATCACCGGATCCCTCAAGGGGGCTGAGGTCGAATCTCTGGAATTTTCTGAATTCAACCTGACTCCTGAAGAGCGTACCTGGCTTGACGACAATCGGAAAAATCTTGTTTTGTTTTATGATAGTACATTTCCCCCAATCGAGTTTAAATCGGAGACAGGAACCTTTATTGGTCTGGGGGCAGATATCATCGCCAGGATTGAAAAAATCCTTGGAATCTCGTTTATCAAGAAACCCTCTGCGGACTGGAATAAACATTTAGATGCTCTGGAAAGCGGAGAATGTGCCATTGCTCCTACGATTGTGAGAACTGCTGAGCGTGAAAGTTATGCGTTCTTTACAAAACCTTACATCGTTGTGCCTGTAGTTCTCATTACATTGCGGGGTATGGATGAAGTGACCACTTTGAACACTTTTACAGGAAAAAGAATAGGCGTTGTTTCAGGGTACGCCTCTGAAAAATATCTTCATGACCAGTCATTACTGAGTCGTTTCGAGGTAGTTCCTGTTCCAAATGTCCCTGAGGGGCTGCAAAGAGTTTCTCTCGATGAGATTGATGCCTTTGCAGAAAATATAGCCTCGGCCGCTTACTATATTGAAAAAAATGGAATTCTCAATCTTAAAGTGGCAGGAAAAACAGATTTTGCTTTTGACTTAAGCATTGCAGTGAGCCGCAAATATCCCCTTCTTTATAGTTCCATACAAAAGGCCCTGGATACGATTTCTGAAAGTGAGCTTGCAAAATTGAGGAAAAAATGGATTTCTCTGGAAATGGATTTAGGATTCGATCCTCAAACTCTGTTATTGTTGAAACTCACAGGCCTGTTTACGGGCGTTTTGATTTTAAGCCTCGCGGGAATTACATTTTTTCTGAAACATCGCCTTGATCAGAAAGTCATTGATTTGCGGAAAAGTGAGGAATTTAAAAAACGGGTCTATGAAAGCTCCCGTCTGCCTATCATTGTAATGGATGCCAAAACCTATAAATTTCTTGATTGCAACCAGGCTGCGGTTGAAATTTATGAATATGCAACAAAAGAAGAGGTTTTAGGTAAAACCCCTATGGATGTTTCTGCTCCGCTTCAATATGATGGTACCCCTTCGGCAGAGAAAGTTGTTTATTATATTAATCTTGCTAAAAATAAAGGATCTGTTGTTTTTGAATGGCTGCATCAGCGCCCCGATGGCGCATCATGGGATGCGGAAGTTCATTTGCTGAGTTTCAACGTTGATAAAAAGCAATTTTTGCAGTTTTCATGCATGGACATCACCCAACGCAAGCAGGCGGGAAATGCGTTGCGTGCTGAGCGCCAATTTTTGACGGATATGATTGATTTTTTGCCCGATGCAACCTTTGTCATTGATCCCGATCATCGGGTTGTGGCATGGAACCGGGCTGCTGAGTCAATGACCGGAGTGAAGAGAGCGGAATTGCTCGGCAAAGGGGATTATGCCTATGCCCTCCCTTTTTATGGCGAACGCCGTCCGATTCTGATTGATCTTATCGATAAAACGCAAGAGGAAATAGAAAAAGCCTATAAATACATCCGGCGTAAAGGAACAATTATCTATGCCGAAACATTTATTCAGCGTTTGAACCAGGGAAAAGGAATTTATCTCCGGGGTGAAGCAACTCTTCTTTTTGATCAATTTGGAAATCGTACAGGGGCTGTGGAAGTGATCCGGGATATCACCGAAAATAAACAGGCAGAAGAGTCTCTGATGACTTTCAAGGAATCCCTTGAAAATTCAACCGATGCGATTGGAATGTCCACTCCTCAGGGAGTGCATTACTACCAGAATAAGGCCTTTAGTGGACTTTTTGGAAATATAGCGGGCTATCCTCCAGACACTCTGTTTCAGGATAAAACAGTCGGTGAAGAGGTTTTTAAAACCATTATGTCCGGTGAAAAATGGATCGGCGAAGTAAAAATGTACTCAAAAGACGGACAGGTTCTGGACATAAGCCTGAGGGCCTATGCAAATAAAGACAGTAATGGGAAAATTACAGCCCTCGTAGGTATTCACACGGATATTACAAAACGGAAAAAGACAGAAGCAGAACATGATAAGCTTCAGGCACAGCTGGCCCAGTCCCAGAAGATGGAGTCTATCGGGCGCCTGGCCGGAGGGGTGGCTCATGATTTCAATAATATGCTCGGCGTGATACTGGGCCAGACTGAGCTGGTTCTTTCCCAGGTGGATTCGGCCCTTCCATTTTTTGATAATCTTCAGGAAATTCACAAGGCTGCTGAGCGTTCAGCGGATCTCACCCGTCAGCTTCTGGCTTTTGCCCGAAAGCAGACAGTGGCACCTAAGGTTATTGATCTTAACGAGACCGTGGAAGGGATGCTTAAAATGCTTAAACGGCTCATCGGTGAAGATATTGATCTGGTATGGCATCCCGGTATAAAATTAAGGCCAGTCATGATGGATCCTTCTCAGATTGACCAGATTCTTGCAAACCTTTGTGTCAATGCACGTGATGCGATAAAGGGGGTGGGAAGAGTGAATATAGAAACTGCCCGGAGTATTATTAACGAGGCTGATTGCAGCAGATATTCCGCGGCTTTACCCGGTGAATATATTCTTTTGACTGTAAGTGATGATGGCTGCGGGATGGATCAAAAAACACTTTCCCGTCTTTTTGAACCCTTTTTCACCACTAAGGAACTCGGAAAAGGCACAGGACTTGGACTTGCCACTGTTTATGGTATTGTTCGTCAGAATAACGGTTTTATTCATGTTGAAAGTGAGCCGGATCGGGGAACCTTCTTTAAAATTTATCTGCCCTGCCACGAAAATAAAGAAAACTTGAAATTAAAAGAGGAATTGAACACATGTGTAAGCGGTCAGGAAACCATCCTTTTGGTGGAAGATGAACCTCTCATTCTGAGAATGACTAAGGAAATGCTTAAGCTGAAGTGGTATACCGTCCTTTCTGCAGCAACCCCGGAAGAAGCGCTTTCTCTTGCCCGTAATCATGCCGGAAAAATTCATCTGCTCTTGACCGATGTAATCATGCCCGGGATGAACGGCCGCGATCTGGCTCAAAAACTTCTTTCTCTGCATCCTTTGATGAAAATCATTTTTATGTCCGGTTATACGGCCAACGTGATTACCGATCAGGGTATTCTTGACGAAGGCATCCATTTCATCCAGAAGCCTTTTTCGATGAAGGATCTTGCGTCAAAAGTCCGTGAAACCCTGGATCATTGAGGAAATGGGGTATGGATAAAATTAAAACTCAGGAACTCCCGGCGAAAAAAACCGTACAAAAAGACGGGATTGGAAAATTTCTGGGAAGAAGAATTTTTCTGTTTTGCATTCTGGTTCTATGCATAACCTGGGGGATTACCCTCTTGGTTATTCAGAGTGAACACCGGATTGAAATAACTCAGGCATATAAGGAGACTCAGAATCTTGCTTCTGTTCTGGAAAAGCATATTTCAGGAATTCTTTCTCAGATTGAAATTTCTCTTTTTTCCATGAGGCAAACCTGGGAATCCGGGATAAGCCCTGAAGACATGCAGATACTTCTGAATCATTTCGTTACTTCCAGATCTGATCTCTTCAATTTGGTTTCCATCATTGACGTTAAGGGGAATGTTCTTTTAACGGATAAGAAAGATTCAAAGCCTGCTTACAGCGGTGACCGACCTTTTTTTATCTTTCACAGGGAACATCAGGATTCTCAAATGCGTATCGGTCCTCCTATTCTGGGAAGAGTGACTCAGAAATGGTATATTCCTGTCAGCATACGCCTTAAGGATACTCGCGGACAGTTTGCTGGTGTTCTTCTTGCTTCAGTCAACCCTTATTATTTTTCCATGATTTTTCAGGAGGCCCGACTGGGAAAAGATGCTTTGGTTTATCTTGCTGACTCTCAGGGGATTATTTACAGCGGTATGCTTGGAGGAAAGAAATTTAATCTGGACAAAGGAATTCCGCCTGTTGAGGCTTCCAGAATATTAAGCAGACAGAATGCTTCTTCTGAAATTGTAGAATGTTCTCTGGATGGCGTAGAACGGGTTCAGAGTCATGAGAATATCCGCGATCGAGATATGTTTGTTTCGGTGGGTATAGGAGTGAAAGAATTTCTTGAGCCCTCCTATTCCCGGATTATTTTTCTTCTCATGGTACAGATCCTGTTTTCCATTTTTATTTTTATTTTTCTGTTGCGTCTGCGCCAGGCCCTTATTTCCAAGGATAGGATCAGTAAAGAGCTGGAAAAAAGCGAAAATAAATTCAAAAAAATAGTAGAAAATATTCCTCTTGCCATAGGAATCGCCGATAGTCAGGGAAACATTCTATATCAGAATCCGGCTTTCAAGGAAAAATTCGGTTATGATCTTGAAGAAATCCCTGCAATCAGCGTATGGGCTGAAAAAACTTATCCTGATCCTGTTTACAGGGAGGAATCTCTTAGAGTATGGGAGAACGATATTCATTATGTAAAAAGTAATCCTGAGAGAACATCGCCATCAAGGGTTTACCGGCTTACATCGAAAAGTGGAAACCTTCTGGATATTGAGATTTCGTTTACCTTGATAGACAATAAGCTTTATGCTGTGTTTCATGATATCACGGAACAGAAAAAAGCAGAGAAGGAATTAAGGGAGAAAGAGAGGCGTGCTGTCCTGCAGAGAGCCGGAATTGCGAAACTCGTATTGGATCAAACGGTTATAAGCGGAGAATTACAGGATATCTTTTGTAGAATCATTGAAGTGGTTTCCGAAACGATTGGTATTGCACGGGTAAGCATCTGGACCTTTTCAGAAGACCGTTTGACATTAATGTGTCAGGCGCTTTATGAATCCGGAAAGAAAGCACATTACAGCGGATCTGTTCTCAATCCTGAAATATTTCCTGCTTACTTTGCAGCGATGATGTCTGAAAACCGGGTCTATGCCGAAGATGCCTGGAATGATCCCCGGACAGAAAAACTTGCAGAAGAATATCTGAAACCTCTGGGGATCACTTCTTTATTGGATGCGGGTATCCTGATTGAAGGAAGGCTTTTGGGAGTGATCAGCTGTGAACATATCGGTCCTAAACGCTCTTGGCATGCTGATGAGGAGGCCTTTATAAGCACTATTGCCGCCATTATTGCGCAGTTTTTAGGAAATATTGAAAAAAAACATGCGGAGGAGGCACAGCACAGAGCAGAAGAGCAATATCGTCTGTTGGTTGAAAATCAGAATGATCTGATCGTGAAGGTCGATAAAGAAAACCATTTTATCTATGTGAGTCCCAGTTATTGTAAAACATTCGGGAAAACAGAGGAAGAGTTACTGGGGAAATCCTTTATGCCTCTGGTGCATGAAGAGGACATGGAAAATACCCAAAATGAAATGAAAAAACTTTCTAAGCCCCCCTACACCTGCATTCTAGAACAAAGAGCTCTGACTAAAGAAGGATGGCGCTGGTTCAGCTGGTGTGATACGGCTGAACTGGATAAAAACAGCCAGGTGATTTCAATTATCGGGGTGGGAAGAGACATAACTGATCGTAAGAGGGCAGAAGAGGAAAAGGAAAGGCTCCAGGCAGAGCTGGCTCAGGCCCAGAAGATGGAGTCCGTAGGTCGTCTGGCCGGAGGAGTGGCTCATGATTTCAATAACATGCTGGGCGTAATTCTTGGACAGACGGAGCTGGCACTTTCTCAGATGAAGGAATCCCTTCCTTTTTATGATAATCTTCAGGAAATCCGGAAAGCGGCTGAACGTTCGGCTGATCTCACCCGCCAGCTTCTGGCCTTTGCCCGAAAGCAGACCGTCGTGCCTAAGGTGATTGATCTTAACGAGACTGTGGAAGGGATGCTTAAAATGCTTAAGCGTCTCATCGGCGAAAATATTGATTTGGTCTGGCTGCCGGAAAAAAAGGCGGAATTGATCAAAATAGATCCCTCTCAGATTGATCAGATCCTGGCAAACCTTTGCGTCAACGCCAGGGATGCCATAAAAGGGGTAGGCAAAGTCACTATTAAAACAGTTTCCGTTTCCTGTAATGAAGATTTTACCAGTAAATATCCCGGAGCTTCTCCCGGTGAATATGTCCTTTTGACTGTTAAAGATGACGGCTGCGGCATGTCTCCTGAAATTCAAACCCATCTTTTTGAACCCTTTTTTACCACAAAGGAGCTGGGCAAAGGGACCGGACTTGGACTCGCCACTATTTATGGTATTGTGAGGCAGAACAATGGCTTTATTCATGTTGAGAGTGTCCTGGACCAGGGAACTCTCTTTAAGATTTATCTTCCCATGCATGAAAGTAATGAAATGATTAAATCGAAGGATGCAATGAAAAGTCCCCTGATCGGTCATGAAACCATTCTTTTAGTCGAAGATGAACCGATGATTCTCAAAATGACCAGGGAAATGCTTAAACTTCAGGGATACACAGTCCTGTCTGCGGCAACCCCGGAACAGGCAATTACTATTGCCCGTGAGCATGACGGAAAAATTCATCTGCTTATGACGGATGTAATCATGCCTGGTATGAACGGACATGATCTGGCCAAAACTCTTCTCTCTCTTTACCCCAGCCTTAAATGTCTTTATATGTCCGGCTATGCGGCCAATGTCATTACGGATCAAGGCATGTTGAATGAGGAAATGAATTTTATCCAAAAACCCTTTGCATTAAAGGATCTTTCGGTTAAAGTCAGGAAAGCCCTTGATAATCCATTAGTGCGATAGAGAGCGTCCATTCTTTCTGTTTTAAAATTGTACTTAAAAAATGGGCTTGCCTTCCTTTTACCCCCATGATTTAATTCTTTTTCGTTTTATATTATAACCATAATTTATGACCCTGCGGATAAGGAAATGACTATGACCGAATATCATATTAATACCAAATGCATCCAGTCCGGATATTCTCCTAAAAATGGTGAACCACGTGTTCTTCCGATTGTACAGAGTACGACCTTTCGTTATGAAAGCGCGGAAAACATGGGAAAACTTTTTGATCTGGAAGCGGAGGGATATTTTTATACACGCCTTGGTAATCCGACTATAGGCGCTGTTGAAAAGAAAATTGCGGATCTGGAAGGGGGCGTTGGAGCTTTACTCTGTTCATCCGGACAGGCGGCTTCCTTAATATCCGTGCTCAATATTGCCCGAAGC
>CAYUET010000027.1:8735-34175 GCA_964443875.1 uncultured bacterium | reverse complement strand
CGGGTTATATTCCTTCATGGCTCATCCGGATGTTTTTGGGAATGCCTATCCTGAATGGGATGAAACCTGTGAGGAATCCGCACATGCCATCTGTTCTCTTGCCAAAGAACTGAATCTCCCGCTGGAAATCAACGGGTACGGATTTATGAAGCCCTGGATTGAAACTCCGCAGGGGCGGCGCCCCCTGTATCCCTGGAGACCCTTCTGGAAAACGGCTTCCGGATTCAAACCCAGAATAATCATCAATTCAGATGCGCATCGTCCGGAAGATTTGAGAAGCGGCATCATGGAGGCCCTTGAAATCTCAAAATCCTTCGATCTTCCGCTCACCGATCCGCTTCTTTAAATTTCCGCGTTGAAGAAATCCTTGTTTCTGAACAAAAAAATCTTATTTTTGATATTTTGAATAAAATCCTGTAATTCGCGAAAAATATAATTATCACCGGTTAAGCCACATAAGGAAAGTTCAGCCTTTTTTGTTACCCAAATGCTTATATCATAAGGTTTTTCAGCAAAACTGGATATTTTTATGCAACATGCAGACTAAAGTATAGTTCTTGTTGAAGTCAGAAAAATTCAAATAAATGGAACCTCCACGTATTTCCTTTAAAAAAAACTCATTAAATAGTAAACTCTTTATGTGAACACTCAAAAACAAATGCCTTCTTTTATAACTGAAGCATGACCCCTCTCCTCTTCAGGTTAAAAACTTTCATATTAAAATACAGGAATTTGATTTTCCCTTTTTTCTCTTTTTTTATATTTTTATTAATCACTGAATGCACTTTAAAACTCCTCAAAATTCACAACACATGGTCTGAAGATAATTACGGAAAGTATATCTACATCCATATTCCGGATGATCATTATATGAACATCGAACTCGATAGCTACAAGAAGAATATAGAAAAAAAAAATTACACCTGTAATGAATTCCAATCAGAATTTCAAAAAAACTCTCTCGGTTTTTTTGACAAAGAAAGATCTTTTTTGAAAGATAAAAACACTTTCCGGATCATAGCGATCGGAGATTCTTTTACCCAGGGAATCGGAGTCTTAAAACACGAAAAAAACTACCTTCAATTACTTGAAGAACAATTAAATCAAAATCCAGGAAAGGGAAAAACATTTGAATGTCTCAATCTCGGAATTGCTGGTTTTGATCCTGTTCTGGAAATAAAAATATTCAATGAACACGGAATTAAATATAATCCGGATATTGTCATAATGCTTATTAACGGCTCGGATATTGATGACATTCTTAGAAAAGGCGGAATGGACAGATTTGAAAAAGCAGAAGAAAACAAAAGAATCCGAAAAAAACTTTATTTCAGAGAATTATTATTTAAAAATTCAAGAATCATACGCTTAATCTTTATCAATTTGCTTCATATGGATTCTACGCTTCTGATGCCGAAAGAAAAAAATCTGATTCTCAAGGGATCTCCAATTTTTGAAATGGTCATTCTTCTTCAGAAATTCTCCGCAGAATGCAAAAACAAAAACATCACACCCATCTTCTTCATTCTATCCAATTACTACCACAATGAGCTGTTTGATCTGCACAAACGCTTAAAATCACTTTCTTACCATTCCATCTTTTGGAATCTACTATCAGAAAAGAATCTGAAAAAAATCCAGTGGGAAAAAGACAGACATTTAAAACACAAAGGCTACAAACAGGTAGCCGAAATGATTTATACCTATCTCAAACAAAATATGCTGATCCCTGAAAATCCAGCCTGATCTTTTAACGCAAGACAATCAATCACTCCAGACGCAAAAATTAAATTTAATTACAGGGGATAAATTGCATCCAATTCTGTATCAAGGCAAACCTCAGTGATGAAATAATTCATCTATTCTTTCATAATAATCTCACTGACAGGTATACTTCTGCTGAAGGTCATAGTTTTAGTCTGAAATAATTTCATTCACATTCAGCTCTTACATTAAAAAACTTTTACAGAACTAAAACTTATCCCAATGAAGAACATCAGAAATTTTTCTTTTGGTCAGTTTTTCCGGTTTTTCCGCAGGATAGCCTAAAGAAACAAGACTGATGAGACGATGTTTTTTAGGAACCTTGAGTAATTTTCTCAGGACTTCGGCAAAAGGCTGCTTGTCTCCGGCAACCCAGCAGGCTCCGAGACCTGACCCATGGGCGGCTAAAAGAATATTTTCTGTCGCAGCCGATCCGTCCTCCAGATAAAAGTCTCCCTCCTTGCAGAAAACCAGAATCAGAGCAGGGGCATTCGTGCAAAATTTATTATAAGGAAGAATATTTTCAATTTTTTTCAGCACTGATTTATCCGTTACGACAACAAATTCCCAGGGCTGAATATTAAAGGCTGTCGCGGCCAGTCTTCCGCAGTCAACAATATTTTTAATCCTACTTTTAGAAATTGGTTTTGAAGTATAAGCCCGGATACTTCTTCGTGTTTTAATGATTTTGAATGCATCCATATAAACAAGCCTTTCCATAAAATTAATTGATCAGAAATCTTTTATTCTAATATCTGCTTCAATACTCTTAAAAAACTTTTCATTTCATCATCAGTTCCTATGCTTACACGTAAAAAATCATCAATTCTGGGCTTATTGAAATATCTTACCAGAATCCCTTTGTCCCTCAATTTTTTATAAAGTTCACCGGCAGGAATCAAGTGATGACAGATAAATAAAAAATTCGCCTGGGATTCTATGACTTTAAATCCGGTTTTCAGCAGTTCATTCATTACCCATTTGCGTGTTTTGATTATTTTTTTTCTGGTCCGCTGAAAATATTTTTCATCTTTAAAAGCTTCAACTGCCCCTGCAAGCGCCAAACGGTCAACCGTATACGAATTAATTGAACTTTTAACACGATTCAAACCTTCAATTAAAGCTTTATGACCGAGAGCAAAGCCCACCCGTAATCCGGCCAACGAACGTGATTTTGAAAGTGTCTGAACAACAAGCAGATTGGGATATTTGCTTAATAACCCCACAACCGATTCTCCTCCAAAATCAATATAGGCTTCATCAATAACAACAACTTTTTCTATTGAAAGATTATAGTCCAGAAGCTTTATAATCTGTGGAAGATCAAGATATTTTGAGGTTGGAGCATTGGGATTCGGAAGAATAATGCCGCCATTTGCCTTCAGAAATTTCTCAACAGGAATTGAAAAATCCTCATTCAACTCAATAAGATTAAATTTTAAATTAAAAAAGTCAGCATAAACCGGATAAAAACTATAAGTAATATCCGGAAAAAGAACAGTTTCTTCAGGATTAAAAAAAGCGGCAAAGGAAAAGGCTAAAACCTCATCAGAACCGTTTCCCACAAAGACCTCATCCTTCTCCAGGTTATAATATCGGGCAATAGTTTCCTTCAATTGATCACACGTAGGATCGGGATAAAGCTTAAGCCTTTCATCAGCCGATTTCCTGATGGCTTCAATCACCCTGGGTGAAGGGGGATATGGATTTTCATTTGTGTTGAGTTTTATATATTGTTTATCCTGAGGCTGCTCCCCGGGTACATACGCCTCAAGAGTATCAATTCTTTTATTCCAAAATCTGCTCAATTCCAAGTTCTCCAAATGTTTCAAATTGTAATATCACCCCTCGAGAAAAAGATTCTCTCCAAAAAGGAAATAACAAAACAGGTTTAACAGTACATAAAACCAGAGCTAAAGAGTCTGATTCAACGGAATGTTCGCTTTCAGGCACGCTTATCAAAAGCAATTATAGTAATAAAAAACACAAAATTTCTGTCCTGTCATCATTTTTCATAAACTAAGGTTTTATTCCGTCCTGTCTCTTTCGCCTTATAAAGCATCATGTCCGCTTTCTTGATCATGCCTTCCAGAGAATTTTCAAGAACGTATGTTATTCCAGTGCTGATGGTCACGGAAAGAGTTTTTCCTTCGTGAAAAAATTTCTGTTTTTCGATCATTTGACGGATTTTTTCAACCACATAAAAGGCATCTTCATATTTATTGACATTCAGCAAAAGGCAGAACTCCTCACCTCCGAAACGGGTGATAATGTCCGCCTGTCTCAGATTCGAACGCAGAAGATCAGAAACCGATGACAAAATGAAATCTCCTGCATCATGTCCGTAGGAATCATTGATTTTCTTAAAATAATCAATATCCATCATGACAACCGCCAGATGAAGACTTCCTCTTCGCGCATTCTGAAAAATCTTTTCACCGCATTCAAAAAGGTATCGCCGGTTATAAAGGCTGGTCAAAAAATCCTTGTTAGCCATGTCTTCAATCTGTTTTTTTTGCGCCTCGAGTTCTGTAACATCATCAACAACAATGACGGCTATATCCTCATCATGAAACTTCAGACTTTTAACTTTAATCCTGAAATATTTAAAAAAAGGCTTTCCATCAACATAGAATTTTCTATTGACGTAAGTGGACTGAACTTTGTCATATTCTGCGAACCCTTTAATCACACAGCTTCTCAAAGAACACTGCCTGCATTCCGCAGTTTCCCCACAAAGTTTCCCTTCCTCAACTGCAAAGGCGCAGCCGATGGAATTTCCGCATAACTGATTAAGCACTTCCCTCTCTTCTTTATGAAATAAAGCCTGATAAGTATTATTGATTTTCCGGACCTTGAAATTTTTATCCACAACAAAAATAGCGGCTGAAATATTCTCAAAAAGGAAATCCTTAAAGGATAGGGCATCAAGAAGATGATCCATGACAGATGACATAAAAACCTCCTTAATCGGAATTACGCTTAGTCGCTCCATTATCATTAAATTTCTCAGTATTTATATCAGGTACCCGATCATTCGGCAAATTTTAATATCTCTATGACCTAAGTAATACTCCCCAATTTTTAATAGGGCCTGCAAAAGTCGGGCTACTATCCTCTTGCAATCTTTGGATAAACCCATTAATATTCAAACATGAAAACAGAATCTTCTCAGGCGATTAATAAAACAAAGCTATGGCTGGACCAATTTGTTCATGAAAGGCCTGCACTTTCTTCTATTATTCTTATGCTTATCGGAATTGCCGGGCTTGTATACTTTTTTTTCTCCATTTTACCCCCTCCATCCATCATTACGAGGGAAAGAATGAAAAACATTGAAAAGCAGATTCGTATTTTCAAGGCAGCTCATCCCGGAGATTATCCCGACCTCAATACCCTGAAGGACACAAGTTCTGAAAAGATTTCAATTATGGATGGCTGGGACCGCCCCATTCTTTACCGCGCAATTTCAAAAAAGGAATATGAGTTAACCAGTTACGGAGAAGACGGAGTCCCTGGCGGGAAACCCGATTTTATTCATCATTTCACACTCTAGCATTTTATGAAAATTCATCCGTTAAAAATTATCCTTACCCGACTGAATAATCCCTTCATCTTCTTCATTTTTATCGCCCTTTTCAGCCTTGTCTCCATCATTTCTTTTGATAAGGCTCCTTCTTTCTTTTGTCTTTCACTTGCTGTGCTTAAAGAACTCAAATTATGGACTGTCTTTCTTCATCCTTTCCTTCAAACACATCTTTCGGCCCTTTTAATAAGTCTTTTTATCCTTATTTTCTTTACCCGAAAACTATCCTATCAGATTCCCCTCTCTCTTCTGGGTTCCTTTTTCTGGAAAACAACATTTTTCTCAGCCGCCGCCCACCTGCTTATGAATTCTGAGAAAACTCTCATCTCGGGCATCTTCCCTCACTGTGTTGCTTTCGGAATCCTGTTCGGGCACTATCATGGCTCAGAACCCCTTAAAGAAATTAAAGGGCATTCCATCACCTGGAACACACTCCTTTTTATTTTTATCACCCTGTCTTTTTCTTTATGTGCTCTGTCTCTCCTTCCCGGAACCTCACTTCCCTCCTTTCTGGGGGCTGTCCTTTTTTCATGGTTCCATATCCGCAAAGTCCATAACTTCAATAAGACCAAAGTTGAAACCTACTCGCCTCCCTCCTTCACTTACACCCACAGCTCCCCTCCTCATTTCGAAGTTCATGAGGGAACCTCTCATAAAGATCTTTCCCCCTCCCCTGTTACCCAACCCCACATGCCTGCTCAGGAAGAAATTGATAATGTCCTGGATAAAATCCTTGAAAAAGGAATAGAGAGTCTCACCGATAAAGAAAAAAACATTTTAAAAAATGCCAGCCATAATACAAAAGTATAGTTTTATTTATTTACTGCAATGCCTCCTTCCATTGCTTTTATCCTGTTCATCCCCCCTTTACGCACAGGATCTTTCAACCCTTCCTCCGGCAGCTCCAATCCTGGCCTCGCATGTTGATTCCTCTGTTTATTACGAAACACTGGAAAACTGCATAAAAAACTCCAAAAAAAATATTTTTATTCTTCTTTCAGGCTTTTACTGCAATACGGAAAATGTGGATGCCCCCGTCACTAAAATAATCAAGGCACTTATTCTTGCACGGTACGAAGGAATACAAATCAGTATCGTTATGAATACCCAGGCTCCCATTTTAAAAAAAACAGAAACAGCACAAAAAGAACTTCAGGATCAAGGATTACTCCTATTAAAAAACGCAGGAATCATTATTCATGAAATTGAAACCCTTCCCAGAATTCAAAGCACTCTTCTCATTGTGGATGAGCAATGGGTTCTGGAGAGTTCTCAGCCCTGGACATCTGAAATCAAACCTACCCAGTATTTTTACAGCAGCACCCTGATCAATTCCCCTTCTCTTGCCATCGAAAAAATAACGCAGATAAAACGGCTTTTTGAAAAAGATATTTCTACCTGGGTTAAAAAACAGCTTCCGGGCCGTCAAATATTTTTCCCGGTCCAGCTTGCTTCCCCCAAAACACTGAACCGCTTTATCAAAAATAAAAACAATGCACTTCTCGATCTCTATTTATCCCTGCTTTTAAAACATGCCCAGAAACAGAAAAAAACCTGCCACTATTCTCAGGATGATCTTGCAAACAGGATTTTCTCTTCCCCAAAGACAAAAAAGGAAAAAGAAACAATCATCAAAACTTTTTTAAAAATCCTGAAAAGATGGGATCTTCTGGACTACCGCGTTTATAAAGACGGAGGTTGCAGCATCGATATTCCCCAGCCCTCCTCCCTCAAAGATTTTTTTCCATTTCCTATGGAATACTTTCTTTTCAACTGCAGAAATTTTCTTTCTCTTGAAGAAAAATGTATTTATATCCTCCTTCTGGGCTTTTCCCACCAGAAGGATTCCTTCCCCCTGATAAGAATAACCCCGGAAGTTCTTACCTCTTTTTCATCCATAAAACCGGAACGCTTTTCAATTATTCTGGAAACCCTTGAAAAAAATCTCCTGCTTTTGCCCCGCCTTCAAAATACAGATTTCTTTTATGAATTTCAGCCGGTGCCCAACCGCCCTGCGATCCTCAAAACCCTGAATCTCATGACCCAGCAATATGGAAAAGAAAAAATTAAAAAAACACAATTGCTGGCCTCCCAGTTTAATCAGGAATTTAATCCGCAAACTTTAAACGATCTGATTTATTATGAAAGGGAATTGGGTTTAATTGAAATTCAGAAAATGATTCACAGTGTATTGACTCTTCCCAAAGGGCATCCTCAAAGGACATTTAAGACAGTAAAAAATGGACTGATTTTTCTACTCAGTAAAAAAACAGATTCTGTTTCAGAATGATTTATATTGGAAATTCTTTTTAAAAAAAAGACGTGTTTCTTCATACTCCATTGGTTTTGAAATCAGATATCCCTGCCCATATTCACACTGCATGGATTTTAAAATATCCATCTGCTCCTGGGTCTCGATTCCTTCAGCCACGGCCTTGAGTCCTATGCGGCTAGCAAGCGCGACAACCGCCTGAACAATTTCGGCATGCTTCTGATCAAAGCTCATGCGGCTGATAAATGAACGGTCGATTTTCAAAAAATCCACCGGAAACCGCAGTAAATAACTTAATGAAGAATACCCTATTCCGAAGTCATCGATAAAAACCTGAACGCCCAGTTTTTTAAATCCCTGCATTACCTCAAGCCCGTATTCCATGTCTTTCATAATGACATTTTCAGTGATCTCGATAATAAGAAGATTGGGATCAAGCTTCAAATCATCCAGAAGGGTTTTAATAAAGGCGTTGAAATCCTGCTGCTGAAACTGATTCGTCGAAATATTCACACTGACAGCCACTTTTCTTTTGGGTTTTATTTCTTCATTCAGATCCATGATCTGCTTTACGGCCTTGAGAATAAGCCCCCTTTCCATCGCGACAATCACTCCTGTCTCCTCGGCTAAAGGCAAAAATTCCGAAGGAGGTATCAAAAGCCCGTTTTTTGACCACCTCATCAGCGCTTCAAACGCAATCACACTCCCGGATTCAATTTCCGCAATAGGCTGAAAAACCGGAATAAACTCCCCTTTTTCAAGGCCCTTGCGAAGGTCTGTTTCCATTTTAACCTTCGCAACTGAATTCTTGTGCATTTTCATATTAAAGACTTCATAGCGGGATCGCCCGAGATTTTTAGCCGTATGCATCGCTGCTCCGGCATCTCTTAAGATTTCCTCCGGGGTCTGGTAATAGTGCTGATAAAGGGCGATTCCTATGCTTACGCTCAAATAGAGTTCCTGATTATGAACCATGAAAGGATCATTCAGACGAACTTTAATGCATTCTGAAAGATGAATCATATCCTGATAGGAATCAGGGGATTTGGTCATAACGGCAAACTCATCACTTCCAAAACGTGCAAAAACAGCACCCTCAGGAATGCATTTTTCTATCCGATGGGTAAATTCAGAAAGAAGCTTGTCTCCGAATTCATGACCGAAACTCTCATTGACAGCCTTAAAACGGTCGATTCCCATCAGCATAACCCCAAAAGAAAAATCCTTGAGATACTGAACCGTATTCAGAGCCTCTGTAATTTTATCCTGAAATAAAATTCTGTTAGGCAGCCCGGTCAAGGAATCATAAAAAGCCTTATAAAGTAACTGAGCCTCGGCCTTTCTGTTGTTTCTGCGGATTTGGGCTTCTTTAAGCTCACGGGCAATGGCGGGAATAAGACGGGTCAGATTATTTTTCAGAATGTAGTCATGAGCCCCGGCTTTCATGGCTTCAGCAGCAATATCTTCTCCAATCGCCCCTGAAACAATAATAAAGGGAATATCCGGATCCCTCTGCTTTATAAAATGCAGGGCTTCCAGCCCGCTTAATTTGGGCAGAACATAATCTGCAACAATTACATCCCATCTGTCCTCATCAATGGAGGCACGCAGCATTTCAAGCGTGTCGACCCGCGTATAATCGAAAATATACCCCCCCTGTTTTAAAAAACGGACAAGGAGTGTAACATCATCTTCCGAATCTTCAACAAAAAGAATCTTAAGATTCTGGGTCATCGCTCTATTCCTCTTTTTTACTCAGAAGGCAAAGCCGCATTTTCAAGCCATAAACTCTCAATAGCATTCACAACCTGGATAAACTGATCCAGATCTACAGGCTTGGTGATATAGCAGTTGGCATGATACTCATAGGATTTTGAAATATCCTCTTCGGAATCAGAAGTTGTCAGAACAACAACAGGAATTCTCTTGAATTTTTTATCGCTTTTAATCTCTTTAAGGACTTCGCGCCCGTCCTTTTTAGGAAGATTCAAATCCAGTAAAATGATATCCGGACGGGGAGCCTCTGAAAATTTACCTTTTCGGTTCAGATAAGACATGGCTTCAACCCCATTGGTTACGACATTCATATGGTGATAGTCCTTGCCTTCCTTGAGAACCTCAGCCAGAAGCCTGACATCGGCAAGATTATCCTCGACCAGGAGAATTTCTAACGGTCTTTCCTTCACTTTAATACTCATGACTCCCCCTTTACCGCGATTGAAAAATAGAATATTGAACCCTCATTAATTTTAGATTCTAATCCAATCCGACCCTCATGATTGTCTACAATTTTTTTACAAATGGCAAGCCCAATTCCTGTCCCCGGATACATATTTTTAGTATGAAGTCTTTCAAAAATCTTAAAAATCGTTCCAAAATACTGTTCTTCAATGCCTATGCCGTTATCCTGAACTGAAAAGACCCACTCTTTTTCCTGCCTAACCGCACCAATCCTGATAAGAGGCCTTTCTTCCCCCTTAAATTTAATGGCATTCTGAATTAAATTCTGAAAAAGCTGCACCATTTGAGAATAATCCGCAGTAACTACCGGAAGATCTTTATATTCGACAACCGCATAGGCTTCATCAATTGTACTTTTAAGATAACGCAATGCCTGTACAAGGGCTTTTTCCATAGGGAATGTCTGAAAATTCTTTTTAACGCCGACCCGGGTGTAAGCCAAAAGCCCATTGATGAGTTCTTTCATCTGGGCTGCGCTTTCGACTATATAATTGATGAATTCATCTGCTTCAGCGCCCATTTTATCCCGGTATCTTCTTGCAAATAACTGGGTGTAACTCATGATCATTCTTAAAGGTTCCTGAAGATCATGTGAAGCGACTGAGGCAAATTCCTTAAGCTCCTCATTGGATTTCGCCAGTTCCTGGATATTCTTCTGGAGCGTTTTCTCAACCCATTTAAGGTGTGTAATATCCAGCATGGAAACAATGCATCTGTGGCTGTCAGGAATCATCGAGACCGTGCCAAAAACCGTTTTTAATCCTCCTTCTTTTGTGATAAAGCGGAATTCATATTTGGATGGAACCTGTTCCGGACTGTTCTTTCTCGAACTGTTATATTTTTTTATAAGGTCCGCATCCTGCGGGTAAACAAAGTCCGGCCAGTTTTTTTGACGAATTTCCTCCCAGCTGTATCCTGAAAGTCTTAAAGTTTCACTGTTCGCCAGAGAAATAGACTGATCCTCCTCTATAATCACCATTGCGGTTCCTGTGGATTCAAAGATTGTGCGATATTTATCTTCAGATTCCTTAAGGGCTAAAATGGAACCCTTTCTTTCACTGCGGACTTTATATTCCCTCAATTCTCTTTCAACAGCAGGAATGAGCCTTGCAAGTTTATTTTTCATCAGGAAATCGTGAGCACCTGCCTTCATAGCCTGAACAGCTATCTCCTCACCAATGACTCCGGAAACGATAATAAAGGGGATATCCAGCTCCTTTTCTCTGACAATGGCCAAAACCTCCATCCCGGTCAGTGAAGGCATATTAAAATCACAGAGAATCAGATTTAAAAAAGGATTTCCCAGGGCTTTTCTAAGATCATTTTCATTATCCACCCTTTTATGAACCGGAGTATAGCCTGCTTTTTTTAATTCTCTGAGAATTAAAAAACAATCATCTTCTGAATCATCCACCAACAGGACATGAAGGGAAACAGGAGACATGCTGAAATTAAACCCTGAAAGAATAATGAATGGAAGCAGAAACAGCTTGAGCCTTTTCCTGTCCCAAAAGTGCCCGAAGAATCGCCAGGGCGAATTCAAAAGCAGTTCCAGCCGCTTTGGAGGTAATTACGTTCCCATCCACAACTACGGATTTATCACAATAAGAAATGTCCTTTTCAAAAAGCTCCGCGCACTCGGGAAAACAGGTTGCCTTTTTTTGACTCAAAATTCCTAATGGGGACAAAACCACAGAAGGTGAAGCACAGATAGCGGCAATAATCCGGCCTTGCGAATGCATCTCCAGAATGATTTTTTTTACCTTTTCAGACATGGCAAGATTTTCGGCACCTTTTCCCCCTCCGGGAAGAATAAGGGCATCGGCATGTTCAGCATGAGCCTCTAACAGGCAGTCGGTCTGAATCATGATTCCTCGGGATCCTTTGACAATAAGATCTTCCAATCCTGCAACAGTGACTTCCACTCCGGCCCTTCTTAAGACATCAATAGGAATAACAGCCTCCATTTCCTCAAACCCTTCAGCCAGAATGATGACTGCTTTTTTTTTCACGGTTTTCCTTTCTTATACTGTTTTAATGGGGAGTATGATTGAAAAAGTCGAACCTTTGCCATATTCTGAAGCCACTTCCACTTTTCCGCCGTGAAGCTCAACCAGTTTTTTTGTGATAGCCAGACCAAGCCCTGTACCGCCGATATTCGAAGTCTGCATGGATTCAATTCGGTAAAACTTCTGAAATAAATTCTTCATATTTTCCGGCTTCATCCCCATTCCATGATCCTGAACATCAACTCTTATGGCCGATGCCTGTTCATAAACCCTGATATCAATTTCCCCGCCATCAGGAGAATACTTGATGGCATTATTGACAATATTGTACATGACCTGAGTCATCCGGTCTTTATCCAGATTGATTTTGGGCAAATCCGGCTTCAAATCAAGATGAATGGTGTGTCTCTGAGACTGAACCTGACATAATTTCCCTACATTTTCAACAATCTCGTAAATGGGTATATATTGAAGCTCAAGCTGAATTTTACCTGATTCAATGGCGGCAATATTCAGCATATTTTCTACCAGCGTTGAAAGTCTGTCCGCTTCTTCTTCGATGGTTTTAAGAAACATACTTCTTGTTTCCGAATCTCCGGGATCAACACGGTTAATCAGAGTATCGATATAAGCCCGGATAGTCGCAAGCGGGCTCCTGAGTTCATGAGACACGGTGGATACAAAGTCACTTTTAAGCTTGTCCAGACTCCGAAGACGATCCAATTCCCTGGAGGCTGTCATATCACGGGCAATCAAGGTCATCCCCAAAAGATTATTTTCCTCATCCCTTAAAAGAGAAGTGGAAACACCGTAGGGAATCGTCACTCCGCCTGAAAGCTCATATTCAAGCTGATAATCCATGACAAAACCATCCCGTTTTGTCTGCTCAAAAAGCAGATGAACCATTTCAGCCAGTGAATTGGGAAGCACATCTAAAAAATGTTTACCGATCGGATCCGTATCCTGAATGCCGAACATCACAAGGGCATTATGATTGATATGGGTAATATTTCCGCCCATATTGAAGGTCACAATCCCGTTGACCAGGGATTCAAGGATGTTTCCGGTAAAGGCACGCATGGTTTCAAGATTCTGATTCTGGTTTCTCAAATCCTCATAAAGCAAGGAATTTTCCATAGAGGTTGATGCATACCCTGCCGCCATATTCAAAATATCCAAGGTCTGAACAGTCAGTACTTCATCCGCATTAACCTCTAAAAGAATTCCTATCACGCCCAAAAGCTTTTTCGCCGTATGAAATGGAATAAGCAGAAGGCTTGACTTATCCGCCAGATCTTCGGTATTGGGAGGAAGGATGGAAATCTGTTTTTCATTTAAAATCCACGTCAGAATGGATTGATTGATGTCAAAATGCTGCTTGATATACTCAGGAGTCGTCGCCTCTTCCTGAGAAGAAGCAAAGCTTAAATCTTCAGGCAGAAGACGGAAATAAACAAAACCTCCGTATTTCCAGTTGGCTTTGATAATGGAAATAAACTGGGTGATAATCAGGTTAAAACTTTTGGCCTGAGAAATACTTTTAAACATATACTGGAGAAGGGCTATCTCCTCAAGCGAACGACGGAGTCCCTTGTTGGTCCGTTTTAAAAATTCTATTTCCTTTTCCAGTTCCTCAACCGAATTTATCTGAGAAGCAGTAGCTGACATGTTACTCCTTATCCGTTTTTCAGGAGATTGAAAAACACCTCTGCCTTTCGTACCTCCTCAGCGATCTCTTTAAAAATCTGCGGGAGAATATCCCCGGTCAGATTCAGTAATTTCCATGCCGCAGGATTAATTTTAGGAATCAGCATATCGCCTGAATTCCCAAGCTCCATGGCCCTCGCAAAAACATCCCCCACATGAACAACAGAAGCCATTTTAAAATTATTGCTTGCGGAAGAGGGATTGTGATGATTTTCAATAATATAAATAAATTCCTCATTCAGATTCCATTTTTTGGCAAGCCAGGCCCCGATTTCACAATGACTGATGCCTCCAAGCACCTCTTTTTCAGCCTGAATGATAAAACAGTTTTTTTCCTTCGTCACTTTCAGCACCTGCTCAAAAGCCTCATGAACAAACTGATCCAAAATCACTTTTCCGATATCATGCATAAGCCCGGCCAGAAAGGCTTCCTCTACTTCTTTCATCTGAAGCCGTTTTGCCAGAATTTTAGCGGCAGAGCCCACGCCTATGGAATGCTTCCAATAAGCCTCCCGGTTGAAAGAGGTTTCCTTGTCTGATTTACCAAAAGTAGAAAAAACGGAAGCCGAAAGAGCGGTTGCCTTAACGGCATTGAATCCTAAAATAATAATGGCATGAGTCACTGTGGTGATGCGGCTTGGAAAGCCATAAAAGGAGGAATTGACCACTTTCAGAATTTTAGAGGCCATGGACTGGTCTGTAGAAAGGGCCTGTCCGACCTCACTTGCAGAAATTTTTGGATTCTGCATCAGCTGAGTGACTTTTCCAATCACGGCCGGCAAGGTAGGAAGTCCGCTGATTTGCTCTATAATTTTTTTAAGCCTTGCGGCATCAATACCCGGATCAGGCTTGACCGCTTGTGCGGCTTGACCGGCGGGGGATGAGGATGAAGGAACCGGAGTCATGATTTTGGGGCCTCCCCGTCATTTTTCTTCTGCAGACTCGTAAAATAAATTTTAACGGCGGAATAAACATCCCTCATAACCGGATCATCCAGTACAGGCCTGAATTTTTCCTCCAGGTGTTTTTCCAGGTCAGCATCCATGACGGGAACCTCAAAAAAAGACTCAGGTTTCGGAGCCCCGGGAGCAGCCGCAGCGCCCTGACAGACCACCGTCAAAACGTTCCATTTTTTCAAGCGTGCAATTAAAATTTCATTAAGTGTTGTTCCGGGTGGAAGAAGTACCATTCCTTTATCATTCATCACTTCTTCAGTGACAACCATCCCCGGTTGAGCGTTATCTATCGATATTTTGGGCACTTTGATTTCCCTTTAAGGACTAGCCCTGTGCAGGTTGAGTAGTATCCGGGGCACCAATAATCTCTACGATTTTATTGTATAATTCATCAAATTTAAAAGGTTTCACCATATAACTCACAGCTCCGGACTGCAATCCCTCAAGGACATCCTTGCGCTGGGATTTAGCCGTCACCATGACAACAGGTATGGATTTGGTTTCTTCATGGACCTTAAGTCTCCTGCAGGTTTCAAATCCATCTATCCCGGGCATCATGGCATCCAAAAGAATTAAATCAGGTTTTTCTGCACAGGCCAGCTCAATCCCTTTTTCACCCGTTCCGGCGGTGATGGTCTTGAAACCTTTCTTCTGTAAGTCAAAACTGAGAATATATCGAAGAGCGCCATGATCATCTACAATTAAAATCTTTTTTTCGCCCATGACATTTTTTCCTGCTTTTAATTATTATTTTTCGAATGTAAAGCATAGTTGACAGAATTTAACAAAATTAATCCTTAAGGAAAATAAAAAAATTAATCTTCACTAAATAGTTTTTTCACTTTTTGAAGGAGGATGGCTGCATTGGGACTTTTCACGACAAAATCATTCCCTCCGGACTGAACCGCCTTGATTACAGCTGTTTTTTGATTATTGGCACTTAAAAAAATGACGGGAATCATTTTCACCGTTTCATTTTCCCGGATTTTCTTACAGCATTCATACCCATCCATCACCGGCATCATAATATCCAGAAGAATAACATCCGGGCGGAGAATGACCGCTTCTTCAAACCCTTTTTTTCCGTTATCCGCATAATGAACCTTGTAACCTTCCCGTGAAAGCTCCATTCCCAGCATGTGTCGGATAAAAGCCTGATCGTCGACAATAAGTATTTTTTTCAAATTATTTTTTACTTTTTATAGTTTTTATTCAGTTTGTAAACAAAAGCCAGAATTTCCGCAATAGCTTTATAAAGATATTCGGGTATCTCATCCCCGATCTCAAGTCGGGATAAAATTTCTACCATATCTGAATCCTTATGTATATAAATTCCGTTTTTTTTCGCAATTTCAAGTATTTTTTCGGCAATAGATCCAAATCCTTTGGCCGTTATTGCAGGCGCTCTGTTCCTGGTCTGATCATATCGGATGGCAACGGCTTTGGCGATTTCTCTTTTTTTCATAACTTCCTAAATAAGAATATCCACGGAACCGGATTTTTCAGACATTGGTTTTAAATCTAAAAGAACCGGCTCCTGTTTTTTTTTCTGGGGTTTTGCTGTTTTAAGCGAGACCGAAATCGATTCATTTTTTTCCAGTTTTTCAAGAAGCTCCCTGCTTTTGGATTCAAAAACCTGCCTGACCTCAGGATCATCTGAAAAAAAAGTAACATCCAGTTTTTTATTTAAATCCAGAATATTCACCTCAAAATATCCGATCCGGGATAACTGCATGGAGAAAAAGATAAAGTAGGATTTTTTATCGGGTTTTCCCCCTCCCTGACCGGTTCCTGAAGTATTTTCCTTGAAATAAAATTTCACAGGTTGGGTCTGTCCCCCTTCCTTAATGAACAATTGAAAATAACCTGATTTTGAAATCTGGTCATCAGAAAGCATGGACAGTTGCTCTTTATACATCTGATTAGCCATCTGCCTTGCTTCTGTCTCAAGATCTTTTACGACCTTTGTTGCGGCAGCATTATCCGGCTTCATTTCCTCCTTCACACTTTTTTCGCTTATCACCTCCTGAAGCCCGGCTTCCAGACGATGAAGCACCTCCTTATAATTGGAAGGCAGTTCCAGTCGGGAATCACGCAGATAAAGATGATCCGTCGCTTTTGATAAAAGATTATCCACGGCAGCCTTCTGAGGAATAAGAAGAGAATCTTTGACGGATTCCGAAAGTACTTCCGTATTCTGCGTTGAAAGGGATGAAGGGAGCGTCTCCTTTTTCATTGAAAACACATCCCCGACCCTGTCATAAAGTCCGCGCAAAACATTTTCTGCTTCAATCTTCCAGCGAGAAAAATCAGAGCCCCCGGAAAAAGAATCAGAAAAAGTTTTCTCAAAAGTGGACAGGAGCTGATCAAAGGATTCCGCCCATTTCATTATTAGTTTGGAAGAAGAAGGAATCAGGGAGGATAAAAATCCGGAATCCTGAGTTTTTGATGCCACGGTGCTTTCTGAAATAGTGGAAACGTTCTTAATGCTCTGCTCAAGGGACTGTGTAAGTTTAGAAAATTCCTGAAGGGCGTCCATTAGGGGCTTCGCCGTTGCAGCGGAAGTCCAGACTCTGTCTTCCAGGCCCTGAAGCAGGGTCGAAAGAGTTTTAGATCCCTGCTGAAAAGCTTCAGAATTTTGAATAAACTGCCGGGAGTCAAACATCTTTTCATAAAGACGGGACATGAGCATTTTCTCAAAAGAGCCCCCGTTAAAAGCAAGACTTTTTTCCATCTGGGTTAATGTTGCGGAAGTCTTGGAGGCATCCTCAACCGTCATGCCTTCCAGCCCGTTCTCAAGAGTCTTTACAAATATCTTCAGGGACGATTTTAAAGAATCCGGCATTTGATTCATCATCTCTTTCATTTTCTGAGGGAACTCCTCCATGGAAACCCTGGGAGCCTCGCCGGTTAAAAAAGCCTTAAAACGGCTGAACATTTCTTCTGTAAGCGGAACGGATAATTTGTTCATTTTTGCCGCGATCTGCAAATCTTCCTGAGAAGTAATGTTTAATTTGGATGCGGATTCCATAAAAGATAAAAAATCTTTTTCCCTGAGGCTCATATTTTCAGAAATATAGGCTTTTGCTGCATCCACTGTTTCAGTCTTCGGAAGGATATTCATCAGCTTAAGACGATTGATAACCGCACTGTCCGAGGCAGCCAGAGGGTCCAGAGCTGCGTCCGGAATAAGACTTAAAACCGTATTGGGGGTCGTACTTTTTACTCTGGCTAAAATCGTCTGCCCTTTTTCGAGGGCCAGATTAGATTCCGCAAAAAAGGTATCTCCGTTAAAAAAAAGAATAATCCTGTTATTCGGCAGCTTATCCATAATCAGCATTCGTAAAAGCTGCCCCTCCTTGAAACCTTCTGACTTCAGGGTTCCCAGGGCTTTTGTCAGAGTATTCGTTTTTTCAATAGACGAGTCTTGCGGATTCATCAGGCAATGATGTCCAGATGAGGTCCCTTGTCATTTGGTGAAGAGGGCGTCTTTCCCTCCTCGGAAAGAGAGGGTTCCGTTTTCGATTCAGAGGAATTCTTTTTCTTCTCCGGAGGCTTCTTGCCTTTATCATCCGGATCAATGGCTTCATATTTATCGGATTTTTCGGGCGCAACAACAGTCTCGCGCTCTAATCTTTCGGCATCATGAAGTTTTTTAACATTCTGATCACTTGTGGCCGCCTGGGAATGAATCGCATTGGGCTGCAGATCTTTGGCCGTCTGGACACGATCGACTGAAACTATAATCTCAAGCGGATGCATGACTGTCCACCTCGCTGAAATGAAGACGGGCTTTCAACCTGTATATGGCCTTGGAATGAATCTGAGATACTCTTGATTCTGTAACACCCAATACCGCGCCAATTTCTTTCAAGGTGAGTTCTTCAAAATAATACAACGTCAGCACAAGCTTTTCCTGTTGAGACATTTCATTGATTGATTTCACAAGCAGATCCTTCAGTTCCTCCTGATGCAGACCTGTTAAAGGATCTGAAGCCGGAGATTTATCCTGGATAATCTCCGAATAGTTAATCTGGCTATCCGACTTTGAGTTGTATATTTTTGCATCCAGAGAAACCATTGTAACAATCTGGGTGGAGTCCACATATTCATTAAATTGTTCCATGGACAACCCCAGAAAATCAGCAACTTCTGCATCCGTTGCAAAACGTCCTTTTTCCTGCTGAAGGAGGGTATAGGCTGTCTGAAGTTTTTTAGCACGGGTTCGTACGGAGCGGGGAACCCAGTCCAGATTACGGAGCTCATCAATCATGGCGCCGTGAATTCTCATTCCCGCAAAAGTTTTAAACTGTATACCAAGGCGGATATCAAATTTATCTATCGAAGCAATCAGCCCCAAAACACCCGCAGACATGAGATCCTGAAGCTGAATATGACTGGGAAGCCCTGAAGCCAATCGGATTGCAGCAGATTTGACCAGGGGAAGATAAAAAAGAATCAGCTCATTTTTTACTTCCGGGTCTTTGGTAGAAGCATATTGACTCCACAAGCGGGGAATGTCTGTTTCCTGCACGATAAAATCCTCCTCGGTGACAGTATAAACCCATGTCCGGGTTTATTCAAATAAATTGTTATCCCCTCCACCTTTTAATTTCCCCCTTCCTGTGTTCAATTTTGAACATTTTGTTCATTTTTACTCCTGTTCAGATGGAATTTTCTTTCTGCCAAAAAACTTTTTCTTGTTCCACTGCAGTTTATTCCACAGATAGTATGTTTCAAAACACAATTGGCATGCTTTTTGATAAATTAACTCCTGTTTCTTAATAAAATGTAAAAAGGTCATAAATGTTCTGTTGACGTTATTCACGGACATTTGTTACTTTTAACTTTAATTGATTGTAATATTGTATATAAAAGAAGAATAGAAAGAGAATACATGTTTTTTGGTAAAAAACAGGCGAACCAGAATCAAAAAATCATTTTAGATATTGGTACACAATATGTAAAAATTCTGGATCTCTATATTAAAAACAAAGAAGTTAAATTAAATAACTATAAAATTATAAACCTGGTCCAGGGAGGAAAAAGATTCATATCCAAAGAAATATCCAAAAGGATTAAAATGTCTTTGCAGGATATGAAGATCACAGAAAACAGAATTTTTCTTTCTGTATCAGGAAAATCCGTTATTGTCAGGTTTATGGATATGCCCACAATGAACCAGAAGGAACTCAGGAATGCCATAAAATTCCAGACGGATTTACGATTTCCCTTTGACCTGAATGAATCCCTTTTTGACTGTCAGATTCTTCCCGGGGCAAAAGCGCCGGAAGGAAAAATGAAGGTTGTCATCGCCGCAGCCCCAAAAAAAGAAATTGAAAAAACCATGGAAGTGATAAAAAACGCAGGTCTTGTCTGTGTAAAAATTGACGTAGATGTGGTGGCCCTGGCCAATGCCTTTGAGTGGGGACGTCCCAAAGAAGAGGATGCTTCTGTCGCTCTCGTGAATATCGGCGCCACAAAAACCCATATTACGATTGTTGAAAATGGGAACCCCATTTTCTGCCGTGAACTGAATTACGGCGGCATCAATGTCACGGAAGCCATCTCTTCGGCCATGGAAATTAATTTTGACCAGGCTGAAGAAAAAAAACTTAAAGGCGATTCTGAAACCATGGCCGTTATTGAGGAAGCCATTAAGCCGATCAGCACTGGCCTGGCTCAATCTTTTGATTTCTATGAAGGCTCCTCCGGAGTTCATATTCATAAAATCTTTCTATCAGGAGGCGGGGCGCAGATTCTTGGAATTATCGACTCCCTCAAACCTGTCTTAAACCGGAGTGTTTTCATATGGAATCCTTTAAGGTCCATTGATTATGCTTCTGTTTCAGATAAAGAACTTATTCAATCCAGCTCTCCTCTGCTGGCCATTGGTCTTGGCATAGGGTTAGGAGAAATAGGATGATCAAATTAAATCTTTTAGATGACGCTGAAATTCAAAAAAATTTACAGCAGGCGGGAGCCGCAGGTATTTCTGTGGCCGGGGGCCCTAAAAAAATAAACTGGTTCGTCATAGGCCCTTGCATTGCCGGTGCGGTTTACCTGATTTTCATCCTGTACTACATTTTTGGAATCAAAGCCCCCCTTTCAGACATCAAAGCCGAGGTACTCGATACCCAGGCCAAATTAACCCAGTTAAAACCTAAAGTTGCAGAAACTCAAAAGATGGAAAAGGAACTGAATGAACTCAAAAAATATAATTCTGAGTTTGAAAAATTTCTGCTCAACAAACAAAACTGGGCCAAAATTCTCAATCTTTTAAGTGATGAACTCCCTGATGAAATACTCTTTAAAGGCATGTCCATTTCTGATTTTAAATACACAAAAAAGACGAAAACAGATAAGGGGCTTTTAACCGTTCAAATCCCCTGCCAGGTTCTTAAAATTGATATTGAAGTACCCCAGGAGTTTCAAAGCAAGGTTGCCGCATATGAAAAAAAGCTTAAAACCCACAAATGGCTTTCAACCCGGGTGATAAACGTCGAAAGTACAGGACTTGTTCTTATTAATGAAAAAAATTATTCCTCCAGCCTGAAACTCTATTTTCCAAAATTCCAGGAGGAAAAAGCATGAATGTAAATCTCAGTAAAGATCAGATTCAGCTCATTGTTCTCATTTCCATCGTCTTTGTTGCTCTTTTTGCCGGGACGTACATGGTTTTGGTCGGCCCGGATTCCGATGAACTCTTTAACATGGAACAAAACATCTCCAGAATCAAAAAAGAAGTTCTTGATAATCAAAAGATTGCTGTCAAACTTGAACCTACGAAAAAGGAAATTGAAACCATCAATCAAAAGATTCAGGATTATAAAAAAAATCTTGTAAATCCCTCTGAATTTGAATTTTTCAGAGACACTCTTCGTGACATGGGAAATGAATATAATGTTAAAGTCACCCGGGACAACACCACAACCATGGAAGACACCTCCAAATCCGTATTTCAAACCGATTTAAACTATACGGAAAAGGAAATCTCTCTTAATTTGCTGTGTCAATATCATGATTTCGGAAGCTTTCTAAACCGGATTGAGAACACCTCTCCGTTCAGAAAAGTAACCAGTTTTACAATCACTAAGCGTGGAGCTTCTTATGAAGGAGGAGAAGCTGCGTTAGCGATTGATATGAAAATTTTGTCCCTTCTCATGGAAACAGCTTCCTGAGACCGGGGCTGAAACTTTAAACAGAATAAAAAAGGAGTCATTATGAAAAAATGGATTTCAGCGCTTATTGCAGCGATGTTTATCGTCTGTGGCCCATTCATGGCCTATGCGCAAAATGAAACACAGGCTCAGGTTTCTGAAGAAGCTGTCGCTCCGGACAATGGACAGGAAGTCAGTTCTTCCGGCGGCGATCAGGAAGGACTCGTTACCTTCGATTTCAAAGATGCCGATATCCGCAACGTCTTAAGAATTTTTTCCCACAAAACAGGGATCAACATTGTGGCCTCTCCTGAAGTACAGGGAAGCGTCACAGTTAAACTGAACAATGTTCCCTGGGAAAAAGCCTTAAAAATTATTCTTGAAATGAATAATTTTGCCTATGTCCGTGAAGAAAATGTGATCAAGGTTTTAACCCGGGACAGAATCGCTCAGGAACCTTTGAAGACAGAAGTGATTGCTCTGGATTATGCACGGGCCACCACTGTCGTAAACACCATTCAATCCATGCTTTCGGAACGCGGACAGGTCAAGACAGACGAAAGAGCGAATCTTCTGATCATCTCGGATGTTCCTTCCACCTTTGATACGATCAAACAGGTCATTAAACGACTGGATCTGCCTACTCCCCAGGTATTGATTGAAACCAAGCTCATTGAAACCACCCTGGATCTGCAAAAGAAATTCGGAATCCGCTGGGATCTTCTGGACGAGTATACCGTGGGTTACCGTGGTGATGGGGATGGCGGAACTATTGAAAAAGCTTATACAAATACTGACAACGATGAAACAACTAATACTTACAAAACGGATTACGCTCATGGACCCGTTTTAAACCGGAACGATCCACGTTATGATACCTTTACTAATTCCGAGGGCGTAGAAGAAAATGCCTATAACCTCAAGCAGACTGAACTCAATTCCTACGAAACTCCTGATTGGAAAACTTCCACTGCCGGTTACACAAAGGCAGTGACACAAACCGTGAAAGATGCCACAGGGAGTACCCTCAATACCTTTTTATCAGCCTCAAAGCTGCAAGTAGTGATGTCTGCTTTGATGTCTGATGGAGGAACAGATATTCTTTCCAGCCCGTCGGTAGTGACAATGGACAATAAAGAAGCGACCCTCAAAGTTGCGTCTGACTTTCCAATGCCCTCCTTTACCTATAATGATAACACCGGTGTTTATGAAATCAGCGGCTTTACCCCTACACCCATTGGTATTACCCTGACAGTTACACCTCACGTTGCCCCTAACGGGTATGTGACTATGGACCTTGCTCCGGAAATCAGTAGAGAAGAAAGTAAAGAGAAATTTGAAAAATTAGGCGCGGATATTCCTGTTATCAGTAAAGAGAATGTTAAAACTTCTATTATGGTGAAAGATGGGGACACAGTTGTTCTTGGCGGACTTATGAGGCAGTTTGATACCTATAGTAATCAGAAGGTTCCTCTCCTCCATTCCATTCCCGTACTCGGCTGGCTTTTCAAATATAAAGACAAACTGGTTAAGAAACGAAATCTTCTGATTTTTGTAACACCTAATATTCTCAAAAAGGAAAATGTAGGAACCATTACTCAGAATAAATCGGATGAATATACAAAAATAAGAGATTCTTTCGAAGAGACAACGACCCTTTATCCGACACAGAAATAATTAATAAATTCATCCACTATATATTGAGCCCAAAGCCTTTTAAAGGCTTTGGGCTATTTTAGTATGAATCCAGACAAACTTTTATTCAATTGCTTTTGCATGGCAGCCTCAGATGGTTTATTTACATTTTCTAAACACTCTTTTCTCCCCATGTTTCAAAAGCAGAACATTTTCACTCATTGGAGCAACGCATGCCCAGAAGTATTATTGTAAACGCAAAAGCCAACGTTCTCAAAGCGGCTGTCATCGATGATAAAAGCCTGGACAATCTTTTCATCGATAAAAACGAGTCGACCAGCCTTGTTGGGAACATCTACATCGGAAAAATCGACCGCGTTCTTTCCAGCATTCAGGCAGCTTTCATTGATATCGGCATCGGTAAAAACGGTTTTCTTCAGCTGAAAGAAAGCGATTTTGAAAAAAAGGAAGAGCATCACAAAAAGAGAAGGTTCACCAAATACTCCCCCAAACCTGAACTGAAAGAAGGCAATTATATTCTGGTCCAGGTGGTAAAAGAAGAAATCGGAACAAAGGGAGTCCGCCTTGAAACCGAAATAAGCCTGCCCGGACGGTTCCTGGTCATGATGCCTTACGGTCATGGGAAAATCCATCTCTCCCGAAAAATCGTGGATGAAGAACAGAAACGCTATATCACCGAGAATATTCTTTCCAAGCTTCAGATCCCCGATGACATGGACGTCATTATCCGTACAGCCGCCATGGGAGTCAAATCCAAGTATGTTCAGAATGATTTTGAAAATCTTTCCAATATCTGGAAGCAGGTCGAAAAAGAAGCTGAAAAATCAGAGGGCATCAAATGTGTTCACGAAGAACTGGATCTGGTCAGAAAAGTCATACGCGACTGGCTGGATGAGAATGTTGAAAGCATTTTTGTCGACGATACCAAGATCTATGAAAATATAAAAAATTTTATCAAGAATTTTTCAGGGACCCCAAAGGTTAATCTCAGGCTTTATAAGGGGAACATCGATATTTTTGATAAATTTGGAATCACCCGGCAAATTGAAAAACTCTATGAAAAAAAGGCCTGGCTCAAATGCGGAGGTTATCTGATCATAGAAAAAACAGAGGCCCTGGTGGCGATTGATGTGAATACCGGAAAAAATGTCAAACATGCCTCCAATGAAGAAACTATTTTCGAAACCAATCTTCAGGCAGCGGAAGAAATCGCCAGACAGCTTCGCCTCCGCAATATGGGCGGCATGGTGATTATCGATTTTATCGATATGAAAAACCGCAACCATCAGAGGGATGTTTTAAAAAGACTTTCTGAAAAACTGGAAAAAGACAAGGCAAAAACTAAAATATACCCCTTTACAAAGCTCGGCCTTGTCCAGATGACCCGACAAAGGGTTGAGGAAGCGTGGGAACAGCATTTCTTCATCGACTGCACTTATTGCGGCGGCACGGGGCGCATTCTCTCGGTTCCTGTGATCTGTGAACACCTGATGTCCAAAATCCGGATGTTTCTGGTCGGCAATCCAAAAGTCAACATCAATATCCGCGGGAATTCTGCAGTTATCGATCATGTTCTTAAAAATAAGTATTTCGATCAAATCGAAAAACAATTCGGAATAGAAATCGGCTATCTCAAGGATGATGCATTTCACACGGAAAAATATGTCGCCATCCGCAGGGATAACGGGGCGAGTATTTTTTCATGACCGCTTCTGATGCCTGGATAATCTGCAATCACCTGTTTTATTTATCCTCAGGCAAAGGAAGAATAATCCTCGAACAATTTGACAATTCCCCTGAGAAATTCCTTTCCTCAGGGGAGTCCCTTCTCAGAGACCATTGCGGTGATAAAATTTTTGAGCGTTATAAAAAAATAGACTGGAAAAAATGGCTTTCTGAGGTTCATCTTCTCATGCAGGAGCATCAGATTCATTCTCTTTCACTGGCGTCTGATGATTATCCTTCCCTGCTTAAAGAAATTTATGATCCCCCTCTGGTCTTATTCTGCAAGGGGACCCCCCTTAAAAAGGATACAGAAGGAATCGGCCTTGTCGGCCATGCCTACCTTGGCCAGAAGCTCCCGGGCGAT
>CAYUET010000027.1:0-8725 GCA_964443875.1 uncultured bacterium | reverse complement strand
TTGTCGGCACGCGATACCCCACAGAATACGGAAAAATGCTTGCCTATAATTATGCCTTACATTTTTCTTCCCAGGGATTTAAAGTGATAAGCGGCATGGCCCGCGGCCTTGATTCCGAAGCGCATAAAGGGGCGCTTAAGGCCAAATCCGGAACGATTGCTGTTCTAGGCTGCGGACTTGATTATATCTACCCCAAAGAAAACACCCCTTTAAGCCGGGATATCCTTCAAAACGGAACACTCCTCAGCGAATATACGCCGGGAGTCAAACCCATTCCCGTGCATTTTCCTTTCAGAAACCGTATTATCAGCGGCCTTTCCAGGGGAATTTTAGTCGTCGAAGCTGCAGAAAAAAGCGGGTCTTTAATTACAGCCCATTCCGCTCTGGATCAAAACCGTCTTGTATGGGCCATCCCCGGACGGCCTAAAGACAAGCTCTCTCTGGGTTGTAATCAGCTCATCCAAATGGGAGCGAAAATGGTCCTGGACCCAAGAGATGTTCTCTCAGACATGGGAATTTCTGATCTTCAGTCTCTCCCCGCCCTTTCCGCTCAGCCTGCAACAGAAGAAGAAACCCGCATCCTCGCCGAACTTGATGACGAACCTGTTCATATTGATATTTTATGCGATAAACTTACGCCCTTATCCCCTCAAACCCTTTCACTCAGTCTTTTAAACCTTGAAATGAGGAAGGCGGTCAAAAGACTTCCCGGCGATTTTCTTGTTAAGATCCTTTAAGATCAGGAGCCTGAAATGACAAATTTTGACGAGGCTCTTCAACTGTTTTTAGAAGACTTGGAAAACAGAAGAAATTACTCCTCCCACACCATCAACGGATATCGCAAAGACCTCGAATCATTATTTCAGGAACTGAAAAGCCGTTCCGTTCTCTCTCTTGATCAGATTACCCCCGCCTTTCTCAAATCTCACCTGATGTTGCTTGACCAGTCGGGGCTTAAAAGACGCAGTGTTGTAAGAAAACATTCAGCCTTCAAAAGTTTTTTCAGATTTTGTCTTCTGAAAAATTGGATCATCGGTAATCCGGCCAAAGTCTTCAAGCTTCCCAATAAAATCAAACGCCTTCCAAAATTTCTTTCTTCTGAAGAAACACAAAAAATTCTTTCTGACCTTACGGACAAAAAGGACTGGACAAGTCTGAGAAATCTCGCCATCCTTGAATTTCTTTATGCCAGCGGAGTCCGTGTATCCGAACTCGTCAATGCGGACTGCGGGGATCTCAATATGGCAGCAGGCCTTCTTAAAGTCAGGGGGAAAAGAAAAAAAGAAAGACTCGTACCCCTGGGAAATTACGCTCTCCAAAGCTATCAGAATTACATGAAGGCCCTGCGGGGAAAAATTACATTTAATGCCCAGACTCCCCTTTTTGTCAATAAAGACCTTCAAAGAATTCATGTACGCACTGTCCAGAGACTGGCGCATAAAGCAGGACTTCTTAACAATACCCGGATACCGCTGACTCCTCATGTCTTCAGGCATTCCTTTGCAACCCACCTTCTGGAAAACGGAATGGATCTGAGAACCCTTCAGGAGCTTTTAGGGCATCAAAGCATCTCCACCACTCAGATTTATACTCATGTCACTTTTGACCAGAAAAGAAAAACCATTCTTCATTCCCACCCCCGTTTTCAGACTTGATTCCTCAATCTTTCCTATCCCATCTGTTTCAAATAAGTTGTCAAACCATCCAAAAAAAACAAATTGACGGTCAAACCCCGCTCTGTTATTAAGTATTGCTCCTATACGCGGTATCATTAATCGGATATAAGGAATGATCAATGGCACGGGTGATATTAAAAAATGTTAATAAAATTTATGCAGGCACTGACTATGCTGCAAAAGATATTAACATTGATATTCAGGATAAGGAATTCGTCGTTCTGGTCGGGCCTTCGGGCTGCGGAAAATCCACCACCCTCCGGATGATTGCAGGGCTTGAAACCATTTCTTCCGGAGAAATCTCTATCGGCGACCGTGTCGTCAACAATATACCTCCCAAGGACCGGGATATTGCCATGGTTTTTCAAAGCTATGCCCTTTACCCTCACATGACCGTTTATGAAAACCTGTCCTTTGGTCTGAAACTCAGAAAATTCAGCAATGAAGAAATACATAATCGCGTCCTCAGTGCTGCCAAAATTTTAAGTATTGATTCTCTTCTGGAAAGAAAACCCAAGGCTCTTTCAGGAGGAGAGCGCCAGCGTGTTGCCGTAGGAAGGGCGATTGTAAGAAAACCTATGGTTTTTCTCTTTGACGAGCCTCTTTCCAACCTGGATGCTAAAATGCGGGTCCAGATGAGGGCTGAAATATCAAAACTTCATAAACGCCTTCAAACCACAATGATCTATGTGACTCATGATCAGGTGGAAGCCATGACCATGGGAGACCGGATTGTCGTCATGTGCAAAGGAGTCATTCAGCAGATTGACGCTCCTCTTACCCTGTATGAAAAACCGATCAATAAATTTGTCGCAGGGTTTATGGGAACCCCTCCTATGAATTTCATCAGCGGACAGATTCTTCCCTTCGGAAACCTTCTCAAGTTTAAAAAAGGGAAAATTGAGCTTTCCCTCACGCCTGAAATCAGCAAAAAAATGGAACCCTGGATCAATAAAGAAGTCATTCTGGGCATCCGCGCTGAAAATATTTATGATAAACTTTACGCCAAGATTGCAACCGATACCAATACCTTAAGAGCCATTGTCGAAGTGGTTGAACAGATGGGAAATGAAATGTTTGTCTATCTCAACGTTGAAGAAACCACCATTATGGCCCGGGTTGACGCACATGAACAGCTTGAACCCAATCAGGACATCGAAATTGTTTTTAATATGAGCAAATGCCACTTTTTTGATCCTGTGACGGAAAAGAATCTTTCTCTTTAAAAAAAATCTCCCTGTCTGAGCGAATAGTAATACGGCTTGATTTTTAATCTCATTGGGTTTAATTCCTCGTAGCTTGCTGCGGCTTTGTCATTGCGAGGCTTTGCGAAGCAATCTATATGAGAAAGATTGCTTCGTCCCAAAGCGTCCTCGCAATGACGTATTTGATACCTCGGAGCCTGCTGCGGGGTGATTCATTTTGCTTTAGCTTTGCTGGATAATTTGATGAATCATTAATCCCCTCTGAAGGGGCCTCTGTCCCCTTTGCGGGGATAAATTCGACTAGGATTTTTACTTCGCTTCTGCTCGTAAAAATCAAGTCTCATTAAGAATCTTTTTTAATTCCTGTTCTTTAATCTGGATTTCCTGTTTTAAATCTTTGATCCGGGTAAAAAGATAATCAAGGCCATTACTCATGGTGGGATCAATCTTCTGGTCTTCAATCAATTCCGTAACCTTGTTCCCCAGGCTTAGGGTATGATGCTCTAATTGTCTTTTAGCCGAAGCAATCGATGAATTCAATTGGTGAATTTTAGAAAATTCATCCTTCTTGCGGATAATTCCCTGCCTGGTTTTATTTAAAATCTTTGAAAAAGAATCCAGAAGATTTGAATTTTTTGATAATTCAGAAGTTTTTTTTGAAAGCACCTTGATTTCATCAACCAGAGAATCAAATATACGGTTTGTTTTATCCGTCAGGATCTGAAAAGTGCTTTTTTCTTCTACTGTTGCTGCAGAAGAAATATTTTTTACAGCCTTTTTTAAAGATACTTTTTTTCCCTTAAGAATCTTCTTCCCGGAAACAGGCTTTCGTTCCTTTTTAATCCTGGGCTTTATTTCTTCATTTTTTTCAATCGCCGGGTCAGGACGATCTGTCTCATTCTCAGGATGCATCTCTTCATCCTCCCCATGTGTTAACTGGTCCTTTAAATTTTCAGTACTATAAACAAACCAGAATATTCTATCCCAAGGGACCGGATATTACTGATTGAGATTTTCATCATCCTTAAAAATCGCAAAAATATCTTTTACAATCAAAATTTTTTCGGGATAATCCGTTTACCCTGAAATTTCCAACGATGAATTAAATATCTGAAATCCCTGACTTCTTCAATAAAAAATAACTTAAACGGACAGGGAAAAGAAATCCCCCATAGAATTTAAAAAATATCCTGAGCAATAACTGCCATAAGGTTTTCAATTACACGAATATCCCACCAACCCTTAGTGGCTTCTTCTTTGAGAATTTCAAAAGCCTTTTCAGGCGGCATGCTGTCCTTATAGGTTCTTTTACTGATTAACGCCTCATAGATATCCACGACACTTAGAATGCGGATAGGAAGAGAGATTTCATCATTTTTCCATCCGTCAGGGTATCCTGTCCCATCCAGTTTTTCATGATGATTCCGGATAAGGGGAAGCACTTTTTCCATGGTCTTCATGGGTTTTAAAAGCTCAGCTCCTATAGCCGCATGTGTTTTCATGACCTCAAACTCCTCAGAAGTAAGTTTCCCGGGTTTTAAAAGGATGGCATCCGGAATGGCAATTTTACCTATATCATGAAAATCAGCTCCAAGCCGGATCATTTCGATATCCTCCTCGGAAACATTCATCATTTCTGCAATGGCAACAGAATACTTCACTACATTTTTACAATGATTATGCGTATAATAATCTCTGCTTTCCACTATATTGGCAATGCTGGTCAGAACATCATGCACATATTCGAGTTCATCCGTATAATGTTTAAGAGAAAGAAGGGCTTTGACACGGGTTGTTAACTCTGCAAGATTAAAAGGCTTATTGATATAATCATCGGCTCCGAGATCCACCCCGCGGAGCTTGTCCTGAAGCTGATCTAAAGAAGTCAGCATGACCACGGGAATTAATTTAGTTTTATTGGAAGATTTAAGTGCCTGACAGACTTCGAAACCATTTTTTTTGGGCATTACCACATCAAGTAAAACAAGATCCGGCTTTATTTTTTCCACCATTTCCAAAGCTTCCTCTCCATTGGAGGCTTCAAAAATTTCATATCCGTGAGGCCCTAAAATACCATGCAATAAAAGCCTGTTGGCCATTTCATCGTCAACAACAAGAATTTTTGATTTCTTTATAAGACTCATATTATTACAATTACAATAAAAAAATAGATTTAACAATGAATTTTTTTAAGCCGGATTGACAAGAATCTGCCTATCAAGTACATTTTTACTATGAAAATTATAACATCAAAACGGTATATTCCTTTTTTGCTTTTTGTCCTTTTTTCAGGTTTTTTAATCCCTGTTTTCGCCTTTTCTCCCCATTCTCGTACATGTCTTTCCCCTATTTCCCAGCTGAAATATCTTCTTTATCAATATAATCCTTCTGATATCCGGGACAAAGCCTCTCTGAGTCAAAAGCTGAACTTCCTCTGCAGTCTGCAATATGCCGAAACGGATAAAGAAAAAGATCATCAGATTGAACAACTGATTTATCTTGTTCTGGATGATTTTTACTGGAATCGTGTTCTGGCCCTTCATCACCTGAATGAAATCTGCCTGAACAATCATATCCATGATTTTTCCACCTATCTTGATAAAGTCTTTCTTGAAAGCGCATCAAAAAAAGAAGTTTCCATGTGGATGGAACTTCTCTCTTCCAATAAAGACAATAAGGAAGGAATCCTTGAAGCCTCCTACCGCATACACAGGGAGGAAAAACAGGATGTTCTTTCACAGCTGAATGTTCTCCTCTCCCAAAACATCGAAACCCTTCCCAAAGAATCCCTGACCTTTATTATTGAAGAATCCATTCAGAAATATGTTCTGGAAAGGGAAAATTATATCGGTGGCATTCAAAAATCCGGAACATTTTTCAGGTCTCTTTCCCAATGGATTTCCTTTAAATTGAATAAATTTGGTTTTTTTAAATCCGAATTCGGGGGAGAAACCCAGCAGCGCTCCCTGCTCGCCTGGCAAACCCTGCTGGATGTGGTTAAAATAAAGGAATCCCTGATAAAGAGATACGGTTTTCTTTCAACGGATCTTTTTCTGCATTTTTTATCCGATGACTCCATCGGCACACTTCTTACTCCGGATTATGAAAAAATGATTCAGGCTAAAATGAAAGAACTCGGAATTGAAACCCTGGATCCCCTGTCCGAAGATCCCGGACAGATTATCCTGAAAAAAATGCTTATCCAGATGGCCATAAAAGTAGCTTCCGATGACCATAATCATTCGGAAAAGGGGCGCACAGGAGCTCTGATGGTGGATCCCGGGGGTAAAATCCTCGGAATCAGTTTTAACGGCCCCCCCGTTCCGGACAGAGAACATATGGGCACAGAATGGGCATTTGATTCCATCATCCCCAAGACTCAAAAAACCGATTCCGGGAACATGAATGAAAATTTTTCTGATATTCGTGAACGGATGGATTTTAAACGCTCCCCCTGTGCGGAAAAAAAGTCCATATTCCAGTCAATGCTTAAAGGCCGCTCCCCAAAAGATACTTCCTTTGTTTTTGTTTCCCGGGCTCCCTGTTACCAATGCGCCTCGGTTCTTAAACAGGAAAATATCACGGCGGTCATGCCTGAAGGACTTGTAGAACCCTTCACCTCTCAGTTTTATACCCTGATCGGATTCAACCCGGTTGAGGTCCCTATGGATAAACACGAAATGGTTAGCTCTGTAACTCCTGCGCCTGAGAAATTCAATATACCTGAACTAATCCGCATTCTCAACAATGAACAGAATTCACCTGAAGACTCTTTTCAACTTCATAAAATCATGAACAGTCTCTATGATGCCAGACTTATGATCCGGAAAAATCAGGCCCCTGTTTTTTCAAGGCAGGAAAATTCTCTTCACCTTATTGAAAGAAGCAGCTGATTTATTAAAAATTCTGTCAGCGGCGGGGTGGTAGATAAAGATTTGATTCTTCCACTTTACAGAGAGTATATCGGGATTCTTCCACGGGAATAGAAGTTACAGACTCCCCTTTCAAAACACGGGAAGCCATCTTTGCAGCCTGATGTCCTAACCCGGCATAATCAAGATATACCGCCACAGAAGCCCCCTCTTTCAAATGATTGGGATTAAAAGTCAGAATATTAACTTTTGAAGTCTTGCAGGTACTGATCAAATAACCGAAGGTATCATCTGAAAGAACATTCGTGTCCAGAATCAACCAAAAAAACTCCGGAGCATTCTTCATAAGAGTTCCTAAAGCCTGGGGAACCTGTTGAATATCCTCAACTTTCTCAGCAAATAAAGTCAGATTCAGCGAAAGCATTGCCGTTCTGGATTTTTCCACCAGAGCTTTTGATTTTTCGCTGTAGAGAGTCCCAATCTTGCTTATTCCGGGCATAACCTGCTTCAGTGCGCTGAACTGGTACTCGGGATCAATGATGACACTTATTCCCGAGCAGTAACTGAGAGTTTTCCCAAAATCATTTATTAAGCCGCAAGCCCCGGGATTTAAAACCATGGTATAGATAAAAGGAAAAACCGGAAAAGTATCACAAACCTTGACAGCCATTGCACCAATCGCAAAATTTACATCCGGATAAAAATCCTGAATTTCCTTCTGATGAACGGCAGTATTCTCATCCAAGACAACTTTTTTTATCTCAAGTGCCGGAAACATCAAGCTAAGCTGGTTTTCAAAACTTTCTTCTATCTGATTATAAATCTTATTTTTCTCGGACAGGACAATACAGACCCTCTGCCCGGCGAAACAGGAAAAAAGAAAACCTGTAAAAATAATAAAAAGCAGAATTTTACAGGGCTGAAAAATCATTTATATTGTCCGCATTTAAACTGATCGATACGTTCCTGGATTTGGTTTTTAACATTCTCATCCTTGATCAGAGGAACAGCCTCTTCAAGGTCCCTGATCAGGATATTGCCGTCTGATTTCAACTCTTCATATTTCCCCTTCAGACGGTTGACACATTTATTGAAAGAATCCGCCAGCGTGATGAACTCATCTTTGTCCCTGAATTTAAGCTGAGGCACAGGTTCATCCCTGGCTATCGCCAGAAGATAATTATTCAGACGATGCAAAGGCCCGGCAATGCGGTGGGAAAGTACAACAGCCAATACAAGGACAAAAAGAGAAAGAAAGGCAGTAAACATAAACAGTTTGACAATAACCTGCTTTTGGGTCTCCCTGGGAACCCAGAAGACCGTTGCCCCAGGTTCCACATATTCATTGACAAGGTCAGTATAAAGCCCCATTTTAGTTTCTTTCTGACTTAAATCTTTCAAAAAAGAGCTATAGGTCTGCCAGGAAAATGAAACAATGAAAACAGCCATCAGAATGGATACTACAATAAAAACACCAATAAAACGATACTGGAAAGACGGATTGATAATCAAACGTTTACGCTTAACATTGGACATACTCATAACAAGACCCACTCCCTTTGTATAAAAAAATCAAAAAAAAGATTATATAAAATCAACAATTAATGCAATTATTATTCATCAGGAGAAAGGGCATTACAACCCCCGCTTTATAAAGGATCATTTCAATACTGCGGCATAGGAAGTCAGGGCCTTAGCCTTTTCAAAAGGCATGGAGGATTCAAGTCCTTCTTCACCCCAGGAATCGGAATAGATCACTTTCTGTTCCCTGATATTAATCCCGATCACAAGCCGCAGATGTGCAGGATAACGTATTCCCCAGAAGACCGGAATTCCACGCTCAATATACTCCTGAAGGGTATTGAATTTGAACTTGATCTCCTTGAGATAAAAAGGAGATCCCATGGAAATTTTTTTCAAGGCTCGTTCCGCGTGGTTATTGGTCGGCGCCATTCCATTGACCTCCAGGAAG
>CAYUET010000026.1:0-37558 GCA_964443875.1 uncultured bacterium | reverse complement strand
GGTAATCAGCCTTTTAAATTAAAATTTTTTAAAATCCTATGGGATGGTAGTGAAAAAATTCCACATACAGGTTAACCCAAAAGTTAACCTCTCAAAATATTTTCATATTCGTAACTGCTTTAAATTCAGACAAGTCATCTGTGATTTTTTGAAAAACGCTTACTTTCGGCAAACGGATTAATTTTTTAAGCAGCTTTTTTTCTTTTTTTTTCCACTGCTGATATTTGAAGAAAAAGGAATGAGATAATGAGTTAAATTTATAGATTCCAAGTAAAAATTTATGTTATTTTTTATAAAAAATTTTTTAATAGGAATTGAGTTTATATAGGGCAATTTATGGCGCACAAGATATTTTAGATATTTTTTAATGAAATTTTATTTTTTTGTTTAATAATTCCAGAGTTGCGTTTATTAATAATTAAAAGAATCCGCTATTTGAACCATGGGAAGGTTTATGAAAAAAGATAGAATTGCAATCATTCTTGTTGGTGGAAAAGGGGCGCGGTTATGGCCCATTTCGCGTGAAAATCACCCTAAGCAGTTTGTGGAATTCAGGGAAGGGCTTTCTTTGTTTCAGCTCACCTTGGGGCGGACTCTTAAGTTTTTTAAAGATCAGAATATTTATATCCTTTCCGGAGAAAATTATAAATTTACGATTTATAATCAGATCGATGCCATTCCTGAGCTTTCATCCGCTGTAAAACAGGTTCTGAAAAACAATCTCCTGTTTGAACCCTGCGCCAGAAATACTGCCCCGGCCATAATGTTGGGCCTGAAGTATCTTGAAACCCTTAAAAAGTGCAGTGAAAAAACGATTTTTTATGCCTTCTCCTCTGACCAGATTATAGAGCCGGACAAGGGGCTGGGTATATTCCTGGATAAGGCCGCCTCCATTGCTGAAAGTGACAAAATCGTTTTATTCGGCGTCAGTCTTAAAGTTCCCAAACAGAATTTCGGCTATATCACCAAAGGAGCAGCAATCCCTAATGGCTTTCTTGTGGAGAAGTTTATCGAGAAGCCCTCCCTGGCAACAGCAAAAGCGATGGTTAGAAAAGGGGCCCTAGGTAATGCCGGCATTTTCTGTTTTAAAAAAGAGGTTTTTATAAAGGAGCTGAAGCGGTTCAAGCCTCAAATTGGAAATTTCTATGATTTACCCTTTAAGGAAATGATTGCCGGTTTCAATAAGATCCCTTCTGATTCCATTGATTATGCCGTAATTCAGAAATCGAAAAATTCAGCAGTTATTGGTTTTGATTTGAAATGGGCTGACCTGGGGAACTGGGACAGCTTCTTGGAATATCATCATGATGGCAGGCATAATTTCAGTATCGGTAAAAGTGAATTCATGGATTGCAAGAGCTGTTTTAGCTATTCCAATTCAAAAGACAGGGTTGTTTCCTTAATTGGTGTTGAAGATACCATTGTCGTAGACAGCCCCGATGCCCTGCTGATTGTCAAAAAGGGTTTTTCAGACAAGGTGAAAAATCTGACAGACACTTTGAGCGATAAAGGGGAGCCGGTCATTAAAGACAGCACTACGGTTTACAGGCCCTGGGGGTATTACACCATCCTCAAGGAGGAACCCGGTTTCAAGGTTAAAAAGATCGGCGTTTACCCCGGCAAAAGTTTATCTCTTCAGAAGCATAAGCACAGAAGCGAACACTGGAATGTGGTTGAGGGCAGGGGTATCATCACTATCGGAAAGAAGCAGTTTCCCATTAAACGGAATGAAAGCATTTATGTTCCCAAAGGGGAAAAGCATAAGCTTTATAATCCCACAATGGATAATCTCGCCATCATTGAAGTTCAGATCGGGAATTACCTCGGGGAAGATGACATCATCCGCTTTGACAAGTATTGATTTTTCATAGCCCCCGCATCAGGGTTTCTTCAGATCCCTTAGATCACTTCGATACGTTGCTTTGCATCACTCAGTGACCGAGGAAAGGATCATTTGGCGACTGGGATGGTAAAAGACATGGATACCGGATTTAAGGGGAAGCCTGAGAAGATTGAAATAAAACTTCCATTTCAGAAGCTGAACAAGACAGCGAAACGATTGAAGCGATCTGGAATACCATAGCGTGGGTGGGGGCGGAATGAAAAGTTTTGATTCATTAAAAAGACAAGATACGAAGCATAACTTTCCGGACAAGAGGTGAGAGCTTGAAACAAATTATTGAGGACACCAAAAAACATTAAAGGGAGGGTTTAAATACTTCAAACACGCGAGAAGATCTACCTTTAATGTGATAGATAAATTTGTGAGAAGGCGACTTCGTGCGATATTGAGGAAGCAAGATAAACGACCTAGATTTGGACGATGTTTAACCGACCATTTGCAATGGCCAAACACCTTTTTTGCTGAGTATGGGCTTTTTACAATGGCTCAAGCCCATAAATCGGGAGTCCAGTCCCGATGAGGAAACTATTAACTTGAGAGCCGTGTGCGGGATAATCTCCTGCACGGTTCGGAGGGCAGGGAGAGCGAAACTGCTCTTTTCGACCCCTATCAGGAAAGGCAAGGCCTGTTTTATAAACATAAGACAGGCCTGCGTAAGAATTGTTTTATTTGGTTTTTTGTGTCATGCAGCTTAGTAGCTGATGCCGAAGCCTGCGATGAGGGCAAGGTCGTTTTTTTCAAATTCCGGTGCGGGTTCGCTGTCGTATTTGTCCTGGAGTACGATGCGGACGTGCCAGTTAGCGTTCAGGGCCGCTTCTGTGCCGATTTCCGCATTGATCAGGTAGTTCTGGAAATCGTCGATCTGGGGAAGGTATTCCGCTGACTGCCACAGTTTTGCCGTGGGGCTTATGTTGGTGTCGAAGCGCTCGGCCAGTCTGAGTGCAGCGTAGTCGTCTTTGACTTCCGCTACTTTTTCCCAGACGTAGGACAGACCTGTTTCAACTGAAAGGGCTGTTTGTTCATTTTTCAGCAGGTAGCAGCCATACCCGGGGCCTATTGTGAGGCGATAGTCCACATAGGCGATGTCGTCATAAAGGAGAGTTCCGTCTATGTAGAGGAAGGAAAGGCCGCTGAGGGTCTTGCGCACATTGGCAAAGAGTTTTCCGTTGTCGGTGTTTTTGCTGTCTTCTCCGTCGACTTCGGTTTCTCCGTAGTTGATTTCGGCGCCTGTGCGGAAGGAGCCCAGCGATTGCTTTTCGCCTTCAAGGGTGAGTGAGGCGTTGGTTTGCATGGAGTCGCTGTTTCCGTCTGTGGCGGTTGCGCCGATGTTGAAGGAGAATGGTTTTACGGGGGCCGCTTCCTGTGCGAAAGGGCTTGCCTGGGATATCAGAAGGCAGCAGACTGCGTAGAGTGCATATTTTTTCATTATTGTGTTCCTTGTTTTTCGGGGCGTTTATTTTTTGGTGATGCTGACAGTGATTTTGTCTGCGGTGATTTTGGCGTTGGGGATGATGTAGAGTTTGTCTGCGGTTTCAAGCAGGGTGTTGAAGATCTGGATTTCTTTGACGGTTCCTGTGACTCCGGCGGTTTCGATGGTGTCGCCGATGCTGAAGGGTCTGAAGAGGATGATGATGACGCCTGCGGCAAAATTGGAAAGGGAGCCCTGAAGGGCCAGGCCTACGGCGAGTCCGCATGCGCCCATGATGGCGACAATGGAGGTGGTCTGGATTCCGAGTTTGTTGAGCACGGCGATGACCATGATGGCAAGGAGGGCGTAGTAGAGGATGTTTTTGAGGAAGGTAGTCAGGGTGGCATCCACTTTGGACTTAAGCATTAATTTTTCAACAATGTTTGCAGCGATTTTGCAGAGCCATTTTCCGATGAGGAAAATGAGGAGTGCTGAGATAATGTCGAGTCCGTAGTTTAAAACGTAGCCGTACAGGGTGATGAGTTGTTCTTTCATGGGAGTCCTCCTTGGTTTTTAATCATTAACTATTTAATTTTCCGAGGCAAGTTTTGAAAGCTTTTATTTTTTTAAGAAAAAGACATTGAAGCAAATCGCGAGGATTTGTCTATATTTTATTTAACCCGAATTTTGCGCGTCAGCGGCAAATATTCGGGATGTAAGGACTGTTTGACGGAGTCAAAACAGGCTTGCGCAGACAAAAGGTGGTTTTTTGTCTGAATGCAAGATGGGGTGCAATTTGTGCCTAAAAAGAATGAAGTCAATAGTGGGAATGGAAGGATTGATTTATTAGTCATTAAAAAATTTGAGTTAATTTTTCATGCAATATACGGGTTAAGCTGTTTGGGGAGAGGTACGGGATGGAGATGGTGAGAATAAGAATTTTCAGGCTGCGGTTCTGACCTGATTTTCCGCTATCGCGTCCATGGCAAATTCCGCGGCTCTGGTTTGAACATTCTGGTTTTTGAAGAATTTGATGATAGGCGGCGCCACTTCTTTTTTCCTGGATAACACCCCCGGGAGATTAATGTATTTTACCGTGATTAAAGAGTTGCGGAGGAGTTCAAAGATTTTATTTTCCATTGTTTCAAATTCTTTCGATAATTTGAAGTCTTCTTTTCGGGTGCGGATGAATTTGTCGGTAAGGATGTCTTCATTTAAATCGATGGGCTGAGGGATAACATAGCCTTGGTCCGTCAGTTCCCTGAAAAGTTTTTCCGTCAGGTCGGTGGTTGTCTGCCCTTTGCGCAGGGGAAGCCCGGACATTAAGTCCGTGAAAATCGATCTTAAGACCGTCGACTGGACGTTTTTCAATGAGACATAAGGCACGGAGGAGATCAGGGAATGAAGCTTCTGATGATCCGGGGCATGGCCTTCCTTCGTCAGGGTGTAGTAAAGTTCATCCGCCATACGGTACAGGGAGGAGGTTTTGACCGGATATTTCCGGATGATCGACTGGATCTGGTTCAGAAGGATGTTGGCATTCAGAAGGTCGTGCCGGAAGAAACTCAGGATTTTTTCAGAGCATTCATAAAGACTTGTTTTGTTTTGAAAATAGGGTTTCAGAACAGTGGATTTCAGAACGGCGGTGATAATGTCAGGGGAGGCGGCCATGTTTTCGATCAGGAGTTCCAGTTCCTTTTCGTATTTCTGTTTACCGATAATGAGAAATTTACTGTCATAGGTGTTGGTGTCAATCAGGGTGGCTCCGATAAAATGAAGGTCTTTTGAGTAATTCAGGGTATCCCGGTATATATCCACGCCCTGGAGAATGAGCGGCCGTGTGATTTTGTGAAGATAATCATAAACCGCCTCCAGAATTTTGGGATCGCAGGCATTTTTTGAAAAGAGATTCCGGATCAGGGTTTCCCTGTTTTCCGAGAGGAAGGCGCTGTTGATTTTGCAGTTTCCGTTTTTGCGGTTGAAGGTGATGTAACCCAGCGTGCTCAGGTCTGAAAGGACCCGGGTCAGGATCCTGGGGGTTTCTTTCTCATGAAGTTTGAAATCCCCGGTCAGATAGGGGTTTAATTGAAAAGCCAGCTCATCTTTGGAAAAGGCGGCGTTTTCCTGAGGGTCTTCAAGTTCTTTGAATCCGCTGATTTCCCTTTCGGCAAGGCCGGCTTCCGGTGTGTAGCTTGTTTTGTAGTCTTCGAAGAAGATTTTATTCGCGTTTTTCCCTTTGAGGGAACTGGCGCGGGCTTTCTGCCTGTTGTAGAACGCTTCGAGATTTTTTACGCCCGCAAGAGGCATCAGGACTTCAATGATTTTTTCATCCCTTACCGTGGTGGTGGGGGATTCCATTCCCTTGAGGTCGGAGAGGATAGCGCTTAAAAGGGAGGTGGCGACGTCTTTGGTTAAAAGATAGGGAGTGTTCCGGAGAAGGTTTTCAGCGATTTTGGTGCAGGTGGCCCCGATTTTTTCTATGCGGCCGGAGTCCAGCGCATGGACAAGGGTGATGAGGTCGGTGAAGTTTGTCTGCGCCTTCATGCCGATTTTTTCGTGTCTGAGATAATGGAGAAGTCCGTTCATTCCCATTTCCAGTCCTTTAATTTCCGCGAGCAGGGCGGGCCATTCTTCCGGTTCGCTGTCCCAGAGCTGATTGAGAACCTGTTTCAGATTCTCCAGGTTCAGAGTGATGGCCTCTGAGGGAATGTCCGGATTTTCCTTCAGGCTGTTCTGACATTTTTTGATCAGGTCATTGACATGTTTTTCAAACGCCGGGATGTGATGGTCTGCGGAGACCGAGGTTTTGATGTTGATTTCATTGGCCAGCAGTGCTTTGAGTTCCGGGTTTTCATTCACAATGTGATCAAAGAAATAAAAGGTGTATTTGCTGAAGTTTTTTCTGCCTTCCGTGTAATTGGGTTTGACATAGTTTTTCTGGATGTATCCCATCATCTCCTCTTCCGTTTTGACAAGGCTCACTTCAGGAAGGGAGGCTTTAAGGCTGCCCAGGTCCTCGGTCAAGTCGATTTCCCTGAGGGTCTGCTGTTTCTGGGGACTGAGACCGCAGCCCTGCTCCTTAAGGTCGGTAAGATAAAGCCTGTTTTTTTTCCTCTGGTAGATCACGTAGTTGGCCTCCTTGGTCGTCATTCTTACCCCGCCGACCATGAGGAGGCCTCCGTTCGGGCTGACCGTTTTCCCAAGGATGCGCAGAGCGGCTTCAATCTGTTCGTCTGAATAGTTTCCAAGCAGGGTGCTGAAGACGGTGACGGCATCATAGGTTTTGCCGGTGTCGGGGGCGAAAAGGTTCTGGGGAATGAACGAAAGTGTGCTGTTTTTGAGGTCCCGGGCTTTTTTTGTGACCTCCGGGGAAATGACATTGTGTTTCCGGATATCAACGATGTTGGAACTGTCAAACATGTTGTTGAAGACATTGATGAGCTGTTTGAAGGAATAGGGGGTTGCCAGGGAATAGATTTTTTCCTTGCCCAGGGCGCTGCTGATCGTGACCTGACGGAGGTTCCCGAAGGCGTCAAAAAAAGCCTTGTTTCGGCAGATGTCGGTGACCACATAATAATCCAGGGCGATGTCCGCCCCTGTGATATTGAAACGCGTGTCTTTCAGATTTTCATTCATGGAGAATTTTTCCGCCATGTTGAGCGTGGTGATTCCGTCTGAACAGCCGAGGTCCAGGACATTGAGATGGGGCTTGTTTTGCCATTCATGGTACTGGAGGAGGAGATGTTCGAGTTTATAACGTTTGTTTCTGCTCAGGTATTTGAAACTTTTGTTGAAATGTGCGAAATCAATTCGGTCTGAAAGAACAGTCCCTTTCGGATCAATGTATTTCCCTTTCAGGAGAAGGGTCCAGAGGCGGGAGGAGTAATTGAAACCGTTTTTGGCCAGAACTTCTGGACTGAAATTTTTAAGGTGGGTGATTTTGTCGGAGAGCTTCCGGGCCAGGATATCGTGGATTTCGGTGAGTCTTTTGTTTGCGGTGGTTCTTTCCACGCGCGTCGTTACGATGTCCTTGTGGAAAAAGGGGTAGGCGCCGACCAGGATGTTGTAGCAGATCCTTTCCAGGTAGAAGCGGCTCATTTCATTTCCGGAGTCTTCTGTCTGGTAGAATTCCTTGAGGGCGTTCATCAGCTGAAGATCGTTTGAATTTTCCAGGTCATCCACTATTCCGGTATTGTACCAAGGGGCGGGATCTGTGAGGCCCTGAAGGTTTTCAGAATCCAGGATTTTACGGATATAGGAAATATTTTCTTCCCAGTGGATAAAGAGGTTCCTTAACAGGGTCATGTATCTTTTGTATTCAAAGGTGCTGTAGATTTCTTTGCCGATATCTTTTTTATAGATATCGAAATTTTTTCTTTTTTGTCTGATCGAATCGAGCAGGGAAACAAATTCCGTGAAAGTCTCCTCATTGAATTGGAGGGCAGATTCCCTCAGGGGGGTCAGTTTTCGGAGCTGCATGGTCGTGAGGCCGGACACCTCTTCCCATTGTAATACTTTATTTTTGTCGATTCCTGAAATATCGAAGATGTAGTCGGTTTCCTCATTGTAGCTGCCCTGGACAACAGGCATATAGATGCGGTTGTGGGTGCCGTTTAAAAGGGACTCCGCCTGAAGGTAGGTCATGCCGATCAGCGAGGAAAAAACAGTGTCGGTGTCGGGATTCGTATGCCCCATCCCCAGAACAATCTGCTGGTCCGAACTTCTCTGTGCGCCCAGGACAAGGTCTTTTTGAAACCGGGAATTGTCGCGGAAGTGAAGGAGATGGGTTTTGAGTGAAAGGGGAAGGTTCTCCAGGTATTTGACGGTATAGAGGTATTCTGAACTGAACCTGGGCTTTGTCCGGCTGATGAGAAGTTCTCCGGTACTGTATCTGATTTTCGCCTGATTGTGCCGGATGATATGAAACTTCATGTCCTCAAGATCATCCTCCGGAAGATTCAGTTTGCTCAACAGGCTGTCCACTTCCTTTTCTAGAAACGGAACATTTTTTTCCAGGGCCTTCTGATTCAATTCGATTTTTGAGAGAATCTCTTCCAGGTGTTTTTTGAATTTCTGATACGGGCTGGAACTGAAGAAATCCGGGTTGAAGAGATCCTGGTTTTTCAGAAGTTCATTCGTTTCCAGAAGAATCTTTTTGTAACCTTCCATGCTTTGCAGCAGCATGTGCAGACCCATTACTTTGGAATTGGGGTAGTTTTTGAAAATTTTTCTGAGAGACTGGTTATACCTGCCCTCGGGTTTGAAATTTTTAATGCCCTGTTCATAATAGGCGTCATACTGGGATTCATTGGCAAGGGCTCTTGCCGCTTTTTCCATAAAGGAAATGGGCGCAAGGCATTCATGTGTAGAGGCAAACGCCTTTTTATCGCCCGGGCTGAGTACGGTCAGGAAAAAAAGAAAAATTGAAAAGGGTATGATTTTTACAATGAAATTCATGCTAGTTTTTACCTCATAATCGCTTCTGAGTCAATATGGGCAGGGTAAAGTTTTTAGTAAAAAAGAATGAGAGCAGGGAATGCGGCTGACTTTGTTTGTGGTTTTTATTTTTGTTTTGTTGTATGGTAACTCCTTACCTTGGTATTTATTAAACCGAATAAGAATATTATTTTCAGGAAGAGGGGGATGCTATGACAGAAGAGGAAGTGTTTGAAGCGGTTAAGAAGGGGGAGCCGCAGGGATTACAGATGCTGGAAGAGTTTTTGAAAAGCAGGGAGGAATCCGGAACCAGAGAGGACTATTTTTATTTTTTGACGGATCTTCTTGGTCAGCTCATGGATCAGGCTTATTCCTGGGGTCGGGAGCATCAATTCCCTCTTGTCATAAAATATCCTCAGCATCAGGCTCTGCAGAAAATCGGCTGGAGAATTCACAAGATCGGCGGGGAAGAGAAAATGAGAGAGGCTATTGAGGTTGCGGCCCGGAGAAATGAGGATTATTCCGGTCTGCTGAACTTTTTTTTCAGGGGCATAGGCGAGTGGATGCCGTAAAAATTTTCACGGCCTGTGGAAAAGGTTTTGGTTTATTGTGTTTGAATTATATTTTTTTAAGTGTTATGATGGTGTTGCCTATAATCACAGGAGGCTGAATCAGGAAGACCGCACAAAAGGTTCTTATGCAGAATAAAATAAAGGGGGTTTATTTATGCTTGCCTCAGGTTTTATTTCAGAAATTGCTCTCTTATTTGTTTCGGATGAAGACTTCGACACTCTGCTGAACAAGGCCATGGCTGTCATTGGAAAGCAGCTCAGCGTATCACGCTGCTATCTTTTCATTGATTCCGCGGACGGTCTGACGGCTGACAATACCCATGAATGGTGCGCGGAAGGGATTTCCCCCTGCATTTCAAACCATCCGAATTTTTCTTATTCCCGGATCCCTGCGCTGAAGAATTGCCTTGAGAAACAGGAGGTCTTTGTCATCGGGGATATTGCCGCCCAGAAGACGGAAGTCAGGGAAGTGTTCGGGCCCCGAAAGGTCTGCTCTCTCATGATGGCCCCGATTGTGACCCGCGGCCGTGTAACCGGTTTTTTCGGCATAGACGAATGCAGGCAGACACGGGCATGGACCCCGGCTGAAACAGAGGCTCTGAAGACGATTGCAGGCATCATCGCTATCGCCTATTCCGGGACGCGGCTTGCGGGCCGGTATCAGAACATCCTCGAGAGTGCGAGGCTTGGGATCTGGGAATGGAATATGGAAACCGGACAGACGGTCTTCAATGAGCGCTGGGCGGGAATCATCGGGTATAAGCTCAGTGAGCTTGTGCCGACAAGCATCGATACCTGGAAGCATTTCATCCACCCCGACGATCTTGCGGAATCCGAGAGACTTCTTAATCTCCATTTTCAGGGAACGTCAGATTTTTACGAGTGTGAAAGCCGGATGCATCATAAGAACGGATCCTGGGTCTGGGTCCTTGACCGGGGGACGATCGTTGAGCGGGATTCCCATGGCCGCCCGCTCAAGATGCAGGGGACGCATACGGATATCACGGAGAAAAAGACCATGGAGCAGCAGATCCGCGAACTTGCGATCCGCGATCCGCTTACAGGGGTGTATAGCCGGCGTTATATTATGGAAAGGCTTAATGCGATTGCCGCGGAGTATTCGCGGCGTGGAAGAAATTTCTGCGTCTCCATTCTCGATATTGATCATCTTAAACAGGTGAATAACACCTATGGGCACCTGGCGGGGGACTTTGTACTCAAGGAGTTTGCCCTGACCATCAGCTCGACGATACGGCAGTATGACCTCCTGGGTCGCTGCGGGGGAGAGGAGTTCATTGTCATCACCTCCAGCGCCTCCGGATCGGAAACAGCCGCAATGCTTACCCGGGTCATGGGGCTGATACGGGAAAACGCCTTCATTTATACAGGACATAAGATCCGGTTCACCTTCAGCTGCGGGGTTGTGGACAGCTCGGAGTTTACGCATGAAGCCTTTTCCGGAGAGGCCATGATTGCCCTTGCGGACAAGAGGCTTAATGCGGCAAAGGAATCCGGGGGAGACCGCTGCGTCGGCCCCTGAAGGCTGCCCTGATTTTCAGATTAAACCCTTTTCAGCCTTTTTCGGTGGAGGAGCAGTTTGAACCTGATCATGAGGGTTTGAAGGATCCGGAAAAGAAGTTTATTTGTCGGAGGGTCCCAGGGGCGTGAAACTGAATTTTCAAGACCTTCTGCAACGCCCAGAAGATTTGCTTTTGAAATGATCCTGTCCGGAAGAATTCTGTTGTCTCCGCAGGTCAGGAGGGTGTCGCCATAAACAGCCACAACGCGGTGGATAAAAACCTCCGGAAGAGGGGGGATGCGGAAGCAGACCAGGTCAGAAAGGGCAGGGGCTCTGTCCGGATTAACCCGGACAGCGTCCCCTGCTGAAAGAGTGGGGAGCATGCTGTTTCCTTTGACGGTAAACAGAAGCTCCCCTAAAGGCTTAGTCACGTTTGAGAGAGATTTTTATAATTTCAACCAGAGGATAGGCAAGAATATCCGAAGCCGGTGTCACGATGCGGCCTTCAATTTCAACGTTCTTCTTTTCAAAGGCCCGGAGGTCCGTATTTTTGCAATAGACGGCGCAGAGAATATTTTTTCCAAAGGTTCCCTTTGCAAGCATGTGGGTGGCTTCGGTATAGCCGTTTTTTTCTTTGTAGGCTTTGAGTTTGGCGGTTTCAAGATAGGCGCCTTCGGCCGGAGCTTCAACCACCTTGTTTTCCTTTTTAAAGGATTCCATATCCGTCATCCTCTGAAGGGCATTCTTTCCTTCCGGGGAAGAGGCATAGTGATCGGCTATATCCTTGTATTTGGCCAGGAGTTCATCATATTGCGTGGTGCTGATGGACGGCTCTGCGTTGTATTTTTTATAGAGGTCTTCGGCTTCTTCAAACAGGGCAAGGGATTTACGGAGTTCTTCCATAGTCAGCGTTCTCTGCTGGGACATGGCTTTTTTCTCGCGGGCATCCATGATGCGTTCCTGGGATTTTAAAGCTTCGGGAGTATCCGGATACTGATCGATTATACCCTGATAGGCTTTGACAATGGCATCATAATCAACATCCATATAGCGTTTCATGAGTTCTTTTTTACGTACATCCTCGGCATTCATAAAGGCCTGGATGGCCAGTTTGTGGTCCTCGAGAAATTTCTGATAATTGTTGGCCGGGCAGAGGAATTTGACAAGTCCGTTCGCCACCCAGAAACCGAATCCCCTGGGAAGTTCAATCTGATGCCACTCCCCTTCTGTTTTGAGGATGATCACCGGTTCTCCTTCGGAGAGTTTTCCAAGACTCGAGCTCTCCGTGGAGGGGCCCACCCGCACATTCACGTTGTCTTTGTCGATTACGCTTTTTTCCACCATGTCTTTATGAACCCAGGGATTGAAACCGTCCTTGGGTTTGATTTTCAGCCAGTCCCCGGATTCATCAATAACCAGGGCGTCCTCACTTTTTTCAAGCATATACATGATTTCAGAACTGGTGTTGGGGGCTGAACGCACATTCATTTTCTTTTTGGCGCGTACATAATACTGGTTGAAGGGAATATCCTGCTTGGCATCCTTAAGCGCTTCCGCCGTAAAGGAGAAGGAAAGAATAAGAAGCAGAACTGATAATAACGACTTTTTTTTCATGAATGACCTCTCTTTGGGTTGGTGTACTAAGTCTTTTTGTCTGCGACACTCAAATCTGTGTGGGGGTAACCCGCAAATTTAGGTTTTAATTATGCAATGATCCGGAAAATAATCAATGAAAAAACAAGAGGCCGCCATCCCTGAAGGGGCTATGTTCCAAAGTTGGGTCCGGAAGGATTAAGGGCGTAAGGGGTGTCGGAGCGGTTGTGATTATCCGGGATGGCCGTATCCTTGCTGCCGTATAGTTTTGTTTTCCCGTTGATCAGAAATACCGAAATGCCGCTTTTTCCGTGATTGTAACCGTTTGAATAGAGAGGGGCCGTGACCGTGTAATTTTCAATGACCAGGGCGTTCAGGGAGGGAAACGAGAGGGTCTGCGAATCCGAGCCGTCCGCATTCAGAACAAAACGGTAGGAATTGCTGAGTATGGGGAGAATGGCATAGGGCGCTTTTGCTCCCGGTTTCAAGGGTGGTCCTGTCCTGGATTTTGTGGGGCAGACATAGACATTGAGGTCGCTGAAATGCAGGGGATCATAGAGTTTTCCGAAAAGAAGCCCTGCATTTTTGGAAGCGGCATAGGGAAATCTTCCAAAGGGGTCGTCCTGGGCATAAAGAAGGGCGCTTTGCCCCAATGCCCGGATGTTGGTAAGGCATTGGGCCCGTCCGGCTGCATCCTGTGCCCCTCTGAGGGTATAGCTGACAATGGACATCAGGATCACCAGGATGCTCATCACGACCAGGATCTCAATAAGGGTCATGCCTCTGGTATTGTGTTTAGGCATTAAGGATTCTGACGTACGATATAACTGGAGGTAATGCTGTATTTGGTGGTTCCGTCCACAGCCATATTGGCATCATTATCTTCTTTTTGGGGAAGACTTGTGGCCCCTGTTGTTGATCCGCTTATCTTTGCGCCTCTGTACCAGGCGGCCTGGCCGTTGATGCGGTAAACATTGCATCCGTCTACACCATGGTTGTCCCCGTTGTCAAATTGAGCTTCTGATCCGGATACTCCATCCGCTGCGGGATCTTCCATGAGGAAAATATTGGAACTGAAGTCAGAGGCCATGGGTTTCACGGGATTTCCAGCCCCGTCATCATTCAGAACAATCACGTAGGAGATGAGACGTCCTGAAGCGGCTGAAACTTTATCTGTCGCAAGAGAGGAAGTTGATGCCGTATACGTCGGAGGAGAATTGCGTTTCCGGTTGGGGCAGATATAGATTTTGGTATCATTGAAGCTTTTGGCATTAAAAATGGCGCCAAAAGAAAGATTGGTGTTATAGCTTGTTCCTGAACCGCCCACGGAAAAACGGTCGTCGTTTTCATTGGCATAGATCTGCATGGCCTGCCCGAGGGAACGGATGTTGGCCAGACAGGAGGCGCGGTTGGCCTGCTCCTTGGCTCTTAAAAGAGCAGGGGCTAAAAAGGAGGCCAAAACAAAAATGATACCGATCACAACTAAAAGTTCAATCAGTGTGAAGGCTTTTGTATTGTTTTTCATGATATCCGTTTCCTTATAATCAAGAATTGAAAAGAATAGTATTTTATCTGATTATAGGCGATCAGTGTTTTTATTTCAAGTTTTTCCGATTGTTTTTATGATATTTGGATGCTGAAAGGGACGAATAATGAGAGATTTTTTTGTCTGAACTTTATTTACAGAAAATTTTCTTTGCGTTTATCTGTGAAAATTGGGGCGATTAATAAAAACTGGAATTACGGATAAAACTGAATTATAGATAGGGTCTGTTCACAGAAGAGTTTTTAACAGAAGAAAGGTTATCTATGTTTAATTATCAGGCTTTAAAACCTTTGAAGACATTGGAAGATTTGTTCAGCCTTAAGGGTCGGGTCGGATTAATCGCCGGAGGGGCGGGAAAACTGGGAAGAGAATTTGCCCGAATTCTTTCCCTGGCAGGCGCGAGAATCGTAATCGCGGATCTCGATCAGGGTCAGTGCGACTCCGCCGCAGAAAGGCTTTCAAAAGAAAGTCCCTTGCCGGTAACAGGCAAGGTTTGTGATGTCAGTCAAAAGGATCAGGTCAGAGACCTTTTTTCCTTTATAGACCGTGAATTTGGCCGCCTGGATTTTTTTATCAGCAATGTGATGGGGAAAACAGGGGATTACTATGCCCCTTTTGAAGATTATCCGGAGGAAGCCTGGGACAGGGTTCTGGATGTGAACCTGAAGGGGAACTTTTTCTGCTGCCGGGAGGCTTCGGAGATCATGAAGAAACAGGGGGGCGGAAGCATTATCCTTACTTCGTCTGTTTACGGGTTTGTGGGGCCTGATCAGAGAATTTACCGGTCCTGCTCCCCCCTCAAGAATCCCTATGGCGGAGAGTATAAACTCAATGCCCCGGGCGCATACGCTTCCTCCAAGGGAGGAATCCTTGCCCTGTCTCGTTACTTGACCGCTCTTCTGGGGGAATACGCCATCCGCGTGAATGTCCTGACCCCTGGCGGGATTTATGACGGACATGAATCTTCATTTCATGAGGCTTATGTGAACAAAGTTCCCCTCGGCCGCATGGGATCCTTTACCGATTACAACGGGGCTGTCCTGTTTCTGGCCTCGGATTCTTCAAGGTATATGACGGGTATGAACCTGGTTATTGACGGCGGCTGGAGCGCCTGGTAACCCGGAATTCTGATCGAAGCCTTCTATATTATTCGGAGCAAAGGCCCGGGAATTTGTTTATAATAAAGAAAAATCTGTCAATAATACTTATTTTATGAAAAAATCACGACAGTTATGGGTGAAAATTGAGGAATAGAGAGGGAGAATTCCCTTTTTCTGCAATAGAGTTATGGAGAGAAAATGAAGTTATTATTCTGTATTTCAGGCCTTTCAGCCGGGGGCGGTGAAAAGCAGTTTGTCAGTCTGCTTGAGGGGTTTGATAAGGGGCCCGAGACACTTCGGGTTCATGTCTTTGGAAATCGGAAGGATGTCTATTTTAAAGAAGTGCACTCCCTGGTGTCCCCTGTCCATTATTCCGAAGTTAACCCCCGAAAGAAGCTGTTGTCTTTTTTAAATTTTTTTAAAGATCTTAATAAAATTGTGGCGGAGTATAAGCCGGATATCATCTATGCCAGCCTTTTTAAGGCGATTGTAGCGGTCCGTGTCTTAAGAATGCTGGGGCTGACGAATGCCCGTGTCATTACCTCCATCAGAACGGATTTTAAAATCCAGCACCCCTGGGTGAAAATGGCGGAACTTTTACTCCTTCCGTTCTCTCATCAGGTGGTTACCAATCATAAACCGACCTATGACCTGATCCGGAAATATTTTCCGGACAGGGTTTCCTATATACCCAACGGGATAGAAACGAAATCCCTTGTTTCCAGTCCGCTTCAGATCGATTTCTGGAAGGAAAATACCCTTAAGATTCTGTGTGTCGGGAGGTTCGTTCTCCGTGCCAAAAAACAGAATGTCCTGCTCAGGGCTCTGGATTATCTGCGGAAAAATGCCCCTCATATCCGCTTCAAGTGTATTTTAATCGGAGAGGGAAAAGATAAAAAGAAACTTCTTTCTCTGATTGAAACGCTTACCCTCAAGGAATATGTTCAGCTTCTTCCCCCGGTTCCTGATCTTCGGGGCTACTATCAGAAAGCGGACGTCCTGATCCATCCGTCCGTGGCTGAAGGCTGTCCCAATGTTGTGCTGGAGGCCATGCTCTCCGGTCTCCCTGTGATTGTTTCCGCCTATGTCGGGCGGCTTGGAATTATTAATGACAGGCACAACGGCCTTGTGACTCCTACGAATGATTATAAGGATTTTGCGGAAAAACTGATGGAACTTTATAAATTCCGTGAGCATGATATTTCCATCATGAAAGAGAATGCGAAAAAAACAGTACTGCAGTCTTTTTCCTGTGCGACCATGATTCAGAACTATCGTGAATTGTTTCAGAAAGTACATTCGCCTTCCTGAAAAATATGTTTATCCTGAAGAAAATAATTATTTTTTTATTTTATCCCCTTGTGCTGGGCCTTCTTTTACAGGCAGCGGGTATTTTTTGTCTTTTTCGTAAAAGGATTAAAACCGGAACAGGGCTGGTTGCCGCAGGTTTTATTCTTCTGGTGCTGTTTTCTTATGATCCGCTCACAAAACCGGTTTTCAGCTCTTATGAATCTTCCTGCCCGGTTTTGTCTCAGCCAGAAAAGCTGAAAGATATCCGGTGGGTGGTTGTTCTGGGCGGAGGCGTGTCCCCGGACACCCGCCTTACCCCGGCCAATCAGCTTTCCTATTCTTCTCTGTCCAGGCTTGCCGAAGGTTTAAGAATTTTAAGAAGACTTCCCTCTGCCAGACTTCTGGTTTCAGGAGGCTGTGTGTTTTCCAGTGTTTCTGAAGCATCCCTAATGAAAAAAACAGCCATGGATATGGGCATTGAGGAGAGCCGGATCGTGCTTGAAGATCAATCCCTGGACACAGAGGATCAGTCTTTATTACTTAAAAAGTTTTTGGACACCAGGCCCTTTATTCTGATCACCTCGGCTTTTCACATGAGGCGAACCCTTTATCTTTTTGAGAAACAGGGCATGCGGGCTATTCCTGCTCCCGCGGATTTTCAGGTGAAGACAAAGAACGGTATGGATCCCTGCGTTTTTTTTCCTTCGCCGGAATCTCTCAGCCGGAGCCAGAGGTTTCTGAAAGAAATACTGGCTCTTTTTTTGATGAAGCTTTTCTGATATTTGATAAAAATGGCCTGTTTTTAATAAGGATATGAAAATGAAAAGAAGTTTTGATTTGTTTCTGGCCCTTACGGCTTTGATCCTTCTTCTGATCCCCATGATCGGAATAGCGCTTGCCATCCGTGTGACCACGAGATCCAGGGTCTTATACTGGTCCAGACGCGTGGGAAAAAATAATCATTTGTTTTTAATGCCCAAGTTCAGGACCATGCGGCCGGACACCCCTCAGGTGGCCACGCATCTTCTGGATAATCCTGAGAAGTGGCTTACGTCCATCGGGCGTTTTTTAAGAGCCCATAGTCTGGATGAGCTTCCCCAGCTCTGGGCTATTTTAAAAGGGGATATGAGTTTTGTCGGCCCAAGACCCGCTCTTTTCAATCAGGAGGATCTGATAAAACTAAGAACAGAAAAGGGGATTCATGCCCTTGTTCCGGGACTAACCGGCTGGGCCCAGATTAACGGCCGTGACCATCTCTCGATTCCTGAAAAAGTGGTATTTGATGAGGAGTATCTGAAAAATCAGTCCTTGTTTTTTGATATTGAAATTCTTTTCCGTACCTTTTTCAAGGTTGCAAAGAAAGAAGGCATCCAGCACTGATTTCCGATTTATTTTCCAGGATCAGCCCGATTTTTATTAAAAATACCGGGAATGATCCTTTACGAGTCACTGAAATTTTTAATATCATACGGTTTTTTACGGAAATAAATTCGGGAGAATCCCATTTAGCCGGTTTCAAAACGGCAATCAGGTTTGAAAAATAAAGTGAGGATATTATGGAATTTTGTGATTTGAAGAAACAATATCAGAAATATAAAACAGAAATTGACAAGCAGATACAGGAAGTCCTGGATTCCACTCAATTTATCATGAGTCCGAAAATCAGGGAGCTGGAAGAAAAACTGGCCTCTTTCACCGGCGCCACTTATGCCATCGGCGTTTCTTCAGGCACGGACGCCCTTCTGTTTGCCCTCATGGCTCTGGGGATCAAACCCGGGGATGAAGTGATCACCACCCCCTTCACTTTTATTGCCACGGCTGAAGTCATCAGCCTTGTTGGCGCTGTTCCTGTGTTTGCCGATATTGATCCTGTTTCTTACAATATCAATTCCCTGGAAATTGAAAAAAAAATTACGCCCAGAACAAAGGCCGTTATCGGCGTTTCCCTTTACGGTCAGTGCGCGGACTTTCAGGCGATCAACCGGATAGGGGAAAAGCATGGAATCCCTGTCATAGAGGATGCCTGCCAGTCTTTTGGAGCCCAAACCCCCTATGGAAAATCCTGTAATATTTCTAAAATCTCCACCACTTCTTTTTTTCCGTCCAAGCCGCTTGGGTGCTATGGCGACGGGGGAATGATTTTTACCAATGATGAAAAACTTGCCGATCTGATGTCCAAAATCCGTGTTCATGGCCAGGCCGAGCGCTACCAGCATGCCATGCTGGGGACTAACGGGCGTCTGGATGCCATCCAGGCTGCAGTGCTGCTGGCCAAATTGCCGCATTTTGATGAGGAAATCGGGTTAAGAAAAAAGGTCGGGGAATATTATACCCGTGGATTAAGTGATATTCCGGGGATTCTGACTCCCAAAGTCCTGCCGGGTTACAGCCATGTTTATGCCCAGTTTTCCATTCAGGTGAATGACCGGAACGCGCTTGCCAATGCGCTCAAGGCGGAAGGAATTCCAACTGCGGTTCATTATCCTGTTCCCCTGCATTTACAGCCCGTGTATAAGGGGCTTGGCTTTGGTGAAGGAAGTTTCCCCGTTTCTGAAGCAGTTGCCAGAAAAATTATCAGCCTTCCCATGCATTCTCTTATCACAAAAGAGGAACAGGATAAGGTGATTGCGGCTGTGAAAAACGCTTTAGGGGCATAATACTTCAAGGGGGATACAAATTCCCGGTTTCTGAAGAATGCCCCTTTAAAAAAAATAAGAATTAATTGATGGGAATTTCAACGAGTTCGGAGTCAATTTCAAATACGACATAGTCCTGTTCTATATTCCGGATGATCACTCCCTGAACGGTATCGCCTTCTTCGAGGATTTCATCATTGATGAGGATCGCAGGTTTTTTGGAGTCCCACATAATGGAGTTGATAACAATCCCCTTTTTAGCCAGTTTATCTTTTGGGGATAAGGTTTGAACAACAGGCTGAATGCCGTCATCTGCCTGTCTGGCCTCTTCAATGGCAAAAAAAGGATCTCTTTTCCCTTTGCTGTCATAGGTGAATTTTTCTTTTTTTTCCACAGGCTCAGCAAAGCAGGAAAAGATGGTTAATATGGAAATCCAAATCAGTATGGTCTTTAATTTCATGTCAAACCCCTTTTTATTAAGCATATCTTTATTACAAAAAATAGAAAAGATCAAGTTAAGGTTGTTTGTCAGAAATAATTTTTAAAAGTCAGAAAACAACAAAGGAAAAATGGGAGAAATATGAAAAAGTCCTGTCAAAGAATCGTTGACCCGGTTTTAATAAAGGAGTAATTTTATAGTAAATAAGGGCTTCGATTATGTATTTTTGCAGCGGGAGTATGAAGGGAAAATTTTTAATTGCCACACCCTCTCTTTGCGATCCCAATTTCAGCGAAGGGGTTGTTTTCCTTTGTGATCATAATGACAAAGGAGCCTTTGGTCTGATAATCAATAAAAAATCCGATTTAAAAGCAGAGACACATTTTAAAAAGCACGGGGAGCTGGAAAGCATTAAAAATGTGGATTTGTATATTGGGGGACCTGTTCATACCAATCATATCATGATTCTTTGCCGTTCTCATGAAACCATTCCTTCGGAAAACCGGATCATTGACGACCTTGTGCTTTTGAACAGTATTCCTGAACGTGTTGCGGATGAAATTTTTGATGAGTCAAACTCAGGCAATGTGCGCTTATATCTCGGGTGTTCAGGCTGGGAGGAAAATCAGCTGGAATCTGAGATTGCAGCCGGCGCCTGGAAGATTCTTCCTTACATGCCGGATATGATTTTTTCAGAAAAACCGAACCATATCTGGCGGGATAATCTGGCACGCTTAGGCGGGCAATACGGAATTTTATCCGACATGCCGGATCAGGATGATCTTTACAGGAATTAAACGGAGTTTCGAATGGAATTAAAAAAAATAAGAATTCTCTATGTTGAAGATAATTCCAGCAACAGAAATCTTGTCCGTTATATTCTGGAGCCGGATCTGTTCGAATATTATGAGGCTGAAGATGCCTTAGACGGCATAGAGAAAGCCCGTGATCTTAAGCCGGATCTCATTTTGATGGATATCAATATGGCCGGGATGTCCGGGTCTGAAGCCACCATCAAAATCAAACAGATCCCTGATCTTTCCCACATTCCCATCATTGCGGTGACCGCTAAAATACTCAAGGGGGACAGGGAAAAAATTCTTGCAGCAGGCTGTTCCGCCTACATTCCGAAACCTATTGATGTCAATACTTTTCAGGAACGGATTCTGGAAATCTACCGGGGCGAATTTGAAAAGCTTAAAACAGACGAAAGCATTGAATATTTAAGGAAGAACCAGGACGAACTTGTTCAGCATCTGGAAAAGGAGATTCTTGAGCTTAAAAACAGCCGATGTCTGTTGAATGAAAAAGTGGAGGAGCTTGAAAAAAAGAATAAAGAGCTTATAGAAATGCAGAGAATGCTGATTTTTTCCGAAAAACTGGCGGTTGCCGGACAGCTGGTTGCCGGAATCATCCATGAAATCCGTACCCCGCTCACAGGAATCATGGGGTATCACCAGCTTCTTAAAATGAAAATCAAGGATGAAACTCTTCTGGGATATCTTGAGCATTGTACAAATGCTGTGGATAAAATTAAGAATATCGTTTCCGATATGCTTAATTTTTCAAGAAAGAAAAGTGATGCGGTCGGAGACGTCATGCTCAGGGATGTTTTCAAAAGCGTTCGGGGAATTATCGGGATCCTGGCCAAACAGGAAAGTCTCCAGATTCAGGTTCTGGATCCGGAAGATTCCTGTAAAGTCAGGGGAACTCCCGGTCAGATTGAACAGGTGATTATGGCGCTGGTCAATAATGCGGTTCATGCCGTTAAAAAATCCGATCATGAGTATGAGCCTCCGGCCATTCAGATTTTTACTGAGCGGATACGAAAAAATGAAGTGGCCATTCATGTAAAAGACAAAGGAATCGGCATTCCCGGGGAAAATCGCGAAAAAATTTTTGAGCCTTTTTTTACCACCAAGCCGATCGAAGAAGGAACAGGACTTGGACTCAGTATCTGCAAGACCATCGTTGAATCCTTTAATGGACATATCGAACTGGTTTCTGAGCCGGGCGCCGGTACGGATTTTATTATTTTTCTTCCGGAAGTTCTCTCTTTGAGTAATCCTGAATAGGAAGTTAAAATTCATGGGGCTGTTTTGGGAGAATCGCAAGATAAAAGAAGAGAAGGAAGAGCAGATGCTTGCCGCCATCCTTAAAAAGTTTGAATCGGAAGTGCGTGAGGGGCAGGATCAAAAACAAAGCGGAAAGGGAGAGGCTTCCCCTTTACCGGTTATAAGGTCCGAATCATCTCAGAAATTATCAACTCCTTTAAATAAAACGGGATCCGTAGATGAGCTTGCCCGGTTTCTTTCATCAAAAGGCCTTTTTGACTATTCCGACTGGAAGGACTTTCAGGCAAAAAAAAACGGATGAGGGAACCTCATCCGTTTTTATAAAGAAATACTATCCGAAAAAATTTATTTCTTCAGATTTTTTCTTAAAGCATATTTAATCACAACAATTCCGTTGTTTGCTCCGGGAATTCCGCCTTCAACAAGAATCAGGTTGTCTTCTTTCTTGATTTCAACCAGTCTCACATTTTGAAGCGTGACGCGTTCATTTCCGCAATGTCCGGCCATTTTTTTACCTTTTGCGACGTGTTGCGGATAGCGCATACCCAAAGATCCGCCGTGTCTGTGGCAATCATGAGTTCCGTGAGTCATTTTAGGGGATCTAAAACCGTGCCGTTTAATGACGCCTGCATATCCCTTTCCTTTTGTTGTGCCTACAATATCCACATGACTGCATTTTTCAAAGATATCCACATTCAGAACATCGCCTTCCTTATATTGGGCGATTTCTTTTTCATCCAGACGCATTTCTTTCAGAAAACGTTTAGGGGAAATATTGGATTTTTTGAAATGTCCTGAGATCGGCTTGTTGACAAGCGTTTCTTTTTTGTCTTCAAATCCGAGCTGAATCGCATTGTATTTGTCAGTTGTGCTTGTTTTTTTCTGAACAACAGAACAAGGACCTGCTGCAATCACAGTTACGGGAGTGACATTCCCTTTTGAGTCAAATCTGTTTGTCATGCCGATTTTTCGGCCAATTAATCCCAGTGCCATGGTATGAACCTCCATTTAAAATAAAAATTTAAGCGCTGAATAATAGATCATGACGGAAAGGATGTCAATCTCTTTTTATTTTTAAAAAAAAAGAGTTTCCATGGACAAAAAGACCCGCTTCCATTAAGATTACAAAAATTCGTAAATACAGGAAAGGATCGATATGAGCGTTGAAATGGAATCTATTCAGGATCTGTCGGCAAAATACAAAATTTCTGAAAAAAATCTGAAAAAAATCATCGAAGAAAATAAAATACTGCATGCAGCTTCTGATGGGCAGATTTTAGTCAATACACGTGCTTTTGATACTTGGATGGCTTCCAATATCAAGTACATGTCTTCGGAGAAGCTTGCGGAGCTCGAGACCGATGAAAAAAAAGGCATAAACCTTATATACCCCATGCTTGTGGAATCCCGGGTCATTTTTAATCCACCGGATCTGACAAAAACACAGGTTTTAACAAGGCTGGTTGATGCGCTTGCCGAATCAGGCGCTGTTGCAAAAAAGAATCTTAAGTATGTTTTCAAGGCTGTGGTTGAGCGTGAGAGACTTTGCAGTACAGCCATTATGGACGGGGTTGCCATTCCTCATCCCCGGTCTTCCATGGAAAAATATGTAACAGAACCCACACTTGTTCTGGCCATTTCAAAACGCGGCATTCATTTTGAATCAGAGGATGGTAAACCCACCAACCTTTTCTTTTTAATTTGTGCCAATTCCATTGATGTTCATTTGAAGGTTATGGCCCGTTTAAGCCGTCTCCTGCGGAGTCCCAAATTTCGTCATGAGCTGATTATTTCCGAGACTTTTGAAAAAGCCCGTGAAGTGTTTATGGATTGGGAGAAAAGAATCTAATCCAGGCGTTTTGTTTTTTTAAGGCGTATATAAACGAAGAAAAATTTTTGTCCATACTCTCCCCTTCGGGGGACTAACGGATATAAGCCGGATCTTTTAACCGGATGTATTTGAGAAGCTTTTTCTTTTTGATCTCGGCAATGGCGCCTTTCATCAGTTTATCATCATAGACGATGATAATCTTGAAAGGAGCCTCTCCGTATTCGGTTTGAACATAGACAATATCTCCCTTATTCACTTTTTCTTTGGTATCAATGAAAACACGCTTGAAATCAGCCTCAATCTGGGCAACAACGCCGATTTCTATTTTTGTCTTTGGCTCAGCGGCGGCAGGCAGAGGTACCGGAGGGGACATGCTTTTCTTTTCCGCAGAGGCGGTTGTTGGAGGACTGTTTTTTCCTGATGAAGCCGGGATGTCAAAGTCCGAAAAATCAACGGGTTCCGGAGCATCAGGAAGGGCAGCCTCAAGATTTTTAGCCTCAAAGCTTTTCAGGCTGTCATCAAACTGCTTTTTGAATTCCTCTTTTTGTTTTTCAATATTCTGTCTCGCTTCTTCCCTGATTTCCTTAATCAGGTTTTCCAGCTGTTTTTTCATTTCCATTTTTTCTTTTTCTGACTGTTTTGCTTTTTCCACGGCTAATTTCTGCTCGGAAAGAATAAAGCGGATCTGGTCCTCGGCGTTTCTAAGATCCTCTTTTATGCAGGATTTTTCCTTTTCAGATTTCAGGAGATTTTTTTGAGAGAGTTCGAGTTTGGAATTCAGTTCTTTCATGTCCTCCTGTAAAAGATTTAACAGTTCAAGCCGTGAGGGCTCAAAGGTTTGTCCTTCTGCAGAAGAGGTCTCTTTCTGGTCAGAACCGGAGAGCTTATCAGGAGGTGGAGGTGTTTCTTTTTCTGTTTCGACCATGGCCGTTTCAACAAGAGACTGAAGGAGTTTTTCCTGCCTTTTTTTTGTTTTCTTTTTAAAGATGCGGTGTTTGTCAAGGCCGTTTAAAATTTCCTGTTTGTATTGGTCTTTTTCCTTATCAAGGGAATCAAGATCTTCTTTCAAGGCTTCAACGTCTTTTTTCAGAGAATGACACTGTTCCTTGAGGGCTGTATTTTCATCATTGAGTTTTGAATTGTACTCCCGCAAATGCGCAATGGTTTCAGCGCTGGAAACAAGGGTTTTTTCAATGGTGGATTTATCGGAAGAGGTTTTTTCAGAAAATTCCCCGAACTGTTTTTTGATATCCGCTTTAAAAGTCTCCAGCTCTTTCTCTTTTGAGTTTAAGGCACTTTGGCTGAGTTCAAGATTTTTTTCAGAAGCGGCAAGCTTTTCAGATAATTGAGAATTGGCCCTGGTAACTTCCAGGGCCTTTTGAGAGCTGCTTTCCAGCTGTTTTTTCAATTCCGCAATCTGACCCTCGTAAGACTCGGTAAGCGCCCGCTTTTCTTTATCTAAAAGTTCCTTATTTTTCGTAAGGGCGTTTTTTATATCTTCGGTTCGGTTGATATCGGCCCTGATAATTTTTTCTTCCAGTTCCTGAAGTTGTTTTTTAAGAACAACAATTGAATCTTCAGATTTGAGTTCCTGTTCTTTATACTGTTCCATCTGGGAAGTAAGCGTATTGATCTGAAGGTCTTTTTCCTGGCTGCTTTCTTTAAGCTGATTGTATTTCTGGTTCAGATCGCGAAGATTTTTTTCAAGGAGAACCCGTTCTCTTTCAAAAGACTGAATCAGGGCATTCTGTCTGGATTCAAAGTTTTTTGAAAGTTTGTTTTTCAAAAGAAGGAGGGAATTGTAGGCCGATTGTTCGAGGCTGTCTGTCTCATTACTTTCTTCTTCGGAATCGTTTTCTTCAAGTGCATTCAGGGTCGAGGAAAGTGCAATGTTTTTAACGGGTTCAACAGGGGCAATATTCAGGGGCAGGGGTAAAGGAGAAACATTTTCTTCTGAGTTTTGTGAAGGGGAAACGGTCTGTTCGGAGTTTTCTGCAGTTTTTTCCTGTTCATGAACCATTTCCTTGGGTGAATTTTCTGCCGGTGAATCTGCAGGGGGGGGATTGTTTTCAAGAATTTTTGTTTCTTCAGAAGACAGATCCGTCATGGAGAAAATATCGCTTCGCATGCGTTCAATATCCCCGAATTCGGTTTCAATTATGATTCTGTCATTTTTGGCGTCTTTGATTTTTCCTTCAAGTTTGGATTCATCGGAAAAAGTAAAGATGGCCGCATTGATTCGGCAATTCAAAACCAGAAGCAGGAGACTCATTAAAAATACATTTTTCACTTTTTTAAACTCCATAGTGACTTGCAGAGAATAAATGCAAAAGAGGTGCCATGAAAATAAATTATTTATGATTATTGTTGTAATTTATTTAAAATAAAATAATTATGAAATTTTTAACTTATTTTTTATCTGCAAAGGGTTTGATGAATTGATGATAAAAATTCAGATTATGTTGTAAATTGTCACAGTGTGCACATTTGAAGCGGTTGAAAAAGTGTTCAGGAGGATTAAGGGATTCATTGCGGAAATTTTCATAGGCCTTGCAATTCCAGATTGAAGAAAAAGGGCTTTGAGTGATGTTTCCCATCACCGTTTGGATCCCGTTGCAGCAGGGAATAACGTCTCCGGAAGCGAGTATCCGCGTGAAATGCCAGCCGATCGAGCAGGGGGCAGGGAAAAGGGAGGGAGTGTTTTTCCGGGAGTGAAAAGCGTCCAGACCGTTAATGATGAGGTTTTGAGGAAGAGAAAGCGCAGAGAGGAGTTCACGGAGATGCTGTTTTTCTACAGCCCCCAGGGAGAGGCTTTCTAATTCCGGGTTGAGGGCAAGAAGTTTTGCAAAATGAAGCTCATGAGCCTCAAGAGAAGCTGCTTCATGGATCATGGAGGGCACGTCTTGATAGTTGTCCTTGAATACAACATGGCATAAAACGATTTTTGTTCCGGTTTTTTTTCTGAAATTCGAGACGGTGTTTAAAATCCGGTCATATTCATCAGGCTTTATGCCGGGGTGTACCTTCTGATAGGTATCAAAGGATGAACCTGAAAGAGAAACGGAGAGCTCATCAGGCGGAAAAGACTGAAGTTCATCCAGAATTTTCTGAGGAGCGAGAAGACTGGAAGTGACAGAGGTGTGAAAACCCAGTTTTTTGCATAGAAGAAGGGCTTTACGGAGAGAAGGGTAAAGGAGAGGATCGCCTCCTCCGCTGAAACGGATTCTTGTCGTGCCGAGGGCTGAAAGTTCATGGAGAAGTTTTTCCAGAGAATCCCAGGCAAGGGAATACCTTGCCCATTCGGGAGCAGGGCGGGATTCTTTCAAAAGTGACGAGTAGGTAAAACAGCAGATGCAGCGGTTGTGGCAGTGATTGGTGAGATCGATAACCGCCAGATCTGGGCCTTTAAAGGCCTTATGGCCGTCAAGATAACCTTTGACAGACGGGTGAAGGGATGCAAAGAAATCACCCTTCTGAAGGGGATGTTTGTCTTTATGAAAAAAACCAAGGACGGGACCCAATCCTTTCAGGAGAAGGCGGAAAGGCGGCGAAAGCTTTTTCATTTTTTTTGCGAGTTCCAGATTCCTTCCGATATCGTCACAGGTTTTTCTGCAGCCTTTATCACAGCGTGAATCATTTCCGATCTGACGAAGATAGGGATCCAGAGGGGCCATGGCGAATGTATGACGCCGGAATTCCTTTTGAGCAGGGCTGTTCCAGATGTCTGAAAAGGACTGCCTGAAAATATTTCCGACAGGAATCTTATGACTTTTAAGACAGCCGTTGACCTCTCCGTCCGCATTGATCCTGGAAAAAGTCCAGCCGATGGTGCAGGGAAGGTTTTCCACAAGTCCCTGATCATAAAAACCGGAAGAGGCATTGGGAATATCATCAACACGGCGAATAAAGTCATCAAAGCCGAAAAGAACAATTTGCCTTTTTAATTCAGGCCTGGATTCGTAGAGATTTTTAAGTTTTAAGGCCTGTTTTTTGAGTTCCCCAAGGTCTTTCTGGTCAAGAAGCAGGCAATCGGTTTTTCCGGGCATGACATCAATGAGGGTATATTCCACCGAATCCGAGGAGGTGTTCCGTGCAAAATGGAACATTTCCATGAACTCATGAAAATTGACTTTGGAAAGCACATGGTAAACCTTGGTATAGGGAGGTCCCTTTTTGAGGTGATTAAGATAGGCGAGATTTTGTTCAAGCCTCATAAAATCAGATTCGTTTTTGTTCGGATGGGTTGCCCTGTAGGTTTTGGCAGTTCCTGCCCAGACGCTGACCGTTAAATGGTCAACACCGATCCTGCAGAGGGTCTGAAGAATTTCCGGATTGACCAGGGTGAAATTGGTGTTGACATAGGTGATGAAACCGAGGCGCTTTGTCAGGGTCAGTATTCTTAAAATGTCGGGGTGTGTAAAAGGTTCTCCGCCTCCGGAATAATAGATCTGCCGGGTTCCCAGGGCCTTGAGTTCATGAAGAAGGTCTGCAAGGCGTTCAAAGGGGATTCGTTTATTTTTCTGCCAGTCCGGCATTTGTTTTTCTCCCAGGAGAGGAGAATTGCACCAGCAGCCGATGCAGTTGTTGTTGCAGGAGTTGGTGATATCGATTTGCACCAGGTCAGGGCCTTTAAAGGCAGAGGATCCGGAATAAACCCCCAAAATATCCGCATAGTTGCGCTTCACGAAGTGAAAGGGATTGAAATGAGAAAGACATTTATGAAACGTTTTTTTAATTCCTTCCGAGGCAAAAGAATGCATGATTTTTTGTGCAGGGGAGGGACTCTGGTTTTGAAAAGGATTGATCAGCCATTTGGAAAGTCTGTTTTTCCGGCTGAAAAATTTGAGCGGGTCACCCCCGTTTTTAGGGATCAGGGTGAAAGAATGCAGATGGGGAATAAAGGAGGGGGTTTTGAGTTCAAGAAGGTGTTTCCCCGGGCAAAGTTCCAGATCGCATTCCAGAAAATGTTTAATATTTTCAGAATACCAGCCCCCTGTAATCTGATTCAGGGCATTTTTTTTTATCAGAAGGCTGTTCAGATAAAGATCAACAGGCCTCAGGTCATCTGTGGCATAGCTGCTTAAGAGGTGATAGGTGCCCCGTTTAAAGCATTCAAATTCCCAGAAAAGCTGTGATCTTTTTTCCCCTCCGTCAACAATGAGTCCCTGTCCAAAAGGATGATCAGAGAGATTGGCATTCCCGCGGATAAAATTTTTGGAGGGGAGGGTCAAATGATTTTTATCTTTAAACATAAATGGAGCGGCAATCCCCGGCTGTTTTGTTAAAAAATGAAATTGAAAAATATGGGGTTATTTTAATCAAAACTATTATTTTTTATGAAGAATTATTTCGTTTTTTCTTGTTTTAAATAAAGGGTTTATTATTATCCTGGGTAATGAACATTTTATGTATTGAAAAACAGATGCAATTGACTGCTCAGATAGGGGAGATCTTTCCCTATGATCAGGTTTTTCATATTTCGCAGCTTTCAGAACTTTCCGGATTTGAGGACTCTGATCTCATCTGTTTTGACCTGAGGGGAAATGAGGAATTGTTTTCCGAAGGGGCGCTTCATCCCTTTGTCCGTTCGAAAAAGAAAGCCGTCATTTATGAAGACGCGAAATCGCTTTCTGTCTTTGACGGAAAAACACTTTATGGCGAATATATTTTTATCCCCCTGCAGAAGTTGTCTTCCCTGGGGGATTTTTTCCCATCAGGAAGATCGGTTAAGTCTCCGGGTTGTTTTGCAGGACTGTCCGGCAATAAAGCAAAAGATCATCTGGCCTCTTTTTCTGTGCTTTTCAGGCAGGCTCTTCAGGGAGCGGGTTCTCCTCTGGAGACCCTTCAAGTCATTCTTGAAATGATAGGGGTCAGCAAGGCCATTGTGTTTAAAGAGGAAAAAAAGACTTATAAATGGGTGGGAATGCTCGGACCTGAGGACCCCAGGGTAAAACTTTATCAATTCCGTGAGGGTCATCCTCTTCTTGAACTTCTAAACCATGAACAGCAGTTTGTCGGGGTTGCGGATTCCATAGCAGAGTTCAGGAATCCGGAGGAGCCCCTTGAGACCCTTTTAAAAACTTTAAAAATGACTGCAGCGTTTCTATTTTCCAGTCATCATCAGAATTATCTTATTTTTTTAGGGCATAAGGATTCAGGTTTTGTTTATTCTCCGGATGACCTCCGATATGTCAAACAGATGCTGGAGCTTCTCGGGGAAAAAAGTTCTCCGCGAAAGACCGGCGAGATTCCGGCCTCTCCTCCTGTTGCCGCCGCTTCTCCTTTACCCTCGCCTGAAGGCAAGGATTATTTCAGGGAATTTTCCTACAGAACGACCAATGAACTGAAAAATGCTCTGGTTTCCATCAAGACCTTTATTCAGTTGTTCCCCGATAAATACAAGGATGTCAATTTCAGAAATGATTTTTACCAGGTCATTCTTCAGGAAGTCGCCAGGCTTGAAAATATTTCAGATACCCTGGGATTTTTCGGCGGGGATTGTCTTCCGAATTTTAAAAACTGCAAAATAAGTTCTCTGGCCGAAGAGGCCTGGAAAGAGTGCTTTAAACAGTTTCCCAAAGTAAAAAAGTTGAATACCCGGGGGGCATGCCCTGATTATTCTTTTGAAGGGGATGAAAGGCTTCTGAAACGCGCGCTTCTGGCGCTCCTGACCAATGCGGCAGAGGCCATGCAGGGAAACGGGATTATTGATTTCACCTGGTCGGCTTCCAGTCATGGGCGTATGGGGGAATTGCTTGAAATCCGCATTGCGGATTCCGGACCCGGCATTGACCCTGAAAAAGAATCCATGCTCTTTGAGCCTTTTTATTCCACCAAACCCAACGGGCTGGGGCTGGGATTAACCTTTGCTTCTAAAATTATTGAGTCCCATGGCGGGACTTTGAATTTGAATAAGAGTACGGACGGCGGAACTGTGGCTGTCATTTCCATTCCCCAGAACTTGAAATCCCTGAACTCCGCTTTTTCAAAGTCTCAAAAAAAAGAAAGTTCAAACGTATGAAAAAAATCCTGATTGTTGATGATGAACTGGGTGCCCGGGAATCCCTTAGAGTTATTCTGGATTCCGATTATGATATTGTGGCCGCTGAAAATTATGATGCCGCCATGGCTCATTTTCAGAAGGATTCCGCGGATCTCATTCTCCTGGATATCTGCATGCCGGAAAAAAGCGGGCTTGATTTTTTGAAGGATTTCCGCCAGAAAGGCTTCAAGACGCCCGTGGTGATGGTGACAGCAACCAAGACCCTGAGAACAGCGGTCGAGGCCATGAAGCAGGGGGCCTGTGATTACATCACAAAGCCATACGAAGTCGAGGAAATCCGCGAGATTGTGAAGGAGAACATTCAGATTCCGGAATCTTTTAAAGACTCTCCGTCGTCTTCAGGCTTTTGCCGAGAGGACATCATCGGGTATAATACTTCCTTGAAGCCGGTGTTTAAGCTGATCGACCGTTTATCCGGCACGGATTCAACGGTTTTAATCCTCGGAGAATCGGGTACGGGAAAGGAAATGATTGCCCGGGCGCTTCATAAATCCTCAAGCCGTTCGGAAAAGAATTTTATTCCTGTTCATCTTTCAGCGATTTCTGAGAACCTGATTGAAAGCGAGCTTTTCGGGCATGTTAAAGGCTCTTTTACAGGAGCGGACAAGGACAGAAAAGGGGCTTTTGAAATGGCCGGACACGGAACTATTTTTCTGGATGAAATTGGGGAAATCAAGGAAAGTATTCAGATCAAACTTCTCCGGGTTATCCAGGAGCGCGAATACAAACCTGTAGGGGACAGTCAGCCCAGAAAGACGAATGCGAGGGTGATTGCTGCCACCAACAAGGATTTGTACCAGCTGGTCAAAGAGGGGAAATTCAGGGCGGATCTCTATTATCGACTGAATGTGGTACCTATTACTCTGCCTGCGTTAAGGGATCGAATCGAGGATATCAGTGAACTGACTCATTATCTGGTTAAAAAGATCTGTCACAGAATCCGGATGGATGTTCCGACAATAGACCCTTCACTCATCAAAGCCTTTCAGAATTATGAGTGGCCGGGTAATATCCGGGAGCTGGAAAACAGCCTTGAAAACATGCTTCTGCTTTCAGAAAAAGGACTCCTGTCCGCTTCGGATATTCCTTCTTCCATTCAGGGATTGATCGAGGAGGAGGGAGAGAGACTTATTCTTTCAGACAAGTCTCCTGAAGGGGAGAACAATGTTTTTGATTCCATGGAGAGGGAAGCCATTCAGACGGCTTTGATCCGGAATAACGGCGTTTTGACCTCCACGGCCAAATATCTCGGGACAACCCGGAGAATCCTCAAATATAAAATGGATAAGCTGGGAATCGACAAGTCTGTCCTCCTCTTTAGAAATTAATCTGAAAAAAACATCAACGGGTTGAAATCTTTTCAACGGATTAAAATCCTTTGCTACAAGATGAATCATCCCTGCGGGATTCAAGAGCCGTAGGCTCGGTCCAATATTGTAGGGCTGGACTTTAGTCCAGTCCTTTTGTGGTGCCCCCTGATTAATACATGGACCGGATTTATCATTTTTCATTTTTTTAATCATGGAACTTTTTATGCAGATCAAACGTCAAATAGAAATTAAACGCAATAAAGATGGACTATAAATATAAACAGGGTAAAAATATCTGTTAATTTGGAACAGTCAGTTCGGAGATTTGAAATGGGTGTGAAATCAGGGTATGGATTAAAATTGTTCGGATATGTGGCATGGATTTTTCTGTCCGGAGTAAATGCGGGTTCTGAGCCTTCAACATCAGACGCCCCCTGGACGCTTGAAAGGTGTCTTGAATACGCCATGTCCCACAATCCTCTGTTGCAGTCGGATTTATTGAGAAAACAGGTGACTCAGGGGCAGAACGAATCTCTGGTTTCTGATTTTATCCCCAGGGTGGAGGTCAATTACAAAGCGGCCCGGAATAACCAGACGACCGGGACTTTAAAGGAAGGCGCTTCCAAAGAGGATACGGCCCCTTCTGTTTATTCCAAAGAAATATATACTTCCGGCTTAAGCATATCCGATACCCTTTATTCAAAACGCATGGCCCCGGCCTTCAGGCTGGTGGATGTGAATCAGAAAGTGGCAGCTTCGCAGATCCGCCAGACGCAGAATGATCTGGTGATGAATGTCAAAAAGGCCTTTTATACGGTTTTATTTACGGAACAGAATCTTACGATTGCGCTTGCGGCAGAATCCGTGGCCAAAGAAAATTTTGACACTTCTGAGCTTCTGTTCAAGGAGGGAAAGCTCTCCTCTTTTGATGTTTCCCGCTCCAAGGTACGCTGGATCAGTGCAAGGGCAGACACTCTTTCTGCTAAAAATTCAAATATTGTAGCCAGGGAATCGCTCAAGACTGTGCTGAGTCTGCCCCAGGAAGAACCTCTGGAGGTAAGCGGCACCTTCCCGGATTTTGTGCAGGATAAGCCCCTGGAAAAGGGAATTGAGGAAGCGCTGATGTTCAGGCCTGAAATGGAGCAGATGGATCTGGGCTTAAGAGTGCTTAAGGAGGCTGAAGAAGTGGCAAAGGCCGGGTATTACCCCTCCCTGAATGCCTCTTTTAATTATTCTCTGGCCGCTGCTGAATGGGATACCGGATTAGATGAACAGTATGATACCTGGTCTGCCCTTTTATCCGTCAGTATTCCGATTTTTGACGGAATGAACACCCTCGGTAAAACCCGGGTGGCCCGGGCCCAGTATGAGCAGGCGAAATATAACCGTGAGTCCTTGGGCGATTCCATCATCATGGAGGTACGTCAGGCGTATTTTACGCTTAAAAATGCAGAGGAATCCCTGGGCGCGCAGAAGGAAAGTGTAAGCACAACCCGTGAAAATCTGGACATCGCCCGTGAGCGTTATGCCATGGGACTTTTATCCCAGCTGGAGCTCAAGGATGTGGAGCTTTCCCTTATTTCGGCTGAAACCCAGTATGTAAAAACTCTGTTTGATTATAATATGGCCGTGGTTCTTCTGGAAAGGGCCTGCGGACTTCCCTATAGGGCATAAGGAGGAATTGTGAGCATAAAAAGAATTTTGTTTTTTATCATTATTATCGGTATTGCAGCCGGTATTGTATATCGGGTCGTGCAAAGGGCTGAGATGAAGAAGCAGATGAAAAACAATAAATCCCCGAAAAACCAGATTGTTCCTGTAGCCGTGGCATCGGTTGAATCTAAAACCATTGAAGAGCAGCTTTTTTTAACAGGAGATATCCGCGGATTTAACGTGGCCGGGGTGTTTCCAAAAGTTCCCGGAAAAATGATGAAGAAAGTCAAGGAAGTGGGGGATGTTGTTGCCAAAGGTGAAATTATCGCCCTGATCGACAGGGATGAGCCGGCTTTGAAGTATGCTGCGGCTGAAGTAAATGCCCCGCTGGACGGTGTCATCACCCGGTACTATGTAGATCTGGGTCAGAATCTGACGCAAAGCACGCAGTTATGTGAAATTGCCGAGATTTCTTCTGTGAAGGCCGTTGTGTTTGTAACAGAAAAAGACCTGCCCAAAGTAAAACTGGGGCAGAAGGTTCGCTTTACTAATGACGCTTATCCGGAAAGAATTTTTGAAGGAAAGGTGATGAAAATTTCCGAGGCCCTGGATTTGACAACCCGTTCTTCGGAGGTGGAGATCATGGCGGAGAATGCGGGCAGTCTTCTTAAACCCGGGATGTTTGCAAGAGTAAAGATTGTTCTGGGTGTTCATGAAAACGCAACCGTTGTGCCAAAAAATGCCCTGGAGCAGAGTATGGAAAAGTATTATGTCTATGTTGTGGAGCAGGGGAAGGCTTTTCGAAAAGAAGTCACTCCGGGGCTTATCTTTGAAAATGAAGTGGAGATCCTGACCGGGGTGGAATCAGGGCAGATGATCATCACCATCGGATGGCATAATGTCAACGACGGCGGAGAGGTGGAGGTCGTTTCATGAAGGAAGAGGAAAAATCCAAAAAAGATTCGGTACTCTGGATTACGGATTTTTCTGTACGCCGCCCTGTGACTATTTTTATGATTTATCTGGGTTTACTTACCTTATCCTTTGTTGCCCTGTCCAGGATGGGACTCGATATGTTTCCGGATGTAAGCTATCCTTCGATTTCCGTTGTTACAGAGTATCAGGGCGCAGGGGCGGAGGAGATTGAAGAAAAAATTACAAAGCCCATTGAATCCCAGCTTTCCATTGTCCGTAATCTTGATCAGATTAAATCCCGGTCAAAGGAAGGGACTTCAAGTGTTCAGCTGCGGTTCAAGTGGGGAGTGAATCTCGATGAGGCTGCAAATGATGTCAGGGACCGACTTGGGGTCATCGAGCGCGTTTTGCCTGATGAGGCGGATGATCCGGTGATTTACAGGTTTGATCTGCAGGACATGCCCGTTGTTTTTATCGGTGCAAGAGCCAGAGAAAGCTATGCAAAGCTTTATACCCTGCTGAATAAAGATGTTTCCGATATGCTTAAAAGAATCAACGGGGTGGGGAATGTTTCCATTAACGGCGGGGTTGAGAGGCAGGTGAATGTTGATGTGGACCGGCAGAAGCTGGAATCCCGGGGGCTCACCCTTTCGGATATCAAAACGGCCCTGACGCGGAATAATCTCATGACCGCGGCAGGGGACATCAAAATTGGGGATGTGAAATTTCTCCTCCGAGTGCCGGGCGAGTTTAAAACAGTGGCCGAGATCAGGGAGGTGCCGGTCGGCTTTTTCCAGGGCAATTATGTGAAAATGAAAGATGTCGCGGAAGTCAGGGATTCCCGCCCCGAGGAATCCGACAGGGTGAAAATCAACGGAGAACTGGGGGCTGTGATGCTCATTCAGAAGCGATCCGGAGCCAACATTGTCAGCGTTTCGGATGCCATCCTGGAAGCGCTGCCCGGAATTGAGGCCAGGCTGCCGAAGGATGTGAAGCTGGAAGTGCTCATGGATAATGCCCAGGATGTGCGCAGAACCCTGAAAAATTTATCCGAAACCCTGTGGATAGCCGTTGCACTTATTTTCTGCATCATTTTATTTTTCATCCGCAGGATGCGCCCGGCCCTGATTGTATTCACCTCCATTCCCCTCTCCCTGATTGATTCCTTCATGCTGCAGTATGCGTTTGGCTACACCATCAACATGATCTCCCTTCTGGCCATCACCATTGCCGTGGGACTTGTTGTGGATGATGCTTTGGTGGTGATGGAAAACCAGGTGAGGCACCAGGACGAATTCGGCTCTTCCCCAAAAGAAGCCGCGGTCAGGGCCACTTCCCAGGTGGGAAGGGCGGTGACCATTTCCACTCTCACTTCCTGCATTGTTTTTCTCCCCCTGATTTTTGCAACCGGAATAGCAGGGGTTTTTTTTAAACAGCTTGCCGTGGTCATCTCCTTTACGCTTCTGGTATCGCTTTTTGATTCTTTGACATTAAATCCGACGCTTTGTTCCCTTTTTCTAAAAAAAGGAAAAGAGGAGCAGAAAAAGAACCATTGGTTTTTGAACTGGTCGGAGCGGCAGTTTCAGCACCTTGAAAAATTTTATTCGGATATTATCGGCTGGGCTTTGGACTACCGGAAAACCGTGCTGTTCCTTATGATTCTGCTGTTCGGAGGCAGCATGCTCGTTGTGCCTCTGGTGGGAACGGATTTCATGCCGGATCAGGATGACGGAAAGCCGGGCCTGTCCATAGAGCTCCCTGTCGGAACCCGTGTGGAAGTGACTCATGAAGTGATGGATAAAATCGAGGCGGAGTTTAGAAAAATAGTTCCCCGGGAATGGGTGGAAAACATCTTCTGGAGAGACGGGGTTAAGAAAGGGGGCGGACGTGGGGGAATGCACGGAAAAACAGGATATAACGTGGGGAGTTTTAATGCCGTTCTGGTTGAAAAACAGGAAAGAACTAAAAGTAAAAATGAAATCCTGGACATGCTCAGGAAGAATCTGAAAATTCCGGGAATCACGAGAATGGTTCCCATCGACAGTCACCAGATGCTGACAGCAAGCGGAAATCAGATGGTGGTTAATGTTTACGGTTTTGATTTGAGTAAGGCCTATGAATATGCTGAAAAGATCAAGACGATCATGGAGGATGTGGAAGGGCTCAAAGATGTCCGGATTTCCCAGGACATGACAAATCCGGAGTATCACATTTATATTGACAGGGAAAAGGCGAGTACCCTGGGGCTTTCCATTTCAGAAATTTCCGATACCATCAATCTTGCCTTTGCCCAGCAGAAATCCAGTGTTTATCGTGAGTCCGGGGATGAGTACGATATTGTCATCCGCCTGAGGGAGGAAGACCGGAAATCCGAAACGGACCTGGATTCCCTTTTTGTAAAATCCCCCCAGGGAGCCCTGATCCGTCTTTCCAATGTGGCAAGGTTCGAAAAGTCCACCGGTCCGGTGCAGATTGAAAGAGAGGATCAGCAGCGGCTTATCCGTGTTCAGTCCAATGTCTCGGGGCGCGATTTGGGCAGCATAACAAGAGAACTGGATGAAAAACTTCAGAAAATCCCCTTCCCTTTCGGAATCTCCTATGGTTTTTCCGGAGCGGTGCAGGACCAGAAGGAATCTTTTCAGAGCCTGGGGCTGGCCGTTATCCTGGGGATTTTTCTGGTTTACATGGTTATGGCTGCTCAGTTTGAATCTTTCATGATTCCCCTGATTATCATGTTTTCGATTCCCTTCGGATTTGTGGGCGCCGTCTGGGTTTTTGCAGCAACCGGCTTTTCGCTGAATATGAGCACCTTCATCGGACTTATCCTCATGATCGGGCTTGTGGTCAAGCAGGCCATTGTGTACCTCGATTATGCCATTCAGCTCAAGGATACTCATGCCGATATCCGCTACTGTCTGATGGAGGCCGGCCGGGTGCGTTTAAGACCCATCCTCATGACTGTTTCAGCCATGGTTCTGGGAATGCTTCCCCTGGCCCTTTCCACAAAGCAGGGGAATGAATTCTGGCAGCCCCTGGCCCTTTCCGTCATCGGCGGGCTCATCATGTCGACTCTGGTGACCCTCGTTCTGATTCCCACGCTTTATTCCATGTGGGAAGGAAGAAAATCCTCCTCAAAAAACTGACGAATGCACTTGTCCCCTGAGATTGCTTCGTCGCGGAACTCCTCGCAATGACGTTCAAAGGATGTACTTATCTAGAGCCTGTCCCGTTTATACAAATTTTTTACAGTTTTAAAATTTAAAATGATT
>CAYUET010000025.1:0-42069 GCA_964443875.1 uncultured bacterium | reverse complement strand
ATGAATCATGGTCAGTTCCAGATGAGTGTTGGGATCATCCATCGGAATTCTGGAACTTTCAACCAGCAGAATGACAAAGAAAACAAAGAGGATGAGAAGGGTAATGAGAAAGCTTAACTGAGATTCCAGAGGAGAGAGATTGAAAATACTTTCAAAGGAGGGCGTATTCTGAAAAATGGAAAGGGATGCCAGAATAATAAAGAAAGCCGGTTCCGGAAGGCTGGTAAAAAAAACTTCACGGGCTGCTCCCATGCCTTCAAAACTGCTGCCGGTGTCCATGGCGCCGAGGACTGAAAAAAACTTTCCGAGAGCAAGAAAGTAAACAAAAAGAATAAAGCTGCCTTCGAACGAAAAAAGAGCCCGGTGATTGACAAGCGGAAGGAGTATTCCCGCAAACAGGGTGGCGGCCAGGCAAATCCAGGGGGAAAGGAGGAATACCCAGGAGGTGACAGGACTTACAACCTCGCCTTTGCGGAGAAGTTTGAAGAACTGCGAAAAGGGCAGAAACACAGAGGCCCCCCGTCTTCCGGACCAGAAGGCCTTTGTTTTATTGATGATCCCGGTAAAGAGAAGGGGGAGTAAAAAAAGAGGAAAAAGATTTAAAAGCTTCATGTTATTTATTCCCGATGATCCAGAGGAAAGTTAAGACGACAAAAAGGATGAGATAAAGAACATAATGCTGAGAAGTGCGGCTTTGAATGCGGGAAACCAGATTGAAGAAAAACTGAATCGGTTTGATAATCAGGTTTTGAATCATTACATCGACAAGATCCGGATTAAAGGTCTTCATATGGGAGGATTCCGGAAAAAATCCTTCGGGTTTCTGACATTCTTTTTGAACGGACAGAAGAGGATAGGAGAGGGAGGCCGGATCCGCGGAAAAAGAAGAGGCGGTATACTGCATACGTGCTGTGACAGGTTCATAACCGCAGCACCAGGTTTTATAGGAAGAAACGGTTCCTTTCCTAAGAAGAATTCTGCGGATTCCGAGAAGCAGCAGCAGCAGAAAAAGAAAGGAAAAAACAGCGGCAGAGAGATGGAAAGACAGGGTCTCAAGAGGCGCAAAAGACAAGAAGGTATTCTGTCTTCCAAAGAGCGGGAGAATATTTTTTAAAGGCGGAATAAAAATCTGTGGGATCATTCCGGCTGCAAAAAGGAGGGTCAGGAGGGTGTACAGAGGGAGAGTCCGGTTTTTGCTTTCAGGGAAAGAAGGAGGGAGGGCGGATCTGGGCTGACCTAAAAAGGCAACTCCGGCGGTTTTGGTAAAGGTTAAGACAGCCAGGGCGCCGATAAAGGCAAGGAGGGCAAAAGCGCTGATCAGCGAAACAAAAAGTATCGGCGAGGAGGAGATTCCTTTAAGCATGGAAAGGTAGAGATAGAATTCACTGATGAAACCGTTCAGCGGAGGTAGTCCGCTGATGGCAGCGGCAGAAAGAATAAAGACAAGAGAGGTGGAGGGAAGAGGTTTGATAAGTCCTCCCAGTTTTTCCATGTTCTTTTGGTGTGTGTGAATGTAGACATTTCCTGCAGAAAGGAAGAGGGCTGTTTTAAACAGGGAATGATTGAAAAGATGAAGAAAGGAGCCTGCAAAACCAAAGAGGACCATGCCTGAATTACCATGGGCAAGGCCGAGCATTCCCGTACTCAATCCTATGCTCATGATGCCGATATTTTCAATGCTGGAATAGGCCAGTTGTTTTTTGATGTCTTTTTCATTCAGGGCGAAAAGGATTCCGTAGAAGGCTGTGAAAAGGGACAGAGCTAAAAGGGAATATCCCATGAGAGGTGTGGGTATTTCCATCCAGGAGAGGAAACGGAAAATCCCGTAAAGGCCTGTTTTAATCATGATGCCGGACATTAAAGCCGAGACATGAGAGGGAGCGGCCGGGTGGGCTTTGGGCAGCCAGGAGTGGAAAGGGAAAAATCCGGCTTTGGTTCCGAACCCGATAAAGACCATGAAAAAAAGGCATTGTGCGGCGCGCGGGTTTTGAAGCAGAAAAGTTTTTATATCCCTATAATCATAACTGGAGCAGGCAGAGGTCAGATAGGCGAAAGCAGTGATAAGAAAAACAGCGCCGACATGCATGGCGACCAGGTAATAAAGAGAGGCTTCATAGACCTCCTGTTTTTCATTTTCAAAAGTCGCCAGAAAAAAGGAGGAAAGCGTCATGATTTCCCAGAATATCAGGAAAATCAGGGCATTCGCAGAGACAACCGCGAGCATCATGGAAACCGGAAGACAGGTCAGGAAAAAAAAATGAAGTCTTTCCTTTTTGCCGTCAAGGTAGAAGGACAGATAACCGGCGGAATAAACGGAGACAAGTCCGAAGGCCAGCGAAAAAACAAAAACGAAAAAGGAGGAAAGGGCATCCAGAACAAAACGGCAGTCTCCTGCAGGGAATCCCAGATGAAGGGTCATTTCAAAAGGGGGGGAGCCTAAAAGGGGAAAAAGGGAGGAGAAGCCGGTGAAAAGAGTTCCTGAAACAGAAAAGAGGCGGAAAATGCGGTTTTTAAAACGGTGAGGAACAAATTCCGGAATAAGCCCCCCCAGAAGTAAAAGAAACAGTCCTGTGAAAAAGATATTCATTCCTTATACTTTAAGCCAGACCCGGTCTTGCTGAGTGAGGAAGTCTACGATTTTTTCTTTTTCAGCGCGGGTCTTCAGAAGGTTCATGAAATCATCATTTTGAGCCAGAAATGAAATTTTGGACAAAATTTCCAGATGCCTTTTGGGATTAGCACTTAACACGATAAAAAGTGTATGGACTTTAATCCCGTCAATAGCATCATAGTTGATTTCTTCTTTAAGAAAACAAATCGACAGGCTTTCATTTTCCACTTCCGTGATAATGGGGCTTCGGGGATGAGGAATCGCAAGTCCTTTGCCTATGGCTGTGGGCATCAAATCTTCTCTTTCAATCAGGGACTCAAGAAGAACGTCTTCAGTGAGGTCCTGAGGGAGGGTGATTTTTTTTACACAGTTCTGAATGATTTCAAGAACGTTTTTTCCTTCAATGGAATAAAAGATTCCGCTTCTCTGAAGAATTTCGGTCAGAGAGACATGTCTGCGGCTTGCGCTTAAATCAATAATTTTTTGAGAGACCTGAAGTTTGTTTTTCAGCTTGTTATTTAAAATCCATTCATTGATTTCAGATTCACTGAATCGGTAGATTCCTCCGATTTTATAAAAGGGGATTTTTTTTTCATCTATCCACTCCTGAATTGTATCTTCAGAAACTTTTAATAGTCCAATAAGATCTTTTATTTTAAGATTCAAGCGTGACCTCCGTCAAAATTGGCCGGTTTTATATCAAATTATACAACAAGAGGTAAACGTTTTTTTAAAAACCAGGGAATGACAAGAAAATTTTTTAGAATGGATTTTTTGATTTATGGGGTTCAGTTTTTTAAAAAACAGTAAGAAAAAAACAATATTTTTTTAATTTTTAAACGGTTTCGATTCGTTGAAGAGAATCTTTGATATTTTATTTGTTAAACAAATAGCATTTAAAATTATCTTAAAAAAATTCTCAATTTTTTAAAATATTAAAAATTTTTTTATCTCCTTCGGATAAATTTTAAATTTCAGTAAGCTTTGTGCCGTTCTATTTAAATGGACAAATTGTTTTTCCATTTATTCCTGAAAAAAGTTTTTTAATTTATGAAAAATCAAAATTTTAAAAAAGGGTGATAAAAATTGACTGATTTGCTGTGTGACATTATATCGGTTTTAATTTGCTTTGGCGATTCAAAAAATATTTTTTTTATAAAAATAGTGTTGAAAACTGTTTTAAAAATAACTATCATTTTTTTAAAATTTTAAAAAATATTTTCTTGATTAAAGAAGGTGGTATTTGATTTTTTTGTTTTGAAATAACGTTTTTATTAAAAATTGCATAAAAGGTTTAATTAAAAAATGAATACAAAAAAAGGAAATTTAGTAAAAAAAATCGTTTTCTTTCTCTCTCTTTTTTCTATTACTGTTTTTAATTCGTATTCTGCTGTTTATCAGAGGCTTCCAAGTAAAATTCAGGCGGCTTTTATTGTGAAAATACTTGAGCTTAATAAAACGATTTGTGACTCAAAAAATGAGATAAGTATTCATGTAATGAATGATATTGTTTTGTATCAGGAATTTGTGAAGATGATCGGTATGAAAATAAACGGAAAAAAACTGACCCACGTGACAGCAACAGAAGATGATATTCTTCCCTCTTATATCCCCTCCGTCATTTACATCGGTAACACTCAGAATTTAAAAAAGATTCTTTCTTTTACTCAAAAAGAAAAAATACTCAGCATGACCGGAAATCCGGATTTAATAACAAAGAATGTATCCGTTTCAGTCATGATGCTTGAAGGTGCCCCTAAGGTACTGCTTGAAGTCAACGCCTCTAAAAGGGAAAATATGAATTGGGTGCCCAAGATGATGAAAATTTCCAGAATCATAGAATAATCATAGATAAAATAATAAATTAAGGGGAAATTATGAAATTGCAGAGAATGTTTCTTAGTGCTTTTATTGTAATTTGTTTGCAGTTTGTTGTCCATGCAGAGCAGGCAGCACAGAAAAATACTGAAGAACAGGAGGAGGTTTCTTATCTGGAATTACCGGATAATCCTTATCTGAATTTAAATATTGATGAACTGTTCCAGGTAAAAGTGGAGGTTGGGACTATTAAGGCCGTAAATCAAAGGGAAGTGCCAAGCATTGTCTCTGTTATCACAAAAGAAGATATCACAAACTCCGGAGCGAAAGATTTGCTTGAGGTCTTATCTCTTTTTGTTCCCGGTGTGAATTTTGGTCCTGATGTTGAAGGTGTTGTGGGGATTGGAATCAGAGGGTTCTGGTCTCATGAGGGAAAAGTTCTCCTGATGATTGACGGGCAGGAATGCAATGAAGACATGTTTGGAACAACGCAGTTTGGCGGTCACTATTCATCAGAGATCATTGAAAGAATTGAAATGATCCGCGGTCCTGGTTCTTCAATTTATGGCGGTTACGCTGCTGTCGGCGTGATCAATATCATTACTAAAGCCGGAGCAGCTCTTGCTGAGGGAGACAAGTCTTCAAATGCTTCCGCAAAAAATCATTTTGCCAGTGTCAATTACGCTCAGATGGATAAAACATATGCCCATAGAGGATTCTCTTTCGGATCCTCCGGAAAAACGGAAAATTTTTCTTACGGCTTAACCGGTGCTTATACCCAGGGGGTCAGAAGTGACCGTGATAATGTGGATTATTATGGGAATTCATTAAGCCTTGAAGACAATTCGGACCTCTGTTCCACATTTTTTGATTTAAATGTGAGGCTCTATGATTTAGAAGTCAAAGCCATCGTCGATCAATATGATATCGATCATATTAACTTATGGGGTGAAAATCATACGAATGGGACTCTGACCGATACATTTGATACCTACCTGGCTGATGTCAAATATAATTGGAAACTGGATGACTCCTTTAAAATTATTCCGGAAGTGAAATATAAAAGACAGGAACCGTGGCAGTTAAAAGCTTATGATCAGGAATACACCAATGAAAAGCATACTGAAAAAGTCAATTACCTTGTAACAGGTATCTGGGACATCAACGAGAAAAATAATGTTGTTTTCGGAGCCGAATATTTTACCAGTTACATTTATCAGACGAATAATCCAGACATTTACGAGGAAGTTTTTACAGATGGCGGGGATGATTTGGGTTATGAAAATTTTTCATCCTTTGCTCAATGGATGTGGACCAATGACGTTGTGAATACAACCATTGGCGGAAGATATGACGACTCTGATGAATATGGTTCGTCCTTTGTTCCCAGAGCCGGTCTCACAAAGGCCTGGAATAGATTCCATGCAAAATTCATGTACAGTGAATCTTTCCGTACTCCGGGAGGAATTCTTGCCAACAGACTATCAGAAGGGGAATCTGTTGATCCGGAAACAGCCGATAACTATGAAGTGGAATTCGGTTATAAAATAACAGACAGTTCCGCTCTTTTGCTGAACCTGTATGATATGAAGTTTAAGGACGTTATTGTCTATTCCTCAAATCCTGAAACAGGGATTGGTACTTACCGGAATTCCGGTGAATTCGGGGCAAGAGGTGTAGAGACAGAATTCAGATACCAGGTCGCAAAAAAATCGAGTGTTATTTTAAACTACAGTTTTTACAAAACATCTGATAATACCGTGGCTCTTTATGAAGTGCCTGCTGATGGAGATCAGTTCCTCGGGATGCCTCAGCACAGGGCTAATCTTTACTGGAATCAGAGTATTACTGAAAATTTTTCAGTGACTCCCACGATTTCATATTATGGGGAACGCTATGGTTATGCCTATAATGAAGCGGCAGATGAGTACGCTCTCAAAAAATTTGACGCGGATACAGTCTGTAATCTGAACTGCAGATGGAATATGACAGAGGCTATGGAATTAAATTTTGGAGTAAAAGACATTTTTGATGCAGAATATGATTATGTTGGCGCTTATTCAAGTTCTTGCGCCCCCCTGCCTTCCCAATCCAGAACTTATTATGCAAAATATACCTATTCTTTATAAAAAATAAGTATAAGTATAATCACGAAAAGAACCACCACCTATTATTTAGGTGGTGGTTCTTTTTTGATATCAGCCGCCATAGACGTGAACATAATTTAACCCGAATATTTGACGCTTACGAGTAAAATACGGCATAGATCTCTTAAGATGTCCGAATACCAAATTTTTGTTTTTAGTTTTCCGATTTTGGGACAATCAGCTGTTTGTCAAACCAGATGGCGCAGACGATCAGGAGGATAAAGTAAAGTCCGCAGCTGCAGCAGGGCTTATCCATGCCGTAAAAAATGACCTGGAGAAAAGTGGGAGGAACAAGGATCCATGTGGCAAGGCTGTATTGACCGCCTCCGCAGCGTTTTGCCTTGCTTGAAAAATAAAGGGATAAAATCCCCCATTGCAGAAGTTTTCCTGAAGCGTGAAAAAGCGCTACAAAGAAAGTCACAATCAGAAAAATAATGAATCCTGTTTTATTCACCATGGTTTCGACAAATTGATCGTCTAGTACAAAATTCAGAGACCCGGGGTAAGGAATCGGGGCGCTCTGATTATTTTGTCCGCTGTAAAGAATGGCCTGGCGTTTCTGAATCAGGAGGCCGTAATAACTTTCTTTAAGCTTTTCTTCAAGAGTGGGATTGCTGTTTTCTGCTGTATCGATAATGAAAAGAATGGGAAGATTGCTTCCCTGAGGCGCCGGAATTTCTTTAATAAAAGGCTGATTTCCGTTACTTTGTGCTTCTCCGTTTTGATAAGTGATAGACGGAATGCCGGCATTACGGTATGCTTCAGGCAGTTTATTGATCCCTTCGGAAAACGGGGTTTTGAAAAAAAAGAAAAAGCTTAACGCAGGTCCCAAAACGAGAAGAAAAAATATGCCGAGAGCAGGAAGAAAAGAAGTATTCACAATCATCGAACGGTTTGAACTCATCATCAACTCCTTTATGATTAAACAATGAAAACCTATACCACTTCAAATACTTTAACATTTCAGTGCGGAAGGCAAGCTTTTTGTTGCAGAAATTGGGATATCTGTTTAAGCCGCGAAGTGGTTGAGAGAATCAAGACCCATCCTGAAAAATTCTGCGGCGACTCTGAAGAGATTTCTTCTCTGTATACCTTGCTCGATGAAAAGAATCCCCTTTATTATGCCAAAGCCTCTTTGAAGGAGGGACGGTGTGTTTTTCTGACCGGGGAAAATACCTGTAAGATTTTCAATGCCTTTGGCAAGGAGCAGGGAAATTCCCTTTGCGTGGAATACCCGTTTTTTAAATTCCGTCTTAAAGACCGGAAGGTTCTTGTTACCTGTTTATCCTGCACCTCTTCCATTGAAAGATTATTTGAGACTCCGGCGATTCAGACCGTAGAAGTTCCAGGGGAACATTCCAGCAGAACATGGGTTGAGATGCCTTATGAAGGGCTGCCTTTTGTAACATTTAATCCTTCATTACGGATGACCTGGGAAGCTTATTTTTTATTGGAGAAGCATCTTCTGAGAGGGCTTTCATCCTGTCAAGGCTCTCCCTGGAATTTTCGGTCGAAATTCAGCACTCTGCAGGCGATTTTTTACGGTGAAAAAGAAAGGATGATTGAAGAAGAGAAAATGCTGCACCTGACAGAGAGCCTCTCAGAGAGACTGCCGGCAAAGGAGATTCCGTCTCTGGCTGTTTTTTTCCATTTCATTCACAGGAAAATCAATCTGTATCATTACCCTCCCTTTGAAAAAGCGGTAAAAAGGATTTTATGCCTGGAAAAGGAAAATCCGGGTGTGTTGCAGGATCCGGAATTTATTTCTGCCCTTGTTTCCTGGGATTCAGTATTTCAGAATTATTTATATGTGAAAATGTTTTCAAACCCTTTGAATTTTTCAAAAGGAGTGGAATATTGCTGGCATGTTTTATTTTTTCATCTGGGTTTTATGAAACTTTTTTTATTTTCCATCTGGAAGGAACAAAAAAGGCTTGAGGTTTCGGATCTTAAAAATGCCATTCAGACTGTGGAAAGGCATTTTCTGCATGACGCCAGAATTTTCCAGTTTTGGGGGCAGGGAAGACGCGGGGAGGGGGATTTTCATCCGCACTCCCTCAGGTCCCTTATCATTTAAAATTACTGCTTTGAACAGCGGTCAGCTCGTGTAAATCCGTTTTAACTGACTCTGTGAATTTTAAGCAGGTTGGTATTCCCTTTGTGTTTAAAAGGGATTCCTGCGACCAGAATAAGAACATCGTGTGGCTTGGCTATGCCCAGTTCTTTGGCAATACGTTCTGCTTCAACGAACATCTCATCCGTGTTTTCAAGATCCCTGAATTTGTACGGCAGGGCTCCATGATAGAGGGCAAGCTGTCTTAAGACAAAATCGCAGGGAGAGACGGCAATCACCGGAACGTTGGGATGATAACAGCAGATGCGCTGAGCCGTTTCGCCGCTCTCGGTAAAGGCGATAATGGCTGAAGCATTCAGGCTTAAAGCAGACTGGCAGGCAATATAAGCTGTGGTTTCAGGGATGTCATAGGTAATACCGGATTTTGAAGTGAGTGTGTGCTGGAGTTTTAAGACGCTTTCCGCTTCGCAGATGATGGAAGACATGGTTTTGACCGCTTCCACAGGATACTGGCCTGCAGCCGTCTCTCCGGAAAGCATCACAGCATCCGAACCGTCAATGATGGCATTGAAAACGTCGGTCGCCTCAGCGCGGGTGGGCCTCTCGTTGCTGATCATGGATTCAAGCATCTGCGTGGCTGTAATTACGGGAACCCCGACAGCACGGCATTTCTGAATGATTCCTTTCTGAATGACCGGTACTTTTTCTATAGGCATTTCCACCCCCAGATCGCCCCGGGCGATCATGATGGCATCACTTTCCTGTATGATTTCATCCAGTCCGTTCAGGGCCTCGGGTTTTTCAATTTTGGCGACAATCCGGATGGAAGACTGCATGATTTCTTCACGTAAAGCGCGCACACAGTCCGGAGTGCGGACAAAGCTTAAAGCCACATATTCCAGATCTTCTTTGATCATGAATTCAATGTCCCGTTTGTCTTTTTGCGTCAGAGAATCAATGGAAAGAGGAATGTTGGGAAGGTTGATTCCTTTATTATTTTTTAATATTCCTCCATCCTGAACAGTAAAGAGAACAGAATTTTCGGTTTTGGAAATGGTTTTCAGTGTGATGTTTCCGTCATCCAGAAGAACGAGATCGCCTATCCGGATATCTTTGACAAAATAGGGATAGGAAGTAGCCGCTTTTTTGGAATTGCCGATGAAATCCGGGGAAACAATAATTTCAAAGGGATCTCCGTTTTTTAATTCCACGGCATCGTTTTCAACTTTCCCCATGCGGATTTTAGGCCCTGAGAGGTCTCCGAGGATTCCTATATGACGCCCCAGTTCAGAGGCCGCCTGGCGGATCCATTGAATACGGGCGTGATGCTCTTCATGGGAGGCATGTGAAAAATTCAAACGGAAGATGTTGACTCCGTTTTGAATCAATTCCTTTATCTTTTCAAGACTATGGCTGGCCGGTCCGACAGTTGCAATAATGGATGTTTTTTTATTCATAAGTTCCTTCTTGTTTTACTTTGATTTCTTTACTGTTTCCCCGGGTTTTACCGAGCTGACAATCCAGGCATTTCCTCCAATCACCGCATTCTTTCCAATTACTGTTTTTCCTCCAAGAATGGTGGCATTGGCATAGATGGTTACATGATCCTCGATGGTGGGATGTCGCTTTAATCCTTTTATAATATTCCCTTTTTCATCTTTTGGAAAACTGAGCGCTCCAAGGGTGACGCCCTGATAAATTTTGACATGAGCTCCGATTTTACTGGTTTCACCGATGACCACTCCGGTTCCGTGGTCAATGAAAAAAAATTCCCCTATGACGGCCCCGGGATGAATGTCAACGCCGGTTTTGCTGTGGGCGTATTCTGTCATCATTCTTGGGATCAGGGGGACCAGGAGCTTATTTAATTCATGGGCGATGCGGTAGATCATGATCACTTCCACACAGGGATAACTGATAATGACCTCGGAAACGGATTTTGCAGCCGGGTCTCCGTCCATGGCGGCCTGGATGTCTTTTTTCAGTTTTTCACGGATCATGGGAAGCGTTTCCAGAAAACGCCTTGCCGTCTGATTGCTTTTTTTACTCAGATCGCCTTTGATCCCTGAAACATCAAAGGCTTTTTTAATTTCGGTCATCAGGGAAAAAAGGGTTTCATTCAGAATATCCCCGACAAAGTACCTGATATTGGAACTTTGGAGTGAAGCTTCGGCATGAAATCCGGGAAAAAGGATCTGCTTGATTTTTGTAATAATCCCTATGACCGCTTCCGGAGAAGGCATTACGGCTGTTTCAAAGCGGTGAAGGGATTCATTTTTATAGGAGCCGCAGATTTTTCCGATCAGGGCGTCCATCCATTTGTCTTTGATTGTATTCATCTTTTAAATCAGTTCTTTTATAGCTTTGATATAATCCTCTTTGTCCGCGAGCCCGATGATTTTATTGATCATTTTTCCTTTATAGAAAAAACGGACATCCGGAATTCCGCCGACATCGTATTCCTCGGCAAGTTCTGTCAACTCATCCACATCCACACGGACAAAAGTCACTTTTCCTTTCCATTGGGGATCCGCTGCAAGGGAATCGAGCAGAGGGGCAAGCGCTTTGCAGGGGGGGCACCAGGTGGCATAAAAGTCAGAGACCAGGACTTCTGAAGCAGAAAGCAGGTTGCGGAAGTCACTGACAGAATCTATTTCTTTTACCTCAGCCTGAAGAAAAGAGATTCCGGTCAGATAGAAAGATAGAAGGGATGCGAGTATTTTTTTCATGATTATTATTCCTTATTACTTTGATAAAGGCTTGTTCAGATGAGCGGAAATCTTCAGGGAGGGGAGCTCTCTGCAGAGGGAGCTTACTTTATCCAGAGTGGTTTCTTCCAGATATTTCTTTGCCTGTTCATTTATCTGATGCAGGAGTTTGCCCAGGATACAACTTTTACCTCCGCAAACGTAGGAATCCAGAAGACATTGTTCCACAGACATTTTTCCGTCAAAAAGCTCATAAATATTCAAAAGGGAAATTTTTTCCGGGGGGATTTTCAGTTTAAAGCCTCCTTTAGGGCCGCGGACAGGGTGTATCCAGCCTGTTTTTGAAAGCCTTTGCAGTACTTTGGACAAATGAGCCTCAGAAATATTAAAGGCAGAGGCTATATCATGTGTGCAGACAAGCTCATTTGTCTTGTACGCCAGCATCACCATGGTATGCAGGGCAATTGTTGCTGCGTCAGAAAATTTTAAAATATGTCCCATTCGATTAAACTCATTTCGATAAAAATCATATTGACGTACTAATTTAAGCGTTTGGCGTCAATAATATTTTTGATTTCCGCCCGGATGATAAAACACTTAATCTGAATATTACATTCCGGATATATAACGTATAGGGATAAAATTCAGGATAGCCGGAGGGATACAATGTCCATTTTTTAATAAGAAAAACATTTTTTTGAAAAATTGATGAAATTCTGCATGCCCTATGCCGGTCAAATATCTCGTTGTCATTTGATCAGAAAAATGTCATTCATATCTTATGAGATATCAGGATAAAACTCTTCTCATTGTCGGCGCAGGAGTCTTTCAGGCCTTTGCTGTCAAAGTTGCCAAAGGACTGGGCTTGAGGGTTTGTGTGATGGATATGAACAGCGAGTCTCCAGGGGTTTCTCTGGCGGATGATTTTATCCCTGTCTCCACCCGGGATATCGACAAAGCTGTTGATGCTGCAAAAGAGTTCCATAAACGGTATAGGCTTGACGGGGTGATGACCTGCGGAACAGATGTTGCCTACACGGTCGCCCACATTGCCAAAGCCTTAAAACTGCCGGGCATTCCTCCGGAGATTGCCCTTCGGGCAACAGACAAAGGTCTTATGCGCACCGTTCTTCAGAAAAAGGGAGTTCCTGTTCCGGATTTCCGGATAGTCAAATCCTTTGAAGAGGCCCTGCTGGCCGTCAAAAAATTAAAATATCCTCTGGTGATAAAACCTGTAGACAACATGGGAGCCCGTGGGGTCCGCAAGCTCAGTTCTGATAAGGAATTGAAAACGGCCTGGCCTGAAGCCTACAAAAATTCAAGAACTCAGACAGTCATTATTGAACGTTTTATTCCTGCAAAGGAATTAAGCATTGAAACCCTGGTTTATCAAGGCAAGGTCTATTTAATTACCATTGCAGACCGGATTATCAAACACCCTCCTTATTTTATTGAAAAAGGGCATACGCTTCCAACGACTCTTTCCCTGAGAGAGCAAGAAATTGTGTTTGATATGGCTAAAAAAGGAATTGCCGCTTTGGGGATCAAACAAGGGCCTGTGAAATTTGATATGAGACTTTCCAAAAAGGGAGCAGTTATCGGTGAAATGACAGCCAGGCTTTCAGGCGGTTTTCACAGCCAGATGACAGAACCTCTGTCCTCAGGAATGAATTCAATCAAGGCCGTCATTGATTTAAGTTTAGGGCTTCCTCTGGATAAAAAAGATGTTGAACCGCAGTTTTTTCATGGGGCTGCTGAGCGCTCAATTTATCCAAAACCCGGAAAAGTTGTTTCGATCAAAGGCCTTGAGAAGGCAGAATCCATGGAGGGAATTGCAGGTATTTTTTTGAATGTCAAACCCGGTGATATTCTTTACCCTTTAACCTCGAATATCGGAAAGGCCGGGCATGTCGTCGGTTACGGCCGGACAAGAAAAGAGGCAATCCGCAATACCTTAAAAGCGGTAAAAACGATTCAGATTAAAACCAAAGGGCCTGTATGACATCTTTGAATGTTTATATGTTTCTTCACGGGAACCTGGGCTTTTCTTCCATCCCCAAAAGTCAGTATCCAGTGGTTCTGGATCATTGCTACTGGCCCATGATTCATCTTATAGAACAGGGCTGTAAAATAGGGCTGGAATTTCCGGCAGAAACACTGATTGAGATTTCAAAAATGGATCCTTCCTTTCTGGAAACCCTGAAAGGTTTATGGGCGGGAAAAAAATGTGAGATTATTGCTTCCGGCTACACCCAGTTGATTATGCCTCTTGTACCGTATAGCATCAACCGAAAAAATCTGGAATTGGGACTGGAATCCTATGCGCAGATTTTAGGGCGAAAACCGGATGTGTTTTTTGTTCCGGAACAGACGTTCAGCAGGAGCGTCCCCGACCTTGTGCTGGAAGCCGGGATGAAAGCCCTTATCATGGACTGGGACAATGCTGCGGAACATCATCACTACAAGATGGAACAGCGTTACCGTCCGGCTTTGCTGGAGGCAGAAAAAGGCCGGACGATTCCCATTATCTGGAATTCCTCAATGAATTCATTCAAGTTTCAGCGTTATATTTATGGACGTCTAAGCCTTTCGGATTATATGGCGAGTCTTTCCGAGCATGTCAAAGAAGGCAAAAAAAGAGCTTTCTGTCTTTACGGAACAGACTGGGAAATCTTTAATTACCGGCCTGTTACGCATGAAACCGGGGGGGACGAAATCGAGAGAGTGAAAAATCTTTTTGATGCTATTCACTCAAAATCCTGTTTTCAGCTGACGCTTCCCTCAAATCTTATAGAAGATTTTCCCCCCTCGGAAATCATAGATATTTCTTCTCCGGAAATACCGATTCCGTGCAAAAACCGTGACGATTATAATGTTGTCCGCTGGGCGGTCTCCGGAAGAGATAATGTTCATCAGAATAGCCGCTGTTATTATTTGAGCCACAGGATGGAACTCCTTGAAAGTCTTTCTTCTTCAGCCCTGAACCCGGAAGACTGGAGGAAAATTATTCATTTATGGGGCAGTGATTTCAGGACAAAGACGACCAATGAGAAATTTTATTCTTTCAGTGAAGAGTATGGGGCTGCACTGGAGTCCGTGCATGAAAAACTTCATTATTTTTCAGAGTCCAAAACATGCCGCGGCGATTTTATTATGACCAACCCCTTTGAAACAGACATGATCCGTATGCCTGTGGAATTGAGGCTGACCTTTAAAAAAGGGATTTTTAAAGAACCTCTGGGATTGGAGTGGGAGGGAAAAGAAATCCCCTGTCAGTGTGAGGATATGGAGTTTTATCAGGATCATAGCATGCGTAAAACGACTCTGGTTTTCAACGCTTCGCTTTCGTCCCGGCAGTCTGCTGTAGTGCGTCTTTTATCCAAACCTTCAATCAAAGCCATTCCTTCTACTGTCTGCCTGAATGGTTCGGCGATTTCTGTAAAAACGCATGCCGTAGAACTTAGTTTAAACGCGCTAACCGGAGCGGATATCCGCTCCCTCTCCTTTACGGAGGTTTGCGATAAACCCCTTGTTCAGTACCTTCAGCCTGTTTATTTTGATAATATCGCCTTCAGTAATGACTATTATTCCGGATGGACCCAGCTTTGTGATGATCGCGGCCGGATCTATTATGATACGCTTCCGTCGCAGTTTTCTCCGGATCCCGGGATGTTTAAAATCAGGGTTCCTCTTTTTTTCCGACAATCCTTCAAGGAAGGCTTTCTGATCAAGCGTTATAACGTCTATCTGCATCAGCCCCGGGTGGATCTGGTGAACCATTTTTTCTTTCCGTATGTAAATCCTTTTTTTCTCAGGTCCGGGATTGTTACAATAAACCCCGAGGCCTTTAATCTTGACACTCTTTCCTATTCCGCCGTGAACGGAGGAAAAAGAGTGGAGTCTTTTTTCCTGAAGGGAAAGGAGGTGGAGCATTTTCAGTCTCCTACGCAGATGTGCTCAGCCAAAAGCTGTCTTGGCGCCACGGAAGGATGGGTGAGTGTTCAGGACCAGGAAAAAGGCCTTGCCGTCATGAGTCCGAAAGATCTCTTTTATTCCGCTCCCATGGTCGAATTCAGGGAGATCAAGTCCAGCTGGCTGCTCCGTCTTTATCATTCCCTGGCTGAAACCGATGACACGGGGCATATCGCCATGACAGGACATCATGAAATGTCTCTCAGTTACAGAGGTTTTAAAGAAACGGATTTTAATGAGATGCGCAGAGATGCCTTCTGGCTTAATCACAGTCTGTGGATGCAGAAAACCGGTTCCGCGCTTTTATGACCTCGTTCTATTCAAAAAATATAAATGCACTTATCGGCCAGCAGAAAAATCTGGACTGGCTTCTATTCCATGAACAGGAGATTCCATCGCTTTCCGTTGTTTTATCCAAAGATCTTCATCCGACCTGCAAGATTGAAGGAAAATGGATCAGCTCAAGATATGCTCCGGCTGCTGAGGCTGAACGTTTTGTACATTCTCTGAAACTGAAGGAAGGCGATTTTGTTGTTCTTTACGGTTTCGGAATGGGATATCATCTTTTTCCGATCATGGACCGGATAGGAAAAACAGGCTATCTCTACTGCATGGAATCCAATCTGGCTCTTCTTAAAACTGCTTTAGAGGCCAATGATTATTCGGATATTCTTTCTGACCCTCGTTTTAAGCTCATTACCGGGCGTAACCGTGAAGAATTAGCGTCTCTTCTGGATCATTATATTTTGTGGAATCTTGAAACGATTCCCCAGGACTCCATAAGGATCGTTCTTCATGAACCCAGTTTTTCTGTGATTCCAAAGGACTATTTCTGGATTCAGAATATTCTGGAAATTATCCGTTTTGAGCGTAAGGGAGATTCGGTTTTCTGGGATGAAATGAAGGAAAATATTGAGCTGAATCTGCCTGTCTTTTTTTCGGGTTGCGCAGGGGCGGGATCTCTTTCCTCTGTTTTTTCAGACGTCCCCGTTTTTTTTGTCGGTGCTGGGCCTTCCCTGGATCTTACCGCAGAGTTTCTGGGGAGGTTTAAGACAAAGGGGATCATTGTCTGCGTGGATACGGCCCTGGGCGCTCTGATGGAGAGGGGAATACGTCCTGATTTCGTCATCAGTGTGGATCCTCAGAAAAAATCCTATGAGAATTTCAGAGGATATGAAAAAGAAAATCTGAATCTCATTCTTTTTCCCACCTCCTCAAACGATATTGTTTCAAAGATAAGCGGGCCAAAGTTTTTAGCCATCCAGAAAGACGGCTGGTTTTCTTCGGCTTTTGAGCACAGGTTTGACCATTATGGATTAACCTATGGAGGCAGCGCTGTTTCTGTCATCGGAGTGGATCTGGTCCTTAATCATGCCAAAGGGCCGGTCTTCTTTTTTGGAATGGATTTTTCATTCCCTTTTTTAAAATCTTATGCGGATTACACCCCTGAACTTGAAAAATGGAGCCGTAATACTTCTCCTTATTACACTCTGGAAATGATTTCCATTGAAAATATTTATTCCAGAACAATGGTTTATGCGGACAGTTATGACGGCCTCCGGATTCCGACTTTTCAATCCATGTACAGTTATCTGCGTTCGCTGGAGACCATTATTGATTTTTATAAACGGGGAGACCTGTATACCCTGTTTTCCCAAGGAGTAAAAATTAACGGGGTTCTGCCTGTGAAATCCCTGGAACTCAGTCTGAAGTTAAAAAAAGAAGTGGATAAGAATTTTAAAATCAATTTCTTGACTGCAGATTCTTCTTTAATTGATTTTTGCGCGGATAAAATGAAAAGCCTGAAGAATCTTGATCTTCCAGAATATAATAAGGGTAGTTAACCCGAATTTTGCATGCAAGCGGCGAATACTCAGATTAATAGTATTTTTTAGTCAGGAGTTTACCGTTTATATCCCATTTTTTTTCATGGTAAGCTTTGCCGGCCTTAAAGAATTCGATGCTTTTTTTCTTCCCGTTTGAATGATAGCGGATTATTTTTTTTAAATATCCTTTTTTATCAAAATAGCCCTTGATTTTTTTATGGCCGTTTTCGTCCCAGAGAAGCCATTTTCCGACTTTAATTCCCTTTTTGTACTTTCCCTTCCATTTTTTATAACCCCTGGAAGAATATTCTGTTGCTTTTCCCTCTAATAGACCGTGTTTGTACCGGATTTTCTTTAACAGATCTCCCTGGGTAAAGTATTCCTTATATTTTCCATGCGGAATCATTTTTCCGTCCTGTACATAAAAAGAATAAACGGCCTTGATTTTTCCGCTGGGATAGGTCTCCCTTGTTTTTTGAACATCCATGGCCCATGATGTTAACAGGGGAGAAAGAATTGCGAGAAGAAATAAAGAGAATTTCTTCATAAAGAAATCTCCTTATAAGGTAACAAGTGTTCCGATAGGGTCGCCATTGACGGCCTTCTGGATATTTCCGCGAGTATTCAGATTGAAGACAAGAATAGGCATCTTATTTTCCATGCATAAAGAAACCGCTGTCAGATCCATGACCTTCAGCTTTTTCGAAATGACATCCATATAGGTCAGGTTCTGATAAAGTACGGCATCCGAAGATTTTTTCGGGTCTTTATCGTAGATTCCGTCGACCATGGTGGCTTTCATAACGACATCCGCATTGATTTCACTGGCTCTTAAAGCCGCTGTGGTGTCTGTAGTAAAGAAAGGGTTTCCGGTTCCTCCGCCAAAGATCACCACGCGCTTTTTTTCAAGATGCCGCATGGCTCTGCGGCGTATAAAAGGTTCCGCGATTTTAGACATTTCAATGGCAGCCTGTACCCGGGTAGGTACGCCTAAATTTTCAAGAATATTCTGCATGGCCATGGCATTGATGATCGTGGCCAGCATACCCATCTGATCGCCGGTTACCCTGTGAATGGCCTCAGGCGCGTTGATTCCCCTGAAAATATTCCCTCCGCCCACAACCACAGCCATTTCAACCCCTAAGTCATGAACCGCTTTGATTTCAAGAGCTATTGAGGTGACGACATTGATATCGATTCCGTATCCCGCTTTTCCCTGTAAAGCCTCACCGCTGATTTTTAATAAAATACGTTTATATTTCAGCTGCGGGTTGGAAGACATAAATGAAATCCTTTCTTAAGTTGAAAAATATACGGCTTAAATTAACCGGAATTTCTTCCAGGCATAAAAAATCCCCCAAGACGGCCATTCATCATCCCTGTGGATAAAAGCGCTGCAAAGGGGGATTAAAAACTGACTTTCTTTTACTGTACGCCCACTTCCATGCGGGTAAAACGTTTAATGACAAGATTTTCACCGATTTCGGTGATCTTGTGATTAATGAGATCTTTAATGGTCATTTTATCGTCTTTAACAAAAAGCTGCTCCATGAGGCAGACATCGCTGAAATATTTTTCCATTTTTCCGGAAATGATTTTTTCCTGCATGTTTTCAGGTTTGTCTTTAATCTGTTCCCTGTGAATCTCTTTTTCTTTTTCAAGGACTTCTGCAGGAACCTCTTCTCTTTTAAGATAGGGAGGATTCGTTGCGGCGATATGCATGGCAATGTCTTTGCAAAAATCGCGGAAGGACTGGTTTTTGGCAACGAAATCGGTTTCACAGTTTATTTCAATCATCACTCCGATTTTTCCGTTGGAATGAATGTAGGAGCCGATGTATCCTTCTTTTGCAACGCGTGTTGCCTTGGCTGCAGCCTTTGCAGCCCCTTTTTTACGGAGAATTTCAACGGCTTTTTCAGTATCCCCGTTGGATTCTTCAAGAGCACGCTTGCAGTCCATCATGGGAACACCGGTTTTATCACGAAGGTCTTTGACTTGTTCAGCAGTAATCATATCTATAAACCCTATTTTTTATTTTTGTTTTTCAAGTTTTTCAAGATCAGCAATGATGGCATCCGCTTTGGCTTTTTGCTCAGCTTCAGCTGTTTCCTTGGCTTTTTTGGCATCCGCAGCCTTTTTTCTCTGTTCTTCTTTTTTGGCCTCGGCGGCCTTCTTTTCTTCTTCTTCTCTTGCTTTTCTTATCTGTTCATTCTGAATCCACACTTCCATACCTTTTTTAGCGGCATCCCTGATTTTTCCAAGGATGTAGGAATTGGATTTGATGGAATCGTCATTGGAAGGAACGCAGTAATTGATTTTATCCGGATCACAGTTGGTATCCAGAATGGCAATAATGGGGATATTCAGGCGTCTGGCTTCATTGACTGCGATATCTTCGTTATCAGGATCCACAATCAGAATGGCATCCGGAGCCGAACGCATGTCTTTTACGCCACTTAAGTATTTGCAGAGTTTTAATTTTTCTTTCTGAAGAAGGGACTGCTCTTTTTTGGTCAGTTCATTCCACACGCCGTCAGTTTCCTGTTTCGTGTATTTATTCATCTTTTCAACGCTTTGACGGATGGTTTTTAAATTGGTAAGCATTCCGCCGAGCCAGCGTTCAGAAACATAAGGCATTTCCAGTTCTTCTGCGATCTTCTGGATCACATCCTTGGCCTGGATTTTAGTGCCTACAAAAAGGATCTTGCTGCCCCTGGACACAATATTTGTCACAAATGCGCAGGCTTCCTCCAAGAGAACGGCGGTTTTTTCAAGATTGATGATATGCACGCCATTTCTTTTATCAAAAATAAATTCTCTCATTTTTGGATTCCATTTGTGGGACTGGTGGCCAAAATGAGCACCGGCTTCAAGTAGTTCTTTAATCATTGCGGTTGACATAGCGGTAAATTTCTCCTTCAATTAACTCCCATAACTGCATTTTTTTTATAAAGATAAAATATAACGAAAATAAGCCGATGAATACTGCCAAAATTTCGGATAAAGGCAAGTATTATTTTAAAATTTTTTATCTTGAATGGTTTTTACGAAGTGTTTAATATATTTCAGTTATTTATATAAATGTCAAAGCTTTCTTAATAAAAGCAAGGATGCCTTATGGATGAGATATTGAAAATTCTGGCAAAAAACGGCAGGCAAAGCGCTGAGACAATTGCTGCACAGCTTGATATGTCTGTGGAAGCGGTAAAGGTAAAAATTTCTGAACATGAAAAAAAAGGGGCGATTGTCGGCTACAGGGCGATCATTAATCATGACATTGCAGGGTTGGATGAACAGACGCATGCGCTGATTGAAGTAAAGGTCAGGCCTCAGAAAGATAAGGGATTTGACGGAATTGCCGAGAAAATTTACCGTTTTCCCGAGGTTGTCTCCTGCATGCTCTTATCCGGTTCCTATGATCTTCTGATTGAAGTAACCGGGCAGAATATTCATACGATTTCAAATTTTGTTTCCCAGAAATTATCACAGCTTGAAAATGTTCAAAGCACGGTGACTCATTTTATTTTAAAAAAATATAAAGAGGGCGGGGATATCCTCCATGCTCAGGACAAGGACGAGCGCCTTGCCATCATGCCGTAGTCTATGGTCAAAATTTCTCCAGTAGTAGACGCTTTACCTCCTTCCGGGATCCGGGCCTTTTTTGACCTGGTGCTTACCATGGAGGATGTTGTGTCTTTGGGGGTTGGGGAGCCCGATTTTACAACTCCCTGGCATATTTCCGATTATGCCATTCAGAAAATCGAAAGCGGATTTACGACCTATACCTCGAATTCAGGACTTCTTGAATTAAGAAGAGAACTGGCCCTTTATACGGAGAAGCTTTATGGCGCGAGTTACGATCCCGAAAAAGAGATTCTGCTTACCGTCGGGGTCTCTGAAGCTGTTGATCTGGCTTTAAGGGCAATGATTATGCCCGGAGATGAGGTTCTGGTGGTTGAGCCTTCTTATGTCGCTTACCGACCTTTGATCACCCTGGCGGGCGGAATTCCAAAATCTGTTTTTACTTCAAAAGAAAACGGATTTAAGCTTACCCCTGATCTCATTCGGACTGAAGCGACTTCCCGGACCAGGGCTATTATTTTTAATTATCCGTGTAATCCCACCGGGACAACCTATAACCGTGAAGAATTAAAAGCCCTCGCCGATGTTTTTGAACAATTGAATATTTTTGTGTTCAGTGATGAAATTTATCATCATCTTTCTTTTGATCACGGGCATGTCTCGCTGAGCGGTTTTGAAGGTTTTAAAGACAGGGTGCTTCATCTTAACGGTTTTTCAAAAGGCTTTGCCATGACCGGCTGGAGAGTGGGGTATGCATGCGGGCCTTCCAACCTGATCTCCGCAATGACCAAGATTCATCAGTATACCATCATGTGCGTTCCGATTATGGGTCAATTTGCCGCGATAGAAGCGTTGCGTCATGGCGAAGAATCTGTCCAGGAGATGAAGATTGAATATCAGCGACGCCGTAATTTTGTTGTCAAGCGTCTTAATGAGATTGGTTTGAAATGTCATAAGCCCGGGGGCGCCTTTTATGCTTTTCCGGAAATCCCTTCAGCATTTAAATCGGGGACTGAATTTGCAAACGGCCTTTTGAAAAAGAAAAGGGTTGCTGTTGTGCCTGGTGCAGCTTTTGGTTTGGATCGGCATATCCGTATTTCCTATGCATCCTCCATTCAAAAACTGGAGTTAGCTCTGAACCGGATGGCTGAATTTATCGCAGAAGAAAATCAATCGGCCTGAGTTTTGTGAGGGCCGGCTTGAGAAATCAAGGATGATTATTTTTTAAAAAGGAATGAGTTAGGACAAAAGAGAATATCTTTATATTATTTTTTTGTTAAAAATTTGTAAAAAAATGTTTTATAAATCGACGTTGACAGAATGATTGATTAGTTGTATCATTTTATGTCAATGTTCTCTTTTTATATTTAAAAAAGGGTAGGATAATGAAAAAGAATTTATTTTTGATATATTTATGGACTTTACAGTTTTCAGCCTGGGCCTTGATTGATGCCGGTAAAATCTCTGAAGACAGGGTTGCTGAAAAGAATATTTCCTGCGTCATCACCGAAGAAACTTTAAATCCTAAATTATTGTCTGATAATAGGTCAGGGCTTTTTCAGTTTGAGGTCACGCCCATGACTTTAAATCGTGACCTTTCCGTTATAACCACGTTGTCGGGTTTACCTTATGCGCTTCAATTGACGATGAAGCAATCCTTTTTAACCTATGAATTTGACAGGAATAACCAGGCTCTGGAAAAAGGGAAATCATTTAAGGACGGCATTTCCTGGTGTGATATCAGCAGAAAATATACGTATTCGAATGTGTCTGTGGAACCTTATGTTCAATCCTCCAAAAAAATCAATGGAGAAGCCTCTGCCATGGGAACAGGAATTCGTGCGAAGGTTTCCTGTAATGCGGTGAACCTGGAGGGGAAAATTTCCTATGAGGAAATGCTGGCCTCTACGGTTGTCTCTTCGCCCGCCATTATTGCGGGTTTGAAAGGAATATACACAGCGGAAAAATTACCTTACACACCGTCGATAACCGTTGGTTTTGAGCATGCAGGGGAGACTTTGAATGAGGCTAATTTTGTTTCCTATGATAAAGTGGGCGGAGATATCTATAATCCGGATCATACGAATGTGGATATTATGAATGTTTCTCTGGCCTGCATTCCCTCCAAGAACATGTTCATGAGCCTTGACTACTATCGTTATGTGCAGAGTAATCTTCAGGTTCAGTCCTATTCTTCAAATTCTCATGCCTTAGACCTTCCCTATACCAATGGGGAAAGCCGTGATTTAGGTCATGAGCTTAATTTAAAGACAGTGATTGCCTATACGGATTCTTTAAGAAGCGAGCTTTTCGCAGGCGTTTTTGCTCCGGGCGAGGCCTATGCCAATCAGAGTGAAGAAAATAAGACCTTTGAAATCCGCGGCGAAATCATCGTCAATTTTTAATTCCAAGAGCACACCCCACAAGGTTTATCATTGAAATTTCTTATCACAGGCGGATCAGGTTTTGTCGGAAGCCGATTGGCTGATTTTCTTGCCGGAAAAGGAAATGAAATTTATTCGCTGGATTGCCACTGGACTCAGGGGACGAAACGGCATCCCGGCATCCGCTGTTTAAAATCTGATTTAACCGACCTGTGCGCCCTTAAGGATCAGATAGGGACGCTTGATCTTGATGGCGTTTTTCATCTTGCGGCGCAGGCCTCTGTTCAGAGTTCATGGGATAATCCTGTTTTAACCTATCACATCAACACGATCGGTACGGCCTGTCTGCTGGAAGTTTTGAAGAAAAAAGCCTGTTCCCCCAAATTGGTCTTTATTTCCTCCGGAGAGGTTTATGGAAAATTCAGGGATTTAGCAGAGATCAGTGAAAATCAGAACACGGCGCCCTGTAATCCTTATGCCCTGAGTAAGGTCTTTGGGGAGCAGATGATACGGAATTTTTATTCTTCCTGCATCATTGCCCGTCCTTTTAATATTATCGGGCCCGGACAAAGTGACCGCTATGCGATTCCCAGTTTTTGTAAACAGGCGGCTTTGATTGCCAAAGGGAAGGTTCCTCCGGTCATTTATGTCGGGAATTTAAAGGTGATCCGGAATTTTCTAGGAATCAGGGATGTTCTTTCTGCCTATGAACTGCTGATGCAGAAGGGAATAAGGGGGGAAACCTACAATGTGGCTTCCTTTGATTCCATCTCTCTTGAAACCATTTTTGACTACCTTAAAATAATATGTCCAGTGCCCTTTACAATGGAAGTCGATCCCAAACGGATAAGGCCCTCAGAGGCTCAAGTGATGAGGATTAATACAGGAAAGTTGAGAGATCTGGGCTGGGAACCCCGGGAGTCCCTGCAGGAGGTCCTCCGGGAGATGTATAATTATTTTATGGAGTGTGCATGAAAAAAAATACCTGGCTCTACTTTTTAAAAATTTTTTTTACCTTAAGCGTGTTTCTGCTGATACTGTACGGTTTTCAGCAAAAGCTTGGAGGCCAGCAGAATCTCTTATCAGACATAAAAAAGAATTTTGTTTCTATTGATTTGAAATTTTTTACCCTGGCTATGGGGATTCATTTGCTGATTCCTTTTTTATCAACTTTCAGGCTCCATCTTTTGACACGTGTAAATCACATTGAAATCGGGTATTGGGCTCTTTTAAAAAATATCTACATAGGGCTTCTTTTTAATCCGCTGCTTATGGGATCTACAGGCGGCGATATTATCCGCTCTTATTATCTTACCAGGCAGACCGGAAAAAAGACGCAGGTTGTTACCATGGTTTTTCTGGACAGGTTTATCGGCACATACATGATCATTCTCATATGTCTGGGGGCTGTTCTTTTTAATCTTGCAGACCCGCGTTTTCAGACCATCCTTATCGGGGATGTTTTTCTTCTGGGGATTCTGCTCTTTGTCACTCTTCTTTTCTTTTCAAGGAGGATTTACAACCGTTTTTCCTTTCTTAAAGAGTATATCCGGCATGCCGGGCTTAAAAATATCCTTAAAACAATATTTGCAACCCTTCACGGCACAAAAAAATATCAGAATACGATCTGGCTGACAGTATTATGCACCCTTGTGCTGCAATCCATGGCCATTATTTGCTGCTGGCTGATTTCGAAATCCATGCTTGCCATTCCCCCCATTCCCTTAAAATATTTTTTTCTTTTTCTGCCGGTGATTTTCGCCATTTCCGCCGTCCCTGTTTCTATTGGAGGCATCGGGGTGGGGGAGGCTGCTTATGCCGCCCTTTTTGCCTTTGTGGGAATTAATGAAGCCAATTCCATCAGTGTTTCCCTTCTTTTCAGGGTGGTTGTGATTATTCTGGCTTTGATTGGAGGCATTGTCTATCTTTTGCCTTCAACGGAAAAAGTCAGGCTTAGTGAGATGTCTGAATCTTAGGAAACAGTTTTCTTTACACATTTGTAAACAATCGATAAATTTTGAACATGAACAGAGTTAAGAATTTCAGAAATAGGGGTTAATATGCGATTATTAGTCACAGGCGGAGCCGGGTTTATCGGTTCGACATTTATTAAGCAGGTTTTAAACAAAAGCGAAGTGACCAAAGTTGTCAACCTGGATAAGCTGACTTATGCCGGCAATTTATCCACCCTGGAGCCCATCTCCAAAAATCCGAAATACCAGTTTGTGAAGGGCGATATAGCGGATGCGGAATGTGTGGATTCGATCATGAAGGGAGGAATTGACGTGGTTGTGAATTTTGCGGCGGAAACACATGTGGACCGTTCCATTAAAGGCGCGCTAGATTTTATTCATACCGACATGGAAGGGGTTTATATTCTTCTGGAGGCTTCAAAAAAATACGAAATCAAAAAATTTATCCAGATTTCCACGGATGAAGTCTACGGCAGTATTGCAGAAGGCGCAGCATCGGAAACTTACCCTCTGATGCCGGCCAATCCTTATTCGGCAAGTAAAGCCGGAGGCGATCGTCTCGCCTATTCCTTTTATAAAACCTATGGTCTTCCAGTGATTGTGACCCGTGCTTCCAACAATTACGGCCCTTACCAGTATCCGGAAAAGCTTATTCCTCTTTTCATCACCAATGGGCTGGAAGGTAAAAAGCTTCCGATGTACGGAGACGGGCTTTACAGGAGAAACTGGATTCATGCTGAAGATCACTGTGACGGCGTGTGGTTTTTGATTCAGAATGGAAAAGTCGGCGAAACCTATAATATCGGCGGGGAAAAGGAATTGCCGAACATTGAGCTTACTGAGATTATTCTGAGGGAACTGGGATTGGATAAATCCGTGATTGAATATGTCAAAGACCGTCCCGGTCATGATCGCCGCTATGCTTTGGATTCTGCCAAACTAAAAAGTCTGGGATGGGAATGCAAAATTCCTTTTGAAAAGGGAATTAAGGACACGCTCAACTGGTTCAAACAGAATGAGGCCTGGTGGAAGCCCCTTAAGAGCGGAGAATACAAACGTTATTATGAAGAACACTACGGGAAAAAATCATGATTTCTGAAAAATTACTTGAGATTCTCGCCTGCCCTGCATGTAAAGGCAGTGTTGTTTATGAGAACAATACTTTGCGCTGTGAGGCCTGCAGGAGGATTTATCCGGTGAAGAATGATATTCCGGTCATGCTTGTAGAAGAAAGCTGGATGGAAGGGGAAAAGTCCTCTTCTGAATAATCAGCGGGAAAATAGTATGAATGCCGAATTGGAACAGTTTAAGAAAAAAATTCAGGGCTATTCGATTCTTCAGCTCGAAGAAATCGTTATCTCGATTGATAAGGATAAATATCCGGATAAATTATCCATTGCCCGTGAAATTTTGATAGCTAAAAAATTGGACCTTCCCTCAGCCCCGCCGGAAGAAACGCCAGAGGTTAAGCCACAGGCTGAAGAAAAGCCCTCTTCTGAACCTGCTGAAGCAATGACTCAGCCTCTTCCGAATATAGTGGATTCTTTGACTTCAAAGGTGGAAGCCATCTCTTTGGAAAAGGTAAATAAAGGAAAATCAGCTGGACCCGTGAACAGTCAATGGTTGTTCTGGCTTTTATGCGGATTTGCAGCCTTAACTTCCATGATTGCGCTTTTTTTTATTGTTTTACCGCAGACTCAGTGGGCGGGTAAAAATTTATGGGTCAGGGTGGGAAGTCAGATTACGGGAATTCCCCTGACTGATCCTGCGGCAGAAAAAGAGAAGGAACCTGTTTCAGAGGAACCGGTTTCCGAAGATCCGGGGTCCTCAGATGAAGTCTCCTTATAGATTTACTCTGGACAGTCGTTTTCAGAAAGAGTAAATACGCACTTCAATTTTTTAAAGTTCAATGGGAGATTCGGGTATGTTGATTAATATTTTAAAATCTAAAATTCATCGGGCGAAAATAACTCATTGCCATCTTGAGTATGCGGGAAGTTTCGGCATAGACAAAGATATCATGAAAAAAGCGGGAATTCTTTCCTATGAAAAAATTCTGGTGGGAAATGTCAATACCGGAGAACGCTTTGAAACGTATTGCATCGAAGAACCTGCCGGTTCCAATAAATTCTGTCTCTATGGAGCTACAGCCAGGCTGGGAGTACCGGGGGATATTGTCATCATCATGCTTTTTGCCCAGATGACTCCTGAAGAAGCTGCAAATTATAAGCCCTTAGTCGTGGATTTCAGCGTTTAGATCTATACTGTTTTAGCCTGACCAGGGGTACACATAACGCTCTACAGAAGCAACCGTAATGGGTTTATTAGAGGAATCGCATTCCGGTTTGCCATTATCAGGATCTGAAGGAACGGCAATATTATCAAAGAGATTGACAGGATACAGGGTTTTGTCAAAAGAGGCGATAAATTTGACAGAGCCATTCCAAAAACCAATATTCCGGCCTTCATTGTGATGAACTCCGGAACCTACATTAGACGCTTCCCATAAAACAGCATTAGTTCTGGGCATGGATTCAAATCGTGGATTACCGAATTCAGAGCCTTTGAAAGTTTTTTGTCTTTTGATCACCCAGTAATCGATACAGGTTCCGGTATAATCAGGTTTATAACATCCAAGGTTAGCGTTAGTGGCATCACAGATTAAGGCCTTTTGATATCCTCCGGAAGAAGGGGTTGGAGGCCGGTGTTTAGTGGCAGGGCATACATAGGTTTTTAAATCCGTTATTCCTCCGATTTTTCCTTTTTCTGCCCGGTAATAGAGAAGGCCGTATAACTCTTTGGCATCGGAATAAAGCGGGTCAGATGTAAAGACTTCATCCTCAACTGCAAATTGCAGGGCCTGAATAATGGTGTGCATGTTTTTCGCACAGGAAAGCCTATACGCTTTATTGATGCTGGATCGGACTCCTGTAATGATGAGCGAAATAACAATTAACAGAACGACCAGAACAATAATTAATTCTATAAGAGTAAAGGCTTTCTTCATTTAGAATTTTATTAGCATAGTTTCATTATTTGAACAAGAGGTACATTACCTTCTGATTTTGGTTTGATTTTGTAATAATAATATGCTATCAATAAAAAACATTTTAAGAAAAGATTTAATTTTTAAACTAAATAAGTGTTGTATTCTGTAGACTATTTGAGGAAATGTTCAAATTTATAGTTTTGATGCTTTCCTGGGAGGGATCATAAATGGACAGAAGAGAATTCATAAAAAAAGTCATCGCGTATTCCCTTGTCTTTGGCTATATGTTTTCTTTCAAAAATCTAAAGAAACTTTATGCCCAGCAGACAAAGCCTTCTCCTGCGGATAAGCCTTCCTCCACCGATTATGATCTGGTTGCCGTCAAGGGCGGAGAGCCGGAAGAAATGTTTGATGTTGCAATAAAAACCCTGGGGGGAATGGGCCGGTTTGTCAAAAAAGGCCAGAAGGTCGTCATAAAACCCAATATCGGATGGGATGTCCCTCCTGAGAGGGCCGGGAACACAAATCCTCTGCTTGTTTCTCGGGTCGTAAAGCATTGTTTTGAGGCAGGGGCAAAAGAGGTTTATGTGTTCGACAACACCTGCGATACCTGGCAATCGACTTATGAGACCTCCGGCATTGAAAAGGCCGCCCGAGACGCCGGGGCCATCGTCGTTCCGGGAAATGATGAAAAGTACTACAGGCCTGTTTCAATACCGGCTGCAAAAGTGCTGAAAAAGGCGGATGTTCATGAATTGATTCTCGACTCCGATGTGTTTATCAATATCCCCGTATTAAAGCATCATGCTTCCGCAAAATTGACCATCGCGATGAAAAACCTCATGGGCATTGTCTGGGACAGGCGCTTCTGGCACAGAAACGATCTGCACCAGTGTATCGCGGATTTTTGTCTTTTCAGGAAACCTGACCTTAATATTGTGGATGCTTACAGGGTTTTAACAAAGAACGGTCCGAGAGGGGTATCCGAGTCTGATGTCGCCACCCTTAAAACGCTGATTGTCTCCAAGGATATTGTTGCCGTCGATGCGGCCGCGGCAAAAGTTTTCGGAGCGGATCCGAACGAAATTCCCTATATAAAGATTGCAAACGAAATGGGGATTGGAGAAATCAACCTGGACAATCTTCATATCAGCAGAATAAAAATATAATTTGAAGAATCCCTTGAAGATCATAAGAATTTTTGCGGCCCTTATTTTTTTTCTGTCCCTGTCCGTCATATTCATTGATATTTACGAACTGTTTATTTTTAAAATAAAAAATTCTGCGCTTTTTTTCCAGTTCATGCCTTCGGTTTTAAGTTTTAAAAATGCGGGGTCTCTTGTTTCTTCAGGATTCCTCTTTGTTCTGATCCTCACTTTATTGTTCGGAAGAATTTACTGCTCGTCTGTTTGCCCGATAGGAATCGCTCAGGACCTTATTTTAAGGATCAAAAATTTATTTAAAAAAAATGTTTTTAAATATTCTCCGCCTTTCAGGATAAGGTATTTTTTCCTCATTGCCGCGGCTTTAAGCCTGATTGCGGGAAACATGTTTGTCTATAATATTCTGGATCCCTATGCGAATTTCGGAAGAATAATGATCACCTTTTTTCGTCCGCTGTTCATATTTTTCAATAATACGCTAGGCAGCCTTCTTGAGGAGTATAAGCTCTATCTGTTATTTCAGACCCCCTATCCGGATATGCACTTCCTCTCTCTTTCCTTTGCAGGCTTTTATTTTCTGCTTATCCTGATCCTGTCTTTCAAAGGAAGAATCTATTGCAATTTGCTCTGTCCTGTGGGGGCTCTTCTGGGAATCCTCTCAGGAAAATCTATGTTTAAAATAAATATAAACAGGGAGAGCTGCATCCAGTGTAAAAAATGTGAACAGGTCTGTAAGGCTTCCTGCATCGATATTGAGCATAAAGAGATCGACAACAGCCGTTGCGTTGCCTGCTTCAACTGCCTTAGCGTGTGCAGCCGCAAGTCTATCCGCTACGGATTTTCAGGCCAGGGGGCTGTAAAAAAAGAAGAGCCGGATACGGGGAAAAGGAATTTTTTAAAGTCTGTGCTTATCGGTATAACTTCTTTTATTTTTCCTTTAAAATCCCGGGATTCTTACGCCGCTGAAGTCAGGATGAATAATAAAACACCGGTATCGCCCCCTGGTTCCGGGAGCATTTCCCATTTCACAGAAAACTGCATTTCCTGCCATCTGTGCATAGGCGTATGTCCTTCGAATGTATTGGAGCCCGCCTTATTCGACTACGGGATTAAAGGCATCCTTCAGCCCAGAATGAACTATGAAAAAAGCTTCTGTAATTATGAATGCTTCAAATGCTCTGAAGTATGTCCAACAGGGGCCATAGAAAAAATTACAAAAAAACAGAAAAAAGAAATCCAGGTCGGGAAAGCCCGATTTATCAAGGAAAAATGCATCGTTTATACAAACAATACGGATTGCGGTGCCTGCTCTGAGCATTGCCCTACAAAAGCCGTAAACATGGTGCCGTATAAAGGCGGGCTTGCCATACCCCTTGTTGATGAAAAGTATTGTGTCGGATGCGGAGCCTGTGAATTTGCCTGTCCTGTTCTTCCCGAAAAGGCCATTATCGTCAACGGCAATGAAATCCATCAAAAGGCGGAGATAAGGGAAGAGGTTAAACACGATATAGTGTATGATGCCAAAGACGATTTTCCTTTTTAATAAAAGAACTGGATTTATCAGTGAAGAAGGATAAACTGATTAAAAATTATAAATATTGTTTTTCAAACAGGAGAACGAATATATGTTTGGGATAGGAACTTCAGAATTAATTGTTATTGCCATCATCATATTACTGCTTTTCGGAGCAAAAAGTATTCCTGAAATCGCAAAATCCATTGCGCAAGGAATCCGGGTTTTCAAAAAAGAGATAGATCCGAAATTGGATTCAAAGCAGGATAAACAGGATAAGCAGGACGATCAGGATAAAAAATGAATTTTTTTGAGCATCTGGAGGAATTCAGAAAAAGGATTCTGCACTCGGTTCTGTTTTTTGTAATCGCTTTTATTCTGCTGTGGTTTCTGAAGGATGACCTTTTGAATTTGTATCTTCTGACCATTAATACGATTCTCAAGGAGAATGAAGGCAGCATCATCCTTTTAAAAATTACGGATAAATTTTTTATTCATTTAAAAACAGTCTTTTTTTTCTCCGTAATGTGTACTTTCCCTTTTATTTATTTTGAAGCATGGGAGTTCCTGAAACCTGCACTTCATTCAAATGAGAAAAAATATTTTATCATCATTTTTTTGATCAGCCTTATCCTGTTTTATGCCGGTATTCTGGCGGCTTACACTATTTTAATTCCTGTGGGTTTTAAATTCCTGATCAACTATTCCGTTTCCTCTACACCATTGCTTTTAAAAACAGCACCCGATATCCGGCTTTTTGTTGCCTTAAGTGATCAGATCTATCTGACTCAGGCCATTCTGCTCCTCTTCGCCGTTATTTTTCAGACTCCTCTTTTTGTATTATGCCTGATTAAAACAGGGGTTATCGATGCCGAAACTATAAAAAACTATCGAAGGCAGGTCGTTGTCATCTGTTTTCTGATTGCTGCGGTTTTGACACCTCCGGATGCAGTTTCCATGTGCCTGATGGCTCTGCCCTTGATTTTTTTGTTTGAGGTCGGATTAATTTTAAATACGCTGGTCAGTAAAACGCGCAGATGAAGGATGTTATCGGGGTAAAACTGTCACAATGGCTTCCGCTAATTTTTTTCTTCTAAGTTTTCTTACCAGGACACGCAGTCCGTCGGATTCAATAATTTCTCCGCCCTTAAGATCCGTATCAAGTTTTTTTGAGACCCATTCGGCAAGGATTGTTTTTTTTCCGCTTTCTTTTGCTGGCCATTCTTTTCCAAAATAGCGAAGAAGGGTATCCATGGTAATGCCTCCTCCAACCACGACATAGTTTTCCTGAGTATGCAGATAGGTGGCGAGTTTGTCGAATTCATCTTCAATATCCCCGACGAGTTCTTCAATAATGTCTTCGAGGGTAATCATGCCTATCACTTCCTGGTCCATAAGAACCAGGGCGATATGTACTTTTTCCTGCATCATGCTTTCAAGAGCCTGGGAAATGGGGAGACTTCCCTGGATTTTTTTGATGGGTCTGGCAATTCCTTTTAAAGTCGGATCTTCAGGATTGACCTTGAGGGCTGAAACCACATCTTTAAAATTAACATAGCCGATGATGGACTGAGGATTGTTGTCTTCCGTACTGACAGGGAAGCGGGTATGCATGTCCATATGGGCCCTGATAAGGGCATCCGAAAGCGTATGCTGAGTGCACAACATGAAAATCTCCGAGGCCGGGATGACGACATCTTTGATGGGTCGGGTTGAAAGGCCTGCTGCAGCCAGCACAATTTTTTCTTCTCTTGCGCCTAAAAGTTTGGAGGAGCGGGCCAGTGCCGCGGCTGCCATAAGTTCATGAAGAGAATGGGCATCTGAAGGTTCGGAACTTTTTATGGTTTTTGATCCTTTCAGAACTACAAATTTAACAATGGTTTCAAAGACTAAAACAACAGGATAGGTTAACAAGGAAAGAGTTTTCATTGGGGAAGAGAGTTTTAAAACAACCCATTCCTTATTATTCAGGGCGAACATTTTGGGGATGAGTTCCCCGAATAGAATTGTGAAAATGCTTAAGGGAATGATGAGAAAAATGAGAGCTAGCAGTTCTGAGAATGTTTCGCTCAGTGAAAAAGCTTTCTGAAGATAGGGAGCAAAACTTTCCTGAACTCCGGCTCCTCCGAAAGAGGCTGCACAGGCGCCCACAAGGGTGATTCCCAGCTGAATGACCGCCAGGCTTGCTTCCATGTTATCTTTCATGTAAGATGCTTCCACAGCTCCCTTTTTTTTCTGGTTCAGAAAAACAGAGATTCTGGAACGGGGAATAGAAGCCAGGGCCATTTCATAAGCTGCAAAGAGGGCATTAAAAATCAGCATCAAGAAAATGATAAAAAGTGTCATAGGCTATTTAAAAATCCTTTTTAGGTTTTAAGAAGTGTGACATAATAGCACAATCATTACAGAATGCCAGAAAAACTCTTGTTAAGATAGGGGCTTTTTGAAAACAAGGATCATGTATTATATTCCGAATCTGGAACTGGGCGGAGCTGAGCGTTTGTTGGTAGATCTGATCAGGAACATTAAGGATGACTTTGATATTATTCTTGTCCTCATTTCCTTAAGGGGTGAATTGCTTAAAGAAGTTCCCGGAAATATTATTGTTGAAAAGGCCTCAAATCCCTTGAGCCTTTTTATTTTAATAAAAAAATATAAGCCGGATGTTTTTCATTCTCACCTCTGGAAATCCGATCTTATCGGGCTTCCGACAGTTTTTTTTGCAGGGGTCCCCCGGCGTTTTACCACACGGCATAATGTTCATTATTTTTCAGGGGTAAAAAGAATTCTCATCCCTTTTGATACTCTATGCCTGCGATTATCAACCAACGTTGTTGCTATTTCAAAGGCTGTCAAAAATTTTTATGAAAATTCAGTCTGGTATAAAGGGCTGCGTTTTGAAGTGGTTCATAATGGAATTGATCTGGAACGGTTTCAAAATTTAAAAAGAGAAGAAAGAAAAAATAATCACCCCTGTTATTTTTTAACAATTGCCAGTCTGACGGAGAAAAAAGGTCATATCCGGTTTTTGGAAGTTCTGAAAGAATTAAAAAATATTGACTTTGAATGGCATCTGGTGGGCGAGGGACCAAACCGGAAAAAAATAGAAGATAAAGCTAAAGAATATGGACTTGAAAACCGGGTTGTTTTTCATGGGGCTAGGAGGGATGTCGAAAATTTTTATCAGAAGGCGGATTTGTTTATCCTCCCTTCCCTATGGGAAGGTCTGGGTCTTGTTTTAATTGAGGCAATGGCCGCAGGCGTCCCGGTTTTTGCTTCAGATGTTGACGGGGTGAGGGAAATTGTGGAGGATGGAGAGAACAGAGTATTATTCAGATATGATAAGTCAAATCAGGCAATTATCCGGGCGCTTTGTCAATTTATTGAAAATAAAGATAAGCAGAAAGAGTTCCTTAATAACTCTGAAAATAGAATTTTGAAATTTTCAATCCGGCAAATGAGCAAAAAATATACACGCATGTATGGGAGTTCTAAGCCGGATAATTTTGAAAATAGAATAAAGGAATGGATAAGATTATTTTTAGTATTACCATGGATAAATGCTGTTCTGGTTCGTCCTTTATATTATTTCCATTTTATGATTCCCCATAAAATACTATACAGACTGCCTGTCAGCGGGAAAATTGAAATCAGAGCAAAAGAGATTAAAAAACCTGTTTATATCATTTCTAACGGAGGAGACAGGATTGCCTCTAAGATGTATTGGGGAGGAATCAACGCCTATGAGCCAGAGGTCATTCATCTCATGATGAGATTAAGTCAAAAGGCAGTCGTTGTTTTTGATATTGGGGCCAACACCGGGGTAATGAGTTTAATTATTTCTGCCTGTTTACCTCCGGAGGGTACATTATATTCTTTTGAACCCGTTCCTAATATTTATGAAAATCTTATTAAAAATATCGAGTTTAACAAAATTAAAAATTGCATACCGTTTCAAGTTGCTATGGGCAATACATCAAAAAAACAAAGAATATACATTCCTAATGTAACAAGTATACCAACGAGCGCTTCGATGAATAGAGATTTTTATCAGGATAATCATGAGATCGAAGTAAAACAGGTGAGTATGGATGATTTTGTGAAAGAACAGAATATCTCAAGGGTAGACTTAGTTAAAATTGACGTGGAATCATATGAATTTGATGTGCTTCGAGGCATGGAAAATATAGTAAGAAAATATAAACCCATAATCATTTGTGAAATATTTAACTTTTCACAAAACAAAGAATCCATTGGATTATTTATGGGGGGGCTGGATTACAATATTTTTTCCATTAGGTCGGAGGGCTTATTGAAGATTGAGAATTTGAAAGATTTTAATAAAGAAGAAAACTCTGATTATTTATTTGCTGATAAATTCAGAGATGATTTCTTTTCGATGACAAAGTTCTAAGAATTGTTGAAGAAAAAAGGCTTATAAATAAATTTTTTTCTTTCTCTGTCCCCCAGTTTTTTTTTATATGTTCTCTTGCCGCGGACCCCATTTTGATCCGTAAAGAATTTTGTGAGGCTAATTCCAATATTGTTTTAACAGCTTTCTTATTATCATGTGCCGGATATAAAATACCTATATCCGGTTTGCTGATTATTTCCCCGGTTCCTCCAACGTCTGTCGCAACGACAGCTAATCCGTAAGCCATAGCTTCAAGAATCGTATTTGAGAGCGCTTCTTTTTCAGAGGTGTGAAGCAGGATGTCTGCGGTTTGATATAACAGGGATATTTGATTCTGAAAAGCAAGAATCCTTATATGATCCGAAAGATTCAAATGATTAATTTCCTCCTGTAAAGAATTTCTTAGAGGCCCGTCTCCGGCTATCAGAAAGTATAAACGTTTATTTATCTTTAAGCAGGATTCTGCAATTGAGATGAAATCGGATTGGGCCTTTAAAGGAACTAATCTTCCGACATTTATAATCAGAATCGAATCAGAGGGTATTTCGAATTTCTTTCTAAGATTTTTAATTTTATCAGGAGAAAGGGCTTCTGGAATTTGTATGGAGTTTTTAATAACATGAATTTTCTCAGGATTAATTCCTCTGTCCAGAAGTTCATTTTTGATGGCATCAGAGACGGCGATTATTTTGTGGTTGAAATTGGTAAAAAGACGGTCAATCCAGCTGAATCTGCACCATGCCTTTGATTCCAGTTTTCTTGAAAGGTTTATCCTTTCAATACAGGGGATGTTATAGACTCTTGCTAAGAGCGAAATCAAGCGGCTGGAGTGAAGATAGATCAACTCAGGGTTGGCTTTCAATAATTTGTTTTTAAGTTGAAAAAGGTACAGAGGATTTTTGATGAGATGAGGAGAAATTATTTCAACAGGGATATTGAAGGTTGTTAATTCAGCAATAAAAGGGCCTGGCTCAGGAATCCATACCTGAAATTGAAGAGGGGTGCCAGCCAGTAATTCTGCCAATCTTAGAAAGGAACGCTGACTGCCGCCCAATTCTGAACTTGAAAAAGGAACTAATACGCGCAAAGTTTTACTCCATATTCTGATGATGCCATACCATAAAGGCAATTAAACTCCATAGCCGTGTTCCGTGGTTATAGGCGCCGGAATGATGTTCATTGATCATTTGTCTGATAAGTTCTTTGTTAAAGAATTGTTCAAGAGAAGGGGAAGACAACAGAATGTCATCGATCAGAAACGTTCTAAGCTCATTTTTCATCCATTCCCCTATGGGTATTCCAAATCCCATTTTTTTTCTGAAGACGATTTCCGGAGGGAGATATTTTTTTTGCAGAACCAGTTTTTTAAGAAGTTCTTTCCGGTTTTTTGCTCTTTGTCTGAAAGGCAAATGGTTTAGAATTGAAAAAAGATCAGCATCAAGAAGTGGTGAGCGGGTTTCTAAAGAGTGAGACATACAGGCAATATCGATTTTAACCATTAAGTCATCCGTGAGATAGGTTTTGAAATCGAAATTAAGAAGTTTATCGCAGATATCCTCACACTTCCCGCGATTTGTCCTGATAAATAGGTCAGAAATGGCATCAACATTATCGGGTCTGTCATATAGACATAATTCTTTTTTAAGTGCTTTCTGGTAAAATCCATCCTGGTAAAAACGTTTGGGAAGGCTATCCAGGTGACAGTCAAAACGATGACGGATTCTGTTCGAATAACTTACCGGGAAAGATCCTTCAGGTAGAAGATGAAAGATTTGTTTTGAAATATTTTTACAGAAAGAAGGGAGCTTCTGGTAAAGAATACTGAGAGGATTAAAGAAATAACGGTTATAACCGGCAAATAATTCATCTCCTCCATCTCCGTTTAAAACAACTTTTACCTTTTGTGATGCGGCCTGTGCGACATAATAGGAGGGAATTGCAGACGAATCTGCATAAGGTTCCCCATAGTTTTTAAGTATGGGAAATAGGTCCTTTTGGATATCGGGTCGTAAAATGATTTCATGATGCTCCGTGCCATAAAGATCTGCAATTATTTTGGCATATTTTAATTCGCTGAAATTTTTTTCTTCATACCCCACTGAAAATGTTTTCAGGGGAAAGGGGTAATGACGGCTTGCGATGGCAACAACCAGGCTGGAATCCAGGCCTCCGCTTAGAAAAGCCCCAATGGGGACATCACTGAGCAGACGTTTTTTTACGGCGTCATGTATTTTTTCATCCAGGTATTCTATAAGATCCTCTTCATTCCATTTTGTTTTGGGTAAAAATTGAAAATTCCAGAATGAGGAGAGATTTAATGTCCCTTTTTCAACGATCAGATAATGAGCGGGTGGTAATTTGTAGACCCTTTCATAAATAGAATCGGGATGGGGAATGTATTGAAAGGTGAGAAAAGAATCTAATGCTTTTAAATTTATATTTTTTTTAATCAGTTTACTGTTCATTAAGGCGTTAATTTCGGAAGAAAATAAGAATTGTTTCTGGTCAGCATAATAAATAAGAGGTCTTTTTCCAATTCGGTCTCGGGAGAGGATCAGTTTTTGGGCTTTGTTGTCCCAGAGAGCGAAAGCCCACATGCCGTCAAGTCTTGCATGGAGTTCAATCCCCCATTCTTCATAGGCATGAAGAATAACTTCATTATCCGAGTTTGAAAAGAAAGTGTGCCCTTTTTGTTCCAACTCCTGTCTGAGAGAAGGGGCATTATAGATTTCCCCGTTGCAGACCAGAACAAGGGACTTGTTTTCATTGAACAGGGGCTGATTGCCCCGGGGTGAAAGGTCATTAATGGAAAGCCTCCGGTGAGCCAGCCCCAGGTTTCCTGAAAAATACATTTCTTCATGATCCGGGCCTCTGTGTTTCATGGAATGAATCATGTTTCCGAGAGAGGTTCTATCAACGGGCAGACTATTGAAATTTAATATTCCTGAAATCCCGCACATTGTTCAGACCTCTTTCTGTAGGGTTTTGAATACATCCAGGTAGCGGTCAGCAATAACAGAGATACTGAATTCCTTCCTGATTTTTTCCGCTGCATTTTTACCTGATCTGCAGGCAAATTCAGGAGAGAGAACCATTCTTTCAATTTTTTCGATCAGGTCGGTTTCACTCAGGGGATCGTGGAGCAGTCCCTGAACTTCATGCGTTATGGCGGCTCTGTTTGCCGGAATGTCGGAGGCAACGCAGGGCAGGCCAAGACTCATGGCTTCCAGAAGAGCATTGGAATTACCTTCAGCAATTGAGGGAAGAAGAAACAGGTCTGCTGCATGAAGGTAATCAAAAACATCTTTTTGTTCCCCCCGGAAAAAAACTTTATCATGGAGGTTTAAGGTGTCGAGAAAAGCTGAAAGAGTTTTTTTGCATTCCCCATCACCCAGAACGGTAAGCTGTATTTGAGGATATTTTGAATCTAAGAGCTTAAACGCCTTCAATAAGCGTTCATAATTTTTCTCAGGAACTAAGCGTCCGATACAGAGAATCATAAAATATTGATTGCTCCATCCAACTTTTTTTTTGAATTCTTCTTTTTTTTCAGGCCATAGAAGGGAAGGGATGGGGACTCCATTGTGTATATATTCAATTCTGCCTGAAGGGACTCCCCATTCTTTCAATTCGTTAATCATGTGTTCATTAAGAACAAAAAATTTATGTGTATTTGAAGATAAATCTTTTGCCATCCGATGACCGATTTTAAAAAATAAACTCCGGGAAAGCTGATTTAAATCAAAGTATTCCCTTTTTGAACTGGCAAGGCGTATAAGAAGAGGTTTTTGAGATCCTTTCAGGGCAGATAAAACTGCCCACGAGGAATAGGAAGCTATGAATGAAAGAAAAAGATCATATTTTTCTTTTGATTTGTTGATAAAGGAAAAGAGATTAACCGCAAAAGAGATTTTCTTCATTTTGGGAATTTTTAAAACAGGAAGGCGATGGAGTGTGAAAAAAGGAAATTTTTCTTCACGGTTCATTCCTTCAAGGCCCCGGGTGACAATATGGATTTCATTGCCTCTTTTTCCGAGTTCTTCTGCCAGGCGTTCACAAAATATTTCTGTTCCGCCGACAAGAGGTTTGAAATTATTTGAAATAAACAAGATTTTCATTTTTAAGCGTTTATTCAGTTTTGGGTTCGTGAGAATCAAGCCTGATTTTGTTTCAGCCATTCCTCAAGAACCAGAAGAATCCATTTCTGCTGTGAATTCTGGGAATTAAAGACAGAATCCACGGCGTTGCGGTTGAAGAGAGACAGAATTCTTGCATCAGAAGAAACAAAGGGGACAGAAGACGGATCCTTGAACCAGTGACCTATGGGGACTGAAAAACCCTGTTTGGGACGGTAGAGGAAATCGCGGGGAAAGGACTTGGAGAGAATTTTTTTCAGGAGAAATTTGCCCTGCTGTGAATTTTCAATAGTGGAAAAATTCATTTTTTCTGGAATAGTCATCGCCATTTCCATAACCTTCACATCCACAAAGGGAGTACGGACTTCCAGGCCATGTATCATGCTGGCGATGTCTACTTTAGTGAGGATATCAGACGGCAGGTAGGATTTGAGATCCAGGTATTGGATTTTCTGGACGTTTGAAAACTGGGCGGTTTTTGAGTAGATCCAGTCCAGAGGATCATTTGCCCCGATTAATTTTTTATATTCGCATTTCCAGAGATTTTTCCGATGATCCGCATGAAAACTGTTGGAGAAGATATTCCAGTTTTTCAGTGTGGGTTTGCGTTCATATCTTTTCGGAAAGAATAATCGGGCAAAGAGGTGAAGCGGCCGTTTCCAAAGTTTAAGACTTTGATAGTTAAGCCATTTCTGCCAGCTCTGATAATAGGAATAACCGGCAAAGGCTTCATCTCCTCCGTCTCCGGACAAGACCATGGGAACATGTGCTCTTGCCATTTTTGAGACATAATAGGTTGGGATTGCGGAAACATCTCCAAAGGGTTCCCCGTAATGGCGGACCAACCGGGGTAAAATGGAAAGCGCATCCGGTTTAACGATCTGAGTATGATGTTCGGTTTGGTAAGTCTTTGCCACGGTCTCCGCAAAGGAGAGTTCATTGAATTGTTTTTCTTTAAAGCCGATGGTAAAAGTTTTTACGGGCTGGGGAAGCAGTTTCGACATCAGATAAACAATAAGGGTGGAGTCGATTCCTCCGGATAAGAAAGCCCCGAAGGGAACATCTGAAACTAGATGGGTTTTTACTGAATCAAGGAGGACCTCCTCAAGTTGTTCCAGAGTTTCTGTTTCACTTCTTTTATGATTGGGATTAAAGCAGAGGTCCCAGTAAGTCCTGGGAGCAGAGGGAGGGCCTGTAAAAGGGATAAGAAGGGATGTGGCGGGTGAAAGCTTCCGGATGTGACGGTAAATAGTTCCTGGGGCATGGATATATTGGAGGGTGAGATACTGATCCAGTGCGTTATAATCCAGTTCAGAGGGGAAGGAAGGGATTTCCTTTAAAGCCTGAATTTCTGAAGCAAAGGCAAAATACCCCGGCTGACTAATGTAGAAAAGAGGTTTGATCCCCAGATGGTCGCGGGCGAGGAAAAGCCTCTGCTGTTTGAAATCTGCGAGGCCGAAGGCAAACATTCCGCGAAAACGCGACACACAATCCTCACCCCATTCTTCATAGGCGTGAAGAATGATTTCTGTATCGCTTTTGGTTTTAAAAATATGGTTTTTGGCCTCCAGCAGGATTTTCAATTCCCTGTAATTGTAAATTTCACCATTAAAGGTAACCCAGAGAGTGTCATCTTCATTGGACATGGGTTGATTTCCGGATTCAAGGTCGATGATGGAAAGCCGCCGGTGTCCCAGATGAACATTCTGCCTTGAGAAATTTCCATTCCCGTCCGGCCCGCGATGCTGAAGTCGGGCCGTCATGGCGGCCAGGAGTCCTGGAAAATTATCCCTGAAAGATATATAGCCTGTAATTCCGCACATTTTATAGATTATTCAATCCGAAAAAGATTTTAAAAAACAGGTTCATGATTTTTTTTCAAAAAGATAGATGTTGTTAGCATGTTGAAAATCTTCAATTTTTATAAGCTTCAGCCCATAATTCTGGCAAAAGAGAACGACCTCACCGGTTGTAGCCACCTCGTAAGGAAGGCCTCCCAGCCAGTCAATGATATCATGAAAAACATTCATTCCCCTTTCATCAATCTGGTTCCATTTAAATGGATTCTGTCTCTTTTTGAATCTGTTCCACATGAATTTAAAAATTTCCTTGCGGATCATCCATTTTTTGATCCAGTAAGAGGCGGAATTGTATTTTTGTTTCAGGCGGAGTTCACGTGGATAGGCCCATGTCTTCTTGTACAGGGCTATCCAGAGCAGACTGTTTTTGTCCTTTAACAGGGAAATAGCATTTTTTAAGGCGTTCCACATATCGCCGGTATGGTGTAATACACCCCAGCTGTAGACAATATCAAAGCCATGGTGTTCTCTTTTAAGTTCTTCAATGAAAGAAGAATCCAGTACAGATCCATGGAAAATTTTCCAGTTATCCGGTTTCCCCGCTTTTTCCCAGAGAATACGTGTTGCCTCAACACTTTTTAGATCATAATCAAAAGAGATAACCCGGGCAGCTCCGAGCTTAAAAAAATTGTAGGAATGAACTCCTGATCCGCAGCCTATATCCAGCACACTCTGATTGGCAACCTTATTGGGGCCGAGCCATTCGCGGATATTGTTCTGTGCCTTCTGTAGTTCATTATTCCCAATTGTCTGAAGATAGGATTGCCAATTTTCGCCAAATGAAAAAGAAATAGGGGATGCTTCCATGTTTATTCCTTATGATTTGATCTTTGATTGATGACATTCGAATAATATTTTATGAGTTCAGGGATAATGAGCTCAGGAGATAATTTTTTACTT
>CAYUET010000024.1:25724-45309 GCA_964443875.1 uncultured bacterium | reverse complement strand
TTAAAGCCCGCCTCAGCATCGGTTGAATGGACTTCTGTCCTTTCCCTTTTTGGAATCGATATTTTTTAAGCTTTCCTTCAATGAATCTTACTTCCATTCCGCTTATGCATAGCATTTCATTGATTCTTATCAGTCGTCTTTCAAATTCCTGATAATCCATATTGCCGATTACTACAGGAAGTGCTGGACGAAATTCTATCTGTTCGGGTATTATTTTTATCATTGATGTGTTCCTTTTTTGTGATGATTAAAGGTTATAACACATCAATTGGGGGCAAAGTATCGTTTTTCGATCGCTTTGCCCTTTTTTATTTCCTGCGCATCCTTGATCTCAAGCCTTCAATGAATAATTGGGACAAGCTCTATTTATGAACTGATAATCAATGACGTTTATATGAAAATTTGGGAACAGTTTTGCCTTGATAAAAGCGACTCTTTTGTCTGGATGCATGACGGTATTCAATTTGTCCGGGAATGAGAAATTAACGGGATTCTAAAGAATTTGAGTCAGACCTAACCCGAATTTTGCGCGTAAGCGACAAATATTCGGGGATGCAATGCCTGTTTGACCCGGTCAAAACAGGCTTGCGCAGACAAAAGGTTGTTTTTTGCCTGAATACAGGATTGGGTACAATTTGTACCCAAAGGTTGATGTCAATAGCGAGGCTGGAAGGATTGATTTATCAGGATTCAGATGAATTTCTTCTGATTTTTCATGCAATATGCGGGCTAATTTAGTTTTTGTTATAATCAGAGGAGGCAGTAAGATGGATCCCCCACACTTCGATACATCCGCCTTTGGCGCACACTCAGCGACCGGGATGGCAGAAGGCAGGAAAGGCATGGATTCCGGAATTACCTGGAGGCCTGTAAAATATAGTCCCATTAATACAACAATTGTTTATGAATTTTAAAAATAAAACGGTCGATTTTTTGGAGTGTGGAATCGAATTTTGTTTTTTCGTCCGAACTCAGTTCATTCACCAGGCGATCTTCAAATTCCGAGAGAACTGAAATAGAATTCAGATAGGCCGCCCTGCCTTTCTCAGTCATTCTGAGCGAATAGGATCTTTTATCCTCTAAGGGAATCTTTTGAATGCAGCCCGAAGTTATGAGCCTTCTAATCAGAGGGGTTAGAGATGAAGGATCCATCGACAAAGCAAGCCCTATCATCTTAGAACTGGCCTGTTCATATTTTTCAAGAATAGACAGGAAGAGGAATTGCGAAGGAGTAAGATGGAAACGGCTTAAAAGTTTTTTGAGGGTGATTTCTAATTTTATGGAGGCATTATTTATTTTGTAATAGAGGAGCCCTGTTGCATCCATGGGATTCATCAAAAGAAGATAAATTCAGACAATTTTTCTTTAATAAACATTTTTCTGAAATTCGATTTGGAAATTCTTTTGGTTAGTTTAGACTGAATTTTAGGATTCGGTTTCAGCTTTAAATAGAACTGGGTCAAGGGAATAAAAATGAAATCAATCAGGGAATCCGCAAAAAGAGTGGAAAGAAACATTGTTTTAAAAATACTGATAAAAATCAGATAATGAACGGGAGAAAGATGTTTTTTGAAATATTTTAACTGGGAGTGAAGATAAATATACATCATTTTAGCATTGGCACTGTTTGCGCTTTTCCCGCCAAAGTGGATTATTTGAGCTTCTGCAAGATAATAAACATTAAGACCTTCAAGATAGGCTCTTTTACAGTAATCCACTTCTTCGAAATAGATATAGAATTGTGAGTCCAGCAAACCCAGCTTGTTAAAAACAGGACGGGAAAACATAAAGGCCGCTCCGGAAACCTGGTCCACAATTCCGCTTTGATTGAGGTCATAATGTCTCATGTGACGCTGATCAACACATCGCTTAAAGATTTTCAAATGTTTCAAAGGCGAGCTTTTGATAAAGGATACCCAGGCATTGGGGAATTTTCTTAAGCCGTTTTGAAGGGACCGGTCTTCGTTTAAAAGCTTAGGCCCGATTATCCCGCACTCAGGATGAGTTTTAAGGTAGTCCACCAGCATATCCAGTGAATCTTTTTCCACGATCGTATCCGGATTGAGAAGAAGGATATAATCTCCCCGGCATTTTTTTAAAAGAACATTGTTTGCCGCGGAAAAACCAAGGTTTTTCTCAGAAGCAATCAGATCAATCTGAGGATATTTATCGCGTATCATGGCCACCGTATGATCGCTTGAATGGTTATCGATGACAAGAATTTCCAGATCCAGAGCAGGGCTTGTATAGGAAAGAAGGGAAGAAAGACATTTGTCTGCATATTTTTCAACATTATAGGTTACAATGCAGGCACTTAAAATGTTTTTTTTATTCATGATGTCAGGCAGGGGTTGAAATGAGTATTAATTTCCAGATGGTTATGGCAATTTCAAATTGCACTTTTACATCGGTTTCTTTGGAAAGCTGTTCTCTTAAAACAGGGATAAGGGAGGGGTCCCCGATAATGCTTAATTTTTGAGCCGCTTTTTTTCTTTCTTCATCTGTGCCCGAGGAAAGTTTGGTTTTAATCTGCTCTGTCACATGCTGGTCTCCTAATTCAAGGAGCCAGTTTTCCGCCTGATCTGAAACATTGCTTTGTTTTGAATTGAGGAGAGTTTTCAGTTTTGTTTCAATGGATTTATCCGGGGTTGAAGTGGTACTTTCAACCATTTTGAGATTTGAGGCGTCTTCCTTGCCTTCCTTCAGGTTCACGTCCTGTAATTTTTTGTTTCCTTTTCCTGCTTTAAGCCAGTCCATCAGTTTATTTTTTTGTTTAGGGGCCTGGGTCTTTTCAGGGGCGGGTTGCTTTTTATCTTTTGCCGCTTCAGGAGTCTTTTTATCTTTTTCTTTGTCTTCTTCAGGCTTTTCTTTTTCTTTCTCTTCAATAATGGGGGTTTCTTCTGATTGGAGATAGGTCAGGGCAAAGGAACGAACTTTTTCGTCCGCATCAAAGAGCATATCGGAAAATAAGTCATAAAGTTTTTGTTTTTCTTTGGAATGGACAGAGGCTTTAAGTGCCGCGATTCTGACTTCGGATACTTTATCCTTGATCCATTTCTGAATCCATTTCCATCGGAGGGTTTCATCATTTAATACAGCAACCTGTTCTGCGCAGGCCTCCCGGATACACCAGAAAGGGGATGTGGAGAGAGTTGTCAAGGTGTCGGCTATTGTAGCCTCATCCAGGAGAGAAAAACCTCCAATGACTGTTTTTTGAACGGAAATGGCCTGATCTTTTAATCCTTTTTCAAATAATTGCTGATAAAGGGATTTGTTTTTAGAATCAATGATAAAGGTGAATAACCCGGCCCTGATGTTGTTTCGGTTACTTTTGAGGATGATTTGCGCTCTTTCAAGCTGCTGAGCTTTTGAGAGGCGGGCAATCAGGGGAATGGAGATCAGTTGCATTCCTGCGTCGGTAGTATTCAGGCTTTCCTGAAGGTATTTATCTTTGACGGGTATTTCATGATTTTTGATCCAGGCTTCGATGATTGCTTTTTTTTCTTCAAGGGAGCCTTCTGTGAAGATTTTCATGATCAGGGCCTGAGCCAGGGAATCCTCTTTTTTCTTAATGAGCTGTTCAGCGGTATAGAGTCTTATTTTAAGATCCGTATCCCGCAGGAGTTTAAAAAGGATGTCGGTATCATCCAGAAGGCTTTCATCGGTGACGAGGCCCTGCACCCCTGTGTACCGGAGTTCCGGATTCGCGCTGTTCACCAGTTTTTCCCATCGCACAAGGCTGCGGAGGTCTTCATTTTTTAAAGAGGCCTGACAGGCGGCGGAGAATATTTTTTCATCCTTGGTTGAAAGTTCTTTACGGATGACCCGTTCCCATTTTTCATCCGGATGAGCTTCAATATATTTGACCAGGGCAAACCGGACTTCAGGATCCCCGTCTTTGACCATGGAGTCAAGGGAAATGGCATCAATATCGAGTTTGGAAATGGCATTGATGACAGCGCTGCGGATTTTAGGAGAGGAATGCGAGCTTAAGGCGCTGAATTTCTGGACGAGACCTTCCTGGGTTTTCATTTCCCCAAGGGCGCCGATTGCGGCGATTTTTACGAAAAGATCTTCATGGTCAAGCAAAGGAACCACCTCATTGAAAAACAGCTTTTCTTTCCAGTTTTTAATGACTTCCAGGGCGCTGATCACGCCGTTGACATTTCCGGATTTGAGAAGTGAGGTCAGATCAGGCAACAAGGTCACATCATTTGTTTTGGAGAGCATGGCAACGGCTATTTCACGGATCTGGGGATCAGAATCATTGAAGGCTTTCAGGACCACTTTTGAAAGGGGTTTCGAGTAAATGCGCCCGATGATGTTAAGGGCGTATTTTTTAAGTTCAGACTCTTTGGAGAGGAAAACGGTATCCATGAATTTAAAGCAGATCTGCTGAAGCAGAGTCATGTCCTCTTTGTCGGTCATGGAATAAATGACGTCATATTCTTTAATGGCGTCTTTGAGATTATTGTCTTTCAGATAGGTAGCGATCCGCTTATGAAGCGAATCCAGGGTGCTTCCGGAGGAGGCTGTATTGATTTTTTCCTGGGAATAACAGGATGAAATCAGAAGTGCCACTAATAAAGGGATTATAAGAAGGCGTTTATTGCTTTTCAATGTATTCTTCAGTAGTAGGATCCAGAGTTAACGTTTTCTCATACTTTCCGTCATTATTGGGATCCTCATATCGAAATTCATAAGCTCCGTCATTATTGGCATCTTCCATTTTAACTTCAAATTTTCCGTCATTATTTTCATCTTTCAGCAGGATGTTGAAGGATTCGGATTTAAGAAGGGAGTTGATGCCATGAACATCCCATTTCCCGTCCGCATTGGTATCAAAGAAAACTTCTTTCCAGAACCCTGATTTTTCATCCTGCCCCCTGTATTCTGCTTCCCAGTCTGAATCATTGGGTTCCAGGTCCATCCAGCGTGAATCAAAGTTTCCGTCATAGTCGGTATCCACCATTTTTTCTTCAAACACATCATTGGAAGGATCTGTGTCTTTGAGGGTTACATCCGGCATCCCGTCATTATTGGTATCCATTGCAACAGAGGTCCATTTTTTGGTTGTTTTGTCCATATCGGAGTAGACTTCTTCCCAATCCTCGTCGTCGCTCTGCGTATCGACATATTTGACATCATAGATACCGTCATTGTTTTTGTCTTCATATTTCGCGCGTGCCTTACCCGTTTTGGGATTGAAGTCCGCCATTTTGATTTCATAATTCTGATTTTTGAGATCAGAATCAATAAAGGCCGTATCCATCATTCCGTCGTTATTCACATCCGCCAGTTTTGTTTTCCAGAGTTTTGTGGCGGGGTCATAATTCATGTAGACTTCATCAAATTTTTCATCCCCGTTGATGTCTTTCTTTAATTTCTGGGGCTTGCCGTCTTTACCCGGATCATACCAGATGCTGTCCACTTTTCCATCCGCATTGGTATCGCTGCCGAATTCCCCTTTTTCATTGAGCTTGGAAGGGAAGGCGGTATCCGGAAGGGATTTCAATCCGGTACCCTGCTGGATTTTGTTTTCATTCAAAAGGGTGTTGAATTCCTGGATTTTCTGAGGAGATTCAAGGGAGGAGATAAATTCCATTTTCTGGTTCTGGGGGTCAAAATATTTAATCCAGCGGTTCAATTGTGCGGAGGTCGAGATATCGTTGCCGGAAATGGAAAAGCCGGTGGGGGTGACATTCACCAGTGCACTTTCGGTATTTTCACCCATCAATTTCCCGGAAATTTTTGTGGCTTCAGCCCCTCCGGACTCACCCCATTCCGCCATCTGGGCTGGATTGAGCTTTGTGTCCATTCCCGAGCCTTTATCGAGGGTGGACACGATCTTTTTCAACTGCTTGATGGTTTTATCTTTGGATTTGAGCTTGACTTTCTGGACTTTAATTTCGGATTGAGCCTTATCCAGTTCCTGCTGGGATTTCTGGATTTCCTGTTTCGTTTTTTCCAGTTCCTGTTTGGCTTCTTTTTCGTTTTTTTGAACTGTCGTCAGTTCTTTTTTCGCTTCCTCAATTTTTTTAATTTCTTTATTGAGTTCTTGTCGTGCCGTGTTTCTTTCTTCAACGAGGTCATTGGTCATAACCGCATAAATGAGAAAGATAAACACAATAGCCCCGATGGTGTTAAACAACACATCGAGAAACGAAGAGTGCATCATGTTGATTTCTCTGGATCGCTTACCCACGGCGAATTACTCTTCAATTTGTTCGATTACGCGAATCGAACGTTTTTTAGTCAAGGTCTCAAGAACAGGTTTCAGGTCGCTGAGAGTTTGTTTGATGCTGATCATTGTTCCTTCAAAGGAATCCAGTTTGTTCAGATTGGTCAGTTTTTCCGCGGATTTGGAGAATTCTCCAAAGATTTCGATGGCTTCAGGGGTAAGATTGATTCCTGAACCTGCAGGTCCGCTGTCCACATGTTCGATTTTAGCTAAAACCCAATCCGTAAACACGGCATCAATTTTTTCTAAAAGATCGTCCCCCTGTTTTTGGACCTGAGAAAGAAAAACCATGAGGATGGCATCTAAATAAAGGGCGACCAGGGTTGTTTCAAAGGCATAAGCCAGGGAGTTGGTAATACCTCCCAGGGATTTTTTCATGGCATCCAGGCCTTTGGCCCCTTCCAAAACGGAGTTAAATCCCCCGATGGCGAGTCCGATACCCAGAACGGTTCCGATAAACCCGATAATCGGGATAAGCCAGATAATAAAGCGGGTCCAGGTATGGGAAGATTCAATGGCATCGAGGTCAGCGGAAGCCATTCCCTTTGAAAGGGATTCGGTTTCACCCCAGGAACTTCCCGTCTCAACGTGTTTCATAAGTCTTGAAAAACGTTCATGAACAAGCAATCCGTTCATGAATACTTTATATTTGGAATATTCTTCCAGCAGTTTTGTACTATTTTCTTTTGTAATGCGGTTTATTTTTTTGAGTTGTTTTTCAAGAAAGTCGACACTGTGGAAATCCCGGAGCTGATCTCTCCAGCGATAGTAGACAAGGAAAAAGCCTATAAAAAAAGCCCATGTTGAATAGATGACGTTATTGCCGTTGCAGTACCATAGTTTGTAAATGTCATTATTGAGAAAGGTGCCCTTTGTAGGGTAAATGACAAGATAGAATAAAGCCAGGAATACCGGAGCTAACAGGAATGAATTCAGAATGTATAATTTTACACGTCCTGTAGGAAATAATTTTTGAAGTTTCATAATCTTATTACCATTCTTGATTGTTTATGTTTATAAAGTATTTTCGACATTAGCAAATCAACCTTTTACTTACCAAGAAAAATTTTGTTAAAATTTAATTATGTGTGGACGATTTGTCAGAACAACTTCTTTAATTGATGCGGCAAAAATAATCGCTATTTGCGATAGTACAGCCGATATCCCTCTGAGTTACAATATTTCTCCGGGGCAGGATCTCTGTGTTTTGATTCAGGAGGCGGGATTTAAATGGAGTGTACAGAGGTGGGGGTTTGTTCCAAACTGGGGTGCTTCTGTGCCGGTTTACCGGCAGACTATCAATATCCGGATGGAGACTTTAAGCAACCGGAGTTTTTTTAATGAATCCCTGAGACAGAGAAGGTGCCTGATTCTGGCGGACGGTTTTTATGAATGGATGCATACCTCCCACGAAAAGCTCCCTTTTTATTTTCATTTAAAGCAAAAGAGGCCCTTTTTCTTTGCTGGAATATGGAATTATTCCGACCACAAGGGGGAGCTCCTGCCTTCCTGTGCGATCATAACGGTGAATGCCAACGAGCTGATCAGGCCTTTGCATGAGCGTATGCCGGCCATTTTTCCCCTTACAGATTACAAAAAATGGCTGAATTGGGATTGTCAGGATAAACAGGATCTTTTAAAGCATCTGCAGCCTTTTTCCGGGAATGAAATGGAAGGCTATCGTGTGTCCACGAAAATTAATTCTTCTTTCCAGGATTCTCCGGATTGTATAAATACACTCTCCAGTGAATCTGTCAGAAAATATGAACAGCTTAAACTCTTTTAAGAGAGGTATGAAAATTATTTTATGAAGACCCTCACTTATGTTATTCTGGGAGCATGTTTTTTTTTATTTCTTTCAGATAAAATTCTTTCAGCATTGGAGGTCCCTGTGAAATTGGAAGAAGGTATGCAAGCACCGGATTTTACCCTTAAGGATTCAGAGGGAAATCCCCGTTCTTTGCTGGATTTCAAAGGGAAATGGGTGGTGTTGTATTTTTACCCCAGGGACAACACCCTGGGCTGCACGAAGGAAGCCTGCAACTTTCGCGACAGGCATTTGCTTTATGTTAAAAAAGGCATACAGGTTATCGGAATCAGCAGTGACTCTCCTGAGAGTCATGAAAAATTTTCTAAAAAGTATAAGCTCCCTTTTCTTTTGTTATCCGACGATGAAAAGAATGTGATTAAGGATTATGGTGCCATGGGAGTCCCTTTTGCCGGGATTAAAATCCCGGTGACCCGGCGCATGACTTATCTGATTAATCCTGAGGGGATTATTGTTAAAATTTACGAAAAGGTCAGGCCGGAGAGCCATGCCGGTGAAATTCTTAAAGATCTGGAAGGAAAAGGGGTATGACGCTTGAGGAATTTCAGAAGACGATTACGGAAGTATTGAAACCTGTTCAGCATCCCCGGATTGCGAGCCTTCTGGCGCTTACGGAGGAAGTGGGCGAGGTTTCCAAAGAGGCCATGAATCTGGAAATCTATGAAGTAGAAAAGAACACAGACAAACTCTCGGATGAACTGGCGGATGTCTTTCTTTCCCTTTGTGAGCTGGCCTCTCTTTATGATATTTCGCTCGAGGAGGCCGTTTCGAAGAAACTGGAGAAAATCCGGAAAAAGGTTCCTGAATGGGAAGTGAAAATGGGCGGTGCTTTAAGTAAAAAACGAAAGCAATGGGATTAAGCATACTCATGAATATGAAAAAAAAGGGTTATCAGTTAATAGACAGCGGAAATTTTGAAAAGCTGGAACAGGTCGGGGATTTCCGGCTTGTGCGGCCTTCCCTGCAGGCTGTCTGGAGCAAAAAACTCAATGACTTGGAATGGAAGAGGCCTCATGCACGTTTTGAGAGAAATGCCTCGGGGTCAGGAAAATGGCAGTATTCCTCAGGTCTCTCTTCGGAATGGACGGTTCTGTGTCATGATCTGTCCTATAAAATCAAATTGACCGGATTCGGCCACATCGGTCTTTTTCCCGAACATTTTTCCATGATGGACTGGTGTTCAAGGCGTATACTGGCCTCGGAAAAGGCCCCTGAAATACTGAATTTATTTGCCTACACCGGAGCCTTAACCCTGGCCTGTGCAAAAGCCGGCGCCCATGTCACCCATGTGGATGCGGCAAAAGGGGTGGTGGACTGGGCCAAAGAGAATGCGAAAATTTCAGGCCTTCAGGATAAAAACATACGCTGGATGGTGGATGATGTTCAAAAATTTGTAAAAAGGGAAATCAAGAGAAACAAAACCTATGATGCGGTCATTCTGGATCCTCCGTCCTTTGGCCGTGGCACAAACAATGAAATCTGGAAAATAGAAGATCATCTGACAGGACTGCTGAAAGATTTGAAAGGATTGTTTTCCGGTGAGTTTCAGTTTATGATTTTATCCGGGCATACCCCCGGCTATACGCCTGTGGCTTTGGAAAATCTTCTGAAGGAAATTTTACCTCCGGGGGGGAAATATGAGGCTTCGGAAATGCTGATTCATGAAGAAAATACAGGAAGAAGTCTTCCAAGCGGGGCCTTCTGCCGGTGGAGTTCCTGATCCTGAAGAACAGTTCCTGAGGCATGAAAGTTCAGGGCTTCATCACCCGTTCAAGCGCCTCTTTCAGCTGGTTCATATTAAAAGGTTTCTGCAGAAGCCCGGAAAAGTGTTTATCTGAATATTTTCTGACAACTTCATCATCATGATAGCCGCTCATTAAAATGATTTGCAAATCCGGTTTGATTTTTCTTAACTCCGTAAAGGTCGCAATGCCGTCTAAATTGGGCATATTTAAATCCAGAAGGGCGCATTTTATGGTTTTTTGGTGGATTTTGAAAATTTCAACAGCTTCCCGGCCGTCACAGGCAAGACAAAGGGTGTAGCCCATGTATTCCAGCATGTTTTTGCAAAGGTTTCTGACCGGCAGTTCGTCGTCGGCAATGAGGAGAGTGCCTTTATTGTTCAAATATTCAGCTGATTCGGGCCCTTTAAGCTGTTCAGGAGACTGGAGGGATATTTTCTCAGAGGTAAAGATAGGAAAAAGGAGTTTGATATCGGTTCCTTCCCCGTATTCGCTTTTAACAAAGATGGCGCCTTTGTGGGATTTCACGATTCCCATGACCGCCGAAAGTCCGAGGCCTCTTCCGGTAAATTTTGTGGAGTAAAAAGGGTCAAACATTCTGTCCAGTGTTTCCGGTTTCATTCCGCAGCCGGAATCCGTGATATTCATGTAAAGATATTTACCGGGATCCAGTTTTTCCGGAACGCGGCTTTTGCTGAGTGTTTCTGCGGAAAACTTTTCAATTCCGGTGATTAAATTAATGATTCCGGTATTGTCTCCGATGGCCTCTGAAGCATTGAGAATGAGGTTCATAATGACCTGCTCAATCTGGGAGGAGTCGGCCATGATGGGGGGAATGTTCACCGGAAGATTCAGGTGAAGAACAGCATTTTTATTGATGGAGCTTTTAAGAAGCGCTGAAATCCCGCGGATAAGGTGATTGATATCAATGGGGCGGATGATGAAACGTCCTTTTCCGGAATACGCCAGCATTTGCCGGGTCAGATCAGAAGCTTTTCGTCCGGCCTGAACGGCCTGATCCATCATGTCTTTGGCAAAAGGGGCGTTGAATCCCTGAATTTGAATAAGTTCAAGGTTGCCGATGATGGCGGTCAGGAGATTGTTGAAGTCGTGTGCGATTCCTCCGGCCAGAACACCCAGGCTTTCCATTTTCTGGGAATGCAGGAGTTTTCTTTCTATTTCCATTTTTTCCTGTTCCATTTTCAGGCGGGTGGAAATGTCCCTGCTGATGGCGAAAAATACCGGTTTCCCATACCACTGGCCTTTTGTGATCCGGGTTTCAACAGGAATAAGTTCGCCCTGCGCAGTCCTGATCGGGAGGTTGAAGAAGTCTCTTTTATTCTGAAGTATTTCCTGCAGGAGGGTATTCGCCTCTTCCTGGAACAACTCAGGATGGAGAGTGATTACGGGTTTGTTCAGGAGTTCTTTTTTGTTTTGTCCTAATATTTTTTCAACAATCGAGTTGCAGTCGATAATTTTGCCCTGTGAATCGAAGATGAAGACATATTCGCTGATCTCATTGAACAGGGATTCAAAATTTTCACGGCTGGCCTTCAAATCTTCTTCTGCCTTTTTGCGGGCTTTCAGGTTGTTCCATTCCCCCAGGGATCTTTCGATGATAAAGGGAATCTGGGTGAAGGTATCCGGAGATTTGACGATGTAATTCAGAGCCCCTGCTTTAAGGGTGCGGACAGCGGAAAGTTCGTTTCCGTAACTGGTCATAATGATAAAGGGGACAGAAACAGAGGAGGAATTTTTTTCAAAAAATTCGAGGCAATGCCCGTCCGGAAGATTCAGATCCGCAAGAAGGATATCGGGTTTGAGTGAAGCGAGTGAGGCCAGACCTTCGGAAAGGGAGTTTTTAAAATGAATTTCAAAAGAAGAATGGTCTGTAAAGGCTCGTCTTATGGCTTCAATATGAGTGCTTTCATCCTCCAGGATGAGCACAACCGTCGGATTGTTATTATTCATAACTTTATGTAAGGTGGAAATTTATTATTAATAATTTTTGAATGACTCAATTTATCAAAATGTAAATTTTTTACAAGTAAATAGCGGGGGGCTTCAGTGTAAATCCGGATCATGCTCTGTTTTTCCAGGGAAAAATCAGCTGTGGATTATTGCTCTTCTGCCACAGCAGAGGGCTCTTTAGCTTCATCGGCAGGTGTGGCTTCAGCCGCAGGGGAAGACGATGTTTCGGATGCTGGTGCGGGTTGGGTCACAGCCTGAGTGGGCGTTTCAACAGCAGGTGTTGCAGGGACTGCGGGTGTTGCCTGTTCGGCAGCCGGAGCGGCAGGAGCAGCTGTAGCGACCGCATCGGTCGCTGCTTTTTCAGGATTGTCCTGTTCAACGATGCCTTCTTCTGTTTCAAGAACAACGACGAGCGCGTTTTTTTTACCATCGACATCCTGGTATAAAATTTCGATCTGGTTGCCATTGAGTATGGATTTAATGGAGTCCGTATTTCTCACTTTTGTTTCAGGCATGAGCTGATAGGTTATTTCCACGAATTCTTCTTTTTCATAATTATATTCTTTAAGCAGGATTTCTTTATCCGTGATATTGGTGATGGTTCCGTAGGCATATTCATTCTCAAGGTCATCCTGAGCCTGGAGAAAAGGGGAGAAAATCAAAGACAGGCAGAATATAAAGATAAAAGGGAAGCGTTTCATTATTTCATTCCTCTATAAAAAGTGAGATTTTTTAAATCTGACAGGGATTATTAATTCATTGGAATACAAAGTCAAATAAATAATTAGAAAATGGAGGGGTTCATTTTTCAGAGAACCGAAGGTCTGTTCCAGTCAAAATAATTGATGTCTTCACGTTCAAACAGTCTTTCATCCAGGGTTTCATACCCGTGTTCTTTCATAAAGAGGGCTTCGGATTCGGTGACAGGCAGGAGCCAGATGAACTGGATTTCCTTGTCCTCAATCCAGAGTTCCGGAAAGCCTTCCCCGTCGGCAAAGGGGAAGGTTGCGAGCAGATGTTTGCAGTTTGTAGGGGCTTCATTTCCGCAGTCGAAAATCTGGCCGTATTCCAGGGGTGTTTCCATGCTGTATTCCATAAGCCGTGAAAGCGCGGAAACAAGGATTTCATTATTCTGTTCCGAAGAAAAAAGATGGATTTCCGGAAGGGCGGCTTCTCCGATCGCAATATCAAACAGACCGACCGTTGCATAAATCCAGACAGGCTGGGTCCGGGTAGGGGGAAAGACCAGAATTTTCAGATCCGGGAAGTCCTTTAAAAGGTCAGAGGGGAGATCCGGGAGGATCTGTTCGGAAGGTTTTCCCCATTGTTTTTCATAAGCGGCCTGAATTTTCTGATACATCCTCAACTCCTGTAAAAAAGATCGATTAGTTGTTTGGTTTGTTTTAATCCCAGTTGTCCGGGGGCAGTTGCCTGTCCCTGGTAGGTGTAGGTGAACAAGGAGCCGGCGCAAGGGAAGAAGATCCGGGAGAGCCGCCCCAGGGGCCCCATGCAGATGCTGATGAGGGGAACTTCGGGGTGCCCGAGCGTCCACCTGAGCATTGTTCTTACATCTTCCTGTGTTTTTGGAAAAACGGCAATTTTAATAAAGGAATAGGCGTACGGAGAACAGTCTTTTATAATCTGGTCGAGCCGGGCCTCGGAAGGCGTCTCTTTGAAATTGTGACAAGAGAGAATCAGTTTTGTCTGATGATCGGAGAGGTCATCACGGAGACTGGTCAGAATTTTTGCCGAGGAGAGTTCAATATCCACGAAATCGGCCTGCGGGAGCATGGATTCATAAATGGCCAGGCGCTGGGCTTCGTTCAGGTGTCCTGACCCGCCCTCTTTTGAGCTCCGGAAAGTGCCCAGGGTTTTGAGTCCTGCCTTTTTAGCCTTTGAAAAGCATCTGAAAAGAATGTCCGGGGAAAGTTCATCAAAGCAGTCAAAACGGAATTCAACGATATCCGCTCCCTCTTTCCTTAACAGAGAATAAGAGGAAAGGGAAAGGGGTGTTTTGACGGCCGCAACAATCATGGGAACGAATTTATTGATTTTATTTTTCATAAATTTTTGAAGTGAATACCACATCCCCTGAAGAGATGCAACCCATAATTGATCTTTAAGCGGCGGATAAAAGACGCTTCACTTTTTTGAAAAAAGATGTTATAAAGAGAGACCAGGAATAAAATTTATGCATAAGATTTTATACATAGATGATAACAAAAGTCTGACAAAGCTTTTCAAGATGCTGGCAGAAGAAAAGTATTATATTCCTTTTATTGCCCACGACTACCTTTCCGGTTATGAGCTGGCCATAGAAACCTCCCCGGATGTCATCCTGATGGATATTCACATGCAGAAGGGCTTGTCCGGTTTTGATCTGACCGCCCAGTTTAAAACAGATCCCCGGCTGAGTTCCATTCCCATTATCGGATGCAGTGTTTCGTATAAGGAAGACGGAAAAAAACTGGCTTTGCTGGGGGGCTATAAATTCATCAATGAAAAGCCGACCTCGCTCGAAAAACTGAATAAAATTCTGGAGGGTGTTTTACCTCCGGTCTGCTGATTTCCGGAGCGGGGCTTTTCCGGAAGGATGTTTTATTTCAAGGGTGAAAATAAAGAATCGACGAAGTTCATTTCTTATCTTATCTTAATCTTAAGAAAATCCTATTTTAATGAAATGAACAGGTTTTTATGATGAACGCCAATAATATTCTTTTAAAATATATCCTGCCTTTTTCAGGCATGCTGATTTTCCTGCTGTTTTTTTACCTTCCGTCCATGGACAGGGGGCTGATCGGGTTTGATGACGGTTCCTATATCCGGCAGATCAAAGGGAGTCTGGAGAATAATCTCAGTTTAAAAGAGGTTCTTTTTTCGCAGCATGCCAACAACAGCTTCTGGATCCCAATAAGCTGGCTTCTCTATTATTGGGATGTTCTCACTTTTGATCAGCAGTATTTCTATTTCTATTTTCAGATGCTTTTACTTCATTTTTTCAATGCTCTTGTGGTCTTTGCCGTGTTTTTAAAAATCGGGAAATCCTATTGGGCGGCGATGATGACGGCCTTTCTTTTTGCGTTTCACCCTGTGAACACGGAAACCGTCTGCTGGATTGCGGCCCTCAAGGGGGTGCTTGCCGCTTTTTTTATCTGGATTGCCTTTGCCCTGTATGTTTATGAAAAAAATGTAAACAGACGTTTTTGCGGGACATTATTTTTCTTTTTAATGGGCATTTTGTCCTACCCTGTATACATCATGTTTCCTTTTATCCTGTTCCTTTATGATCTGAAAAAAATCTATGACCGGGAGCTGGTTTTTTCCTGCCGCCTGATTTTTGAAAAATTTCTTTTCATTCTTCTTTCCGCGGCTGTGGGGTGCATTACCTACACTCTTCATGATTCCAGCCATGTGGTTTCAAACCAGATTTCTCTGTGGCACAGGATTCTGAACGCCGGAACCTCCTGCCTGTTGTACCTGAAAAATATTTTTTATCCCCATGCGCTGAGCATTCTTTACCCTTATCATCTTTCTGAAAATTTTGATTTTTTCAGACTGGCCTGTCTGGGAATGGTTGTTGTTTTTTCTCTCGGGGTCTTTTATTACAGGCGGCGTTTCAGTTCTGTTTTTCTGGGGTGGTTCTGGTTTCTGCTGTCCCTGCTTCCCACTCTGGGGCTGATCCAGGCAGGCCCTCAGGCCATGGCCGACCGCTTTATTTATTTCCCCATGGCTGGTGTTTTATTTTTTACCTATGCGCTGTTATCCGCAAAGCGGGGCCTGCTCATGCTCTTTTTTACCCTTCATTTGTCTGTTTTGTTTTATTTTCTTCCCGCGAGGCTTGAGCTGTGGAAACAGCCGGAAAGGCTCTGGAAATCGGCCATTGAGAACTATCCGGACAATCCTCTGGCCCTCAACAATTACGGGGTCTGGCTGAAACAGAACAACCGTGTGGCTGAAGCCCTGGACTGTTTTGAGAAGTCGGCCCGGATGCAGTTCAGGTTTAATGAGGCCCCCATGAACATCGCCCAGATCAGGCTTGATGAGGGAAAAAACGATGAGGCGGAGAAAATTTTTCATTCCATTATAAAGGATGAGGGGGAATCCGGTCTGGCCTCGGATGCCCATTATTTTCTCGGGCATATCTATTCCGCTCAGAAGAATTTCCAAAAGGCACAATACCATTACCTTCAGGTGAAACAGGATTCCCCCTTTTATGCCCAGGTTTTGAATAATCTCGCCCTGATTGATTTTCAAGACGGTCTTTATAAGGAGGCGAAAGCCAGGCTTCTGAAAGCGGTCAGGCTTGAACCGGGAAAAAAAGAGTACCTGTTTAATCTTTCCCAGCTTTATTATGATTTGAATGAAAAAGGGGAGGCCTTAAGGGTTCTGGAAAAATTGGTCCGTCTTTATCCTGAAGATCAGGATATCGTTCAGAACCGGGAGTATGTTCGCAGTTTAATCAGGAGTAAGGGGTGAGGAGTTATGTTTTTGGAGTCAGCATTTTAATCAGTTTTTTATTTGCAGCAGGGAAGGCAAAGGAGGAGAGTTCCCCGGGCTTCACCCATTTGTGTCTGGTTGCGGACGCCAACGTTATTCTGTCGGAGAGGGGTTTGCAGTCAAAAGGGTAAAGAGTGACCTGAAACCGTGTGTAGGCATGGCGCAGGGCGGGGTAAGCGTGTGAAATTTCGATGGAGATTCCCAGTTCCTCTTTGATTTCCCTCTGGAGGGCCTCTTCCGCGGATTCCTGTTTTTCAATTTTCCCGCCCGGAAATTCCCAAAGCCCGCCCAGAAAACCTTCGGCTTTCCGTTTCTGAATAAAAATTTTTTTATTTTTCCATAAAAGGGCGATCACGGTCCGGATTTTTTCAATTTGGGGTTTGTTGGTTTTCACGGGTAAAAGAGATTGCCTGTTTTCCTTTTCAGCAAGACAGATTTTCTGAAGGGGGCAGAGGGGGCATTGGGGGTTTTTAGGGGTGCAGATCAAGGCCCCGAGTTCCATTAAGGACTGGTTGTAATCCCCTGTCCGATTGGACGGCAGAAGGGCTTCTGCTTTTTTCCAGAGTAATTTCTGAATTTTGGGGGAATTAACCGGATCGTTTATCAGGAAGAGACGGGCAAAGACGCGGATCACATTCCCGTCAAGGACCGGGAGTTTCTGGTCAAATGCAATGCTGAGGATGGCGCCGGAGGTATAGCGGCCTATCCCCGGAAGGGAAAGGACGGTTTGAAAATCATCCGGAAAAATCCCCTTATGATTCTGAAGGATGATTTTGGCGGCCTTATGCAGATTTCTTGCACGGGAGTAATAGCCGAGTCCTTCCCAGTGCTTCAGAACAGCATCCGGGGAGGCATGGGCCAGGGTTTTTATGTCAGGGAAAGCCTTCATCCAGTGGGTGTAAAAGGGCATGACCGTATCCACCTGGGTCTGCTGAAGCATGATTTCTGAAATCCAGATGGCGTAAGGATCTCTGTTTATGCGCCAGGGAAGGTTTCTTTTGTTTTTATTGAACCATTTTAAAAGCAGGCGGGAAAGGGTGAAGTAGGGGGAAGTCATGAATCAAAGCTGTTTTTCAAAATACCATTCGGCCATTGAATCTTCAGAATGGGGCAGTTTTTTTAAGGCTTTGAAACCGCATTTTTCCACTGATTTAATGGAGGCGATATTATTTTCATAAATGGTGCAGTAAAGGGTGGTTAGTCCCATCTTCAGGGCTTCGCAGCCTATAAGATCGACAATGATTTTTCCATAGCCCTTGCCTTTTGCGTCAGGGGCGCCGATAAGGATGGAATATTCGGCTCTTTTTTGAACCGGATCAATGTCATAGATCGAGGCATATCCGATAAGAGAGGCGTTCAGGCGGAAGGCATAATAACGGGAGGTTCTTTTTGAAATTTTAACAGAGGCGTCCTCAAGCATATCGGTCAGATCTTCAGGGGTATAGGTTTTATTTTCCTCGGAGTCTTCCATATATTGGCAGAGCCCGGGGTCATTGAACCATTTGCACAGAAGCGGCAGGTCTTGAGGGAAAAGGGGGGTGAGGGAAAATTCAGAATTCATTTTGATTCTCATTGGGTTTAATTCCCCGCAGCTTTCTTTAGCTTGTCATTTCGAGTGCTAGCGAGAAATCCGGATTCCTCACGTTCGTTCGGAATGACATTCCATACCGCGCAGGGGGCTTTGGGTTAGTACATTTATTTTTGAGGTTTAAGGGTTTAGGGCAATGTCGGGGCTAAATATGATATTTAGAAGCTAATTTCTCAAGAGAAAATTCAGAATTCATTTTAATCTCAAAGGGTTTAATTCCCCGAGCGTGCTTTGGATTGTCATTTCGAGTGGTAGCGAGAAATCCAGATTCCTCACGTTCGTTCGGAATGACATTCCATACCGCGCAGGGGGGCTTGGGCTAGTGTAATGTAACGTCATGATATGTACTTTTTATTGTCATTGCGAGGCTTTGCGAAGCAATCCCTGAAGGAACGGACATGAACAAGCCAGGTTATGTTTGTTTACTGACTCATCAGAATTACTAAAAGAACACAATCCGGAATATAAAGAGCTATTTGACGAGATTGCTTCGTCGAGGAACTCCTCGCAATGACTATTAAATGATGTACCTATCTAAAAGATACACTACACTAGTTCATTTCTGTATTGATTTTTTTCTTCAGCTTTCCGGAGAAGGACCGGCTGCTGATTACTTTGGACCCATCGCTCAGGGTGATTTCAAGACGGCTTGATCCGAGGGATTTATAGTTGCGGACCTCTTTTAAGGAAAGGATCACGGAGCGGTGAATACGGATGAATTTTTCAGGGTCCAGTTTTTTTTCAAGGTCCTGAAGAGACTGATTGATAATCCTCTCCATCCCTTTTGATTTGAGATAACAAAATTTTTCTTTTGAAAAAAATAAGAGGACTTCCTCCTCCGGGATAATTTCCCATTTTGTCCCGCATTTGACGGCAAAGTTGCGTAAATACTGTTTTAAGGAAAATTCCGGGCTGGAATTGGGATAACAGACTGAGCCGAGTCCGCTTACGATTTTCTGAAGGGATTCCAATTTATTCAGGGCTCTTTGCAGATGATCCGGTTTGACGGGTTTTAAAAGGTAGTCCAGGGCATGGGTTTCAAAAGCTTTCAGGGCAAACTGGTCATAGGCGGTGGTGAAGATGACTAAAGGCACTTTGTTCAGCTGCTGAAGCAGCTCAAACCCATTGAGGCCCGGCATCTGAATGTCTAAAAAAAGAAGGTCAGGATGACTTCTTTCAATGATTCCCAGGGCCTCAAGGCCGTTGGAGGCTTCTGCGACCACTTCAATTTCGTTATTTTTAATTTTTGAGAGAAGCCTTTTAAGGCCGACCCTGGCCAAGGGTTCATCATCAATGATCATTGCCTTGTATTTTGCCATGGGAGAGACTGTCATACCTTTATTTTCAGGGTTGCCAGAGCACCAAGCGCATTGACTTCCAGGGTGAAGCCGCTTTGATCTCCATAGGTTAAAAGGAGTCTTCTTTTAATGTTTTTAAGTCCTGTTTTTTCTCTTTCCGTCTCAATCCGGGAAACGATTTTTTCTTTGCGGTTATCCTCAACACGAATACACAGGGAGTCCCCCTGTTCGATGGAGACAAGGATTTTTCCACCGGAAATTGCGGGGGCGATTCCGTGTTTGATGGCGTTTTCAACAAGGGGCTGGATGAGAAAACAGGGAATGGGAATCTTTTCCATATCTTTTGAACAGAGAATTTTAAAATTCAGACGCTCTCCAAGTCGGACCTTTTCGATATTGATATAATTTTGAATCAGATTG
>CAYUET010000024.1:0-25714 GCA_964443875.1 uncultured bacterium | reverse complement strand
AAGCTGACAAGGCTCACTGAGAATAAAAACGGTTGGTCCAGAATTCTTTTTTATCCGTTCCGAGAATGATCCGGTACATATCGGCCATATCCCCGATGAATTTTTCTGCTTTTGAAGGATCAATGGCAACCAGTGTTGAAAGACTGTTGAGGGAATTAAAGAAAAAGTGGGGGTTGATCTGGGACTGGAGCGCATTAAGTTCCGCCTTGATTCTCTGCGTTTCTTCCAGGGAGGCCCTTGATCTTTCCTCCAGTAATTCTGAAAAGTACTGTCTTTTTTTATCGAGGATCCCGTCAATATAAGCAAAGAGGGACAAGATGATGAAGTAGAGCGCCGTATCCCCGAAAAAACGGAAGAGGTATTTATCAGGCTCATTAAAGGAAACGGGTTCATAATCGGTATTCAGAACCGGGAAACAGGAGTCGATAAAGGTTTCAAGTGAAATACAGGAAACCGTTAATAATAAAAAAAACACTATTTTATTCCAGGGTTTCCAGGCTCTTATGCGGTTGATGAAAAAATAAAAAAAAGAGAAAATTAAAAAGAGATTAAAAAAGGATTCAAATATTTCCCCAGGGAGCTTATAGAGAAAAATCCTGAATAAATGTTCAGTGCTGATGACTGTGAGTTTTATGGCCAGGCGGGTGAATCCAATGCTGATACTCGCAATAATCACAAACAGGATGAATTTTTTCTTGGTTTCCCAGAGATGCCATTCCTGCAAGTTTGAGACACTCCTGTTATTGGGGCTCTGATTATTTTGGGGATTAATGCTGCTCATCCTTTTTTTTCTGCTGTTTATCCTTCAAAAGGTTGAACTATAGTATTGTTTCATATAGATCATCCACTATTAATATGAAATTCTTTTAATTTCAAACAATCTTCTGGACTAAGACAGGGATTTTTAAGTTAAAACTGTTGACGAGATTTTATGAAAAGAACAAAGATAATTATTTTTTACAGAAAGACAAATATATGAGAGAAAAAATGTTGCCCTTTTCTTTGCCCTGCATTGAGAAGGATGATATTCAGGCTGTTGTAAATGTATTAAAATCTTTATGGATTACCACTGGCCCCAAAGCCGCCGAGTTTGAGAAAGCCTTCGGGGATTACGTGGGGGCTCCTTATGCCTGTGCGTTAACCTCTGCAACCGCTGGGATGCACCTGGTTCTGAAAGCCCTGAATATAGGCAAAGGGGATGAAGTGATAACCCCTTCCATGACCTGGGTTTCCACTCTTAATCTGATAGATATGGCAGGGGCAAAACCTGTTCTGGCGGATATTGACCCTTCCACTCTGATGATGACCCCTGAAATGATCAAACCCCTGATTACTCCGAAAACCAAAGCGGTGATTCCTGTACATTTTGCAGGCGCACCCGCGGATATGGACGGATTCAACGAGCTGGCAAGGCATTATGGCTTTACCCTGATTGCAGATGCCGCCCATTCCATAGGTACAGAGTATAAAGGCAGAAAAATAGGTACTGAAGGAATCTCCGTTTACAGTTTTCACCCCATTAAAAATATGACAACCGGTGAAGGCGGAATGGTCTGCTGTCACGATGAGGAATTCATCAAAAAGATCAGACGCTACAAATTTCACGGCATGGATAAAGACGCCTGGGCCAGGTATAAAAAAATGGATTCCCCGGTGGTTGAAGTCATGGAGCCTGGGTATAAATATAATTTTACGGATCTTCTTGCGGCTCTGGGTTTAACTCAGCTTGCTAAAATTGAGAAAATGAACAGCAAACGGGAAGTGCTTTTCAAATCCTATGAGAAGCATCTGAAAAATGTTGAAGAAATCAAAATTCTGGGAATGCCTGCTTATCCGCATAAGCACTGCTGGCATTTATTCATCATTCAGCTGGATCTTGAAAAAATCAAAATGACCCGCAACGAATTCATCGAAGAACTGAAAAAACGCAACATTGGTTCAGGTATGCATTTTCATGCGGCACATCTGCATCAGTATTACCGTGAGCATTACGGCTACCAGAAGGGCAGGCTGCCCCATACCGAACACGTTACCGAACGTATGCTTTCCCTTCCTCTTTTCCCGACGATGAAGGAAAAAGATGTGAAGGATGTTGTGAATGCGATTAAAGATATTCTGTCCGGGGTGAAATAATCATGAGCCAGGATTTAGTCTCCGTTGTTATTCCTGTTTATAATGAAAGTCAGAATCTGCCTGAACTGGTGGACAGGGTGCTGAAAGCCTGCGGGACTCTGTCTCTGCCCTATGAATTCATCATGGTGGATGACGGCAGCCGGGATCATTCCAGGGAAGTGATTGAAAAAGCGGTAAAAGAAAATAAAAATGTGATTGGTATTTTTCTGAACCGTAATTATGGTCAGCACAATGCCATTCTTGCCGGTTTTTCAAAATTGAAAGGGAACTATATTGTTACTCTGGATGCGGATTTGCAGAACCCCCCGGAAGAGATTCTGAAACTTGTTGAAAAACTTAAGGAAGGCTACGATGTGGTTGCCGGCAAAAGGGTGGCAAGGGACGATTCCTTTTTCAGAAAGTTTTTTTCCTATCTGACCAACCGGCTCACAGTCGCCGTGACGGGCATAAGCATGACCGACTATGGCTGCATGCTCCGGGGGTATAGCCGAAGTGTAATTGATGCCATCCTGCAGTGCAATGAAAGAAGCACGTTTATTCCTGTCCTGGCCAACATGTTTGCCAAAAAAACAATAGAGATCGATGTCGCGCATCATGCCCGGACCCAGGGGGAATCCAAGTACAGTATTTTCAAGCTGATTAATCTATATTTTGATCTGGTGACCTGCATGACTTCCATGCCTTTAAGGGTTCTGACTTTTTTCGGTTTTGTTATTTCTGCGGTAGGGCTTGGGCTTGCTTTTTTTTTAGTTGTTTTACGGTTGATCTTCGGAGATGTCTGGGCGGTTCATGGAGTGTTTACTCTGTTTGCCGTTCTTTTCTTTTTTATCGGAGCTCAATTTATCGGACTCGGGCTTTTGGGTGAATACATCGGAAGAATTTATACGGATGTTCGCGCAAGGCCACGCTTTATCATTCATGACATTCAAGGGGGAGACAGGGAGTAATATGAAAGCCGTAATTTTTGCTTATCACAACATCGGCTGTGCCGGGATAGAAGCCTTAATCAGAAACGGGATAGAAATTCTGGCCGTATTTACCCACCGTGACGACCCGCATGAAAACCGCTGGTTTGATTCTCCTGCAGAGAAGGCCTCCCTTCACGGCATTCCGGTCTATGCGCCGGAAAATGTCAATCATCCCATCTGGATCGAAAAAATCAAAGCCCTGAAGCCGGATATTCTTTTTTCCTTTTATTACCGGAACATGATTAAAAAAGAGGTGCTGGATCTGGCTCCCCTGGGAGCCCTGAATCTTCACGGCTCTCTGCTTCCCAAATACCGCGGACGCTGTCCTTTGAACTGGGTTCTGGTTCATGGTGAAAAGGAAACAGGAGTCACGCTTCATTACATGACGCCCAAGCCGGACAACGGAGATATTGTCGGCCAGAAAAAGGTTGAGATTGGTGAGGACGATACGGCTCAGACCCTTATGGGGAAGCTGGTGGCCTCTTCTCATATTCTTCTGGATGAGGTTTTACCGAAACTGGTTAAAGGCAATGCGCCGCGCACGCCTCAGGATCATAAAAAAGCCACTTATTTCGGCGGCAGAAAGCCGGAAGACGGGCTGATCGACTGGACCAGGTCCGCAACGGAAATCCGCAACCTCATCCGTGCGGTAACGCTTCCTTATCCCGGCGCTTACTCTGTTCTGGGCGAAAGGAAAATTTTCATATGGAAGGCATCGGTTAAAAAGGCTGACAATACGGAATTGCCGGGAACCGTGGTATCGGCGAATCCCCTGGTTGTTGCCTGCGGAAAAGATTCCCTGGTTCTTGATTTCGTTCAGGAGAAAGGCGGACTTTACATGTCCGGCATTCAGATGGCGGAAGAACAGGGCTGGATAGAAAAAATGCGCCTGGGGAACCTGTCCAGGCATACCATGGTTCAGAAAAGGCCTGTGAGAGTTTTAATTCTAGGGGTCAACGGTTTTATCGGGAATGCCCTGAGCGAGAGGCTTCTGAATGCCGGCGGTTATGAAGTTCACGGCATGGATCTTTACCATGACAAGATTACCCGTTTAATGGATCGCAAGGGGTTTCATTTTGAGGAAGGGGACATTTCCATCAACAGGGAATGGATTGAATACCATGTGCGCAAATGCGATGTGGTTCTTCCTCTTGTCGCCATTGCCACCCCGAAGGAATATGTGCGGAATCCTCTTAAAGTCTTCAGCCTTGATTTTGAGGAAAATTTAAGAATTGTTCGCTACTGCGTGCGTTATGGCAAAAGGATCATTTTCCCCTCCACTTCGGAAGTCTATGGAATGTGCGGAGACGAGGAATTTGATGAAGATACATCCAATCTGGTGGTGGGGCCGATCCGCATGCAGAGATGGATCTATTCCTGTTCCAAACAGCTTTTAGACCGGGTGATCTGGGCCTATGGCCAGCATGAAAACCTGAAGTTCACCTTGTTTCGTCCCTTTAACTGGATCGGCCCCAGGCTTGACAGCCTGGATTCCGCGCGTATCGGAAGCTCCCGGGTCATCACCCAGCTGATTTTGAATCTGGTGGAAGGAACTCCGATTCTTCTGGTGGACGGAGGCAAACAGAAGCGCTGCTTCACGGATGTGAAGGACGGTGTGGAATGTTTATACAGAATCATTGCGAATGAAGGCGGAAAAGCCAGCCAGCAGATCTTCAATGTGGGGAACCCGGATAATAATTTAAGCATCCGCGAACTGGCGGAAGTTCTGACGGCTAAATTTGAAAAGCATCCTCTTCGTTCCTATTTCCCGGATTTTTGCGGCATGAAGGATGTTGAAAGCCTGCAGTACTACGGCAAAGGCGGATACCAGGATGTGGAGTTCAGAAAACCCTCCATTCAAAAGGCAAAGACCATCTTGAACTGGACGCCCTCTGTCGGCTTTGAACAATCTCTGGACGAGACCCTGGATTTCTTTTTAAGGGAAACAGTCGAGCGCATTCAAGCTTCCAAGTGAAGATCGGTTTAAAAATTGATGTGGATACCTTTCGGGGAACCCGTCTGGGGGTCAGGCCTCTTTTAAGGCTTTTTGAGTCTCAGGGAATCAAGGCGACCTTTTATTTTTCCGTGGGTCCGGACAATATGGGGCGGCATTTATTCCGCCTGTTTAATCCTGCTTTTCTGATGAAAATGCTGAAAAGTAATGCGTCCGGGCTTTACGGCTGGGATATTCTTTTTAAGGGAACGCTCTGGCCCGGGCCCATAATCGGTGAAAAATGCGCCGATATCATCCGTGAAGCCCATGCACAGGGTCATGAAATCGGGCTTCATGCCTGGGATCATCATGCCTGGCAGACCCGTATCGGCAAGGCGGGAAAAGCTTTTGTTGAAAAAGAACTGACCCGGGGAGTTGAACTGCTTGCCTCCCTTTTGGGAAAAGCCCCAATCTCTTCAGCCTGTCCTGCCTGGAAATGCAATGAAACGGTTCTCTCCGTAAAGGAAAAGCTGGACTTTCAATTCAACAGTGACTGCCGCGGGCATTCGCCCTTTTATCCCCTGATTGGAAAGATTCCTGCCGCACAACCCCAGATCCCGACCACGCTTCCCACCTATGACGAGGTGATCGGCAGAAACGGCATCACGTCCGAGAATTATAATTCCTTTATGCTGGATCAGGTCAAAACCGCTGCCTTTCCTGTTCTGACTGTTCATGCTGAAGCGGAGGGACTGGCGGTTCATGCCCTGTTTCAGGATTTCGTGGAGAGGGTAAAAAGTGAAGGCGGGGAATTTGTTCCCCTGGGAAGTCTTCTTGGAGATTGTGAAGGTAAGATTCCGGCTGCGGAAATGGTTCAGGCTTCGATTCCCGGAAGAGAAGGATGGCTCGGAATGCAAAAAGAGAAAAGCAATGAATGAATTACCCCAAAGCAGGATACGAGATATCGAATGTCATTCCGAACGAACGTGAGGAATCTGGATTTCTCGCTGCCACTCGAAATGACAGGCTAAAGCAAGCTGAGGGGGAATCAAACCCGATGAGATTAAAAAACCTCGTTGACGTAAAGCGGTAATCTTCGCTATGAATCTTTAAAACCTTCAACAAAGGTGCTGACAATGATTATGAAATGGGTGGACCGTTTTCTTTTTGCTTTTTTTGGAAGCCTGCTTTTGACTGCTTCCCTTGCGATTTTTCTTCACTGCTTCGGGGAGGATTTCATTCTTGAACAGGTGAGGTGCCTCATTCAAAAAAGAGTAACGGCAAGGGTGACCTTCAGTGAATACCGTATCAACTGGTTTACTCTGACCGCGGAAGTGAAAGATGTTGTTTTTCATCATAAGGATAAGAAATCCACCATCAAAAATTTCAGAGTGCGTTTCGGCTTCCCGAATATTTTTCGTCAGATCCTGCCCATCCGCGAGATGTATATTGAGGACGGGGTCTGGATCATTCACAAAAAAGACAAAAAGGCCGCCTTTTTTCCTGATTTTATCAAGGAATATAATGACGGTTCCAAATGGAAGGTGACACTGGACAAGATCATTCTTCTTAATTACGACACCCGTTTTATCGATGAAGACATTCTTCCCAACCAGGACATAGCCCTTACCGCCAGGAGAGGAACGGTTGTGGTAGACCGTGTTTCGGAAATCATCCGGATCAAGGGCATTCTGGAGGATAAGATGCACAAGGATTCCCGTTATTTCTGCAGAATGAATTTCGGCATGAAAAGCAAGTATACGGATTTTGATGTTTCGGTTTTCGCAAAGGACTGTGATTTTACGCGTGTAGGGGTTTATCAGGTTGAATTCACAAACCTGAAGATTAAAGAGGGTACAGGCTCTTATATTTTAAATCTGGAAAATCATCTGGGGCTGATCAAGGGGTATCTGTATGTCAATGCCTTTAATCTGAATTTCGACGCCTTTAATGAGAGTATTTTTTCAACGGTGCTCGGGCTTTCCTACCAGAGTTTTTTAGGCATGATGGAAAAGAACAATAAGCATCTGGAGCTGGATTTTATGATTTACGGGGAAGCCTCTCATCCCAGGATCCGCCTTGGGGCGCTTGCCAAAGGTTTTCTTCTGAAGGCGCCGGTTTCTCTTGCCAAGGATACTTTTTCTCTTGTTGAGAAGGTGTTTAATACGGCGCTTCTGGGGTTGCCCCGCAAAATTTATGGAAAAAAATCGGAAAAGGACACCGAATACAAGGACGGGGCGGATGTTCCGGAAGAGGAGTCTCTGTCCGAGTTAAGCGAAGAAGCGGCCATGGATCTGGAATCATGAGTTTTTCTTCACTGAAAGTCGCGTTGGTTCACGACTGGCTGAACGGGATGCGGGGCGGGGAAAAAGTCCTGGAATATTTCTGCCGGCTGTTTCCTCTGGCTCCGGTTTATGCCCTTCATGGGGAATTATCCCATGTTTCGGATCTGATCCGGAAGAGGCCTGTTCATTTTTCATTTATCCAGAACATGCCCTTTAAGACACAGATTTACCGCTATTATCTGCCTTTGTTTCCGAAGGCGGTCAGCGCCTTTGATTTCAGGGGCTATGATCTGGTGATTTCCACCTCGCATTGTGCGGCGAAGAACGTTGTTTTGCCTCCGGGTATTCCCCATCTGTGCTACTGCTTCAGTCCCATGCGCTATGTCTGGCTTCTGAGGGAGGATTATTTCGGGAAAAACATTCTCAAGAGAACGCTCCTGCACCCGGTTCTCGAATATCTGAAAAACTGGGATTTGAGATCAACTCAATCCGTTACCCGTTTTATTGCTGTTTCACAGACCGTTCAAAAAAGGATTAAGGAATTCTACGGAAGGGAATCAACGGTTCTCTGCCCTCCGGTAGAGATCCCCTTTTCGCCCTGTGCGGATAAAGAGGATTATTACCTTGTCCTTTCAGCTCTTGTCCCCTACAAGCGGATTGATCTTGCTCTGGAGGCTTCACGGGCTCTGGGGTTCAGGCTTAAAATCGCGGGCACAGGCACGGAATACGAGGCTTTAAAGGAGAGGGCGCCTTCTTCTGCTGAGTTTTTAGGCTGGGTCAGCAATGAGGAAAAACAGAATTTATTAAAAAAGGCCAAAGCCCTTCTTTTTCCGGGCCTGGAGGATTTCGGGATTGTCCCCCTAGAAGCCATGGCCTGCGGAACTCCGGTCATCGCCTTCGGGCAGGGTGGCGTCACAGAAACGGTTGTACCGGGAAAAACCGGGGTGTTTTTTCACGAGCAGACGGTATCTGCTTTGTGCAAAACAATTTCAGAATCTGAAAAAATGAACTTTAAGGCGGATGATTTTAGAGAGGCTCTTCTTCAGTTTTCTGAAGAGCGGTTCATGGATTCCCTGCGCCGGATTATTTCTGAATTTGTTAAATAACAATAATTTAGAAAAAATTTAAAAATCAAAGAAAACCGTTGAAGAAATAGTAGATTAATCCCGAATTTTGCACGCAGTGACAAATATTCGGGGTGCAATGCCCGATCCGACGGGCTTGCGTGAAAAAAGTTCGTTTTTATTTGAAATAATTTAAAGAAAACCGTTGAATATCTGAATATTTTTTTGTATTAAAAGACCATCACATTGCGGGATCGTCTAATGGTAGGATCGCGGACTCTGACTCCGCTAGTCTTGGTTCGAATCCAAGTCCCGCAGTTTTATATTCCAATTTCTAAAAATCAGTTTACACCGCCCTATTCTTTTATCCTGTTTTTTGTCTTTGATTTAAAATTATCCAGTTGCTGTTAAAAGTCAGAATCCCTGTTTTTTATTGAACTTTCACTGGAAATGGCTATAAAGCCCTGCATGAAAAATACAGGAAACAAAGAAATTACGGGAATGTACAGCGGGCCCATACTGCCTGTGACCATAAAGATTGCGACCCCCATGCTCATTGGGAGTCTTGTGCAGATGCTTTATGCGGTCATTGACACCTTTTTTGTCTCGCAGATTAATCCCTCTTCAACAGCCCTCATCTCCGGAACAGGGCTTATGTTTCCCATCTTTTTCTTTTTCATGACCACGGCGCAGAGTATTGCCGTTGGGGTTGGGGCCTTGACCGGAAGAATGATCGGGGAGGGGAAGATCTATGAAACCCGTGCCATAATGGAAAGCGGCTTTCTGATTGCCTTTTTGATATCTCTGCCCCTGTTTGTATCCGGCTATATATACAGCCGGGATCTGATTCAGCTGCTTTCCGGAAGCGGAATCGGAAAACAGGCCGAGGAGGTGGCCTTTATTTTTTTCAGAACGCTTCTGCCCGGTCTGATTTTGATGCTTTTTTCTCATGTGTTTGTGGGAATCCTTCAGGGCGAGGGAAAAACAACTCTGATTGCCAAGGCCATGATTATTTCCACTCTTTTAAATATAGTCCTTGATCCTGTTCTGATCTTCTGGGCCGGATTAGGGGTGGCCGGAGCCGGAATCGCCACCTCGGTTTCGATTGGCGTCTCCACCCTGTATATTGTCTTTGTTTTTATCCGGAAAAAATCGGTTATTCCTCTGTCTTTCAATATTTTTAAGGCCAGCAAAAAAATCATGGGGCAGATCATCAGTACGGCTCTGCCTAATTTTATTTCCATGGCGGCCCTGAATGTTTCCTTTCTTATTCTGAACAAGATTGTCTGCTCACTCGATGAAGCCTCAATGAACGCCTTGAGCCTGGTGGGAAGAATGGATCAGCTGGCCTTTATTCCCTCCTTTGCCATTGCCGGCGCGACCATTACCATGATTTCCCAGAATTACGGCAGAAACCAGCTGGACCGGGTGCGCCTGATTTATAAAACCAATATCCTTCTGGGGATTTCTGCGGTGGCCCTTGTTGCTCTCGGGTACAACCTGATCGCTCCGTTTTTTTTTCAGCTCTTCACAAGCGTGAATGAAGTGCTTTCCATGGCGGTAACCCAGGTTCATGTCCTGGCCTTCAGCTTTGTGGGCGTTTCAGTTGCCATTATTTCCACGGCCTGTTTTCAGGCGACCGGAAGGCCTGTTCCGGCACTGGTCATTACGCTTATCCGTATGGGGCTTGTAGCCATCCCTCTGGCCCTTCTTCTGACTTTTTGTTTTCACATGGGAATGAAGGGGGTATGGACCGGCCTGGGGCTTGGAAATATTTTCTGCCTTCCGTTTGCCTGGATATGGACTTTAAGGCATTTGAGACAGCTCCAGTTCAGAGCGGCGGTATCCGAATAATAAAATAACCCTTTTTTCCCCGTCATTCCGGATGTTTTAATCCCTCGCAGCGATTATTGGCTTGTCATTTCGAGCGGCAGTGAGAAATCTGAGATTTCTCAGGTTCGTTCGGAATGACTTTAGAAACCCTGATGCTTGCTGCGGGGTTCTTCATTGCCGGTCAAGGGGGAATAAAGGGGTTCCCTTTGGGTTTGATCCCACAGGGGAACGTTCAGAAAACCGGCAAGTTTTTGTGCATCCTTTTTCAGGGCCGTGAGGGAGCCGTGATCAACCACATTCATGCGTGACCCATCCTCCAGAACCAGATTGAGTTCATAGCTGTAGTATGAAGACTTATTGCCTCTGCAGTATTCCGCAATAATCTGAAGCGCATGAATCTGCGAAAGCTCACAGGCCTCACTGAAGGATTCGCGCCTGATCCTTCCCTCCCCCCTGGGTCTTCCCTTCCAGAACAGCATCCGCATCTGATCGAAAACAATCGGCTTTGAGCCTGAATACGCCATAAGAAGGCCAATAGACAGGAAAACGACCCCGATGATCAGGGGAACGATAATGGCGTTTTTGTCTGAGGAAATAAGATCCGGTTTGGTGAAAAAGAGAATGGGAAGGCCCACAGACAAAGCAGCTCCGGGCAGAATAAAAATGAAATAGAAAACCCAGGCAAAGGGTGTCGGTTTGAATTCCAGGCGTGCGGAACCTGTACTGACCAGACCGTGTGTTCTGAAATTAGTGCCTCCGTTTTTCAGTGCTGTCCACTGGGTTTTCAGGGCCAGGGAGTCTTGAAAGACAGAGGGGTCAAAGGGCTCTAAGTTGCGGGCTTTAAAAAGGGACTGAAGAGAATCAAGCAGTTTATTGGGCATCACTGTTCTCCTGTAAAAAAATTCAGGGATAAGTGTAATTCATTAAAATTCTGTAGGCTTTATCCCGACTTGTAAAGTGAAAAATTTGTCTTTCCGCGGCTTGACCGAGGAACTTATCATTATTTATTATCCAATTTAAGGGATGGTTTGAATTTTATGTGTAATGATTTATTACATAAAAGCGCACAATAGATTGTGCAGTCCTTGTGCAAAGTGCACAATTAATTGTGCACTTTTTAATATCGTTCAAGGCCTTGATTTTTAATTTTTTATCAATTCAAGGGGGTTTTGAACGTCTATATTCCCGCCCCATTGTTTCAGGAAAGCTCGTTACTTGTTTCTGACCTCAAATCATTACGGATATTTCAGCATCTCCTGTGCCAGATTTTAAAAGGCATACAAAAGATCATTAATCTGGGTTGGTTTAATTTTAATCCACATTACAGGAAAAAATTATGAATCTCTGGGTGTGCATCCGCAGAAAGAAATCGATTACAAAATTTCAAAAATAAATATCGGGAATGGAATATGCTTTTAATGAGAAAAATAAAAATTCAAGTCATCAGTACTAAAAAATGAAAAGGAGAGAGAAATGAAGAAAGTTCTTATGTTTTTGTTTGTTGCGTTATCACTGAATGTATGGGCAATTGAACCCTATGGAACAGGTTCAGAAATCACTCCCGGCTTACTTATCTACAATATAAATGATGATGACGATTATGATTCTGGGGCAGGGCTTGAATGTCAGTATCGTTTCTGGTTTACAGAAATAGTCGGGATTGGGGGTTCCATTGGGTATTCAAATTGGGAAATAAATGATGAGTCCTATTATATAAGAGACGAAACAGCGACCCTAAGTGCAGAAATGGACGGAGATGTCTCTTATTTGTTTATAGGTCCTTCGCTCCTGCTGCGACCCCAGATCAATGACCGGGTAAGATTTGTTTTTGATGCCGGGATAAAATACGCCATTGTGGATTCAAACGCAAAAGTGAATTATAGACTTTCAAATGGCTATTATTCAATCAGAGCCAGCGATGAAATTGATATTGACGATGGAATCATAGGAACGGTCGGATTAAATTGTGAATTTTCTATTTCAAACCACGTTTCTTTATTCGTTGGTGCAGGCTACAATTTCGATATTGAGAAAGGGGATGTGGAAATAGATGGTGATGATAGTGGAGAAAACGAGTTAAAAAGTTCCATGTTCAAAACAGGTTGTTCTATTAGAATATAATTATTCAATTTTTCCGGGAGCTTTAAAAACTCCCGGAATTGTTCAGGCATAAGCTACAGGAAAAAATTGGGTTGAGAAAAATTATGTTAATCTTTGCCTCCTTTCACGCCTCCTTTTTTACCGGATTATAAAGGACTGATTTAATGATGAAGAATGGTTGGTTTATAAAGATTATAGAATGAATATTTAACTTCAACTCCCTTATCTGCTATAAATTAAACAAAATTATTTATTATATGGGATAAAACGATATAATGCTTCTTTTCAAATCTTTCTTAATCATTTACTGGAGATGATGATGGCAAAGGTCAAAGAGAAGAGTTCTGAAGAGCCGATTGAAAAGCAGCTCTGGAAAACAGCCGATAAACTCAGAAAAAATATTGATGCAGCAGAATACAAACATATTGTTCTTGGTCTCATTTTTATAAAATACATTTCAGAAGCCTTTGAAGAACTGCACTCCAAGCTTGCAGGCGGAAAAGGCGAACATGCCGGGGCTGACCCTGAAGATAAAGACGAATACAAAGCGGAGAATGTGTTTTTTGTTCCTGAAACAGCACGATGGTCTTACCTTCAATCAAAGGCAAAACTTCCCACCATAGGGAAAGTGGTTGATGAGGCCATGGACGCCATTGAGAAGGATAATCCCTCCTTAAAAGATGTGCTGCCTAAAGTTTTTGCCAGAGGGAATCTTGACCCAACCAATCTTGGCGGCCTTATTGACCTTATCAGTAATATTGCCCTTGGTGACGCAAAAGCCCGCAGTGCGGATGTGTTTGGTCATGTCTTTGAATACTTTCTGGGGGAATTTGCCATTGCTGAAGGCAAAAAGGGCGGGCAGTTTTATACTCCCCGCAGCGTTGTTGAACTGCTGGTTGAAATCCTTGAACCCTACAAAGGCCGGGTGTTTGACCCCTGCTGCGGCTCAGGCGGAATGTTTGTTCAATCTGAAAAATTTATCGACAAACATCAGGGTAAGGTGAATGATATTTCCATTTACGGGCAGGAGAGCAACCAGACCACCTGGCGTCTGGCAAAGATGAACCTTGCCATTCGTGGACTCGACAGCTCGCAGGTCAAATGGAACAACGAAGGTTCTTTCCTGAATGATGGGCATAAAGATTTAAAAGCGGATTTCGTGATTGCCAACCCGCCTTTCAATGACAGCGACTGGAGCGGAGATTTACTCCGTAAAGACGGGCGCTGGAAATATGGCACCCCTCCTTCCGGGAATGCCAACTATGCCTGGATACAACACTTTCTTTATCACTTAAGCCCAAGAGGCATTGCCGGTTTTGTTCTGGCCAAGGGTTCTCTTACTTCCAAAAGCTCCGGTGAAGGCGAAATCCGGAAAGCCCTGATTGAAGCCCGGTTGGTGGATTGTATTGTCAATCTGCCTGCAAAGCTTTTTTTGAATACCCAGATTCCCGCTTCCTTATGGTTTCTGAGCCGCAACAAGGCAAACGGAGGCTACCGGAACCGCACCAATGAAATTCTTTTCATTGATGCCCGGAATGAAGGCCATTTAATCAACCGCAGAACAAAAGAGCTTTCTGAGGAAGATATTCAGAAAATTGCGGGAACGTATCATGAGTGGCGTGCTTCGACAAGCTCAGCAACCAGAAAAGGCAAATACGAGGATGTGAAAGGCTTTTGCAATTCGGCTTCCATTGAACGGGTGAAAGAACTGGATTATGTGCTTACGCCTGGAAGATATGTGGGCCTGCCGGATGATGAGGATGATTTTGATTTCAATGAGCGCTTTACCAGTCTGAAGAAGGAATTTGAAGCGCAGTTGAAGGAGGAAGAGAAGCTTAATGCCCTGATTAAGGAAAATTTGAAAAAGGTCAAAATCAATGGCTAAAATTAAGGTAAAAGGCATTGAAATTTTTGTAAACCCGATTGATCAACAGGATTTTATCAGTATTACTGATATAGCACGTTATAAAGATCAAAATCGTACTGACTATATCATCCAAAATTGGATGCGTAATCGCAATACTATTGAATTTCTTGGGATTTGGGAGGCGTTGAACAATCCTGATTTTAAACCCATCGAATTCGATGGGTTTAGAAAACAAGCCGGGCTGAATAGTTTTGTTCTTACGCCAAAACAATGGATTGAAAAAACAAATGCTATTGGAATCGCATCGAAGTCCGGCAGATATGGAGGAACTTTTGCCCATAAAGATATTGCTTTTGAATTTGCATCATGGGTTTCTGTGGAATTTAAGCTGTATCTTATTAAGGAATTTCAGCGTTTAAAAGACGAGGAATTAAAACAGCTTGGCTGGGACATCAGGCGTAACCTTACAAAAATCAATTATCGCATTCATACTGACGCCATTATGAAAAATCTGGTGCCGCCTGAATTGTCAAAGGCTCAGGTGAATATAATTTACGCTACTGAAGCGGATGTTCTGAATATTGCCCTTTTTGGAAAAACCGCCAAACAATGGCGTGAGGAACACCCGGAAGAAACAGGCAATATCCGGGATTATGCGGATGTTTCACAGTTGGTTTGCCTTGCCAACCTTGAGACATTAAATGCCCATCTGATACATCAGGGCGTTGCACAGTCAGAACGGCTGATTCTGCTAAATAAGACGGCTATCCAGCAGATGAAAATTCTGACCATGGATACAGGGGTGAAAAGGCTGGAAAACAGGAAGAGTATATGAGTGGAACAAAAAGCCAACAACCTGTTGGCGAAAAAGAAAAATTTTATTTTACAGCAGGGGAACTAATTAAAATCCTTAAGGAATTTCCTCCTGATCTTCCTGTTCTTGTAAGCGGATATGAAAATGGATTTGAGAATTTTTACCAGCCTGAAATTTTAAAACTGAAGCATGAACCGGAAAACCCCTATTTTGAAGGTGAATTTCAACCAGTAAATGAGGGAGATAAAGAGATTTTTGAAGCAATTGTTCTGGAACGGGTGGTGCGGGATGACTGAGTGGAGGGAATGCAAGCTTTTAGATATCGCAGATATTTATGATGATATTAGAATTCCATTAAGTAAAATGGAAAGAGAAAAGAGAAAGGGTAACCACCCTTACTACGGTGCTTCAGGTATCATTGATAATGTGGATGACTTTTTATTTGATGGGAATTATGTTCTAATTTCAGAAGATGGAGAAAATTTAAAAACGAGGCAGACACCAATTGCATTTAAAGCGTCTGGAAAATTTTGGGTCAATAATCATGCACATATTGTGAAGGGTAAGAAAGATTATATTAATGACTTAATTATTTATATTTTCCAAAATTTAGACTTGCATCCTTTCCTCACAGGAGCTGTTCAACCAAAATTGAACCAAGAAAACCTCCTTTCAATTCCTATTCATATTCCAGAGAGCGAGGCCGAACAAAAGGCCATAGCTGGAGTCCTTTCCAGCCTGGATGATAAAATCGACCTGCTTCACCGTCAGAATAAAACCCTTGAAGCCATGGCCGAGACGCTTTTCCGGCAGTGGTTTGTGGAGGAGGCGGGGGAGGGGTGGGGAGAAGGCAGTCTGCTTGAACTTATTCAACTGGTTGGAGGGGGCACACCAAAAACTTCAATTGGAGAGTATTGGGGTGGGGATATTCCGTGGTTATCTGGTGGAGATATCGCTTTTAATCATAAATCTTTTGTTAATTATACAGAAAAAAACATAACAAAAAGCGGTTTAAATCAAAGTTCAGCAACGCTGTTACCTAAATATGCAACAGTAATTTCTGCGAGAGGTACAGTCGGAAAATATTGTCTTCTTGCTCAACCAATGACGTTCAGTCAATCAAACTATGGTGTTTTACCACGCATTGATAATTGTTTTTTCTTTACGTATCTATTAATTAATCATGTTGTAGAAGAATTGCAAGCTTCTGCATATGGTAGTGTGTTTGATACAATAACCACAACGACTTTTATAGAAAATCGACAGCAAATCCCAACTGAATCAGAAATACGAGATTTTGAAAATACCGTTTCAATTTATTTTTTTAAAATTTTTATGAACAGATCACAAATCCACACTCTAGAAAAATTACGGGATAAACTCTTGCCGAAACTAATGAGCGGGGAAGTGAGGGTGGCGGGATGAATTATTTTTTAGTTAATTCAATTAATCCGATCCATGTAATTTTGAATTTTATTCCCGTAGGGGCGAACCTGTGTGTTCGCCCTGGAATTGGAATTCGCCCTGGAATTGGAATTCGCCCCCATGTGAATGTTCGCCCCGTAATGATGGATATGAATGCATCCACCGGGCAAATAAATCCGGGGCAAACACAACCCATGGGGCGAACACATAGGTTCGCCCCTACGGCCACAAAAAATAAATCAGGGGATTTGGACGAATATCAACACAGGGGCGAACACCAACAAAGGGGCGAACACATAGGTTCGCCCCTACGGACACAAAACCAATCGGAAATTTGGATGAAAATTATGAAACATGAAAATATAGGGATGAATAATGGTTTATAATCCTGAAATACATCATAGGCGGTCAATCCGGTTGAAGGAATTTGATTATTCAAAAGAGGGTTATTATTTTCTTACGATTTGCACACAAAACCGGGAACATGTTTTTGGTGAAATCAGAAATGGGGAAATGGTTTTAAATGATGCAGGGCGAATGGTTGAAAAATGGTATTATGAATTGGAAAATAAATTCTCCGATATAAAATGTCACGATCACATCATCATGCCCAACCACATTCATTTTGTCATTCAGAACGTAGGGGCGAACCTGTGTGTTCGCCCCTCCTTGGATCCGGATGTTCGCCCCTGTATGGAAGAAGGCGAAAATAACCCAAGGGGCGAACATAACATAAGGGATGAACACAACCCAAGGGGCGAACACATAGGTTCGCCCCTACGTAAAATCATTCAATGGTTTAAAACAATGATAACCAATGAATATATGCGAAATGTAAAAAATTGTGGATGGTCGCCATTTGCTGGAAAATTATTTCAGAGCAATTATTATGAACATGTCATCCGTGATGACAGGGATTTGTTCAACATCCGGCAATATATACGCAATAACTCCCAAAATTGGGAAGAGGATGAAAATTATCAGGCTGCAATCAGACCTGGATTTGAAAATTTTTCAGAGGTATGATCATTTATGAGCAAAAATAAAAGACTTCAGATTCGAAACAGCACAGCTGAATTTCTAATTTTCACGAAGCAGGAAGGTAAAAATACCATAGAAGTTCGCATTGAAGATGAAACAGTCTGGCTTACTCAAAAGTTAATGGGAATTTTGTTTGAGGTCTCAGTTGCCACAATAAATGAGCATCTTGCCAATATCTTTAAATCGGGAGAAGTAACGGAAGTGGCAACTCTTCGGAAATTCCGAATAGTTCAAACGGAAGGAACACGGCAGGTGAAGCGAGAGATTGAATTTTACAATCTCGATGCCATTATTGCTGTTGGTTTCCGTGTAAACTCTGAAAGAGCGACTCAATTCCGTCAATGGGCAATCAATATTTTGCGTGATTTTGCCATTCGCGGTTACGTGCTTGATAATGAAAGGCTAAAAAATGGCTCTTTTTTTAATAAAGAATACTTTGATAATTTACTTGCCGAAATCCGGGAAATCCGGGCAAGTGAACGCCGCTTTTATCAAAAAATTACTGACATTTATGCTACTGCCGTGGATTATAATGTTGAGAGCGAAATTACCAAAACATTCTTTGCTTCGGTACAGAACAAATTGCATTTCGCCACTCATGGGAATACTGCCACTGAGTTGATAATAGAACGGGCAAACAGTAAAAAAGAACGGATGGGTTTGACTACATGGAAAAATTCTCCTAATGGGAAAATCATAAAAACAGATGTGTCCATTGCCAAAAATTATCTTACAGAAAAAGAGATAAAAGCATTAGACCGAATTACTACAATGTACCTTGATTATGCGGAAGATCAGGCAGAGCAAAGTATTCCTATGACCATGGAAGATTGGTCAAATAAACTAAATGTTTTTTTGCGATTCAATAATCGCGAGCTATTGGACAACCCCGGAAAAGTGACACAAGAAATAGCCAAAGCGTTTGCTGAGAGCGAATTTGAGAAGTACCGTATTGTGCAAGACCGTCTATTCGAATCAGATTTTGATAGGATGATTAAAAAACTGAAAGACAAAAATGACGGCAAATAAAATTACCGAATCCGAAATTGAGCAATACGCAATAGACCTTCTTGAAAAGCAGGGGTTCCAATACATTTACGGCCCTGATATTGCGCCGGACAGTGAGAACCCGAAGCGAACTTCCTTTGAAGAAGTCCTCCTTCTGGATCGTATTACCGAAGCCCTTGCCCGGATCAATCCGACAATTTCCTCCGATGCCCATGAAGATGCCATCAAACAGATTGAGCGTTTAAACTCCCCTGAACTGATTACCAATAATGAAGCCTTTCATAGGCTGCTTACAGAAGGCATAAAGGTTACTTACCAGAAAAACGGCCATAGCCGGGGTGATCTGGTGTGGCTGATTGATTTCAATAATCCTGAAAATAACGATTTCGTTGTTCTTAATCAGTATACGGTTATTGACTCGTCCATAAATAGCGAAAGCCACGTAAACAAACGCCCGGATGTGATTCTTTTTGTCAATGGCTTGCCGCTTGTTGTGATCGAACTTAAAAATCCTGCGGATGAAAACGCAACGCTTCAGTCCGCTTTCAGGCAGATACAGACTTACAAACAGGCCATTCCCAAATTATTTACCTACAATGGTTTCACAGTCATCTCTGACGGGCTGGAAGCCAAAGCAGGCACCATTTCCGCCGGGTTCAGCCGGTTCATGGCCTGGAAAACCTCAGACGGAAAAATTGAAGCCTCAAACCTCATCGGCCAGATGGAAACCCTGATCAAGGGAATGCTGAATAAAGAAACTCTTCTAGACCTTATAAGTCATTTTATTGTCTTTGAAAAAGCCAGGAAGGAAGATAAGGCAAGCGGCATCATTACTATTCAGACCATCAAGAAACTTGCGGCTTATCATCAGTATTATGCGGTTAACCGGGCTGTGGAGTCCACATTAAGGGCGTCCGGATACGCAGGGTCGCCCGTAAAATTGATGGAGGAACCTGCCAGTTATGGACTCCCTGATGTTAAAGCGCAGCCTGTGGGGGACAGAAAAGGCGGTGTTGTCTGGCATACGCAGGGAAGCGGGAAATCGCTTTCCATGGTTTTTTATGCGGGGAAAATTGTCCTTGCAATGGATAACCCGACAATGCTGGTCATTACCGACAGGAACGATCTTGACAATCAGCTTTTTGATACCTTTGCCGCATCCAGGCAACTTCTGCGACAGGAGCCGGTTAAGGCTGAAACTTGCGAACACTTGAAAAGTCTTTTGAAAGTGGTTTCCGGTGGAATTGTATTTGCCACCATTCAGAAATTTCAACCAGATGCTTCGACAAGCTCAGCAACCGCACAATATGAAATGCTTTCAGATAGAAAAAATATTATTGTCATAGCGGATGAAGCCCACAGGACACAGTATGGATTCAAACCCAGGACCGTGGATGATAAAGATGAAAACGGCAGGGTGGTGGGTAAGAAAATTGTTTATGGTTTTGCTAAATATTTGAGGGATGCCCTGCCGAAAGCCACTTTTCTGGGCTTTACCGGTACGCCGATTGAAAATCAGGATGTCAATACACCGGTCGTCTTCGGTCATTATGTGGACATCTACGATATTTCCCAATCCATCACCGACGGCGCAACCGTCAGAATTTATTACGAAAGTCGTCTGGCTAAAATTTCATTAAGCGAAGAGGGAAGAAAGCTTGTTGCTGAATTTGATGAAAATCTTGCCCCTGATGAAATGACGGAATCTCAAAAAGCAAAGGCGAAATGGACTCAGCTTGAAGCGCTTGTCGGAAGTGAAAAAAGGATAAGGCAGGTTGCTCAGGATATCGTCGCCCACTTTGAACAGCGTCAGGAGGTATTTGAGGGAAAGAGCATGATTGTGTGCATGTCACGCCGCATTGCGGCGGATCTTTATAAAGAGATAACAAAGATTCGTCCGCAGTGGCATAATGACGATCTGAAAAAAGGGGTCATAAAAGTGGTTATGACTTCCGCGTCATCCGATGGCCCTGAAATTTCAAAACACTACACGACAAAAGAACAGCGCAGGATTCTGGCCGACAGGATGAAGGAGCCTGAAGATGAACTGAAGCTCGTCATCGTGCGGGATATGTGGCTTACAGGTTTTGACGTACCCTGCCTGAACACCCTTTATATCGACAAGCCCATGCAGGGGCATAACCTCATGCAGGCCATTGCAAGGGTAAACCGGGTGTATAAGGATAAGACCGGCGGCCTTATTGTGGATTACCTTGGAATTGCCGCTGATCTGAAAAAAGCTTTGTCTTTTTATTCCGACAGCGGGGGGAGGGGCGACCCGGCAGTGCTTCAGGCTCAGGCTGTTCAGCTTATGCTTGAAAAACTTGAAATTGTTTCGCAGATGTTTCATGGCTTTGCCTACGAAGAATATTTTGAAGCGGATACCGGTAAAAAATTGTCTCTGATTCTTTCTGCTGAAAATCACATTCTTGAACTGGAGGATGGGAAAAAGAGATTTATCAATGAGGTAACCGCCCTTTCCCAGGCCTTTTCAATTGCCATACCGCATGAGCAGGCCATGGATGTGAAAGATGAAGTTGCCTTTTTTCAGGCCGTAAAGGCCAGGCTTGCCAAATTTGACCACACCGGAACCGGGAAAACGGATGAAGAAATTGAAACTGCAATCCGTCAGGTAATAGATAAGGCCCTTGTGACCGAGAAAGTCATAGATATTTTTGATGCCGCCGGTCTTAAAAAGCCGGATATTTCAATTCTTTCAGAGGAATTCCTTCTTGAAGTTCAAAACATTGAGCATAAAAATATTGCTTTGGAGGTTCTTAAGAAACTTCTGAATGATGAAATAAAAATCAGGCTGAAAAAGAACCTGATACAGGGAAAATCTCTGATGGAAATGCTCGAAAATTCAATTCAGAAATACCAGAATAAGATTCTTACAGCAGCCGAAGTCATTGATGAACTTATCAAACTGAGTAAAGAAATCAAGGCCATGGATAAAGAACCTCAGGAAATGGGGCTTTCTGATTTTGAATATGCCTTTTATACCGCCATTGCCAATAACGACAGCGCAAGGCAGGTTATGGAAAAGTCAAAATTACGGGAATTGGCCGTTGTTCTTTATGAAAAGGTAAGGGAGAACGCCTCCATTGACTGGACGATAAAAGAAAGCGTTCGTTCTAAACTAAAGGTGATTGTAAAAAGAATTTTAAGGCAATACGGCTATCCGCCGGATATGCAGATGCTGGCCACTGAAACAGTTTTGAAACAGGCGGAAATGATCGCTGAGGAATTGACAGCAGGGAAATAAACTGTTTTTGAAAGAGTTAAAGGCCCAAGTTAGGAAATTAGGTTCTGTGAATGGATGTGGTTATGGTTTTTGTTTAAAATAGAAACATGGCACAACATAAACGACAATATGGGCTCCTTGACGCTGTAGGATTTAAGCGAATCCTTGAAAAAGTAAGCAGGTAATGGCAGGTCATGGTTTGGGTTAAGATGAGAAATAAATGGGTTACATGTTCAGGCTTCAAAATATCAGGAAGGGAAATTTATGAATAAAAGGATTCATGTTTTTGTTTTGTTTTTTCTTACATCACACTTTTTGTGTTATGGATTATTTGAAAAATCGAAATGGCAGACACAAATACAACGTACTAATAACTATTATACAAATTTTTTATACAGCCAGGCCGAAAAAGAAGCGAATAAAGCCATAGAATTAGCCAAAAAAGCATTTGGTGAAAATCATGATAACTATGCCTTTTCAATTAATATGTTAGGGGTGATTTATTGTTCTCAGCAGAAATTTGACGAAGCTGAAAAATTTTTTAATCAGGTATTAAATATTTATAAAAATGATCCGGAAAATATCTTTAGAGCGGGCAATGTCTGCTACAATTTGGCTCAATTGCATCTTCTCCGGGGGAATAATGCTAAAGCTGAAGAAGAATTCAATTCGGCGATAATCTATTTTAATAAAGCGAAAGACCCTTCTGAAACATGGCTGCCTCATCTTTTGAGGGAAATGATTCCTTTATGTCAATCCTCTCTATTCAAAAAAACAAAAGCTGAGGATTTATACAAACAGTTGATTGCTTTTCAAAAAAACGAATTGGAAGTTAAAAGAAAGAGCAAAGATAAGGATGAAGTATGGGGAATAATTCGGATTTTAATAGAAATAGGGAATTTATATTCAGAAATCGAATTAAACACTGCTGATCCTTATTATAAGGAGGCGGAAGATCTCGTGATAAAAAACAGTTCAGACAGTTATTATCTTCTGAATGTTTTAACTAAAAGGGCTACGCTGTATGAAAAATTAAAAAATACCGAAAAACAAAAAGAATTTTTAAAACGTGCCGTTCAGTTTATTGAAAATAATATCACTGAACCTGTTAAAGAAAAAGACGATAAGAATGGTGTTGTCTACATGGAGAAATATAAATCTTATTATGAGAGAATGTGTGACTTAAAAAAGTATTACCAGATACTGGGAATGCGGGAAATGGCCGGTAAATGGGATTCTAAAATTAATCAGACTCCGAATGATTTATTGAAAAAGATTCTTCACAGGCAGGAGATTGATAAAGAAAATGAATCGTTGAAAATGTTTAATCTTAGTTTGATTGATTATATTCATGGCATACCTGTTTTTCGATGTTCTTCCTGTAATGAACTTTTACCCTTTGGAAAAAATGATGCGAAGAATAAATTGTGTAATAAATGCCATGAAAAAGAATCAATGAAAAAACAATCGATTCCTGAATCCGGCGGTCAAAACACCATAAATGATAAAAATATTATGGATATGATTAAACATTTGCAAAGTAGGGATTATTTGAAAATCAGAGATTGTGTTAAGTCCTTATTCCGTGATGCTGACTATTATGACAATGAAATATTGCTGAATGAAGTTGAGAAAGTATTAAGGGAGTATCTGGTGAATATTAATAATGACCCCATTGCCATAGATGCTGTTTCCTGGTGCTGTAAAATTCTGGGAATATCAAACAATGCAAAATATAGATCCATTTTAAATCAGTTAAATGAGGGTAATGTTCACAAAAAAATCAAAGGCCATATTAAACATTCTTTAATGATGTTAAATGTATGATATTTTTAGCAGCGGATTCAGAATAGCAGAGTAACGCCTGCATAAGGCAGTAATCTTAATAAAGGCCAATGCCAAGGGTACATTCCTAACGTCATTACCCCTATGTTCCTGGCGAGGTCTTTGATGTTAAAATCGCCTGACAAATAAAATCCTGGCGGGGATTTTAATGTTTGTAATACTGGATGCTGAATTTTCCACCAAAAAAGGAAGAAAAGAATTCAGTATTCACCCCCTGCACAAGGTATTCAGAGCAATCTGTCTTTGGAGATAGCTTGCAGCCACCCAATTATTGAAGTCCTGTCATTTCTGTTTTGCTTCAAAAGCAGCGCACTCCCAGACCGGCAGAACGATGGAATTCCGGGACGCAAGCAGCAGGACATCCTTAATCATTGAACAGCCCTTATGCTCGGTCTCAGGCATGAATTTTACGCAGTCCCAGCACATGCAGAATTCCTTCTGTCTTCCTTTCAGATCTTTGCGCACCCATGTTTTTGCATTCCCTTTATCCATCTGTTCGTACATAAAACCTCCTGTGTGTTTCTCTGTTATTGATTCTATAAACGAAACAATAACACAGGGCGCTTGAAAAAAGATTGGACGAAATTGCGGTTTTTTAAATTTAAAGATATTGGGCAGGGGAAACTCCGACCTGACGATGAAAATGGCGGTGAAGATGGCTCTGGTCGGCAAACCCGCAACTGCAGGCACATTCTGCCTGGGCCATTCCGTCCTTCAGAAATTTTTTGGCGTTCTGTATCCGGAGGATATTCCGGTAGGCATGCGGAGTTGTTCCAAAGACGGTCGTGAAAACCCGGATAAAATGATAAGGGGACATTCCGATACTTCGGGCAATCTCCTTGATTTTTATATTCATTTCAATATCTGAAACAAGAAGATCCCTCGCCTTAAGCATGCGTCCATCGAGAATCTCCGGAGGACTGCACTTTTCCGGCTTCAATACCTCCCAAATGTCTTCCATCCATTTCAAACCAATCTCCCCGTCTTCAAGGCCGTCAAGCAAAGGAATTATTTTTTTATACCGTTCACTTTGAACAGGAAATCGGGCCTTTGACGCCTCCTGAAAAAACGGAGGAAGAACCTTGAGATTGACGAGAACCAAAACCCCCTTGAAAGATTCTGTCTTCACGGGCTTTACGCCATGCAAAAGTTCCGGGCTGATCACATAGGGGGTGTTTTCTGCAATCATTAAAGATTCCCTGCCGAAAAGCATCTCTCTTTTCCCCTTTAAATGCATACCGATTATCAGGGAATGATGCGCATGAAGAGGGACCGCTTTTTGTTTCCCTTTAAAAATAATGACTCTGCCGATACCTTCTGATAATTTCATTTAATCCCCCGGAGATTCAAGAGGTGCCGAAAGCATCTGCTGTGAGGGGGCCGTTGATCCCGCAGGTCTCAGCAATATCCAGCTTGTCAGGGCTTCGTTTGCGGCAGTCTGTGCAAACCCCAGTTTGACCAGCAGCTTTCCTGAGGCAAGGTTATTGTTTTCACATTGAGCTGAAATGCATCGGACCGGGTCTTGTTTAAACGCCCACTTCACAAGGGCTGTTGCGGCTTCAAGGCAATATCCCTGCCTTCTCTGGGTTTTCTGTATCCCAAAACCGATTTCCACGCATCCTTTTTCATCGGGATTCCCCACAAAACCGGCGCTGCCGACAAGCTGAAAATTCTCCCGTCGAACGACAACCCACGAATTGAAGCCATTGACTCCATTCTTAGTGATCAGATTGCGAAAATACGGCAATACCTCAAAAAGATCTTTCTCAGGCCACTCACCGTCTGTCCGGATTCCAAGCGACTCCAGTTTTTGGGTATCCCTTACCGAAGCGGCGTCAATGATATCCAGGGTAAAAGGTCTGAGAATCAGGCGTTGGGTTATGATTTCCATCTTATTTTCTTACGCTCTGCAGAAAGGGTGGATATTGCGTAGATAAAAGGCTGTTATTACCCGGATGCAGGATGGGGGGCAATTTGTTCTTTGAGGTTAAAGTTTTGAGCATGAGGCAGAATATCAGTTTTTTTTTGAGGCCTCAAGAAAGTTCATGGCAGAAGGGGAATCTGAAAATTGCCGGGGCATTCGTTTAAACGCCTGATTTACTTAGAGCTTGTCCCACCCCAAACCGAGATTGATAATACAAGGTCTGGGTGATA
>CAYUET010000023.1:45828-46165 GCA_964443875.1 uncultured bacterium | reverse complement strand
ATATCATCTTGGCAAGCTCTGAGCCGATCAACACTTCACTGCGGGCCAGGGTATGGGTCCCCACTTTCATGTATTTATCAAGGGAAAGCATTTTGTAACCGTCAGGATCTTCAAGACCGGTCATCTGAATGGTATAGACTTTTCCTCCGGCCTCCATCATGGCGCTCCCCATCACAAAAGGAGAAGCGGAGGTGACCTCCGGATCTTTTTTGAGAAGCCCGATCATTTCGTCATATTGGTTGATGGGCCCCTGGGCATTAAGCGTAAGGTGCGGGGTCATGGTCATGATTTTTTCACGCAGCGTAATATCTTTCCCGGATTCATCAGAGGGCTTTCT
>CAYUET010000023.1:0-45818 GCA_964443875.1 uncultured bacterium | reverse complement strand
CGCAGCGTCAGGTCAAACCCCGACATGACGCTCGTAACCACGATCAAAACCAGGACGGAAAGAGCCACCGACCCCACTGCCAGAAAGGAATTTATAGAGATGAATTTCTCCCTTTTCTTTGAGAAAAGGAAACGGTTGGCTATTTTCAGGGAAAGCATAAAACTTTTTTCTTTATTCCTGTTCTTCAGGTCTTAAAAGCGGGAAGAGAATGACTTCACGGATGGAAGGCGCTCCGGTAATGACCATGACCATGCGGTCAATACCGATCCCGAGCCCTCCTGCCGGCGGCATGCCGTGTTCAAGGGCACGTACAAAATCCATGTCAATGCTTCTGGACACCCCGTCTTCTTCCCTGGTGTTTTCAAGCTGCTCCTGAAAGCGTTTGAGCTGCTCCACCGGATCATTAAGCTCGGAATAGGCATTGCCGATTTCTTGCCCGTCAATGAAGATTTCAAAACGGTCTGAAAAACGCGGGTCTTCAAGGGATTTTTTAGCCAGGGGACAAAGAACTGAAGGTAGATGAGTCACAAACGTGGGTTCAATCAGTTTTTCTTCCACAAATCGTTCAAAAAATTCCTGAAGCAGAAACCCCTCATCCAGGGTTTCGCAGTTTTCGATTTTCAATTCCCTGGCAATCCCGCGGATATCTTCCCATTCCTTTAAGGCAAGGCCGGAATGTTCCTTTACCGCATCAAAAAGTTTGATTCTTTTAAAAGGCGCCAGAAGGTTGGCTTTTTTCCCGGAGGGAAGGGTGCTTTCCCCTGCAACACCGCAGGCCTTCGCGGCTTCCTGAATCAGGAGCTCACAGAGATTCATCATATCGATGTAATTATCATAGGCCGAATAAACTTCAAGCATGGTGAATTCAGGATTGTGTCTCCGGTCAAGGCCTTCGTTCCTGAAGCTCCGGTTGATCTCATAGACCTTTTCCATTCCGCCGACAATGAGTCTTTTCAGATAAAGCTCAGGGGCGATTCTTAAAAAAAGGTCCATGTCCAGGGCATTGTGGTGAGTCATAAAAGGCTTTGCCACCGCTCCACCGCAAAGAGAATGAAGCATGGGAGTTTCCACTTCCAGAAAGCCGGTATTGTCAAGTATCCTGCGGATCGTCTGAACAATTTTGGAACGTTTAAAAAAAATTTCACGCACATCCGCATTCATGACAAGATCGAGATAGCGCTGGCGGAAACGGTTTTCCACGTCTTTGAGACCGTGATATTTTTCAGGCAGGGGGCGCAGGGCCTTGGCAAGAAGCTCGATCTGTTTGACCAGAACGGAATTTTCACCGGTTTTGGTCTTGAACATGCTTCCGGAAACTCCGATCAGATCCCCTACATTGAGTCTTGAAAGAAGGGCATAGCTGGCCTCTTCCATGGCTTTGGGATGCATGAAAAGCTGCACGCGTCCGGAAATGTCGGTCAGATCCCAGAATTTGGATTTTCCCATGTCGCGGGCGGCGGTAATGCGGCCGGCGATCCGGACTTCTTTGCCTTCTTCAAAATTATTGACGTATTCTGCGGAAAGACCGGTTCGTTCAAATTTTTTACCAAAAGGGTTAAGTCCCTCTTTTTTCATTTCCTCAAGTTTATCCAGCTGAAGCTGCAGCAGTCTGTCATCGTGTGAATGGATCATAATCAAAATTCCTTTGCGGGTTGTTTACTTTTAAAGAAGGGCATCATAATGAGAAGTTTTGAAATCGTAAATATTAAATAAGCTTAAAAAATCTGGCAGGATCCCTTCCTTTCAGGTAAATTACAGGTCATTCATCAAGGGAACCCCCTTAATAAAAAGGAAAAAAACATGGCTTTTATTAAAAAATGGCTGACCAGGATTCTGGTTTTTATAGGACTGCTTACCGTTCTCAGTGTTTTTGCGGCAAAATTCATGCACAAAGACCTTTCCCGATACAGGGAAGGAAACGTCGCCCATGTCCTGATCGAAGGCCCCATTGTCTGCGCCTCAGAAAACAGCCGCATGTTCTCCTCCAGGGAGAGTGTCACTTCAGACAGCATTATCGGGCTTCTGGAGGATATTAAAAAAAATCCCAAAATCAAGGCCGTGCTTTTTGAAATCAATTCCCCCGGCGGCTCCCCTGTGGCTTCAGAAGAAATTGCCCGGGCCATCACGGAACTCAAACTCCCCACTGTGGCCTGGATACGGGAAACCGGGGCCAGCGGCGCCTACTGGGCGGCAATGGCGTCCTCCTGGATTGTGGCCCACCCTCTCTCGATCACCGGCAGCATCGGGGTTCTGGCCAATTCCTTCGGCTTTGAAGATCTTCTTCAGACCCTGAAACTCAAATACAGGAGACAGGTGGCCGGAAACCTGAAAGATATCGGTTCCCCCTTCAGAGAACCCACCCCCGAGGAGCAGAGCTACCTTCAGGGCGTCCTCAACCAGATTCATCAGGTCTTCATTGATGCCTTTGCCAAAGCCAGAAAAATGACTCCGGAAAAAGCCAGGGAACTGGCAACAGGAATTTTTTATACCGGCCTGGATGCAAAAGAAAAGAATCTGGTGGATGCTCTGGGCGGAAAAAAAGAGGCGCTGGACTGGCTTGAGAAAAAGATCAAGGCGCCTGTTCTTCTGGTGGACTATGAGGGAAAGACAAATTTCCTGGAATCCCTCCTGGGAGGGGTGACGATGGAAGGACTTGGAAAGGCCTTTGCCGCAGGCTTTACCCGGCAATGGGCTGAAATTTCAAAAGAAGTGCGCATTGAAAGTTAGTGTAATACAACGTCATGATATGTGCTTTTTAGTGTCATTGCGAGGCTTTGCGAAACAATCCCGAAGAAACGGACATGAACAAGCAGGGTGATGTTTGTTTAATGACTCATCAGAATTAATAATGGAATGCCATCCGGAATATAAAAATCTATTTGACAAGATTGCTTCGTCGCGGAACTCCTCGTAAAGACATTCAAAGAATGTGACTATATAAATGATACACTAGAAAAACAAAGGCGGGGTTTCTTTATAAAAAATCTATATCCATGTTTTGTCCTTCCAGCACTTGATACCGGAATTCATAACTTTTAGAATTGTAAAACTCTCTTTTAAATAAAGAAGCCGGAAAGAATATCCTTCCGGCTTTTCTAATCTCATAAACAATCCAGACCTTCTATTTTTTATATTCAGGCCTTGGAACATAACGGGTATGCAAAAGCTCATGGCACTTATGACTTCCCGGTTTTGTCAGATATTCACTGTAGAGTTTTTTAATATAGGGGTTCTCATGGGAATACCGGACCGTGTGATCCCGGTCATCCTCATAAAGTCCTTCACCACGGCTTTTACGAAGTTCATCCGTGACTCCGTAAGGCTGACCTCCGCCTCCCACGCATCCGCCCGGACAGGCCATCACTTCAATGAAGTGGTAGGGAAGTTCCGTTCCCTCTTCCCTGGCTTTTCTCACCTTGTTGATCACATATTCCACATTTTTAAGCCCGTGTGCCACGGCCACCTTGACCGAATGAGGGCCCACATCAATGGCTCCTTCCTTTACGCCCTGAAGACCGCGGACATTCTCGAATTCCACATTCTTAAGCTTTCCGCCGGTGACAAGATCATAGGCCGTACGCAGCGCCGCCTCCATGACTCCTCCGGTCACACCAAAAATGGTGGCCGCCCCGGTATACTCACCGAGGATGTGATCCGGCTCTTCATCCGGAAGATCGGAAAAATCGATTCCGGCCTGTTTGATCATACGGGCCAGTTCCCGCGTCGTGATCGAGACATCAATATCCTGAAGCCCTGAGGCAAACATTTCAGAAGAACGGGTGATCTCATACTTTTTGGCCGTGCAGGGCATGATGGAAAGCATGAAAATCTTTGCAGGATCCAGCTTTACTTTTTTTGCATAATACGTTTTGGAGAGAGCCCCAAGCATCGCCTGCGGAGATTTGCAGGAGGAAAAATGAGGAATCATATCCGGATGATATTTTTCCATAAAATCCACCCAGGACGGACAGCAGCTTGTGATCAAAGGCAGAGGCCCTTTGTTCTTGGCAAAACGCTCCACGAATTCATTGGCTTCCTCCACAATGGTGACATCCGCCGCAAAATTGGTATCAAAGACCGCCCTGAAGCCCATGCGGCGCAAAGCGGCATAAAGCTTCCCGGTCAGATTGGTTCCGGGCTTGAAGCCGAAGGCTTCACCCACCGCCACACGCACAGCCGGGGCAATCTGAACAATGCAGTACTTGTCCTGATCCTGAAGCGCCTTCCATACGGTCTGGGTCTGGTCATATTCGAAGATGGCCCCTGTGGGACAATGCGCCGAACACTGGCCGCAGCGCACGCAGGGAGATTCGGAAAGCCGGATATCCCCGGCAGGGGAAATACGGGTGTCAAACCCTCTTTCCAGAAAGGAAAGGGCCCAGACGTTCTGGACTTCCTGGCAGACCTTCACACAACGGCCGCAAAGGATGCATTTGCTCGGCTCCAGAACAACGCTCTGGGTCGAATTATCGGCAGGAATCTCAGCCAGAAACTGAGGAAAGGAATCACGGGTGATTCCAAAATCCGCCGCAAGCTTCTGAAGCTCACAGTTGTTGTTTCTCCCGCAGCTCAAGCATTCATTCGGGTGTTTGGAAAGAATCAGTTCCAAAACCGTACGGCGCACTTCCACGATTTCAGGATCATGGGTGATGATGTCCATGTTTTCCTCAATCGGGGTGCAGCAGGCCCGAAGCATTTTCGGGGAGCCTTTGAGTTTAACGATACAGATTCCGCAGCCGGCAGTGGCTTCCAGATCCGGATGCTTGCACAGCGTTGGAATTTTAATTTGCACTTTTTTGGCCGCCTCCAGAATGGTGGTTTCTTCAGGGACGGTGACAAGAATTCCGTTTATTTTTGCCCTTATCATGGTTAAGCCCTCGCTACTGCTTCAAATTTACAAACTTCGTAACATTTACCGCACTTGATGCATTTGACCTGATCGATCACAAAGCCCGTCTCACGAGTTCCTGTAATCGCGGTTGCCGGACAGTTCCTGAAACACAGACTGCAGCGTTTGCACTTGTCTTCAAGAATCCGGTACTGGGCCATTTTCGCGCATTTTCCGGCCCGGCATTTTTTGTCCTGGATATGATCCATATATTCCTTCTCAAAATAGCGCAGAGTGGACATGACCGGGTTTGAAGCCGTCTGCCCCAGGGCGCAAAGGGAGGCTTTCTGCATGGCCTGTCCCAGTTTTTTGAGTTTTGCTATATCCTCAACCGTTCCACGGCCTTCGGAAATGGTTTCCAGAACATTCAGCATCTGGTAGCCTCCGATACGGCAGGGTGCGCATTTTCCGCAGGATTCATCCACGCAGAACCGGAGATAAAATTTTGCAATATCCACCAGACAGTCGGATTCATCCATCACAATGAGTCCTCCGGAACCCATGATGGATCCAAGCTGTGAAAGGTGTTCATAGCTTACCGGCGTATTCAGATTTTCTGCAGGGATTACCCCTCCGGAAGGACCTCCGGTCTGTACGGCCAGAATTTTTTTTGCGGTCAGCATGCCTCCGCAGATGGTGAATACGATATCCTTCAGCGTAGTGCCCATGGCAATTTCAATAAGTCCGGAATTCTTTACTTTTCCGGTCACGGCAAATACCTTGGTTCCCTTTGATTTTTCGGTTCCGGTCTGGGCGAAAAAGTCTCCCCCTTTGGCAAGAATCACGGGGATATTGGCAAGGGTTTCGACGTTGTTAATCACCGTCGGTTTTCCCCAGAGCCCCACATCCGAAGGAAAGGGAGGTCTCGGACGGGGAGTTCCTCTTTTACCTTCAATAGAGGCAATCAGTGCGGTTTCTTCTCCGCAGACAAAAGCCCCGGCTCCTAAACGGATTTCCAGGTCAAAAGAAAAACTGCTTCCTAAAATATTGGCGCCCAGAAGGCCTGTCTCGTAAGCCTGGGCCAGTGCTTTTTCGATACGTTTGATCGCGAGAGGGTATTCCGCACGGATATAGAAAAATCCCTTACTTGCCCCAACGGCGTAGCCGGCAATGACCATGCCTTCGAGAACGGAATGAGGATCGCCCTCCAGCACGCTTCGGTCCATATAGGCTCCGGGATCGCCCTCGTCTCCGTTGCAGATGATGTATTTCTCGGTTCCGAGCGAATTGCGGGCAAGATTCCATTTCATCCAGGTCGGAAATCCCGCACCCCCGCGGCCTCTGAGTCCGCTCTTTTTCATCTCTTCAATGACCTGCTGAGGCGTAAGCTCCCCCAAACATTTTTTCAGGGCCTGATAGCCGCCGTTTTTCATGTATTCTTCAAGATTTTCAGGATCAATTCTTCCACAGTTGCGAAGCACAATACGCATCTGCTTGGGCTGATCCTTGATGACCAGGTCCGAAAGGACGTTATCCCCCACAACAGATTCCTTAATAATCTTTTCTATATTTTCCTTTGAGACATTCGGATAAACAACCTCGGAAGGGAGGATTTTTATGACCATTCCCATCCCGTAAAGCCCCATGTCCGCAGGACGGACAACCTGTACGGAATCCTCCATTTTCAGATCGCGGACAGCCTTTTGAATAAGGGCCTGGAATTCCTTGGTGGCATCCTGGCCTTCAAGACGAGTATCTTTAACAAGTATGACTTTTTTTCCCATGATTCCCTTCTCCTCCTACCGGTAGACCGGTAAATCAAGAATGTGATCGTTAAGCAGGCGTTTGGAACAGACATGTTCATCAATGATTCGGGAAGCCACATCCTTGCTGACTCTGCCATAGATGACCGCAGGCAGGCCGTCAATCGCCACTTCCACCAGAGGCTCTGCATGACACATTCCGAGACATCCGCATTTGCTGACTTTGACTTTCAGGTCGTGATGCTTGACTCCCTCCAGAAGGGTGTCAAAAGCCTCCTGGGCGCCGGCCGCAAGACCGCAGGTACTCATGCCGACTTTGATGTAGTCGCCTTCCGGCTCATTCATCTTTTTGGCGTATCGGGAAATATCTTCATTTGTTATTTTTTTCATAGGGGGATTATCCTTCACGTTTATATTGGGCAAGGATTTCTTTAACCTCGGTCGGTTTGACCTTTCCGTGGATACGGTCGTTGACTTTTACGACCGGAGCCAGACCGCAGCATCCGAGACAGCGCACGACCTCCAGATGAAAGAGGCCGTCCGGGGTCGTTTCTCCCTCCTCGATCTGAAGGGTATTGGAAATTTCTTTGAGGATGTCCGCCGCTCCCTTGAGGTAACAGGCGGTTCCCAGGCATACAGACACCGTGAATTTTCCCGGGGGCGTCAGCTTGAAATAACTGTAGAACGTAATCACTTCATAGATCCTGGCCAAAGGCACATCCAAGGCCTGAGAAAGCTGAATGGCGGCTTCGCGGGGAACATATCCGTAATGATTCTGCATCTCATGAAGAACCATGATCAGATTTCCCTTCTTCCCTTTCCATTTTTCTGCAAGCTTGGTGATGTCTTCAGATATCACCTTTGTCTCTTCCATAACATTGATCCTTATTATGAATTCATAACAGAAAATTTTAATATTAAATCATACACTAACGATAGACCTTGAGTCAATCTTATTGTGAATATGGTAACTTAATACACCCTTTCAGGAACATTAATTTTAAACTCATTGAAAAACAATAAGTTAAAAATTATCTATTTCATGGTTTTCAAGGAGTAATCTGAAAATATCCTACAATGACACCCCTTCTTTTTTTATAATCATTTTATGACTTCGAAACATTTATTCTCTGATTTGAAATATTTTTGTTTTCATTTTAAAGAACCCTTGTAACAGTTCAGCAGCAAAAATCTTCAATTGAAACAGGTCTTGCTATTTTTAATCATCCTCCGGCGTTACACTGTCTTAATCAACAATTAACAAGGAGGTTTTTATGAATGAAATAAACGGAAAAAAAGAGAAATCAAAAACTCAATATCTTTTAATGCTGACAGCCCTGCTGGGCTGCCTGTCTCTTCCCGTCATGGGAGAGGAGACAAAATGCATGGCTCTCATGGCAGAAATGGGGACCACAGGCCCGGGAATGGATCTCGTGGGGAGGATTAATTCTTCCCTCAACTGGAGAGCCGGATTCAATGCTTTTTCAGGAGAAACGGATTTTGAAATCCGTGATCTGCCCTATGAAGCGGAAGTAGATTTCGGTCTCACAAACCTTCTTCTGGATTTTTTTCCGACAGAGAAGCAATTCCGGCTTACCGCAGGACTTGCGTATTACAACTTTGAAGCAGAACTGGACGGAGATCTGAAAGTCGGAAAAGCCTATAAAGTAGGGCATCATAAATATGCCGCAACCGACATCGGGGTCATGGATGGAAAAATCGAATCCGACAGCCTGGCCCCTTATGCCGGAATCGGATGGGGAAATCCCTTCAGTGCCAATTCCCGCTGGAGCTTCCAGTGCGATGTCGGCATGATGCTTATCCAAAAACCCGATATCACCTTAACCTCCTCCAACCCCAATCACCGGGAGGATCTCACAAAGGATCTTGCCGCAGAAAGAAGTAAAATCCGCAATGACATGCCTAAAATCTATCCTGTCATTTCCGCAGGTTTTTCTGTACGGTTTTAAATTCCCTTCCTTAAACAGGGCGTAAAACAATCTTACGCCCTTTTTTAAATTTTCAAACATCATTCTGAATAGCTGACGCCAAACAAAAAACAGGGACCAGATGCGACATTTTGTCTCAAAACGCGTCACTTCAATAAAAAAAGTTACTCCCCTGTCTCAATATCATGACCCGGGCACAAACCACAACCGTCTTAAATAGAACAAATTAAAACCACAATAAAATACAAGACTGGAATGGCATCTGAATTGCAATTTAACTGTTATCAAACTAAAAAAGTAATTAACCTTAAGAAAGGAGATTGACAATGGCAGTGAAAGTAACTCCATTGGGGGATAGAGTTCTTGTAAAAAGACTTGAACCTCTGCAGAAAACAAAAGGTGGAATCGTTCTTCCGGATTCAGCACAGGAAAAACCAAAAGAAGCTGAAGTCATCGCTGTTGGCCCTGGAAAAGTAAATGAGAAAGGGGAACGTATTCCTGTCTATGTCAAAGTAGGCGACAAAGTCGTATTCACTTCCTATGCCGGCACTGAAATCAAAGTAGACGGCGAGGAATACCTCATCATGAGGGAAGAAGATATTTTAGCTAAACTTGAAAAATAATCGAACGTATTAATAAAAGGAGTTTTACTCATGGGAGCAAAACAGTTGAAATTTGATGATGAAGCCAGCCGCGCCATTCTGGCAGGAGTTGAAAAACTTGCACGCGCTGTCAAAATCACTCTCGGGCCAAAAGGCCGCAACGTGGTTCTGGATAAAAAATTCGGCTCACCGACCATCACCAAGGACGGCGTATCCGTAGCAAAAGAAATTGAACTCGAAGACGCCTTTGAAAACATGGGTGCTCAGATGGTCAAGGAAGTGGCTTCCAAAACTTCCGATGTGGCCGGTGACGGGACAACCACGGCAACCATTCTGGCTGAAGCCATCTATAAGGAAGGTCTCAAGAACGTCACTGCCGGTATGAACCCGATGTCTCTCAAAAGAGGGATCGACAAAGCGACAGAAGCGATTGTCAAGGCTCTCAAAGACATGTCTCAGCAGGTGAAGGACCAGAAGGAAATCATGCAGGTGGCAACCATTTCCGCCAATTCGGATACTGAAATCGGCGGAAAAATTTCTGAAGCCATGGACAAGGTCGGAAAAGACGGAACGATTACGGTTGAAGAATCAAAATCCATTGAAACTTCTCTGGATGTGGTCGAAGGAATGCAGTTTGACAAAGGATACATCTCTCCTTATTTCATGACCAATGCAGACACCAAAGAAGCCATCATGGAAGATGCCTTCATTCTCATGCATGAAAAGAAAATTTCCAGTCTCAAGGACCTGGTTCCGATTCTTGAAAAAGTCGCCCAGACCGGAAAAGGCCTTGTGATCATTGCGGAAGATGTGGAAGGCGAAGCGCTTGCCACTCTCGTTGTGAACAAGATCCGCGGAACACTCAAAATCGCAGCCGTCAAGGCTCCGGGTTTTGGTGACAGAAGAAAAGCCATGATGGAGGATATTGCCATCCTTACCGCAGGAAAATGCTTTACGGAAGATCTGGGGATCAAGCTTGAAAACATCGAGCTTTCCGAACTCGGTCAGGCCAAAAGAATCGTCATCAACAAGGACAGCACGACCATTGTTGAAGGTTACGGCAAACCGGCGGACATCAAAGCCCGCATCAAACAGATCAAAAATGAAATTGAAGAGACCACTTCCGATTACGACCGCGAAAAACTCCAGGAAAGACTGGCGAAACTCGCGGGCGGTGTTGCGGTAATTAAAGTCGGCGCAGCGACAGAAACGGAAATGAAGGAAAAGAAAGCCCGCGTTGAAGACGCGCTTCATGCCACACGCGCTGCCGTAGAAGAAGGAATCGTAACCGGCGGAGGCGTTGCCCTGATCCGCTGCCTCGGGTGCCTCGACAAAGTCAAGGCCGATGATGCTGAAGAGAAGGTCGGTGTAGACATTGTACGCCGCGCGATTCAGACTCCTCTGCGTCAGCTGGCTCACAATGCCGGTATGGACGGCTCCCTTGTCGTTGAAAAAGTCAAGATTGAAAAGGGAAGCTTCGGCGTGAATATCGCAACAGGCGAATACGGCGACCTCCTGAAGATGGGGATCATTGATCCGACCAAGGTGACACGTTCTGCTCTGCAGAATGCGGTTTCCATTTCGGGTCTTCTGCTCACCACTCAGTGCCTGGTCACTGAACTTCCTGAAAAGGAAAAAGCACCGGCCATGCCGCACGGCGGAATGGGCGGAATGGGCGGAATGGATTATTAATCCGTCATTCTTCAAAAGCGGGCGGGACATTCTCCCGTCCGCTTTTTTAACTGAATAAAACAAACAACCTATGAAGCAGACCATGACAAAAGACAACAAACATCATCCGCATGAAAACAAAGACCAGGCCCACCGCAGCCCGAACGAGCCTGTTCATCACGAATCCACACACCCTCATCCCGAAAAAACCGAGACTGAACACTCTCATTTCTGCGGATGTTCCTCTCAGCCCTGTTCCCAGGCTGCCTCCCATACGGCTCCTGATACCGGAAAGGCAGAACAAATTTTAAAACTGGAGGAAGAACTCCAGAAAACCAGACAGTCAGCCCAGGATTACCTTCAGCAGATGCAGAGACTTCAGGCTGAATTTGACAATTTCAGAAAACGGGAAGATAAATTAAAACTGCAGCTTAAGGAAACCGTCATTCAAAACGTGGTAAAGGATTTTTTGCCTGTTGTAGACAATTTTGAAAGAGCTCTCTCTTCTCTTGGATCAAACGGCGTTACGCTGGATTCCTTTGCAGAAGGCATGAAAATGGTTTTCAAGCAGATGGAAGGCTATCTTTCCGGCCTTGAAATAACCCGGATTGAAGCTCTCGGAAGCCCCTTCAATCCCCACATTCACGAGGCCGTAGCCAAAAATCCCTCGGAAGAACATGCCGAAGACTCCGTCATGCAGGTTCTGCAAAACGGATGGAGCATGAAGGATACCCTGTTAAGACCGGCGATGGTGATTGTTTCCGGAGGAAAACCCTCCGCTTAAACAAAGAAACAGTCCTTGAATTATGAAAATTAAAAATTTTAAAAAATAGTATGAAGGAGTAGCAGAGCATGAGCAGCGAAAAAATAATAGGCATAGATCTTGGAACCACGTTTTCATGCGTGGCTGTCATGGAAGGCGGAAAGCCCGTGGTCATTACCAATTCAGAAGGAAGCAGGACTACCGCTTCTGTGGTCGGTTTTACAAAGGACGGGGAACGTCTGACCGGGCAGGTGGCCAAAAGACAGGCCGTCACCAATCCTGAAAACACTGTTTTTTCAGCCAAACGCTTCATCGGACGTAAATTCAATGAAGTGGACACTGAAAAACACATGGTTCCCTTCAAGGTGGTTTCCGCAGCAAACGGAGACGTCGCCTTCAAGGTTACTGCCGGAGAATTTTCTCCTCCCCAGATTTCCGCAATCGTGCTTCAAAAAATGAAGAAAACAGCGGAAGACTACCTGGGTCATGAGGTCAAAAAAGCTATCGTGACCGTTCCCGCTTATTTTAATGATTCCCAGAGACAGGCCACCAAGGATGCCGGACGTATTGCAGGCCTTGAAGTCCTCCGGATTATCAATGAACCCACGGCGGCGGCTCTGGCCTACGGCATGGACAAAAAGAAAGACGGGATTATCGCCATCTATGATTTCGGCGGAGGCACTTTCGATATTTCCATTCTTGAAATCGGGGATGGAGTTTTTGAAGTCAAATCAACCAACGGAGACACACACCTGGGCGGCGATGATTTTGATCAGGTCATCATTGAATGGCTGATTGCGGAATTTAAAAAGGAACAGGGCATTGATCTTTCCAAAGATAAAATGGCGCTTCAGAGACTTAAGGAAGCAGCGGAAAAGGGAAAAATCGAACTGTCTTCCTCCATGGAAACACAGATCAACCTTCCTTTTATCACGGCGGATCAGAGCGGGCCAAAGCACCTGAACCTGACCTTGAGTCGTTCCAAATTTGAATCCTTGATTGAACCTCTGGTTGAGCGCAGTGTAGGCCCCTGCAAAAAGGCCATAGAAGATTCGGGGCTTTCTCTTGACCAGATCAAGGAAGTCATTTTAGTGGGCGGGTCCACACGTGTGCCCATGGTTCAGGAGTATGTCAAAAAAATCTTCAATAAAGAACCCAACCGGAGTGTAAACCCGGATGAAGTGGTCGCCATCGGGGCAGCTATTCAGGGCGGTGTTTTAGGCGGTGAAGTGAAAGATGTTCTGCTTCTGGATGTCACCCCCCTTTCCTTGGGTATTGAAACTCTGGGCGGCGTGTTCACCAAACTGATTGAGCGCAATACAACCATCCCCACAAAACGTTCCCAGATTTTCTCCACGGCTGACGACAGCCAGACGGTCGTGAGCATTAACGTGCTTCAGGGTGAAAGAAAAATGGCTCATGACAACCGTTCCCTGGGGCGTTTTGATCTTTCCGAAATTCCGCCCGCTCCGCGCGGAGTTCCCCAGATCGAAGTGACCTTTGATATTGATGCAAACGGCATCGTGCATGTGACCGCCAAGGATCTTTCCACAGGCAAATCCCAGAAAATCAAGATTGAATCTTCTTCAGGACTTTCCGAAGAGGAGATCCAGAAAATGGTCCGGGATGCTGAACTCCATAAAAAAGAAGATGAGGAAAGACAGCAGAAAATTCAGGAAAAGAATGAAGCTGAAAATCTGGTCTATCAGACTGAAAAGTCCCTCAAGGAATACGGAGATAAAATCGGCACTGAAGAAAAGGAAAAAATTCAGGGTGCGATTAAAAACCTGAAAGACGCCATTGCCACGGAAGATCTTGAAAAGATCAAAAAGGCAAAGGAAAATCTGAATCAGGCAGCCCAGAAAATCGGTGAAATCCTTGCCAAGGAATATCAGGCAAAATCCGGCCAGCAGCAACAGCCGGGTGCTGAATCTGCAGATAAATCCTCAGAAGATTCCAAGGAAAAGGGTAAAGGCAAGAAAAAAGATGACGATAACGTCATCGATGCTGAATTCGAAGAAAGCAAATAATTCCTTACCCCCTCTTTCTTTTAAGGAAGAGGGGGGTTATTTTTGGAGTCTGCATGTCTATCCGTTTCCGGATCACTTTTATTATCCTCGTGCTTCTGATGCTGTATGTGGTTTTGATCGACCGCAAACTACCCGGCACCGATGAACAGATCCTTCACAAACATTCTGTCCTGACCTTTCAGGAGGATGCACTGTCCCTCATCCGTTTTCGGGAAAGAAATATTGAACTGATACGTACCGATAAGGATTCCTATCGTTTGTCCAAACCGGTCTCCCATCCTGCAAGCCGTGAAAATATTTTAAAATTATTCAGTATTTTTTCAAATATCACCGCCATCAACACCCTTCCCGACCCTGAAGTAGATGGAAAAACACCCGCCTTTTATGGCCTTGATAAACCCAGAGCCACTGTGGAACTTGAAACCGCTGATCAGAAAAAGATTCTTGAAATCGGAAATAAAACGGCCAATCCTGATCTGGAGGAATGTTATGCACGCATTCAGGGGCAAAAGGGCATTCATGTGCTGAATGAAGGGTTTGCCCGCATGGTGCTGGAACCCATGCCCTACTACATGGATTCAGAACCTTTTAAAGATATTGAAAAATCCGATGCCGAAATAGAATGGCATTATCATGGACAGCGCTGCACTCTCAAACGCATCCGTGGTCAGTACTTCACAAAAAATCCGGAAGGACTCGAATGGCAGGCTCTTTACCAGAAAGCCGAGCCTTTTTTTCAGGTGATTCAGCTGTTTTCATTTTCCGGAATACCCTATGAAACGCTTTCAGATTCTGAATGCGGAATGGAAAATTTTGAAAATTTCGTAAAGGTAGAAAGCCCTCTCATTAAAAAAACGCTCTGGATCGGAAAGGAAGTAGGCGGTAAACAATACCTCAAACTTGAAAAGGGGGGACTTGCCTTTAAAGTGGACAAAAGCCTCATGAAGCTCTTTTCTCTTGGGTTTAAAGAGCTTTCCGCCATGAATGTCTTTGACGGGCTTGTCACAGAACTTAAGGAGATCGATCTCTTGTTTCATGAAACCCGGCATCACTGGAAATTTACCGGAGATAAAACAGAATGGAGAATGGATCACCCCTATGGCTGGCTCTTTGACTCCGGTAAAATTTTAAGCCATTTTCTAAAACTCATGATTACTCCTGTTTCTGATCTTCAAAACCGCATTCTTGAAAATCCTTTTGTCTCTCTTCATCTGAACACCCATACGGATCAGAGGAGCATTCCTGAAACTCTGGCCTTCTTCAAGGCTCCTGACTCCTCTTTTTTCCTTAAACGGAATACTCTTCCCGCCTCTGCTTCCCTCAATCCTGAATTTGCGGAAACCCTGGAAGAAGATCCCTTCCGCTTTGTGAACTCTCATCCTTTCCGTCTCATTATCCATAAAAGCTACAAGATGCAATGGACCTGCAAAGAACGGCAGGGCGTTCTCAAACGTTCCGAGTTCGGGAAATGGACTTCTGAACAGAATCCTTCCCCGGACAAGGATGAATTCCTCATAAATAGCCTGGAAAACATTGAATGTTATTCCTCCATGATTTCCAAGCCCGGAGTGGATTTCGGATTTAAAAATCCTCTCGCAGTATTGACCTTTTTTGATCTGGAAAACCGTCCTGTTTTTACAGCTAAAATCGGTTCCTCTTCCAATGAAAAAGAACTTTTCATTCTGGGGGACAATTCTTTTTTCCTGTTTTGTAAAAATACAGACTGGCTGAACCTACTTTAAGAATACAAGGAGAACACACCATGCCTACCTATGAATATGAATGTAAAAAATGTGATAAGATTTTTGAGGTTTTTCAAAGCATCAAAGCAGAGAAACTTAAAACCTGTCCGGAATGCGGCCATGAAATAAAAAGGCTTCTGGGTACAGGATCCGGCATTGTGTTTAAAGGAACCGGCTGGTATGTCACGGATTTCAAAAATAAAGGCGGGGGAAAAACCGATTCTTCCAAGACAACCACCATCCCCACGCCCCCGAAAAAAAATTCTGCCCCTGAAGCCAGGGAAAGTAAAAGCAGCAAACCGTCAAAGGATTCAAATTCCAAAAAAAAAGCTTAAAAAAACCTTTCCTGCAGGCTTTGGGGCTTGATAACCGGCGGATATTTTCAGGCAGGCGGACAAAGCCACTTTGAACGATACTCTTCAAAGGCAAACAGAAGATCATTAAGGGTCTGCGTGGTGACAAGGGACTGCCTGAGTTCTGAGACATGGGGCATGCCTTTGAAATAGTTGGCAAAAAACTTACGGCAGATTTTGACCCCTCTTTCCCCTTTAAAATCCACGGCCAGGCGCACGTGCTCCAGGCAGATACGGATTCTTTCCTCCAGGTCCGGAGCTTCCAGAATCGTACCGTCTTTTAAAAAAGCCTTGGCCTGTTTAAAAAGCCAGGGGTTCCCAACCGCAGCCCGGCCTATCATCACCCCGTCGCATCCTGTTTCAAACATGCGTTTGACATCCATGGGGGTTTTAACATCCCCATTACCTATCAAAGGAATCTGAATGATCTTTTTGACTTTTTCCAGCCAGCTCCAGTCCGCAAGGCCCTTATATCCCTGTTCACGGGTCCGGCAATGAAGGGCGAGGGCTTTTGCCCCGCAGCCTTCGACCATGCGGGCAACCTCCAGGATAACAAGATTTTTTTCATCCCAGCCCAGCCTTGTTTTAACCGTTACAGGAAGAGTGGTTGATTCTACTGCCGTCGTGATGATTTTTTCCATTTTTTTAAGGTCCCTTAAAAGACCCGCCCCTTCTCCGCGCATGACCACTTTTTTAACCCAGCAGCCGCAATTAATGTCAATCCAGTCCGGGGTCATCTCTTCGGAAATTTTTACCGCCTCACGTATCGACACTTCGGATCCTCCGAAAATCTGTATCACTACCGGACGTTCTCCTTCTGTGACCATTATTTTATCCCGGGTTTTGGAAGCCGCACGAATTAACGCCTCAGCACTTGCAAATTCTGTATAGACCATATCTGCTCCCATTTGCCTGCATATGATCCTGAATGCGTTGTCTGTTACATCCTCCATGGGGGCAAGACATAAAGGGCTGTCAAAAGTCAATTTTCCGATTTTCATCTGATTTCCTGCTTATGTTATTTTTTTCAACAATTTAATATGGTATATTTCTTGCTGATATATCAAGCATGAATATATCCGAAGCCAGTAAAAAAATATTTGTGGTGGACTCTAAAAGGCAAAGCCTGAAGAAAATCCTGTCGGAAATCGGATTTAATTCAGTTGAAAACTCAGATCCTGAAAATCTTCTGGAAGAGATCAAAGCCTTCAAACCCAACCTGATTCTGGGTGATTTTTACGGCGATATTCAGGAGCGCCTTATTACAGATCTGCGTAAAGACCTGTATCTGGGGAATATTCCTGTCATTCTCTGTGCGGATAAAAGAAATATCACCCGTGTCATCCGCAAAATCAACGGGAATGTGAATGACTATATGGTAAAACCGTTCCGCGTTGAAGAGCTGAGCGCGCGGATTGAGAGAGTACTGACGCGGCACGAAAAACTTTTGAATACCAACCCTTTATCCCATCTTCCGGGGAATATTTCCATCAAAGCCAAGGTTCTTGAGCTTAATGAACATAAAAAAAATTATGCGGTTGTCTATATGGATCTGGATCATTTCAAACCTTTCAATGATTTCTACGGATATTCCAGGGGGGATGATGTCATCCGTTTTGTTGCGGATTTATGCCGAAAATATTCACAGGGATCCGAAGTCAATCCATCCTCTTATTTTGCGGGGCATATAGGCGGAGATGATTTTGTCATTATTCATCCCAAAGAAACCATTCATTCTTACTGCGAAGAATTTATCAAAGAATTTGATTCAAAAATCAAAGAGTTTTATAACCCAAATGACCTTAAAAAAGGATATATCCGCATTCACAACAGAAAAGGGAAATTTGAACGTTTCCCCGTCATGTCCATTTCCCTGGCCGTGGTCTGTGTTGATGCGCAGGCACCCCTTCATTACGGGGAAATCAGCCTGAGGGGTTCAGAAATCAAAAAATATCTCAAATCCTTCAAAGGCTCGAATTATCTGATCGACCGCCGTGATCTTAAAATAAAGGCGGCTTAAAATCCGACCTGTCCACGATTGATTTTTTTAAAAATATACGATCTTAGGTAAGATAAATTCAGGATAACAAAACAAGCATGTCTGAAACAGCCTGGTAAAGCCCTGTAAAAAGGGAACGGGAAATAATAGAATGCCCTATATTCAGTTCATGAAGGCCTTCCAGATGCAGAATGGCCGGAGTATTCTGATAATTAAGGCCGTGTCCGGCATTCACCGTAAGGCCCAGCGCATGGGCGCAGGCAGCGGCGGCTTCGAGCCTGGCAAGTTCAGTATGAAGCTGTTGAGGTGTTTTTGCATTAGAGTATTCCCCGGTATGAAGTTCAACATAGTCGGCCCCTGTATCTCGGGAGGCCCTGACCTGTGCCTCAGCCGCATTGATAAAAAGGGAAACCCCTATCCCTTTTTTGTGCATCCTGGCTACAAGGGAGGAAATCTCCTTTTTATTGCCAGCTACATCCAGGCCTCCTTCGGTGGTCAATTCCTCTCTTTTTTCAGGAACCAGGCATATGGTTGAAGGACGGACGTCCAGAGCGATTTTAACAATATCCGGGTTAAGGGCCATTTCCAGATTCAGAGGCAGAAGAACCTGCTCTTTAATGACATACACATCTTTATCCTGAACATGCCGCCTGTCTTCCCGAAGATGAAGGGTAATCCCGTGAGCGCCTGCCTTTTCACAGACAAAAGCCCCCTCCAGGGGATTGGGCTCAAAACCTTTTCTCGCCTGCCGGAGCGTTGCGATATGATCGATATTGACTCCCAGCCGGATCATAGAATTACTTCTGTTCCTCATCAAAGTTCACACCGCCGTTGAGACATTTTTTAATGGCGGAAACCAGATCATGAGTAACTTCATTCATATTGATTTCATGTTTGCATTCAATCATGACTCTGATCATGGGTTCTGTCCCGGAATAACGCAAAAGAAGACGTCCCTTCCCGACAAGCCACTTTTCGACTTCCTGTTTCTGAGCGATTATTTCAGGGAAGTTTTCCAGAGGGATTTTCTTCGCCACTTTTATATTCTGGATATACTGGGGGAATTTACATAAGACCTTTGAAAGTTCGGCAAGGCTCTGTTTCTTTTCAACCACAACCCGGGCCAGCTGAAGGGCTGTTATCAATCCGTCACCGGTGGTGTTGTAGTCTTTAAAAATGATATGCCCGGATTGCTCTCCGCCGAAAACAGACCCGGCATCTCCCATGGACTCCATGACATAGCGGTCACCGACCCGGGTTTTAATCAGTTCAATGCCGTGATTCTGGAGGGTTTCATCCAGGCCCATGTTCCCCATCACGGTGGTGACGATGGTATTGGATTTCAGAAGATTATTTTCTTTAAGAAAAATACCGCAGATGGCCAGAATATGATCTCCGTCAAGAAGGTCTCCGTTTCCGGTCACAGCCATAACCCTGTCGCCGTCGCCGTCAAAGGCAAAACCCATGTCGGCCTTGAGTTCCTTGACCTTCATGATCAGCTGCTCAGGATAAAGTGATCCGCAATCCTTGTTGATATTTGTTCCATTGGGGGCATCCCCGATCACGGTAATCTCCGCTCCCAATTCTTTGAATACGGAAGGGGCAACCTTGTAGGTGGCTCCATTGGCACAATCCAGCACCACTTTCAAAGTGCTGAAATACATCCCTTTGGGAAGGGAATTTTTGACAAATTCCACATAGCGGCCCGAGGCATCATCAATGCGAAAGGCTTTTCCAATGGCATGGGCTGTCGGTCTTATGGAATCGATTTCCCCGGAAAAGACCAGTTCTTCGATCTGCTTTTCCACCGCATCAGGCAGTTTGTATCCGTTATGGAAAAAGAACTTGATTCCATTGTATTCATAAGGATTATGTGAAGCCGAGATGACAATCCCTGCATCCGCTCTTAAGGAACGGGTAATATAGGCAATGGCGGGCGTGGGCAGAGGACCTACCAGAAGCACATCATCCCCCATGGAGCATATCCCGGCAACCAGAGCGGTTTCAATCATATATCCGGAAAGGCGGGTGTCTTTTCCGATTAAAAAACGTTGGGGTCTCTCATCCTGCTTAAAAACATAAGCCGCTGCGCGACCGATTTTTAAGGCCATTTCAACCGTCATAGGATCAATGTTAGCGATTCCGCGTATGCCGTCTGTGCCGAATAATTTTTTATGAGTCGTTTTTTCTATTTTCATTGAAAGTTAATCTTAATAAAAAATTAATACTTTGCCAATGCCGTTTTTAAATAAGAATAAAATATCTTATCGGAATTGAACCTATCCCACAGCAAGCTACGAGGTATCAAATACGTCATTGCGAGGACGCTTTGGGACGAAGAAATCTCTCTCCTATAGATTGCTTCGCAAAGCCTCGCAATGACAAAGCCGCAGCAAGCTGCGAGGAATTAAACCCAATGAGATTAATTGTCATACCACTTGGGTTTCCAGAGTTTATTCACCCCGGAAAACCCCTGAAATTTTTCAATTCCGCGGATATGGTTGATGATCTGCAGGACTAATACCCGGGTAATGGAGAAGGCAAACCACCAGTGAAGGTTCCTGCGGATGGAATGAATGGAAAAAAGACGGAAAAAATACCGGAAAGGCTTCTTAAGGATATAATTCAGCTGACACCATTCCATGCATTTCGCCACTTCAGTCTGACTCAGATATTTCGTCTTCATGACAGGAAAATACATGTCATAATTGGAAAAATCCTTTTCCATTACAAGACCGGATTCCATGGCATACTTGAAAAAAGGAGTACCGGGAAAAGGAGTAAGGGTGTGAAAAGCGGCAAAATCCACATCAATGTCATGAGCATATTTAAGCTGAGCCTTTATTTTTTCCTCTGTATCTTCAGGAAGACCTACAATAAAGGTGCATTGCCGGAAAACCTCGGGATAATATTTTTTAAAAATCCACAGGGCTTCTTTGACTGAGGAGTGGTTCTGACTTCGCTTATTGAGCTGGTTTAAACCTTCCGTATCGGACCGGTCTGCACCGGAAAGGATATGTCTTAAACCTGCTTTGACCATTTTTTTCAAAGTGCCGTTCTCATGCTGCCTTGCAATATAGTCCAGACGGATAAAGGCCCACCAGCCCAGGTTATATTTTCTTTGGATTAACCCGTCACAGAACTCGTTCATCCAGTCATCATCGTGATTCCAGGAGGCATCCACCCAGATCAGATAACGAATATTGTGTTTCAGGTAAAGAATATCGATTTCTTCAAGCATCTGAGCCGGAGTTTTTGAACGGAAAATGGCTTTACGGCTGAAAGTATTGGTTTCCTTATTTTCCACCCGCACGGATTCCTGGGCAATCCAGGAGCAGTAATGGCAGTTATTGGTGCAACCCCTGCTCCTCTGAATGGTTGCCGCTTTGGGCCATAAGATTCCGAATGCCTGATATTTGTCCAGAGATGCCAGGTCATAGGCCGGCGGAGGAAGAGTCGTCATGTCCACAAGAGGGGCTATGGGATTATAAACAATCTGATTGTCTTTTTTATAAACAAGATTCGGGGTATCTGTAACCTCTTTGTTTTCCACCAGGCGTTTTAAAAAATGAGTCATGGCGACTTCCCCTTCAAAACGGATGATGTAATCCAGAGCCGGATTTTTCTGAAAAGTTTCCTCCACAACGTGGGAATAATATTGTCCGCCTGCAAGTGTGATGATCTTTGGATTTATTTCCTTCACAAGTTTGAAGGCTTTTTCCGATTCAATACAATAGCACACTTTTTCACCGATAGCGACAACATCCGGAGAATAGTAGGCAACAAATTCCTTGAGGCTTTTCCAGCCCATCTGATAAGCACAGCAGTCCAGAATTTTAATTTCAATTTCAGGAAGGAATTTTCGGATATATCCCGCAAGAGTGGGATAAGCCAGGGGCAATAAAAAATTGTCCCCTTCATTGAGGATGGGCCAGTAATGGCGTGGAGGTCTGAGAAAAAGAAGTTTTAAAGGCTGATTTGTCATAATTTCAACATATTTTACAAGAGTTGTTTATTAAGGAAATATCAAACATACCCGATAAGTCAATCTCAAAAAAATTAAGGGATAGAAACCCCTTCCATTCTCAGGAGGGATTTCTTGAGATTTATGTTACGGAAGGTTCCCATGAACCCTCCAAGCGTCCCATTTTTGCAGATTACCCGGTGACAGGGGATAACCAAAGGAAAAGGGTTAGCTGCGAGAGCACTGCCGCAGGCCCGGACGGCTTTCGGAAATCCGGCTTTCAGGGCTAGTTCAGAATAGGTGATAAGCTGCCCTCTCCGGGAATGCTTTTTCAGATAACGCAAAATGGAATTCTGAAAAGGAGTAAGTCCTGCCCAGTCGAGCACTCTGTCCGGAACCTCAGGCAAAGACCCTTTAAGCGCTAAAGCTTCCAGATACTCTTTAAGCAAAGGCTTATGAGAACAGGAACAGGGGGGGACAGGAACGGCTTTAAATCCCGGAAGAAGGATTCTCTGAATTTGATCGGTCTGAAGATGAAAGATAAAACCGATTGGACCGAGAGAACTGTCAATAGAAAAGAAACCCTGGTTCCCGGGGTTATAACTGATAATAGTCTCTGTACCAGTCGACAAAACGGGAAATTCCTTCTTCAATCCGTATTTTCGGTTCAAATCCCAGTTTTTCTTTGGCGTGCTGAGTATCCACTTGCGCAGAAGGCACATCTCCGGGCTGAAGGGGAAGCAAATTTTTGATGGCCTTTTTCCCGATTTTGTTTTCAATCGCTTCAATATATTCAATTAAGGTGGAAGATTGAGGATTTCCGAAATTGAATATCTCGTAGGAAAAGGGATTTTCAATGCATCGGATCACCCCGTCCACAATGTCATCAATATAGGTGAAACAGCGGCGCATATGGCCATTATTGTAAACATCCATGGGTTTTCCCTCCAGAATGGCACGGGTAAAAAGAAATAGCGCCATGTCCGGTCTGCCCCAGGTTCCGTAAACCGTGAAAAATCTGAGCCCTGTGCAGGGAAGATTAAAAAGCTTGGAATAGGAATAGGCCATGACTTCATTGGAACGTTTGGTCGCCCCATAAAGAGAAATGGGATGATCGCAGGGATCTGTTTCGGAAAAAGGAGTCTTGGTATTATCTCCATAAACGGAAGACGAAGAGGCATAAACGAAATTTTTAACTTTAGCCTGCCTTGCCGCCTCCATCATATTCACAAACCCATCCAGGTTGGTTCTTTTATATTCCATGGGATGTGAAAGAGAATAGCGGACTCCGGCCTGAGCTGCAAGGTGGCAGATTTTTTCAATCGGATGAAGCGTAAAAAGTTTTTTTACGGCTTCTTCATCGCAGATATCCATCTGAATAAACTGATATTCCGGATTTTCCAGAAGAATTTTATTTCTTGCCCGTTTCAGATTGACATCGTAATAGGCATTAAGGCTGTCAATTCCCAAAACAGAATAGCCTCTTTTCAAGAGTTCTCTCGAAACAGAAAAACCAATAAATCCGGCACTGCCTGTGACTAAAATCCGGGATGAATTCTTCATTCGTATTCTTCCTGTATTGATAATATTTCTAAAGACAAATCAGATCAAATGTTATAGATAAATCCCTTTGAAAGTAAAGCTCAAAAAATAGAGGTCTGAATTATGCTGAATAATAAAAAAATCGTAGTGGTTCTGCCTGCCTACAAGGCTGAGGCGACTCTGGAAAAGACTTTTAATGAAATAGACCATTCACTGGTGGATGAAGTCCTTCTGGTGGATGATGCTTCAACCGATAGAACCGTAGAAGTGGCAAAAAAACTGGGAATCAAAACCGTTGTTCATGAAAAAAACAAGGGGTACGGCGGTAACCAGAAAACCTGTTACCGGGAAGCTTTGAAACTGGGTGCGGATATCGTTGTCATGCTTCACCCGGATTATCAGTACACCCCCAAGCTTTTAATCGCCATGGCCTCCATGATCGCCTATGGAGAATATGACATGGTGCTTGCTTCCAGGATTCTGGTTAAAAGTGCTTTAAAAGGGGGGATGCCCTTTTACAAATACATTTCCAACCGTTTTTTAACCGCCTTTGAAAACCTGATGCTCGGTGCAAAGTTTTCCGAATACCATACCGGGTACAGGGCCTATACCGCAGAAGTTTTAAAGGAATTGCCCTTTGAAAAAAACAGCGATGATTTTGTCTTTGACAACCAGTTCATTGTTCAGGCGGTGAATCAAAAATTCAACATCGGGGAAATTTCCTGCCCCACCAAGTACTTTGAGGAAGCCTCCTCCATTAATTTCAGCCGTTCAGTCAAATACGGGCTGGGGGTTCTCTTATGTTCGATGAACTTCAAGCTTCATCAATGGGGGCTTTTAAAAGTTCCCTGGCTTCTAAAATAGCTTTATTTATGAAAATCTTTATTATCCTTTATTTCCTTTTAATCGGACTTTTTTTTGCCCCGGTTGAAGCAGAAGCAGCAAGGTCCAAAATCCTTTTCCTCTATTCAGACAAAGGGCTTGATTCGGAAAAAACCGATAAAACGACACGAAAGCAGTTCAAAAAAATCGGGAAATATATGGACCCGGTCCTCATCAAAAAGCTTAAAAATGCGGATTTCAAGGTCAAACTCCTTAAAAGACGGGAGGATTTCAAACCCAAAAACAGGCGCTTTTATCTCTATATTACGCTCCTCGAATATGAAAGAAACGCGGATGTTCCTTTCTATCTCAAAGTCTATTTTGAACTCAGTGAAGACGGGGCCACCCCTCTTATGAAGGAAACTTTTGAGATTGAATCCAGACGTTCCTGGAAAAAATGCGCCATTAAAGCCGCAAAACTTATCACCGATGCCCTGGTTCAAAACAGAATGGATATCATGAATTCCAATGAAGCGAAAGTGGTTAAAAGAAGCACCCGTTATGATGACAAAGACATTCCTGACAAGGATGAACCTGAAGATTCAAATTCTGCTGAAATAATAAATATAAATGGCCAAACTGAAGAGGATTCGGAAAATGATGATCCCGGGGATACGGCCGCGGAAAACCCGGTATCTGAAACGCCCCGGCAAAGAATGACCAAACTGACTGAGATTTATGATGCCGGGATGATTTCCGAGGAAGAATATTTCAAGAAAAAAGAGGAGCTTCTTTCTGAACTTTAACCCGAATAGGGCATAAACAAAAATAATTATAGATCGTTTACTTATTGAGTTTCAATTAGTAAACTTAAAAGGAAAACGCAAACCGGTTATGATCAAAATCCGAACCAGTTTTATAAACCGAATATTGGTTCTGTGTACAAATTCGGGTTAACCTTCAAGGTAAGGAAACTTTATGAAATGTTTAAAATGTAAAGCAGAATATGAAAACGGATTTACCACCTGTGCAGACTGTCACGTGCCTTTGGTTGAAGATGACTATAAAGAAAACGTCCAGCCGGAAAAAACGAATTCGACCGAAGAAACAGCCCACCCCGTAAATGCCACAATTCCCCATGCGCTTCCCTTTATCAACCATCTTGAAACCCTGGGATTCACCACCTCTGAAGAAGATAAAATCCTGGTGGCCAAACACCCGCAATTTGAAGCGCTTTATCTGGCAGAATACGAAGGCGGAATCATTTTTGAGGTCTGGTATTCCCCTACCGCCTATGCCCGTGAAAACAGAGCGGCTTACCTTGAATTCATCAACCATTTCAACAATGATGTTCCCGTGCTTCGCGCCGCAGACCGTGAGGCTGAAAAGGCTTTTGTACTCGACACCTGGATTCCCGCTCTTTATGACCGTGAACGTTTTGATAATTTCATACGCATGTTTATTGCTGAAATTACCGGAGTGCTCTACCGCTATGAAGACTTCTCCAAATTTTTAGAGCCCTATAAAAAAACGACCTAAAAAATAAATGGCTGAAACCTTTTCAAAACGCTATGTCGGGGTATTCACCCTGATTCTAATTTGTTTTGTGAATTACATACTGTTCAACATCCTGAAGGTGCCTTTTTGCCCTTCTCTTTTTCTGAATCACCAGAATCCTGAGGGATATCAGTTTGTGACCTCTTTATTCTTTCACGGCCATTATCTTCATCTTTCAGGAAACATGTTTTTTCTCTACGTCTTTGGAAAAATTGTTGAAGAGGAGGAGGGGTTTTTAGGACTTCTCATCGCCTTTTTTGTTTGCGGGATCACGGCCAATCTCTGCGATTATTACTTTTCTCCGAAATTGCCCTATTCCTCACTTGGCGCTTCAGGAGCTGTTTTTGGACTTTTTACCACTGCGCTTTTACTCAAGTTCAAACCGAAGTTTTCAAGTCTGATGGAGGTTCTGATTCTTTTCCCTTTTGTGTTCACCTATCTTCGAAACGAAATTGCACTTTTAGACAAAAAGGATCAGGTCGCCCATGATGCGCATCTTTATGGGGCTCTGGCCGGAGCCGTTTTAATCATAAGCCTGAAGCTTCTTGGAAAGCGCCTCAAAAATCCTGTAAAATCCGGGAACTGAAAATCCCTACCCCCAGGTCACAAAAAGTTTCAAAAAAGGGATCTTTATAATTCAAAGAATTATTTCTACAATAGAGTATGTCCCGTTAATTGAAATTTTTTACAATATTAAAATTAAAAATAATTTTGCATACAGGTTAACCCAAAAGTTAACCTCTTAAAATATTTCCAAATTCAACTTCCGCATTCGCTTTGCCTCTTACGATCACATAGATATTTTTTTCGTATAAGGATAGTATCTTGTCCTGATTCAGTACTTTCCTTTCCCCGATGATCCGCTCATGCGCCTGTTGAATTGTTTCAGGCATTTGCTCAACGATATTTCTCATCCTCTTTGCAATTTCGTTTTTCTCTCCTTCTTGCAAATCCGATTCTTATCAACCTTCTTTCAAATTCCTTATAATCCGTATTGCCGATTACTACAGGAAGTCCTGAACTAAACTCTATCTGTTCGGGTATTATTTCTATCATTGATGTGTTCCTTTTTTGTCGTGATTAAAGGTTATAACACATCAATTTTGGGCAAAGTATCGTTTTTCGATCGCTTTGCCCTTTTTTATTTCCTGCGCATCCTTGATCTCAAGCCTTCAATGAATAATTGGGACAGGCTCTAGAATAAAATTCTTAACCGAATTAAAATATATTTCAAGAAAATGGAGTAAGCAGACAAACAAAGAAAAATTCAAATATTAGCAAAAAAATTAAATGGGTGAAGTACTAGTGAAGTGTATCCTTTAGGATAGACACATCTTTGAACGTCATTGCGAGGAGTTCCGCGACGAAGCAATCTTGTCAAATAAATTTTTATATTCCGGATGGCATTCTATTATTAATTCTGATTAGTCATTGAACAAACATCCCCCTACCTGTTCATGTCCGTTTCTTCGGGATTGCTTCGCAAAGCCTCGCAATGACTATGAAATGACAATAAAAAGTACATATAATTACGTTGCACTACACTAGGCGAGTCCCATCCAGGATCGGGCAAAAACAAAAAGATGCAGCAGCAGGCAGGAATAGATCCCGGAGATCAGGTCATCCGTCATGATTCCCCAGCCTCTGGGAAGTTTCTGGGACTGGAACGCAGGCATGGGTTTTAAAATATCCATGATCCGGTTTAAAATAAAACCCGTGACAAGAACAACAGGATCCAGAGGAACCAGGAAGAAGGTGATCGGAAGAGAGACGATTTCGTCAATCGTCACAGCCCCGGGGTCTTTTTCCTCAAACCATTGAAGGCAGTGGTTGGTTAAGAGCGTTCCTGCAAAGAAAAGCACAACAATCAGACACGCCTGCACAGGCGCGGAAAGATAACTGAAGAGCCATACCAGGATGAAACCCGGGAGGGTTCCGCAGGTTCCCGGTGCAAAGGGGCTGCATCCTAAACCGAACCCTGTTACTAAAGCCAGAAGAAAGGTTTTCATTTAAGCAATTTGTTCCACTTCAACTTTCGGAGGACGGTTGATCCACCAGGTCTGGGCAATTCCGAAAAGGGTGCTGACCAGAAAATACAGGTTCAAGGCCGAAGGCATGGAATAAAAAATAACAACCATCATTACTGGAAAAATATAAATCAGATGCTTCTGTGCGGGATCCATGGTGGTCTGTTTGGAGGAAATGAACTGTACTCCACCCATGATAATGGGAAGGAGGTTGACATAATAACTTCCCAGGGGAATCATCCGGTCGGGGGCTGCCAGATCGCGGATAAAGAGGAAGGAGGCTCCCTGCAGTTCAACGGAATTGGCAATGGCTTTAAAAAAGGCGATGAAAATGGGAAGCTGGATCAGCATGGGCAGGCATCCGCTTAAAGGATTAATTTTATGTTTTTTGTAAAGAGCGACCATTTCCTTCTGAAGCTGGGCCTGATTGTTTTTATACTGAGTCTGAAGGAGTTTGAGCTGGGGCTGAACCTTCTGCATGGCTTTCATGGAAACCAGGGATTTCAGAGTGAGCGGGTAGGTGGCGATGCGGAAGGCAATGGTCATGAGAATGATCGCGATGCCGTAGTTGCCGGTAAGGTTATAAAGAAAATTCAGAAAAAGAACGAGGGGTTTGGTAATAGGACCTAAAATGGACCCATAATCAATGATCTGTTCGAAATTCAGGTTCATTTTTTTCATATGAAAATAGAGTTTGGGCCCCAGATAAAAATGAAAGGTAAAGATTTTTTCCTGTCCGGCAGGCAGGCTGAAATCATCGGTTGAAAAACTGGCGGAAACGTTTTTTTCATCTTTGACGTGAATCCAGGAGGCTTTTCGAAGCCCGTTGGGTTCGGAGAGGATGGAACAATAGGTGGTGTTCTGAATACCCCCCCAGTGGAACAGTTCATCGATCGACTGACGTCCGCTGACTTTGCCGTAATCCACGTATTCGGTTTTATTTTCAACGGTATAACGTGCAAATCCCAATGTGGGATAGGTTGTATGGGTTTGATAAGGAAGGGTGCCGCTGCCGAGCTCTACTCCGTCCGGAAAAAACAACTCCTTATCCCCGTTGTTTTTTACAATCACCTTATAGGTGTAAAGATAATCGGAAGAGGAGGCGGAAAGACAGGTGGATAATTCCACCTCAGGATTGATTTTACAGCGGGCATTTGCAGTTCCGGATTCTTCGGGAAGACTGAGCTCAAAGGGGAGGAATTCTATTCCGGAAAGCGTACCCACCCGGAGGATTGAAAGCAGGGGAGCCTGGGAGTTTTTGAAATCCAGAGTCTCATTATATTTTTTCAGGAAAACCGACTTGATTCGCCCGCCTTTATTGGAGAGTGAAATCTCGGACTGAAGAGTTTTGATGGAGACCGATTTTTCTTCAAAAACAGAAGCAGGGGCCTGGGTTAAGGAGGCATCTGCGGGGAGGGACAGGCCTGCTTTCGCGGCCGGTAAAGCAGGAGACGTTTCAGAAGACGGTTGTCCGGCTTTCACGACGACTTCTTCTTTCGGAACCACTACCTGTTTTTTAACCGGTTTTCCAAAAAATCCCATTTTATCCCAGATCAGGAGGACTAAAAATGACAGGGCAATCGCTTTTAATAAATTTTTATCCATGATTCAGTAACCTTATGTATGTTTATCTTACGGGGTCAAATCCGCCTTTTGAAAAAGGATGGCAGCGCATCAATCTGCCCAGTCCTTTCAGAAACCCTTTTAAAATACCTTTTTTCTCAAGACTTTCAATCATATATTCCGAACAGGTGGGATAAAAACGACAGGCATATCCCAGATGAGGCGAAATTATTTTCTGATAAAGCCTTATCACGGTGATAAGCACTTTTTTCACCGGAATTGATTCCTGCAGTCATTGAGTGCATTCTTAAGAATCCGGGCGTCTGTTTTTACAAAAGGGGTTTTAAAAATAAAAAACATATCCCAGGGAACGTCCAGTGCATGTTTGTGGAGTCGGAACCATTCCCGGACGTTTCGTTTGATTAAATTTCTCATGACGGCGTTTCCGGATTTTTTAGACACAGAAACTCCCATTCTTGGGATCCCCTGCGGATTTTTCCTGTAACGGACCTCAAAAAAAGGAGTCTTCAGTCTCTGTCCCCTGGATAGAAGTATCCGTATATCCAGAGGAATCTTAATTTTCTCTTGTGGCCGAAGAGAAAAAGATAGCTTCAAATATTACCACTTTTTCTTGGCAGACGGCACACTGACGGTAAGGTTTTTACGGCCTTTTCTTCTTCTGCGGGAAAGGACTTTACGCCCGTCCGCTGTGGCCATTCTTTTGCGGAAGCCATGTGTGTTTAAACGTTTTTTTCTGGATGGTTGATATGTTCGTTTCATGATTTGTTTCCCTAAACAATATATTTCTGATAATTAGGGACAGGGGATTAAAATAATTTGGTAATTTAGTCAATAAAAAAATTTCCGCTTAAAATTTTTTTATCTTGATCTTCATATCAGGTAATAGTTGACATTCACTTCCGAATGACATAATTTTTTAAAAAAATCAGAAAATAAGCTTATCATGTAATAAGTTGAGGGTTTTTAATGAAGAATTTTGGAATAATCCTACTTTTATTTGCGATTTCCTGTCCTGTTTTCGGGGCGAAAATCGGCATTCTTTCCAATGAAAAGATCCCAGTGTATGCTGAAATCGTCGCTAATTTTAAAAAAGCCATGCTCCCGGGGGGGCATACGCTGAAAGATATCATTGTTCTCAATGATGACAACGCCACGATCAAAAATATGAAAGATTCGGGATGTCAGTATTTTTTCAGTGTCGGGGCTCCTGCCTCCAATGTCTGCAATGACAGCGGATTCCCGGGAGTTTTCACGATGGTGGTGGATCCGGTTAAAAACGGCCTTATTCAGAAGGATGGTTCGCCCAGAGGGCAGATGACAGGAGTTCTTGTGGATCTCAGTCCGCGGATGCAGTTTACTAATCTGAAAAAAATCATGCCGGGAAAAAACCGGGTGGGGATTCTTTATGATCCCGGGGTTTCCAGTTTTGTCGTGAATCAATATCTTAAATATGCCGATGAATTCGGAATCCGCATTATGGATGTTCCGGTATTCAGCAAGGAGGATGTGCCTCCTTCGGTTGAATCGCTGAAAGGAAAAGCGGACTATATCCTTTCTATAGTTGATAATACGGTCTATAACGTTCAATCCATCCAGGTTATCCTTCGTTTTTCCATTACCAACAAGATTCCCCTGGTTGGATTTTCGGCTCCCCAGGTAAAAGCCGGAGCCATGGTCGCCTTTTACTGCCATTATCCAAGCCTTGGTACCCAGGCGGCGAAACTTATGACCACTCTTGTGGGCGGAGAAAATGTCAAAAACATGCTGGTTGAACTTCCTGAAGATACAGACTATGCCGTCAATATGCGCTCTGCAGTCATCATGAAAATAAATATCCCGGACTCTTTTAAATCCGGCGCTGCAGAAGTTTTCGGAGAATAATCCCCCATGACATCCCCTGCAGCAGATACCGCTCTTTCAGAAGAGCAGATTAATGATTTCAAATGTCACCTTGATTTTTTTGAGGGCCCCCTGGATCTTCTTTTATACCTGATTAAAAAAAGCGAGATTGATATTCAGACCGTAAGGCTTGAATCTATCACCCAGCAGTATCTTGAACATCTTGAGCTTATGCGTTCTCTGGATATGGATGTAGCGGGGGAGTTCATTGTGACTGCCGCGACGCTTCTGCATATCAAATCCCGCTCTCTTCTTCCCGGAGATATGGCGGATGCAGAAGAGGGAGAAGAGGAGGAGGATCCCCATCAGGATCTGCTGCAGAAACTCCTTGAATATAAGCAGTTTAAAGAAGCCTCAGGCCATCTTGAAGTACTTCAGGAGAAGGAGCAGACGCATTTTGACCGGGGAGTCAATGTGCTTCCGCCGGACAGGGAGTCCAAAATCGTCACAGACGCCGGTGTTTTTGACCTTTTCAAGGCCTTTCAGGATCTTTTAAAAAAAATCAAGCTGAAATCCCCCAAAGAGGTGATTGCGGATAAATTTACCGTTGAAGAAAAATTGAGTTTTCTGCGTTCTGAGATTCTGGAAAAAGGGGAGATTAAATTTTCCTCCCTGATACATGAAGACTCCCCCAAGGATGAAATCATCTGTACCTTTCTGGGGATTCTGGAGCTTGTGAAAACGCAGGAAGTATTCATCGAACAGCAGGGAAAGGTTTTCGGGGAAATCGTTTTGCGCAGGCGGACGCCTCCCGCGGCCTTTCCGCAGGAAGAGAAAGGAACAGATCTTTGAACAATCCACAGCCGGATCAGTTGGAACTCAGTCAGACAGGAGATATTGAGGAAGCCCAGAAAATCAAAGGCATTCTTGAAGCCATTCTTTTTGCCTCCTCCGAACCCATAACCACGGGTCAGTTTCAGTTTTTTCTGAAGGAAACCTTTTTAGTCACCCGTAAAAACGTGGAGGATCTTCTCTTTCAATTGAAGGAGGAATACGACAAAAGCGGAAGAAGCTTTGAGCTTGTCACCCAATCCGAAGGCTATCAACTCAGGACCCGCTCTGAATACAATGAATCCATCAAAAGATTTCTTAAGCAGGCCACCCATGAAAAGCTTTCCAAAGCCGCCCTGGAAACCCTGGCCATTATCGCCTATAAACAGCCTGTCACCAGGGCTGAAATTGAAAAGATCCGAGGGGTCAGCGTGGACGGGCCCATGAAAATCCTTCTCGAAAAGGATCTGATTTATCCCAGCGGACAAAGGGATGTCCCCGGGAAACCCTGGCTTTATTCAACCACCAAAACATTTTTGACCGTTTTTAACCTTAAGAGCCTGCAGGAGCTTCCTCCTCTGGGCGAGCTAAATTTAAATTAATTTTTTTCCAGCGGGAAGATCATGACAAAACCAGATAAATCCCTTGAATCCCTTGACCGTCAGATTCTGGACCTCTGTGAGGAAAGGATCCGGAAAACCCTTGAACTGACCCGGAAGGAAAAAGATCTCCTGTTTCGTCTTAAAGCCCCCCAGCTGAAAGAACAGCATGCCCTTCAGAGCAAGCCCTGGACCCGGGATATTTTCACCCATCTTTTCAACGAGGCCTGCAGGGAAAGGAAGACTTCGGTTGCTTTCCTCGGGCCTGAAGCGACCTTCAGCCATGAAGCGGCCCGCGAAATTTTCGGGGAGAGGGGGATTTACCTTCCCCAGTCCACCATCCGCGAAATTTTTACAGAAGTGGAAAACGGCAAGGCGGATTTTGGGGTTGTGCCCATTGAAAATTCGGTTGAAGGAACAATTCATCTTTCCCTGGATCTTCTGAGGGATACCCCGCTTACGATTTACGGGGAAAAAACCATTTCCATTCACCATAATCTCATGGGCTATGGAACGTTTGACTCCCTTCGCGAGATTTATTCCCATCCCCAGGTTCTGGGGCAATGCCGCAACTGGCTTACCGCTCACCTTCCTCAGGTTAAAATACGGGAGTATTTAAGTTCAGCGGCGGCCGTACAGATGATCAGGAAAAGTAAAACCAAGGGGGCCATAGGAACAAGGCTTGCCTCTGAAATGTATCAATGCCCTGTTCTGGAGTCGAACATTCAGGATTCCCGGACCAACAAGACGCGGTTTTTCATTCTGTCTCATGAGTCTCAGAAACCTTCCGGCCAGAACAAAACCTCCATTGTTTTTTTATGCCAGGATAAGCCCGGAGCCCTGGTTGAAGCCCTGAAGGTCTTTAAAAAATACGGGATCAACCTGACGAAAATTGAGTCCAGACCCTCCAAGCGACAAAACTGGGAGTATTCCTTTTTTGTGGATTTTATGGGACATGTCCATGATGAAAAAGTGGCAAAAACCCTTCATGAGCTTAAAAAATCAACTTTTCATATTAAGATTCTGGGGTCCTATCCCATCGGATAAAGAACAATAAGGAGTAAATCACCATGGTCAGCATGAACAAAGTCTTTTTAGGCGGAAATCTTACCCGGGACCCGGAACTCCGGCATACACCTTCAGGTATGGCCGTCTCCGATCTTCGTCTGGCTGTTAACCAGGTTTATGTGGATAAAAACGGTCAGAAGCAGGAAGAGGCCACCTTTGTGGATGTTGTGGTGTGGGGGAAACAGGCGGAAACCGTATGCCAGTACCTTAAGAAAGGTTCAGGGTTACTCGTGGAAGGGGCTCTTCAGTTTGACAGCTGGGAACATGAAGGGCAGAAGCGTTCCCGGATACGTGTCAAGGCGGTCCGTGTGCAATTCCTTTCCTCCCCGGGCGGAAAAGGTCCCGCTTCCGCCGTTTCTGAACCGGTTTCAGAAGAGTATTTGAATCCCGTAACTTCGGAAGATATTCCGTTTTAATCCCGCGATTTTTCTGAATCCGGATTTTAATTGACGTCTTGAGGGTTTAAAATTAGGATCTTCCTTTTTATTATCCAATTTTAATATTGAAACAGGTTATGAGCAAAATTGTATCAATTACGAATCAGAAGGGCGGTGTGGGGAAAACAACCACCACTGTCAATTTGGCCTCATGCCTGGCCAAAGCAGAAAAGCAGGTTTTACTGATCGATATGGATCCCCAGGCCAATGCCACCAGCGGCATTGGTTTTGACAAGACCAAGGTCGAGCATTCAGTGTATGAAGCCATTATCGGCACACACCCCATTTCGGAACTCATTCAGCCCACGGAATACCCCAATCTTTCCCTTCTCCCCTCAAGTGTCCATCTTATCGGAGCCGAGCTGGAACTGACCTCCATGGAGGGAAGAGAATTCAAACTGCAGAAAGCGCTTGCCTCTGTGCGCAATGATTATGATTATCTGCTGATCGACTGCCCCCCTTCTCTGGGGCTTCTGACCTTGAATTCCCTGTGCGCCTCGGACACGGTGGTGATCCCCCTTCAGGCGGAATATTTTGCCCTGGAGGGGCTGAGCCAGCTCGTGCAGACCGTTGAGCTTGTAAAAAACGGATTGAATCCCTCCCTTGAGATTGAAGGCATCCTCATCACCATGTGTGATACACGCACAAATCTTTCGAAACAGGTCATGTCCGAAGTGATCAAGTATTTTAAAAACAAGGTCTACAAGACCGTCATTCCCAGAAATATTAAAATTGCCGAGTCTCCAAGTTTTGGAAAGCCGATTGTTTATTATGATATGCGTTCAGTCGGCGCTGAAAAATATCTTGAATTCTGCGGTGAATTTCTTAAAGCCAATTCTTAATCAAGGTTTTTTTCATGACAGCAAAAACAGCGCCCTTTAAAAAAAATGTCCTTGGAAAAGGACTCAATGCCCTGATCCCCCAAAAGGCCCCGGCCCCTTCAGGACCTGAGGCGGAAGCAGTCGTCCCTGCGGGACAGGTACGGGAAATTGAGATCAGCAGGATTCAGCCGAACAAGGCCCAGCCCCGTGTGATTTTTGAACAGGATAAGCTTGAGGAATTATGCCGTTCCATCAAGGAACATGGCGTGATTCAGCCCATTCTGCTCAAACCTGAAGGAGAAGGATACAGCATTGTTTTCGGAGAAAGACGGTTCAGGGCTGTAAAAATGCTGGGACTTGCCACCATTCCGGCCCTTATCCAGGAAACCAATGATGAAAACAACCATGTCATTGCCCTGATTGAAAACATTCAGAGGGAAAATCTCAATGCCATTGAAGAGGCTGACGCCTACAGCCGCCTGATGAACGAATTCAGAATGACCCAGGAGGAAGTGGCGGCCAAGGTGGGAAAAAGCCGCTCAGCCATCGGAAACCTGGTCCGTCTGTTAAATCTTCCTTCTGAAATTCAGAATCTGCTCATTGAAAGAAAATTGAGCATGGGTCATATCCGCACTCTTCTTGCAGTTGAGAATCCCGATGTTCAGCTTTCTCTGGCCTACAAGGCGGTGGAGGAAGCCTGGTCTGTGCGGGAACTGGAGAAAAAAGTTTATTCTCCGCAGGAGAGAAAAGAAGCTCCCGCGAAAGGGGACGAGCCTTCCAAAAAGACTCCCCGTCAGGTGTCTGTGGATCCCCAGATGAATCATCTGCTGGAAAAGCTTCAGCACCGTTTCCTCTGCAAGGTGGAGATGCAGGGTTCTCTGGACAAGGGCAAAATGGTGATCGAATACCATTCCGGGGGAGACCTCCAGAGAATCGTTGAACTTCTCGGAATTTCCGAATAATTTTATTTTTCATGAAAATACTTCAAGCCAAAGCCATGGGGAACTGTTTCGGGGTCCGCAATGCTCTGAAAACAGCCCTTCAGGAAAAAAATAAGGGAACGCTGACCATTCTGGGACAGCTGGTCCACAACCCCCAAACCGTGAAAAAACTTCTGGATTACGGCATTTTTATGATCAATTCCTTTAAGGAAATCGATCAGATCAAGACCAAAAGGGTGATGATCACGGCTCACGGTTCCTCAGAAAAACTGATCCGGCACCTTAAGGAAAAAGGATTTGAGGTGGAGGATGCCACCTGTCCTTTAGTGTCCTATGTGCATAAAACCATCAAGAACATGGTCAAAAGGGGTTTTTTCCCCGTTGTGCTGGGGCATCCTGAACATGTGGAAGTCAAGGGGATCATCGGGGATCTCAGTGAATATTTTGTTGTTTATTCTGAAAAAGATCTGGAAGCCCTGGCAAAGCTCGGGAAACCCCGGCTTGGGATTGTTTCCCAGACCACCAATCAGCCTGAAGTCGTTGAAGCCCTTGTGGAAAAAGTACGGAAGCTTCCGGGCGTGGAACAGGTTGAATTTGAAAATACGGTCTGCAAGCCCACCCGTGAAAGACAGAAAGCGGTTCATGAACTGGCGGAGAAAGTCGATCTGATGATCGTGATCGGAGGGTTTAACAGTTCCAACACCAAAAAAATGGTAAAGATCTGCGAAGAAAAGAATCTGCCCTGCCATCATATTGAAACCGCCGAGGAACTTGATCCGTCGTGGTTTGAAGGCTTTGATACCGTGGGGATTACGGCGGGGACCTCAACGCCGGATGAGGTGATTGAGGAGGTTTATAAGGCGGTGGAGCAAATTCAGCAGAGTCTTGAGTCACAAAGCGGAAAGAAGGGCTTATGAAAATAGCAATCATCGGTGCCAACGGACAGCTGGGATCAGACCTTGGTTCAGTTTTGGGAGCAGCCCATGAGGTCGCTGCCCTGACCCACCATGAAATTGAAATTGCGGATGAAGCCGGGACTTTTGAAGTGCTTGAAAAAATCCGTCCCGAAGTCATTTTAAATACAGCCGCTTTTCACAATGTGCCCAAATGTGAGGAAGAACCCCGGAGGGCCGCAGAGGTCAATATTATAGGAACTCAGAATATCGCAAAAGCCGCTTCCAGGCTCAAGGCCGAACTGATTCATTACAGCACCGATTACGTTTTTGACGGAGTCAAGAAAGTTCCCTATGCGGAAACTGACCTTCCCAACCCTTTAAATTTTTACGCCCTGACCAAACTTGCAAGTGAACATACGGCCCGGATTTATTGCGAGAATCATAAAATTCTCCGGGTGGGTGGAATTTACGGGAAAATCCCCTGCAGGGCCAAAGGCGGGGTTAATTTTGTTTCAGCCATGCTCAGGCAGGCGGAAACCAGAAAAGAAATCAATGTGGTCAGTGATGAATTCATCACCCCGACCTATACCATGGATATTGCCCGTCAGACAGAGCTTCTTCTGGGGAGACCGGAAACGGGAATTTTTCATGTGAGCAATGGGGGCTATTGTTCGTGGTTTGAATTTGCAAAGGAAATTTTTTCGCTCTGCGGGCTTTCCGTTAAAGTCAACCCCATTCCTTCCTCCGCCTACACGTCACTTTTAAAGAGGCCGAGCTGGTCTGTTCTGGAGAACGGCCGTCTGAAAGCCCTTGGAATTTACCGGATGCAGACCTGGCAAAAGGCCCTTAAGGAACACCTTCAGAATCTGGGGTATGAATAAGATTTGATCTTTTACCGGGTTTTGATTTCTTCTCAGGTTTTTTTTTGAATTTTTTAATCTGTTCCTGATGGTAGGAGTAATAAGGGTCTTTTTCAGCAAGCTTTTCTTCAATGGCAATCGCTTCATCGCAGCGTTTCAGTTTAAACAGGATTTCCGCCTTTGTGTCCAGGTAATCGACACCCTGGGGTTTCGTTTTCAGAGCTGTTTCAATGAGGGTCAGGGCAATGTTCAGGTTTATATTATTCGCCGCATATAAAGAGGCCAGGTCATTATAGGCCTCTGCATAGTGAGGGAATTTTTGAATGCTTTCCACAAGAAGTGTCTGTTTTTGGGCAAAACTCAGCTTGTTTTCAGATTTTAAAAACTGGAAATAGACCGGATTTGAAAAATAGACAAACAGGGACGGAATCAGCAGAATGGAAAAATGATAGGCATAATGCCCCACAATCGCCGGAATTAAAGAGCCGGTGAATCCTCTTAATACGGACAAATAGGCAGAAGAGAGGAAAATGAGCAGCAGACTGTAAAAATCTCCTCTCGATTGTTCAAGGTGAATCAGGACAAAAAAAAGAGAGAGTGTAAATATCGCAGGGATTTTTCCTTTTGTCTTTTCAAGGATTGAAAAAAAATAGCCGAGGAAAACAATTCCTTCCAGCAGGGGGAAGATTAATACCGCAGCAGTATGATAAAAGTTTTTGGAGAAGGGTGATCCTGCGCTGATGAATTTGGTGCTGAAAGGATAGTAGTCCTTGTCTAAAAGAAGGGTGCAGAGGAGCGCAAGCGCAATGCTCAGGAAGAGTGGAAGCAAAATGTAACCTGAAAATGAAAACGTTTTGATTTTCAGGTCAATTTGCTCACAAAAAGAGAGACTGTGCTTAATGTGGATATAATAGAATGCGAAGACAAGCATGAGCAACAGCCAGATCAGGGGGATCAGGGTTTCCTTAAAAAGAGCGTCATGAAATAGAATCAGACCAAAGGATGAATTCATGAGGGCGGAAATCAGGGAGGTGATTCCCGCGCTTAAAATAATGACCGTGGCTACTTCCGTGAAAATAAAAAACTGGAAATAGGTATAATGAAAGGAATTCAGCTCCATAATCAGCTTCAGGTATTTTTGTTTTCTGAAAAGGAAAAGCGGGGCTGCGGCAAAATAACAGATAAAGGAGAATAAAAGCCATACCAGGGGATGCTCTTTAATACAATGCTGATAATGCATTTCGCTGAAATCTTTTAATTTTTTGGCATCATAATAAAAGATGATCCAGCAGAAGAGAAACAGAAAAGAGCCGGGCATGGGAAGAAATCCTCTTAAGGTATATCAAAATGAAGTAATGGTTTATTCTTGTCTAATTTATCGTATTGAAAATGGACTGGTCAATCTTTCAATTAAAGAATCACCTTTTGTGACGCGAATGTTTTTTAAACAGAGGCTTAAGAATTCAGAAGAAAAACCCCGGAGAATACCGCGGGTTAACGCTTCTTCCGGGTGAACCACCAGATCGCGCCGAGGATAGATAAAAGAATAACCGCGATGGGGAAAGGGATAATCTCTTCAGGGGATTCCAGGTTTTTCGGGTTTGAGTCAGAGGGAGCCCCGCTGCCGACCCGGGCCTCTCCGGACACAGCACCTGTCTTTTCCTCGGATTCAGCGCCCAGAGGCAAAAAAGGTTTGTCGAGTCCGGCTTTTCTGGCCGCATAGTCAGGGGCCCTGGGATCCAGCCATTCCCCCTTATACAATTCCATTCCCTTTGCTTTTTTAAGTTCATCCCCCTTAAGCCAGCGGCCGTTTATTTTTTCATAGCCCCTGGCCTTCCATTCCAGGGCTTCGTTTTCCAGCTGTTTTATCATGGCCTGACTTTCCGTTTTCAGATAGGAGAGTTTTTGAGCATAGTCTCTTAAAACAGCCTTGGCCTTATAGATCCGGTTATTTTCCGTGCAGAGAAGATTGAATTTTCTGGTATCCGCTCTTGAGACGTCCAGCTCCTTGCGGGAATGGAGGGGTTTAAGCACTTCTTCATTTGTCTTGTATTTCTGGATGTAGTCGTGATGCTGAAGCAGTGCCTCAATTCCCAGGAGGAGGGAGGAAAACCGGGGATGAAATGTTTTTTCTTCCGCAGCAAAGAGGGCAAAAGGATTTTTGTCAGCTAAATCGTTTGAGGCCGGGGATGCGGGGGAGGCTTCTGTGGAGTAATCCGGAAATAAACGGATGTAAAATCGGATTTTTTCAAGAGAATCCTCTTCAGTCATCAGTGAAGCGGAAAATTTATTCTTGTATTCCTGAAGATTTTTAAACTCTTCAAGAGCAGGATAAACGGTTACCGCCTCTTCATAGGCAAGGGCGGCTTTCCGGAAATGACCGTCTTCATAAAATTTTTTAATTTTATCCGTGACGTTTCCGGCATAGGCCTTTTCAATGGAAGCAATTTTTTCGTTCAGGGTCTTTGAATCCGGATTCCAGCGGTTAAGGGAGTTTTTAAGAAAGAGAAGGGCGGGAACAAAGAGATTGTTTTTAACGGCATAGTCGGAAGCCTCAATGCAGTCCTTTTCCGAGGCTGAATTTTTGCACAGGGTTTCAAATTCCTGCCGCGGTGAAATTTTTTTCTGCTCCTGCACCATCCCTGTAACCTGCGTTTTTGCGAGCGTCGTCATGCCGAAGGAAAGCTGAATATAATAATAATTCTCATCTTCCCGGATAAGGCGCGCCTTGATCACCTGCCCGTTTTTTAAGTGAAACTCTTCCGGGTATCCTGCCAGGGAAAGTCCTGCCAGAATCAGACAAACGATCAGTTTTTTGAAAGAACAATACATTTTCCCTCTTTTCCCTTTAGAAAGATAAAACCTGCCTTCAAATCGGAGGCAGGTCTTATCTGAAAACAAAAATCCTTCTATTCTCGGCGTTTGCCCGGATCAATACAGGCGGATTCCAGCTCCCTGTTTAACGGGTCGCTTAATGCTTTTTCAATCCTGGCGCTGATCATAAGAAGCGTCTTTATTCCATGGGTGAAAATTGATCTTTTCCAACACCGCAATCCGGACAAACCCAGTCATCAGGAATCTTTTCAAAAGGAGTGCCGGGGGTAATGCCGCTATCCGGATCACCCTTGGCAGGATCATAGATATAACCGCAAACATCGCAAACGTATTTTTTCACGGGGTCCTCCTTTAAGCCTTAAGGCTTATTTGGTTTGTGTTTGTAAGGCCATACGAAGATCAGAAATCAGTTTGGGGCTGACACTGACCCTATTAATTCCAATTTCTTTAAGTTTGGCAACAAGTTTTGGCATGCCGGCCATCTCCCCGCAGACGGCAAGGGGTTTTCCGGTTTTACGGGCTGCGTCAGCCAGGTTTTTAAGCAGGCGCCAGAACGATTCCCGGTTGGGGTCATAGTCATAGGCGACCAGTTCATTATTGCGGTCCACGGCAAAAAAATACTGGATCAGGTCATTGGACCCGATACTGCCGAAATCCGCCGCTTCAAAAATTTCCTCCGCCTGATAACAGGCCGAGGGGACTTCAAACATCACGCCATGCCGGACATTCCGGGAGGGAATATCCGCGCAGGCCTCTTCAAATAAGGCTTTAAGTTTTAAAAACTGGGCAAGATCGACGACCATGGGGTACATGATGTTGACCTGGGCGGCCTGTGAGGCTTTGGCCAGGGCTCTGGCCTGGGGCCGGAAAAGATCAGGGCGGCCCAGAAGCAGGCGGCATCCCCTGAATCCGAGATAGGGATTTTCCTCCTTTTCCGGGAGGCTGAAAAAATCTGCGGTCTTGTCGCCGCCAATGTCCAAAAGACGGAAATAGACCGGCAGTCCTTTCATTTTTTGAAGCAGGGCGGTGTAGCGTTGGGTCTGTTCGTCTTCGGTCAGGAGACGGCCTTCGGATAAAAACTCAAATTCCGTTCTGAAAAGTCCTATGCCTTCCGCTTTGTTTTTAAAAATTTCCTCCGCATCACGCACCAGGTTGAGGTTTCCCATGATCGTATAGCCGGGAAGGGGATCGCAGACCTCAGGGATTCTGGAAACCGCCTGCGCTTCCATATGGCGGGCCACCGTTTCCTGTGAAGGCCAGATGATGATTTCACCGGTCGTGCCGTTGATGAGCACTTCCGCGCTGCAAAACAGAATGGAATGAATATTTTTGATTCCGCTCACTGCGGGGATACGCATGGCGCGGGCTAAAATGGCGGCATGGGAGGCGACCCCCCCTTTTTCGGTCACAAAGGCGAGGGTATGCCCGGTATCCATTTCCATGGTAAGACTCGGGGTAAGCTCCACCGCTACGACAATACGGTTTTTACCCTTCTGACAGTGATGATCTCCGGAGCATTGAAAGGAAGGATTAAGGTCGATCAGAACATCAAGGAGCCTGCGTTTGACTTCGCCGATGTCGGTTGCCCGTTCTTTAATGTATTCATCATCCAGTTCAAGAATCCTTGTTTCGAAATATTCCAGGGCCTGAGTAATCGCGGATTCGGCATTCATGCTGTTGTTTATAATTTCCGATAAAATCCGTTTCTGAATGCTGTCGTCTTCCAAAATCATTTTCTGGGTGGCGAAAATTTCCGCTTCAGCATCCCCCAGCCGGGTGCGGATGCTTTGGATGGTCTGGTCCAGACGGAGCTTAGCCTGTTTCACGGCATGAAAAAAACGGTCTTTTTCCTTTTCTATGCCTTTGCCTTTGATCTGGTAGGAGGGAAGATTATTGTGACGTCCTTCATTGAAAAGACAGACCCGGCCAAAGGCCACCCCTGGGCTGATGGGAAGCCCTTTTAAAATCATTTCATTACGGTTTTCCAGTATTTCGGCGCCCATCAGATGAATTTCTCCATGTGGATTTGCCCCGCGGTTTTCGGGGTATGTTCGATAAAACCTTCGGGCAGGATGAGTTTAAGGATTCCTTCGATCATGAGCGGATTCCCGCATAAAAAAATATGGGTGTTGGAGGGAAGCGGGGTGAAGCCCCAGAGTTTGTCGACAGTCCTTTTCTGCCAGAGCTCATGCAGAAATCCCTTTTCTCCGTTCCATGGAACAGGTTCCTCCTCCGGAAGACTGATGACCGGCAGGTAGGAAAAATCCGGGCAGAGTTTCTGGAGGGTGAAGAGTTCGGAACTGTATCCCAGGTCCCAGGAATGTCTTGCGCCGTGAAGGATGGTCATGCGCCTGTTAAGGCCGGACGTCAAAAGGGTTCGGATCATGCTCATGTAAGGGGATAATCCCGTTCCGGTGGCAATCATGATGATGTTGGAATCCTGAGGAACCTGGGTCAGTGTGAAGATTCCCCTGAAATCTTCGGAAAGCCAGAGGCGGTTTCCAACTTTGAGGTTGAAGAGCCTGGGCGTCATGATGCCGGAACGCACGAGTGCAATGTAAAATTCAATGTATTCCTTTGCCAGGGACGAAGAGGCCACCGAGTAGGGCCTTTTGATGAGTTTTTCAGGATCCGGTTTTTTGTCTTCTTCATCCGCCCAGGGAATGCGGGGGGATGATCCGGGCAAGCCTAAAATTGTAAATTGTCCGGGGATAAAATCCTTAAGGGTCCAGCCCTGAGGGGCAACCCTCAGGATCAGGAGTTCCGGAGAGACGTCCACTTTTTGTGTCACAACGGCATTTAAAGAAGGTGAGTTCATCGTTTTATTTTATCCTTAAAATTATTTAAATCTGTACAGGATTTAATATTCTTATTCAATCATTAATCCCATAAAAGGATAGTTATCCTGTCAGGATTTCTATTTGCCTTTATTCGTATAAAACCAGGGCTTATTAACAAAAATACTGATCAGCCGCTTCCAGGAGTTTTTCAGCCTTGTCTTGGATAAGCGTGTTGACAAGCCTTTCCGGTGGGTTGGTTTCAGGCTTAAAATCCAGGCACGACTTCAGCAATTTTTCAAACAGCGCTTTGTCCTGAATGGCCGTTGCACAATAACGGGCATAAAAATAGGGGACAGGGAGAAAAGCTTTTTCTGAAAGAGCATAGGCTTTTTCAAAGTGTTCTGCAGCTTTTTCAGGTGTGCCGCCCAGGGCTTTGGGCAGGGCGCAGGAATAAATCCCCAAAAGGAGGTGAGGGCCCCCGTGGTAATAGGTCTCGTTTTGTGCCGCAGCAAGTTTGCCTGTCCATTCGACCTTTTCGCGATGGGTCAGGGCAACAGGGTCGGATTTATTGAGGTTCATCCAGGCGGCGAAATTGAGGGCCGCCCAGAAATAGGATTCAAAATAACGGCTGAACTCTTTTCTGGATTTGGACTTGAAAAGATCCATGTCCATGCGGGTGAAGACTTCTTCGCCGCCTATGGCTTTGACTGCGGATAAAAACCCCCGGTAATACAATTTCCCCGCCCGTTCAGGATTTTCCTCCTCCACATACCCGAAGGAATAGGAAAAAAAGGCTCTGGCGGATAAAACCTGAAGAGAGACGTCTTGAGGGTAGCGGATGCAGAGACCATCTAAAAGTTTAAGGTTCGAAGCTGCGGCTTCACGGGCAAGATCTTTGTCTTCCTCGGCATAAAAGGAGGTGAAGCTGCTTTCCACAATTTCCTTTACAGCCCTGCGTGTAAATCTGTCCGGAATAAGGCAGCCGGAGAGCAGAAAACATAAGGAAAAACAGCAAAAAAACTTCAGTGTCAGATGAGCCCTGTTTATGTTCTTCATAGTCTGCAGATCCTTTTGGAAAGGATGTCCTTATCTCTTTTTTCTGTAAAGTAATTTTTGAAAAAACTTTACAGAAACCCGTTTCTGGTTTCTAATCTCTTTATGACAGCTTTCGAATCGATTTATGACTGGCTTCTGCTTGATGATGACAAGCTCTGGAAACGGGTTTCCCATAAGGCTAAAAATGCCTCAGGGCATGGGGGCCAGAACCTCAATAAAACCGCCTCAGCCCTCCGGATCTTTTTTGAGCCTCTGAATATTACCCTTGCCTGTCAGAAATACAGAACCCTGGAGGAAAATAAACGCTCGGCCTTAAGACAGCTGCGTGAGGAGATTTCCCTTCATGCGCGTGAACTTCCGCCCGTCTCCGTTTTTCAAAGGCTTAAGCCCTATCTTCAAAATGGTCTTCATATTCAGGAAAAAAATCCTGAAATGCCCCTTTTGCAGGCTTTGCTTACGGCCTCTTTTCATACTCACCAGGGCAATTCAAAAGCGGCTGCAGAGGCTCTGGGAGTGACCGGAAGCCGGCTTTCACGTTTCATAGCCGCTGACAAGAAGCTTTCAGCCGTCATTATGCAGATCAAAAAATCGTTTTATCAGGAATCTGAAACCTGAAAGGAAAAAATCATGAAGCCTTCAGAGCTTGAAAATTTTTTAAACACATTCCTCAACGCTTCTTTTTTCAATGACTATGCCCCCAATGGTCTTCAGGTGGAGGGCGGGGAAAGGGTCAGCCGCATTGCCCTGGGGGTGAGTGCTTCCATGGCCCTGTTTGAAAAGGCAAAGACCATGAAGGCCGACACAGTGCTTGTGCATCACGGGCTTTTCTGGGGGAAAAACCCGGAACCCCTTAAAGGGGTCTTGGGGAAAAGGGTGGGTTTCCTTTACAGAAATTCCATGAATCTTTTCGGCTATCACCTGCCTTTGGACAGCCACCCAGAGGCGGGGAACAATGCCTGCATTGCCCAAGGCCTGAAGCTTGAAAACCGCAGGCCCTTTGCCCGTCACGGCGGAGTGGAAATCGGCGTTTTGGGGGATCTTCCCAAACCCTTAAGTTTTGCGGCTGCACTTTCAAAACTTAAAAAATATTTCGGCCAGGTGAACGTGAGTTATTCCTTTGGGAAAAAAGAGATTAAAACCGTGGCCGCAGTGAGCGGAGGGGCCGCCGGTGACATTTATGAGGCTTATTCCAAAGGGGCGGACCTGTTTGTTTCAGGCGAGGTCTCGGAACAGACCCAGGAATGGTGCAGAGAGGCAAAAATGAATTTCATTGCCGGAGGGCATTATGCCACCGAGCAGTTTGGCATCCAGAAACTTGGGGAAGTGATTGAAAAGCAGTTCGGCATTCCCTGCATGTTTATTGCCATCAATAATAAGGTGTAGTCCGGATTTTGCACGACGGGTCAAATCTTCAGGGTGTAACATCAGTTCCTGACGATAAATACAAAATAAATTCTCTGAAATTGAAAAATCATTTTACAAGCCTTGAGTGAGAAGTTATATTGCCTTGCTAATGGAGAAATGGCCGAGTGGCCGAAGGCGACAGATTGCTAATCTGTTGTAGGGGTTTAATACTTCTACCGAGGGTTCGAATCCCTCTTTCTCCGCTCAAAGAAACGCTCGCCGCAGCGCCGAAAGGCAGTTGCGGCGTTTTTTTTG